>NZ_JBEYWC010000003.1:0-294907 GCF_040704505.1 Streptomyces sp. NPDC047002
TCGAAGCCCTCGGTGACGAAGTGGAAGGTGGTGCCTCCCGCCATCGTGACCGGTTCACGGGCGTAGCGGGTGAGCACGAAGACCGGGGCGTGGTAGGGCGGCTCGGGCCCCCACCACCCGTCCCACGCCTCGTCCCACTCGCCCCGCACGGGCCCGAACATGTTCCGGCCCATGACATAGGCGCCGCGCGGCCGCATCAGCCAGCTGTTGGCCTTCTCGTCGGCCTCCGTCGCGCGCGGGTCGCCGATGTGCCAGCCGTGCAGCTCCTGGCCGCGCTTGCCCAGCGGATCCTCCCGGCTCTGCGCGGCGCACACGGCCCGGAGTCGCGTACGGCCCCGCCGCCCAGGGCGGCGGGGCCGTTCCCGCGGTGGGCGCGGACGGTTTCGAACCGCCGACATCTGCTTTGTAAGAGCAGCGCTCTACCCCTGAGCTACGCACCCGTGGAGGCAACAGGGTACATGGCGGGCGGGACACGGCCCGCACCCGGCGGGGCGGCGGACGAGGGGGGTTAGCCCCACCCCGGGACGGTGGCCGGCCGGATCGGCGGGGCGGGGCCCGGCTCCTACGGTGGGGGCACCGCTCGACGCCGACCCGTCCGACCAGGGGGACCGATCACCGTGACCACCACCGCCCGACCTCGCCGTGGCACCGGCGCCCGTGCCGTACTCGCCTTCTGCGGGGCCGTCGCGGTGGGGGCCACCGCGACGGCCTGCGGCTCCGACGTGTCGCACGCGCCCGTGCGGGAGCACACCTTCGCGTTCACCGGCAAGAAGCTCACCATCGACGCCGACGACTCGCGCGTGCGGGTGGTGCCCGGCGATGTCACGGGGGTACGGGTGCGGCGGCAGGTCGACGGCTGGGTGTTCCTCGGCACCGGACCCGCCCCGTCGTGGCGGCTGGCCGGGGACACGCTGACGCTCAAGGTGAAGTGCTCGGGGCTCGTCGCCGACTGCGAGGCCCGGCACACGGTGACCGTGCCGCGCGATGTCGCGGTCACTGTCAGGGGCGGCAACGGCAGCGTCACCGCCTCCGGCTTCCGTACGGCCGTGTCGGTGCGCACGTCCAACGGAAGCGCCGAGGTGCGGGACAGCTCGGGGCCCGTCAGCCTCAGCTCGGACAACGGGTCGGTGACCGGGGCCGGGCTCACCGGCGGCAAGGCCGTGGCGCGGAGCAGCAACGGCTCGGTCGACCTCGGCTTCTCCTCCGTCCCCGACGACGTCGAGGCCGTCAGCCACAACGGCCGTGTCCGGATCAGCCTGCCGAGGGGCCGCACCGCGTACGCGGTCGACGCGGGCAGCGGGAACGGCAGGACCGACATCGGCGTGCCGCGCGACGGCGCGAGCCCGCACGCGGTGAAGGCGCACACGGCCAACGGCGGTGTCTCGGTGCGCACGGCGAACTGACCGACCCGTGTGTTCGTCCTTACCGGGTGGGACAATGAACCGGCAGGACGAAACCGGCACGGGAGAGGCATGTGACACACGCGCATCCGCACTCCGGGGGCTCCGGAGACTCTGGAGCGAGGGCGCGCGCCGTCCATGGCCCGACCGATCCGACCAGCCCGACCGATCCGACCGATCCGACCGATCCGACAGGTCCGACTGGTCCGACCAGCCCGACAGGAGCGACCGGTCCGGCGGCAGAGGCCGCCGTGCGCGGCGCCCGTACGGTCCCGGGCGTGCGCCCCCGCGGGCCCGGCGTCTTCCGCGACCTGTGCGCGCTGGTGCTGCTGCCCGTTCCGCTGCTGGTGGCGGCGGTGCCCGCCGCGCTCGCGAGCGGGGGCGGCGGCGGCCGGCGCTGGTTCGGGGGCGGGCGCGGCGGCAGCGAGCAGCAGCGCGCCGCGGCGCAGGCCGCGAAGGACGCGGCGGCCGAGGCGTTCTACGAGCTGGACACCGCCCAGCGCGACCTGCGGATCTCCGTCGAGACGATCAGCGCGGTCGACAGCGGCCCGCGGTCCCGCAAGGCGCTCGACGACTTCGCGGCGCTCGGAGGCAGGATCGACGAGGCGAGCAGCCGCTACATCTCCGCGGTGGACGCGCACGACCTGGACAGGCCCGACCTCGATCTCGCGACGGCGACCCGCGCGCACAACGAGCTGACGAAGGCGAAGGACGACCTCGACCGGATCAAGGCCGAGCTCGAGCGCTTCGCCCAGGGCATCGGCCCGCTGCTGGGGGACGCGGAGACGCAGCTCGCGCGGCTCGCCCCGGCCGTGGAGCGGGCGAAGCAGGCGCTGCTCGCCGCGAGCGACGCGCTCGACGCGGTGCGCGGCTCGGGCCTGCGCGCGGACGACCTCGCGGCCCGGCTCGCCGCCCTCTCCCCCGAGCTGACCAGGCTCAACGAGGGCGCGGGCCGCCATGGCGTGCCCGAGACGCTCCAGCGCGCCGACCGGGTGCTGCGGGAGGCCGAGGGGGTCAGGCGCGACGCGGAGCGGCTGCCGGAGCGCGCCGCTGAGATCGACCGCCGCCTGGTGTCGCTGCGTACGCGGGCCCAGGCGCTGGCCAACCGGGCGGCCTCGGTCGAGCCGGTGCTGAGCGAGCTGCGGCGCAGGTTCTCCGCCGCGTGCTGGCAGGACCTCCAGTCGGTGCCCGCGCAGGCCGGGGAGAACGTGCACCAGGCCGAGGCCAAGCTCGCCGAGGCGACGCGGGCCCGCGAGGAGCAGCGCTGGCCGGACGCGACGGCGCTGCTCGGCACGGTGCGGGCGCTGCTGAACGACACGGACGAGGCGGTGTCCGCGGCAGGCGACCGCCTCCAGCGGCTGAACGCCGTGCAGAAGGACCCGCAGCAGGAGGTCGAGCGGACGCGGTTCGCGGTGCGCGACGCGCAGCGGCTCGCGATGGCGGGCCGCAGCACGCCGGAACCGCGGCACGCGCGGCCGCTGGACGACGCGGTGGGCCGCGTCGACCGCGCGCTCGCCGGGCTCGAAGGGCGCCATCCCGACTACTGGCACTTCCTCACCGAGATGGAGGCCGTACGCGAGACGGCTGCCCGGGTGGTCGCCGAGATCCGCGAGGACCGCGCGGGCGGCGCCCACCGCCCCCGCTGAACCGCCCCCGCCCGGGGGCGTGCGCCCCGCGGAGCCCGTACGCCCGGGCGCGGGCAAGGACCACGCGGGGCCCGTACGCCCTCCCGCGCGGGCGCGGGCCGTGCCAGGCGTGCACGCCCCCCGGGCACGGCCCGCGCGGATCGCGGGCGCCCGCGCGGCTGCCGCCCCGCAGCGGCTACGCTCGGACCATGCCTCGTTACGAATACCGCTGCCGCGCCTGTGGCGCCACGTTCGAACTCCGGCGGCCGATGGCCCAGTCCGGGGCGCCCGCGCCCTGTCCCGCCGGGCACGACGACACCGTCAAGCTGCTGTCGACCGTCTCCGTGGGGGGCACCGCACGCGGCGGCGACGCCCCCGCTCCGAGCGGCGGCGGTGGCGGCTGCTGCGGCGGCGCCTGCGGCTGCGGCTGACCCGCGGGGGCACCGCACAGAACCGCCGCGAGCGGCACGGGCCGCGCGGCGGCCGCGCGTCACAGGGCGTGCAGCCGCCGCACGGCCTCGTCGAGCACCGCCGTGCTCGTGCCGAAGTTGAGCCGCGCCCAGCCCGGCGCGCCGTACTCGTCGCCGTCCGAGAGCCGCACGCCGGTGCGCCGCTCCACCTCGGCGGCGGTGGGCGCGCCGCCCGGCAGGCCCCGCAGGTCGAGCCAGGCGAGATAGGTCGCGGCCGGGGGCGCGCAGCGGACCGCGGGCGCGTGCTCGGCGAGACGGCGGGTCAGCAGGTCGCGGGCCGCGCCCAGATGCGCGCGCAGGCCCGCCAGCCACGTGTCGCCCTCGGCGAACGCCGCCTCCCCCGCGAGGGCGCCCAGCAGGGAGATCCGGTGGGAGATCAGCTCGGGCAGGCCGCGCAGCGCCGCCGCCGCGCCCTCGGTGGCCGGCAGGAGCAGGGCGCACTTCAGGCCTGGCACGTTGTACGCCTTCGACGCCGAGGTGAGGACGACCGCGCGGGCCCCGTCCCCCTGCGGCAGCGTGGCGTACGGGGTGAAGCCTGGCCCGCCGTCCAGCACGAGGGGCGCCCAGATCTCGTCCGCGACGACCGCGACGCCGTGCTCCGCAGCGAGCCCTGCGACGGCGGTGAGTTCGTCGCGGTCCGCGAGGAAGCCGGTGGGGTTGTGCGGGTTGCACAGCAGCATCGCCTTCGCGCCGCCCGCGAACGCGCGGCGCAGCCCCTCGGTGTCCCGCCGCCAGCCGTCCTCCGTCCGCAGCAGCGGCACGGGCACGAGGGTGCGGCCCGTCTCGCGCAGCACCCGGAAGTACGGGCCGTACGCGGGCGTCTCCACGACCACGCCGTCTCCCTGCGCTGTCAGTACCCGCAGCGCCTCCACCACGCCGACCATCACCTCGGGCACCGGCACGAAGGCGGCCGGGTCGGGGTGCCAGCCCCAGTGGCGCCCCGCGAACGCGGCGAAGGCCGCGGGCAGCCCGAGCGCGCCGGGCGGCGCATAGCCGAGGTCGCCGTCGGCGAGGGCCCGGCCGAGGGCGGCGGCGACGGGCGGGGCGGGCGCGAAGTCGGTCTCGGCGACGGAGAGCGCGAGGACGCCCTCGCCCGCGCCCTCCCACTTGGTGTGGTGGCGGCGGCGCACGGCGGCGAGGTCGACGGCGTCGAAGTCGAAGGGGGCTGAGGCGTACGGCACGGGCATCCGTTTCTGGCGCGGGGGGGCACAGGGCGGCGTGGCGGACCGGTCTGCGGGCCGGTGGGGCGGGCCGGAGCAGGGCGGGCGGCCGCCCGGTCGTCCGCCCACCGGCAGGCTAAGCGTCCGCCGCCCCGGCGCGCCACCGCCTGGCACCGCGAAGGCGCAGGCCAGGGGCGCCGGGCCGGCCCGAAGGCGGGCACGCGGCCGTGCTCACTCCGTGGCCGCCCGCAGGAACGCGCGCAGGATCTCCTCGCCCGCGAGCACCCCCGCGGTGGACAGGGCGGTGACGCCGGGCGCCGTCCACCCCGCGTCGGCGAGCTCGCCGTGGCCGGGGCGCCAGGCGCGGTCGGCGGCCGTGAGCAGGTCGGCGTCGAGGAGGGAGTCGCCCGCGGCGAGGGTGAGGCCGGCGCCGGTGCGCCGTACCACCTCGGCGAGCGCGGCGCTCTTGGTCAACGGCCGGGGCACGGCATAGACCTTGCGGCCCTGGAGGGAGACCGACCAGCCGCGCCCGGCCGCCCAGTCGGCGAGATCGTCCAGCCAACTCTGCGGCAGCAGCGCCCTGTCGACGACCGCGTACACGAACAGGTCCTCCGCGACCCGCTCCTTGAGCAGCCAGGCCGGGTCGGCGTCCGCGGTCAGCCGCTTGCGCGCCTCGGCGAGCGGCGCGCAGGCGTCGGCGAGCAGCCCGGCGACCCTCGCCTGCCACGCCGGGTCGGAGACCCCGTCCACGAGGAGGTGGCCGCCGTTGGCGCAGATCGCGAACTCCGGTGGCGGGCAGGGCAGTCGGATCCTGTGGTACTGCTCTCTCGTGCGGGTCGTCGTCGGCACGAAAACCGCGGCGCGGGCGAGCGCGTCCAGCAGCCCCGCCGCGATCTCGGTGAGGTACGACAGCGGTCTGCCCTCGTACACCTCGACGCACAGCAGCCGGGGCGCCGCGGCGTCCGGCACGGTCAGGCCGAGGGCGGCGGCGGAGTAGACGAGGGTGCGGTCCAGGTCGCTCGCGACCACGGTGCGCGGGTCGCTCACGGGGCCGGCACCGCCCTGCCGTCCGCGCCTGTCGCGCCGCGGGTGAACCGCGGATGGATCAACCCCACGCAGCTGTAAGGGAGTCCGTCGACCTCCTCGACCGGCACGCCGCGCTGCGCTGCGAGCAGCCGCACATGGTCGAGGTCGGCGCCCGCGCCGCGCGCGGCGAGGACGCGCCAGGGGACGCGGCGCAGCAGCACGCGCGTGGTCTCGCCGACGCCGGGCTTGACGAGGTTCACGTCGTGGATGCCGTACTCCTCGCTGATCCGCTCGACCGCGGCCCAGCCCGCCCAGGTCGGCGCGCGGTCGGCGGCGAGCAGTTCCCTGGCGTCGGCCTCGACGCCGTCGGCGACCTCGGCGAACCGCGCGGAGACGGCGTCGAGGAACAGTCCGGAGACATCGGCGCCGGCGAGCGAGCGGTAGAACTTCGCGCCGTGGAAGTCGTCGGGCCCGACCAGGTCGGAGCGGAGCACGGTGCGCGAGACCAACCCGGAGACCGTCGAGTTGAGGCAGGCGGACGGGATGAGGAAGTCCTCGCGCGTGCCGTACGTCCGCACACAGCCGCCGGGGTCCGCGAGCACCGCGACCTCCGGGTCGAACCCCTCGAACTGCCCAATGGCCGTGGCCAGTTCACGGGTGATGGCGCCCTTGCCCGTCCAGCCGTCCACGAACACCACGTCCGCCGGGTCGTGGTGCGCGGCGAGCCAGCGCATGGCGGCGGTGTCGATGCCGCGGCCGCGCACGATGGAGACCGCGTAGTGCGGCAGGTCGAGGCCGTGCCGGTGGGCGGCCCAGCGCCGCATCAGCACGCCCACCGGGGTGCCCGCGCGGGCCAGCGACACCAGGACGGGGCGCGGCGAGCGCTCCGCGAGCACGGTCTCGGTGACGGCGCCCACGGCCCGCGCGACCCGGGCCGCCGACGCGTCGAGGGCTGCGCGGAACAGCTCCTGGTAGGCGGCGCTCGGCTGGTACTCGACGGGCAGCGACTCCGCGTAGTGCGCGCCGCCGCTCTGGATGGCCTCCTCGCGCTCCTCGGTGGGCGCCTCCAACTCCACGTCGGACAGGTCCTGAAGGAGCCAGCCGACCTCGTCGGGGGCGTACGAGGAGAAGGCGGGGCCGCGCAGCGGCTCGGGCAGCATGGGCGTGTCCTGTCGTTCGGGTGCGGTGGGCGCGCGCCCCTCGGGCGCGGGCCGCGCGGCGGCCGGTGCGTAGGTGGGGACCACGGCGAGCACCACCCGCGGCGCCTGCCCGGCCAGCTGCGCCAACAGCCCTCCGGAGGCGTGCAGTTCGGGTGTGTCACCCGCCGAGTCCACGACGAGCACGACCGCGTCGAAGCCGCCGCCCGCGACGTTGTACGCGTACCGGGGGCCGGTGCCGTCCGGCGAGCCCGGCGGGAACTGGGCGCTGTCGTGGGCGGGAAAGACGAGCCTGCTGCGGATCGCGTAGCCGGGGTCGTCGACCGCGAGCACCGGCGAGCGCGTCGTGGTCGAGAACCGCACCTCGGCGCCGCCCCGCGTCTGGAGCGCCGCCGCGATCCGCAGCGGCGCGTACATCAGCTCCTCGTGACCGAGGACCAGCACGCGCCGCGCGCCCTGCGGCAGGGCGGCGGCGACGGCCGCGGCCATGCCGGGCAGCGCCGCGTCGAGCACGGTCCTGTGGGCGGGGAGGAAGCCGTGCCGTCCGCCGTCAGGCAGCCCGGCGGGCCACGCGAGCGCGGCGCGTACGACGGCGCCCGCCGCGGGCGCGGGCGCGGCGGCCAGCAGGGCGGCATCCGGGGTCTGCGCCTCGGCGTGCGCGGCGACGAGCTCCCTGCCGCGGCCGAGCACGCCGTCGGGCAGCCGCACGGTCCCCGACGCGAGGGCGACGAGGTCGACGCGCGCCCCGATCTCCGCGGCGAACGCGGCGAACCGCTCCCGGTCGGCGGCGGAGCGCATGTCGACGAGCGCCACGATCACGTACCAGGCGCGCGGGGCGCGGTCGTGGAGCGCGCGGATCGTGTTGAGGACGGTGTTGCCCGTGGAAAACTCGTCGTCCACGAGCACCAGCGGCCCACCCCCCGCGAGCAGGGCGGGGTCCTCGGGCAGCAGCAGGTGCGAGGTGGCGTGCGAGTGGGACTCCTCGAAGCCGCCTGCCGCCGCGACCCCGGCGACAGGGCGCCGGGTGGAGTGCAGGTAGGGGGCGTGGCGCAGGCCGTCGGCGACGCTGTGGCCGAGGGCCGTCGCGGTCTCCGCGTAGCCGAGGACCACCGCGCGGCGCACGCTGTCGCCGAGCAGCACGGCGACCCGCTCCCCGAGCCGTACGCCGGTGCCGTGCACCACGGAGGGGAGCTGCGGCACATGCTTGCCGAGCACGGTGGAGACCAGCAGATGGGCGCGCTTGGGGTTGTCGCGCAGCGCGAGGCCCAGCAGGCCCCGCAGGCCGGGGTCGCCGCCGAGCTCCACGCCGAGCCGCTCGGCGACCCAGGTCCCGGCCCAGGGGTCCCCCGGCTTCGGGGCGCCGTCCTGACCGCCTTCCCGCGCGCCCGGCGCCTCCTGACCGCCCCCCTGGGCGCCGGGCGCCTCCTGCGCCGCACGCCCCTCGTCGGCCCCGCGCGCCACCCGTCGCACTCCCGCCTCCACCGGCTCCCCCGCTCCCATCAACCCCGCCGCTCCCGCCGAGCGCACCTCATCCACCGACCCCGCCGAGCTCACCGCCCCTGCCCGCCTCACCCGCCTCACCCGCCTCACCGCCCGAGTCCGGCCGCAAGCAGCTCCACGAAGCCGATGTCCTCGCGCGCCACGCCGAAGACCTCGGCGCGCCGCAGGGTGCGCTCGGCCCAGGCGCGGTGCGGCTTCACCTCGTTCATCTTGTTGGTGTACGCGGAGCGCAGCACGCCCCCGCCGCCGCGCTCGGGGCGCAAAATGTCCTGCGCGTCGCCGTACTCCTCGTGGCTGACCACGGAGAGCGCGTGCACGGGGATGACGTGCGAGGGGTGGATGCAGGTCTTGCCGAGCAGGCCGTTGGCCCGGTCGAGCTCGATCTCCCGCAGCAGCCCGTCGAGGTCGTGCTCGATCAGCGTCGTGCGGAGCGACTGCGCGCGCCCCTCCTCGAAGGGGCTGGCGCGCAGCTGCGGCTTGAACATGCGCTCCTGGAGGCGGAAGTACTCCCACACGGGCCCTGTGATGGTGAAACCGCTGCCGTCGGCGCGGCCCAGCACGTTCACCACGTCCGCGATGACGTGCGCGACGATCCCCACGTCGTACGCGGTCGTGTCGGCGGCGCGCCGCAGCCCGTACGCGGAGCAGAAGTCGGTCACGCCGAGGCGCAGCGCGAGGACGCGGTCGCGGTACTTGTCGACGACGGCCGCGATGTCGACGAGGGTGCTGGTGCGGGTCTCCAGGTGCAGCAGCTCGGGCGACTCCAGCACGGGCATCGCGAAGAGGCGGTGCCCCGAGGAGTACTCGGCCTCGGCGAGCGCCTCAAGGAACGGCTCGCCGTGCTCGTAGGTGAATTTCGGCAGCACGAATCCGGACAGCAGCCGGGCCGCGGGGCCGAGCCTGCGCACCAGGTCGGTTATCTGCCCCGGCGCCCTGACCCGGACGAACAGCAGCGGCGTCTCGTCGTCGCGCGCCGCCAGCTCGGTGAGCTGCTCGACGAGGTTGGCCTCGCCCACGGCGACCTCGCCGTCCGCGATGGAGTCCTCAAGACAGAGCACCATGGACCGCACGCCGAGCCCGGTCTGCTTGACGACGGCGTCGGCGAGGCGCGGCCGGGTCGCCGGGCTGTAGAGCGTGGCGCCCAGGGCCGTCGCGAGGAGGCCCGCGGGGTCGTCCCTGGTGAACTCCACAGGCTCGCGGTGGAAGAGGCGCTGCCGGTCCTCCGGCGAGACATGGCCGAAATGACGCATCTGTCATCCCCCGAACTACCCGTAGCACTGAACCGGCCACCCGCACAGGTGGCCGGTAATAGTACGTATGGATCGATGTCGGCGGTTCCCACCCCGCGTGAAATCCTGGTTGCCTTCACGCCACACGCCGGGACGCGCCCCGCGCGCGGGGCGCGGCAGGGGCCCGGGCGGCGTTGTCCCGCCGGCGGGCGGGGAGGCAGGATGTCCGGCATGACGCAAGCGATGCTGAAGGGCTCCAACGTCCCGCTCGACGCCACGGCCGTTCGGGCCGTGCTGCGCTGGTCCCCGGGCGCGGGCGTCCCGGACGTGGACGCGTCTGCGCTGCTGCTCGGACGCGACGGACGGGTGCGCTCCGACGAGGACTTCGTCTTCTACAACCAGCCGCGCCACCCCTCGGGCGCCGTGCGGCGGCTGGCGAAGAAGCAGCGCCCCGACGGCCTCACGGACTCCGTGGAGGCGGACCTCGCCGCGCTCGACGCGTCCGTGGACCAGGTGGTGCTCGCGGCGTCCTCGGACGGCGAGCCCTTCGGGCACGTGCCGGACCTGCGGATCCTGCTGTACGACGCGGGCGCGGCCGACGGCGAGCCGATCGCGGTGTTCGACGTGCGGCCGGAGACCGGCGAGGAGACCGCGATCATCTGCGGCGAGCTGTACCGGCGCGGCGACGGCTGGAAGTTCCGCGCGGTCGGCCAGGGCTATCCCACGGGCCTCGTGGGCCTCGCCACCGCCTTCGGCATCTCGGTCGACGAGGCGGAGGAGGCCGGGGCCGCGCCCGACACGCAGGACGGGACGCCCGCACCCGCGGCGAACGGGACGCCCGCCGCCGCCCCGCCCGCCACCTACGGCTACCCCCTCGCGGCGCCCGCGCTCGCCGCACCGCCCGCGTACGGCTATCCGCAGCCCGCGGCTCCCCAGCCGTACGGCTACGGCTATCCCCGGCCCGCGGCGGCCGCCGCGCCCGCGCCCGACCCGGGTTTCAGGCTCCCGCCGATGGGGCCGCAGTTCCTTCCCACCGCGTAGCACGCGGTGTGCCTCACACCACCACGGCGTAGGCGAGGAAGAAGCCGGCGACCACCACGACGAGCGCCAGGATCACCGTGAGCGGGGCCCTGCCCCACCCCGGCGACGTCTCCTGCAGGGGCCCCGCCTCCGACGTGCTGCCCTCCGCCGGCGGTGTCTCGCCCGGCGGGACGCCGCCCCCGGGTTCGAGCCCGGGGGTGGTGCGCGGATCGGGGTCCGGATTGGCGGTCTTCATACCGACCGGGTACCCCTCGCCCGTTTTCCATGCCGGCCCGCGGGCGGCGATCTGCCCGCGGGGGCGTGCCGCGCCTCAGGCCTTGGTCTTGTACCCGCGGCCCCACTGGAGGCCCCAGCCGTAGAGGCGGTCGAGCTCGGCCTGGAAGCCGTAGACGAAGCGGACCTCGCGCCGCACCAGCAGGTCGCCCTTGACGTTCTCCAGGGAGAAGACGGCGCAGGAGCGCGCCTCGGGGGCCCGCTCGTCCAGCTCGATCTCCACGCGGGGGCCGCTGCTCGGGTAGAGCGTGACCTTGGCGTGCGTACGGTCGAAGGCCGGCGTCTGGTCGTAGATGTAGACGAAGAACAGCAGGCGCTTGATCTCGTCGCGGTGGTCGAGGTTGACGAAGATCGTCTCCCCGGAGGGCGCGCCGAACCGGTCGTCGCCGCTGAGCTTGATGTACGGCGAGGTGTTGAGGTCGCCGAAGAAGCCGCCGAGCGGCTGGACGACGCCCTTGCTGCCGTCCGTCAGCTCGTACAGGCAGCCGAGGTCGAGGTCGACGTTGACCATGCCCTGCGTGTGCGCCTGCACCACGTCGGGCTGGAACATCTTCAGCGGGTGGCGCAGCAGGCCGCCCTGCTTCGAGCGGCCCTCGATGTCCGAGGTCCGCATCCGCCACGACAGGTTGACCCGGAGGTTGCCGGTGGCCGCGTCCTGCTTGGACAGCGACACCGAGGAGTGCCGCTTGGTCAGTTCGATGGCGTTGCTGGCGGCGCTGCCCGAGTCGAACTGCGCGACCCTGCCTCCCGGCCGCAGACCGTCCCAGAAAGACATGCTCACTCCCACCCTCGTGCATCCGGCCTGAGACTGCGGGGGCGGCCCTACGGACCCGGGTCCGGTGGCCACCCCCGCGGAAAAGCGTTCCCTGGCGGACCTGCGCCCCACACCCGGGTCCCCGCCTCCGACGGGTCACACGGGGTCGCACGGAGTCGCACACGTGTCGCGCGCCGGCATATCCGTACGACAAAGGCGCCGGGCAGGCGCGCGCCGGCGCCCGGCTCAGGCCTGCGCGCCCGCCTTCTCCTGGGCGCCGGGCGACCCGCTGTCGCCGCCGTCCCCGCCGTCGCCGTCCCGGGCCGACAGGGCGCGGTTGCGGCGGATCGACGACCAGAACGAGGCGCCGATGAGGACCACGCCGACGAGGCCGGTGACGACCTCGTTGATCTCGTGCTGGATCGTGACGAGCAGGATCACGGCGAGGGCGCCGATGGCGTAGTGCGCGCCGTGCTCCAGGTAGACGTAGTCGTCGAGGGTGCCCTGGCGCACCAGGTAGACCGTGAGGGACCTGATGTACATGGCGCCGATGCCGAGGCCGACCGCCATCCAGAAGATGTGGTTGGTGATGGCGAAGGCGCCGATGACGCCGTCGAACGAGAACGACGCGTCGAGCACTTCGAGGTAGAGGAACATGAAGAACGCGGCCTTGCCCGCGAGGCCGACCGCGGAGACCGTGCGCCCCGCGGCGCGCGCCTTCTCCTCCTCTTCCTCCTCGCGCTCCTCGGCTTCTTCGAGGCTGTTCTCGAAGTGCGAGGAGAGCCCGCCCACGATGAGGTACGTGATGAGGCCCGCGACCCCGGACAGCAGGACCGTGGACGACTTGTCGACGCCGTGGCCCGCGCTCGTGTGGGCGTGGGCGGCGAAGGTCTGGGACGCGACGACGAGGACGATCAGCGCGACGCAGACCGAGAGCATGTCGACCTTGCCGAGCTTGGCCAGGGGCCGCTCGATCCAGGCGAGCCACTTGATGTCCCGGTCCTCGAGGATGAAGTCGAGGAAGATCATCAGCAGGAACATCCCGCCGAAGGCGGCGATCGCCGGGTGGGCGTCGGTCACCAGCGACTCGTAGCGGCTCGGGTTGTCGACCGCGAGGCGCACCGCCTCGACGGGGTTCACCTTGGCCGTGATGGCCACGATCAGCACGGGGAAGACCAGCCGCATGCCGAAGACGGCGATCAGCACGCCGATGGTGAGGAAGATCTTCTGCCAGAAGGCGTTGAGCTTCTTCAGCACGCCGGCGTTGACGACCGCGTTGTCGAAGGAGAGGGAGATTTCCAGGATCGAAAGGATCAGGACGACCCCGAACGCCTCCCACCCCCAGAACACGGCCGAGGCCGCAAGGCCGAGGACCGTGATGACCAACGGCCAGCGAAAGGTTTTCAGGATCACTGCTACCCCATCCGGTGATACGGGCTTTCCCCCGTGCAGAGCACTGCTTTACGCAACATTGACCCCGAAGTCTAGGGCGATGCCCCGCAGCCCCGACGCGTACCCCTGGCCCACGGCGCGGAACTTCCACTCGCCGCCGTGTCGGTAGAGCTCGCCGAAGATCATCGCCGTCTCGGTCGAGGCGTCCTCGGTGAGGTCGTAGCGGGCGAGCTCCTGGCCGTCCGCCTGGTTGACGACGCGGATGAACGCGTTGCTGACCTGGCCGAAGGTCTGGCGCCTGTTGTCGGCGTCGTGGATCGAGACCGGGAAGACGATCTTGTCGCAGTTCTGCGGCACCAGGGTCAGGTCCACCAGCAGCGTCTCGTCGTCGCCCTCGCCCTCACCGGTGAGGTTGTCACCGGTGTGCTCGACCGACCCCTCGGGGCTCTTGAGGTTGTTGTAGAACACGAAGTACTCGTCGCCCATGACGCGGCCCTCGCGGCACATCAGCGCGCTGGCGTCGAGGTCGAAGTCGGCTCCCGTGGTGGAGCGCGCGTCCCAGCCGAGCCCGACGAGCACCTGCGTGAGATTGGGTGCGGCCTTGGAGAGGGAGACGTTGCCTCCCTTGGCGAGCGTGACGCCCATGGTGTTGTCCTCCCCGATGGTGGTCCGGGGCGGTGGCCCCGGCGCGGTGGTGCGGTCCCCCTGCGGGCGGGGGCCCGACGCGCTTGTCGTCCTGCCCACGGGGGTGTTCTTCATGCACTTCACGCCGCTTCGGCCCGGAGCGGTTCCGGGCGGCCCTCCCTGCCCCTCGGGGGCCCGGAAGGCGCGTCCGGCGCCGCACGGGACCGTGCGGCGCCGGACGGGCGTGCCGTGCGCGGTGCGGCCTCGGCCGCGGCTCAGACGTTGACGCCGAAGTCCTGCGCGATGCCGCGCAGCCCCGAGGCGTACCCCTGGCCGATGGCGCGGAACTTCCACTCGGCCCCGTTGCGGTACAGCTCGCCGAAGACCATCGCGGTCTCCGTCGAGGCGTCCTCGGTGAGGTCGTAGCGGGCCAGCTCGTTGTTGTCGGCCTGGTTGACGACGCGGATGAACGCGTTGCGCACCTGGCCGAAGGACTGCTGGCGGGTCTCCGCGTCGTAGATGGAGACCGGGAAGACGATCTTCTCGACGTCGGCGGGGACCGTGGTCAGATTGACCTTGATCTGCTCGTCGTCGCCCTCGCCCTCACCGGTGAGGTTGTCACCGGTGTGCTCGACGGAGCCGTCGGGGCTCTTGAGGTTGTTGAAGAAGACGAAATTGGCGTCCTGTGTGACCTTGCCCTCGGCGTTCGTCAGCAGCGCGCTGGCGTCGAGGTCGAAGTCCTGCCCTGTCGTCGTACGGACGTCCCAGCCCAGACCCACGGTCACCGCGGTCAGGTTGGGCGCGGCCTTGGTCAGCGAGACGTTTCCGCCCTTGCTGAGGCTGACTCCCACGAGTCCTCCCATTGGTTGTCGGGGCCGGCGGCCGTGGTCAGCGGCAGCTGCCGCGGGCCTCGCGCCCCCTGATGCGTTGCCATTCGGATCAACGTCTCGATCCTAGTGACCGGTTCCCGTCACCCGCGCTATTTCGGCGGCGGGCCCCCGGGGCCCGCGGACCGGCGGCGCGGCACGTCAGAGCCGTGCCAGCGCCTTCAGATAGGCGTCGGTGTCCCGGGCCTCGTGAACGGGGTTGACCACGCTCCAGCGCAGGATCCCCGCCCTGTCGACGAGGAACGTGCCGCGCACCGCGCGGCCCCGTTCCTCGTCCAGGACGCCGAAGGCGCGGGCGGCGGCGCCGTGCGGCCAGAAGTCGGCGAGCAGCGGGAAACCGAAGCCCTCCTGCTCGGCGAAGGCGCGCTGGGCGTAGAGCGAGTCGACGGAGCAGCCGAGCACCTGGGCGCCCGCCTCGTCGAAGGCCGCGGCCCGGTCGCGCAGCTCCTGGAGCTCGCCGGTGCAGGTGCCGCTGAACGCGTGCGGATAGAAGACCAGGAGGACCGGGCTGCCGGGGCGGTCGCCGCGGGCGCGGTGGTCCGAGAGCCGCACGGTCCTGCCGTGCTGGTCCTGAAGGCTGAGGTCCGGCGCCTGCGCGCCGACCGCGACGGCCATGGGGCGTGTCCTTTCCCGCCGGGGCGGCGCTCCGGCCGCCCGCACCCGGGTCAGCCTACGCAGCCCGGCCGCGCGCCCGGACGGGCGGGCCCCCGGTGCCGCCACAACGGCGGCACGCCGCTCCCGGCCCGCGCCAGGTCGGGCGGCGGGGCCGGGGCGGCGGGATCAGCGCTTGCTCTTGGCCGTCTTGGGCGTGACGAGCCGGCTTCCGGTCCAGTCCTTGCCCGCGTTGACGCTCTTGGTCTGCGACAGGCCGGCCGTCTGGGCTGCCTCGTTGATGTCGCTCGGCTCGACGTAGCCGTCGCGGCCGGTCTTGGGCGTCAGCAGCCAGATCACGCCGCCGTCCTCGATCAGACCGATGGCGTCCACCAGCGCGTCCGTAAGGTCGCCGTCCTCGTCCCTGAACCAGAGGAGGACGGCGTCGGCAACGTCGTCGTACTCCTCGTCGACGAGGTCCTGGCCGGTGACGGCCTCGATGGACTCGCGGAGCTCCGGCTCGACGTCGTCGTCGTAGCCGATCTCCTGGACCACCTGTCCGGGCTCGAACCCCAGACGTGCCGCCTGGTTGGTCCGCTCCTCCGCGTGGTCCGCGGTCGCGCTCACGGATTGCCTCCTGATCATGTTTCGGTGAGTTCTTCGGCTTCGCGCACGGGCGAAGCATTGGCCGTAGTCCACACGGGCGCGACGGATCGCGCAAGTACCCGGCGGTCGAGACCGCCGAAACGGTGACGTTCCGGGCCTCTCCCCCGTTCCCTGCGGCGGTCGGGGGGCGACCCTGTGCGACGGCCCGCACTTCTTTTCTCCATGTTTGCCATGGTATGCCGTACGGCTACGCCGTTCGGGTAGGAACCTTCGCGGATCCGCCGGGCCCGGGCGTGGCCCCGGCGCCGCCGCGCTCCCCCGGTCGCGGGGGTACGGGCACGCTACGCGGGTGGGCGCGCGTTCCCCCTGCGGCGCGCCCGTACCGGCCCCGCACGGCGCGGCGGCCTGTTACCTCCCGGTAGAGGTGACGTCCGCGTACGTCGCGGTACACGATGGGTGCGGCGTACGGCACCCGCGGAGACAGCGGCGACACCCGTAGAAGCAGCTCGGACAACCAGATATCCCGGGCGACCCAGTCAGCCCGGACACCCCAGCCAGCCCACAGACAGCGAGGGAACAGCGTGGCTTCCGGATCAGATCGCACCCCGATCATCATTGGCGGCCTTCCCAGCCAGGTCCCGGACTTCGACCCAGAAGAGACCCAGGAGTGGCTCGACTCGCTCGACGCCGCGGTCGACGAGCGCGGCCGGGAGCGCGCCAGGTACCTGATGCTCCGGCTGATCGAGCGCGCGCGGGAGAAGCGCGTCGCCGTGCCGGAGATGCGCAGCACGGACTACGTCAACACCATCGCCACCAGGGACGAGCCGTTCTTCCCCGGCAACGAGGAGATCGAGCGCAAGGTCCTCAACGCGACCCGCTGGAACGCGGCCGTGATGGTCTCGCGGGCGCAGCGCCCCGGCATCGGGGTCGGCGGCCACATCGCCACCTTCGCGTCGTCGGCGTCGCTCTACGACGTGGGCTTCAACCACTTCTTCCGCGGCAAGGACGAGGGCAGGTCGGGCGACCAGATCTTCTTCCAGGGGCACGCCTCCCCCGGCATCTACGCCCGCGCCTTCCTCCTCGACCGCCTCAGCGAGGCGCAGCTCGACGCGTTCAGGCAGGAGAAGTCGAAGGCGCCCGACGGCCTCTCCAGCTACCCCCACCCGCGGCTGATGCCGGACTTCTGGGAGTTCCCCACGGTGTCGATGGGCCTCGGCCCGCTCTCCGCGATCTACCAGGCGCGGATGAACCGCTACATGCAGGCGCGCGGCATCGCGGACACCTCGGACTCGCACGTGTGGGCGTACCTCGGCGACGGCGAGATGGACGAGGTCGAGTCGCTCGGCCAGCTGACGATCGCGGCGCGCGAGAACCTCGACAACCTCACGTTCGTCGTCAACTGCAACCTCCAGCGCCTCGACGGCCCGGTCCGCGGCAACGGCAAGATCATCCAGGAACTCGAGTCGGTGTTCCGCGGCGCCGGCTGGAACGTCATCAAGCTCGTGTGGGACCGCACCTGGGACCCGCTGCTCGCGCAGGACCGCGACGGCGTGCTGGTCAACCGCCTCAACACCACGCCTGACGGACAGTTCCAGACGTACGCGACGGAGAGCGGCGCGTACATCAGGGACCACTTCTTCGGCGACGACCACCGGCTGCGGGCGATGGTCGAGAACATGACCGACGAGCAGATCCTGCACCTCGGGCGCGGCGGCCACGACCACCGCAAGGTGTACGCGGCGTACGCGGCGGCCAAGGCGCACAGCGGCCAGCCCACGGTGATCCTCGCGCAGACCGTCAAGGGGTGGACGCTCGGCCCGAACTTCGAGGGCCGCAACGCGACGCACCAGATGAAGAAGCTGACGGTCGACGACCTGAAGGGCTTCCGCGACCGGCTCCACCTGCCCATCCCGGACAAGGAGTTGGAGAGCGGCCTGCCGCCGTACTACCACCCGGGCCGCGACTCGGAGGAGATCCAGTACATGCACGACCGCCGCCAGGCGCTCGGCGGCTACGTGCCGACGCGCGTGGTGCGCTCGAAGCCGCTCGCGCTGCCGGGCGACAAGGCGTACGCGACGGTCAGGAAGGGCTCGGGTCAGCAGTCGATCGCGACGACGATGGCGTTCGTCAGGCTGCTGAAGGACCTGATGCGGGACAAGGAGATCGGCAGGCGGTTCGTGCTGATCGCGCCGGACGAGTACCGCACGTTCGGCATGGACTCGTTCTTCCCGAGCGCCAAGATCTACAACCCGCTGGGCCAGCAGTACGAGTCGGTGGACCGCGAACTCCTGCTGTCGTACAAGGAGTCGGAGACCGGGCAGCTGCTGCACGACGGCATCACGGAGGCGGGCTGCACGGCCTCGGCGATCGCCGCGGGCTCCGCGTACGCCACGCACGGCGAGCCGCTGATCCCGGTGTACGTCTTCTACTCGATGTTCGGATTCCAGCGCACCGGCGACCAGTTCTGGCAGATGGCCGACCAGATGGCGCGCGGTTTCGTACTGGGCGCGACCGCGGGCCGCACGACGCTGACCGGTGAGGGCCTCCAGCACGCGGACGGCCACTCGCACCTGCTGGCGTCGACCAACCCGGGGTGCGTCGCCTACGACCCGGCGTACGGCTTCGAGATCGCGCACATCGTCAAGGACGGCCTGCGCCGGATGTACGGCGAGGCGGCGGAGGGCGAGGACCCCGACGTCTTCTACTACCTCACCGTCTACAACGAGCCGATCCAGCACCCCGCGGAGCCCGAGGACGTGGACGTGGAGGGCATCCTCAGGGGCATCCACCGCCTGCGGACGGCGACGGCGGGCGAGATCCCCGCGCAGATCCTCGCCTCCGGCGTGGCGCTGCCGTGGGCCGAGGAGGCGCAGCGCATCCTCGCCGACGAGTGGAACGTACGCGCCGACGTCTGGTCCGCGACGTCCTGGACGGAGCTGCGGCGCGAGGCGATGGCGGCCGAGGAGTACAACCTCCTGCACCCGGAGGAGGAGCAGCGCACGCCGTACGTGACCCGCAAACTCGCGGACGCGCAGGGCCCGTTCGTCGCGGTGTCGGACTGGATGCGGGCGGTGCCCGACCAGATCGCGCGGTGGGTGCCCGGCACCTACCAGTCGCTGGGCGCCGACGGCTTCGGCTTCGCCGACACCCGGGGCGCGGCGCGGCGCTTCTTCCACATCGACGCGCACTCGATCGTGCTCGCGGTCCTGAGCGAGCTGGCCAGGGAGGGCAAGGTCGACCGCTCGGCGCCCAAGCAGGCCCTCGACCGCTACCGGCTGCTCGACGTGGCGGCGGCCGACCCGGGCGCGGCGGGGGGCGACGCGTAGGGCGCGGGCGCGCGGGCCGGGCCGGGCGCGGGAAGCGTGCGGGCCGGCCCGGGGAGTGCGCCCGGACGACGTTGAGCGACGGTGGCGGGGGCGGGTGCCCGAGGGGGCCCGCCCCCGCCGCCTGTCCGGGGGCGGGCCGGGGCGCGCGGCGCGCGGGAAGATCAGCGGATCCGTTACAGGTGTACCGGATATGCCAGTGGCATAACGACGGCACGCCTAAGCCTTCTCCGCCCCCGCGGCGGCCGACGGCGGCAGGCTGAACAGATCGTGCATCCGCGCGTCGAGGACCTCCGCGATCAGCCAGGCCGTGCTCAGTTCGCAGCGCTCGCGCGCCGTGCTCCCGCGGCCCGCGATGCGGCCGATCGTGGCGGCGCTGACCCCGCGCCCTGCGGGGTCGATCTCCTTGGTCCTGGCGGCGAGGCCCGGACCTGACAGGCCCTGCCGACGCATTTCGTCGCGCAACGGCTGGCCGTGTGCCTTACGGAGCACTTTCGGCATCGGGTACCTCATGCGGGGTCGGTGAGCTGTGGGACGCCTCCGGACGAGGTGCGGCTACTTTTCTACAGTTGCAGTTACAAGAGTGTCAACGACGCAATGCCTTCGCCGGTGACTCGACGTGATCACTCGCACACCTTCTGTGCGCACATGAGGTCCGTATGGCACGGCCTTCTACTTTTGCTTGCGAAAAGTAGAAGGAGCCAGGCAGTCTGTAGCCCGTGGCAGACGCTGAACCGACCGCCGACCGTCCCACCGACCCGACGGGCGAACCGACCGCGGGGCAGAACGCTGCCCGCAACGTCGCGCGCGACCCCGCCGCCGAGCGCGACGAGGAGGACTTCGCGCAGCTCCTCATCCGGCTTAAGCAGGACTACAAGGTCTCCGAGAGCGAGATCGCCCGGCGCATCGGCGTCTCCTCGGCCACCGTCAACCACTGGGTGCACCGCAAGCGCGGCTACGGCCGGGGACCCCAGCGGACGAGCCTCGTGACGCTGTCCGAGGAGTTCCCCCGCTACTCGCTCGACAAGATCTACGCCTCGCTCGGCCGCCCGGTCCCCGGCACCGTCAGCCGCGACAAGGAGGCCGAGGTCCTCACGGTCTACGCCGACCTCACCGAGGTCCAGCAGGAGTTCACCCTGATCCAGATGCGCGCCCTACGAGAGAGCAACCTCAACAAACGTACGTAGCCGCGGGCGCTCGGCGGCATCGCGACGCCTCAGCCACCGAGCGCCCCGCACCTGCTACCTTTCCTCGACCCTTTGGAGGATCAGTTCTCTTCCGGTTCCCAGAGCCTCAAGCAGCGCGTCGAGGGCTTCCTCGACGTCGGCGTGCTGCCGGTGCAGAAAAACCGCAGTACCCATGCTCTCGTCATCTTTTGACTGGTGAAAAGCGAAGTACCGGCGCTTCAGGCGAAACGCCGCCACCCGCACCTCTCCGAGGTCCGACCAGCTCTCCTCGACCTCCAGCCGCAGCCTGTCGGCCAGCCCCGCCAACGGGGCGTCCAGGACGGCCACCGGTCTGAGCACCTCGGTCACGTACTCCCATAGACCGTATTGCAACGCCGGGTTCTTCTTTCCGCCCTGGTAACGGAATGCAGCTTCCCAGCCCGCTTCCGGTTCCGGTATATCCATTCCCTCTGTCACTTTCTTACTCTTCTTGCATCCGGCCGGATCGGGAGACGAATTTTCTTCATGAAACTCCCGTCTGCGTAACGCCGCTCCGGAACCGAACGGATGGCGGTCCGGTCCCAGAGCACACGCTACACGCCTTCGATTGGACTTGGGCGCGCACCTCGAAGATCAAACACGCACCCGACCCGCGCATAACCGCGACCGCCAATCCATGGGCGGCGTCGAGTGGCGATACTTGAGAGTGCTCAGCGATGTTCGGCAGTAATGATGATTGGGATAGCAGCCCAATCATCACCGTCCTTCAGGAAAGAACGTACATCTTCATACCCTTCCTCCCATTCGACATATCCTTTTATTGAGTTTTTTTGCGGCTTCGGCTTCACAGTCGTATAGAACTCGATGCTGCCCGACTTCGCGTCAGGGGGCAGCGGTCCTCGGTACGCCTGTACTGTTGGCCGCGGAGCGAACCGTGGAGTCCTTCCCCAAAGCTCACCAGAATCAATCTGCATCTGAGCAACCGCAGACCCCTGCGTGCGAGATCCCTTTCTGTGAAAAGGGCCGTACAGCGTTGCGACTTCCGGCAGGCCGGCTTCTGCTCCCTTGGCTTCGGCCCGGGCCTTGCTTGCGAGGACGACTGCTCCGCCACCAGCAGTCGCACCGCTGCCGGCTGCCGGTCCGGAGATGAGGTCTGCGGCTCCTTCTGCGCAGGCCACAGCGACTGCGAGGCAACTGCCGGCGCCCAGGGACGCGATGGGGGCCACGGCAACGAGAAGACCGGCGCCGGAAAGGGTGCCGACCAGCACTTTCTGCCAGGTGGCGAGCTTCCCTCGGTCGATCCAGTCGTCGGAGACGTCTGGGGAGTAGTCGGGGTTCGTCCCCATGGCATAGCCGTGGAACACAACTTCGCGGGGCTTGGGCTCAGGTCCCTTCTTGAAAACTACCTGGACCCTCTTCACCGGACCGTCTTGGCGCAGGATGGTCGTCATGATCCCGGAGGTGTGTGTCCTGCCGGAGGAGATCGCTACCTGCTGGTCGTAGATCCGGGTCGAGTGGTAGGTCCAGCCTCCGCTGAAACCTGGGGTCAGATAGTCGAAGGTGGTGCTGCCGTCCTTGTTGGCGCAGCCGCGTTCACAGTTGCCGATGGGACGGAGCCCGGTCGGGTCGGAGAGGGTGACGGGATTGTTGTCGGCGTATGCGTATCCGTTCAGGGACTCGAGGTCCGTCTGGTCCAGGACAGGGTCGACGGAGAGGAAGCGCCCGAGCTGAGGGTCGTACTGCCGCGCACCGACCTGCGTGAGTCCCGTGGAGGGGTCTTCCGGTGCGCCGAGGAATCCCTTGTCGTCAGGCCATGCGGCAGGTGGGCTGCCCCGCGTCGCCCCGAACGGGTCGGTGTAGCGTCGGGTCACCTGCTGTGAGGCTGCATCGACGATCATTGTGGCGGTGCCGTGGTGGTCGTCGACGATCCAGCTGAGTCCTGTGTTGGTGCGCAGCGCGGTGCCGTCGCCCGCGGTGTAGTAGCGCTGGGCCGTGAAAGTGCCGGTGGCCGGGTGGTAGTGGACTTCCTGTCCGGGGAGGTAGAGGACCGTCTCGTCCGGCCCCTGCCGGATCATGAGTTGGCCGGCCGCGTCGTACAGGTAGTGCGTGGTACTGCCGTTCTCGGTCAGGCTCGACAGGTGTCCTTCGCTGTCCCAGGCGAGTTTCTGATTGCCCGAGGCGCCTGGCCGTTGCGTGGTGTTGCCTGCCTCGTCGTATGTATAGGAAGTTGTTCTGCCGTCAGTGGTGGACGACGTCAGGGTGTGGGGCTGCCCTGTTCCGTCCGCGGTGACGCTGGGATAGGTGTATGTGGTGCTGGTGTCGCCGATCGCGGTGTGGACTGTTCGGGTGTCCCTGAGTCCGGCGACCGTGTAGGTCCAGGAGTTCCAATAGGGTGCCGGGCCACCCAGCGTGCCGGGGGATTTCGCGGTGGCGCAGTCGTGCGAGCCGGGGGTCCATGCCTCCGTCAGACGCTGGTGTCCGTCGTAGGTGAAGCACTGGGTGTCCGGTCCGCCGACCTTGTTGTTGATGGAGGTGACGTTTCCGGCGGTGTCGTACGCGTAGTCGACATCGCTGGTGTACCCGGGGTTGGTCTGGTCGAGGGTGTGGGTGTTGGAGAGGCGGCGGGTGCCGTCCTCGTATCGGTTGGTTATCTGGAGCTGCTTGGCTGTGGTCGACGTACCGAGAGTGGTCTGTTCTGTTTCGCCATAGGGGGTGTAGGCGACTTGGCGTACGTAGTCGGTACTGCCATCGACAGAGGTGACCAGTCCGAGGTTGTTGTAGGTGTAGGCAACGGTCTCGATCGGGAGCCCGCCGGCGGCAGGCAGGACAGTGTTGTTGATGGTTCCGTCGAGGTTGTAGGCAGTCTTGGTGGTGAAGGTCTGGGGTGCTCCGGCTTTGACGAGCGGATCGTCTGCGGGGAGCACGGTCCTGGCGCCTGTGGGTTGGTAGTCGGCGTTGTAGCCGGTGATCTGGCTGGCGTAGATTTTTCCGTTTGCTCCACCGACATAGCGGATGGAAGCGGCGCTCTTCCCCTTGGCGACGGTGTCGTACGTGAGCTTGGTCAACTGGTGGTCGTCATCCTTGACGCCGTTCCAGGTGCCCGTCGGGCGGTCGAGTTCGTCGTAGTCGGTGATGAGCGTGGTGGATCGGCCGTCGACGCGAGTGGTGGCGGTCCGCACCTGGTCGGCGTCGTCGTAGGTTGTGGTGGTAGTCCCCTTGTCGGGATCCACGGCCTTGGTCTGCCGGCCCCGGATGTCGTACGTGTAGCTCCAGACGGACCGGTCGGGGCCCGTCATGGTCTTGATCTGTCCCCCCGGGTAATAGGTGTAGGCGGTTGTGGTGTAGTCCGATCCGGTGGGACTGGGTCCCGCGTACTCACGGCGCTCGGTGACGCGTCCGCGGGCGTCCTTGAGGGTGAGTGTGCCGGAGCCCCCCGGGGCCGCAGTGACGGCGACCCGGTCCCCTTGGTCGTCGGTGGCGGTGCGCCACCGTTCCTGGTCGTACACGCGGAAGACGGACGCCGTGGCCCGGCCGGCCCCGTCGTAGAGGGTTTCCGTGGAGGCGGGGACGGATCCGGGGATGGTGTTGGCGAGGGCGCCGGTGGGGGTGTTGTTGTTGAAGACCTGCTCGTTGGTGACGTGGGCGAGGCCCCTGTCGTCGTAAAGGGTCTCGGATATCGTGCGGCCGCCGCCCGAGGCGGGACTCTGCTTCTGTCGGGGACGCAGCAGCGCGTCGTAGATGTCGTAGGCCGTGTTGTAGGTCTTGCCGTCTGTTCTGATGGTGTCCGTGCGGACCCAAGTGGCCTTGTCCTTGGTGACGCTGTACGTGTAGAGGATGCTTGCCGTGTCGCCGAGGGAACGCGCGCGGTTGGGCTTCCAGACAGCGGTGAGGCGTCCCAGGGCGTCGAAGGCCCATTCGGTGGTCTTGCCGTTGGCGTCCGTCAGCTTGGTGGCGCTTCCCCAAGCCGGATCGACTTCCGTCGTACTGGCGTATCCCTTGACGTTGGTCACGGTGGTACTGGTCAAAGGACCATAGCCGTTGTCGTCGGGGGTGTAAGCGGTCTTGGTCGTGTGGCCGAGCGCGTCGGTTGCCGCGGTGGGGCGGCCGAGGGCGTCGTAAGCCGACGTGGAGATCTTCTGGTAGTCCGGCTCGCCCGCGGTGTAGCTGGAGAGCCGGTACGAGGAGGTGATGTCGCCTCTCGTGGGCGCGGCACCGACTGCTTGGCCGTCGTATCCGGTGGTGACGTCCGAGATGGTGTCATCGGGGAGTTCGGGAGTGGTGGCGCAGTCTTTCGCGTAGGTCTCGACGCGTGCTGCGTACTGCACGAGCCAGTCGGCAGTATTCCGCGCATAGGTCGACGTCTGGCAGGTCTCGTCACCGCTCTTTCCGATGTCTCCCTGGTCGTCGACCTTGACAGGCATTCCGTAGGTGCTGTCGTAGCTAGTGGTGACCTTCGTGGTTCGGGTTCCGGAGGACGTCTTGGTTCGGGTGGTGACTGCCGCCGGCTCCATGTACCAGGACTCTGTGGTGCCCCAGTCGTAGACGTGTCTGCCCGTGCGGTGGGACCACGGCGTGTTGACGGTGTCGCTGATGACCTCCGTGCCGTTGTAGGCCGCCATCTCACGGACGAAGCCGGCGTACTGGCGGGAATCGTCGATTGCGGCGCCTGTGGTGTCGGTGACCTTTTCCCGTCTTGTGGATCCGTCCTTCTGCTTGTCGCCGTCCAGGCCCCGCATATAGAGCGTCACGGTTTTGCTTGTGGGACCCGTTCCGTCCCCGGTGATGACGGTGACCTTGGGATATCCGCGCCATTGGTTCCATGTTCGGTACTTCTGCTTCGTCAGTCCGTCGTCGTCGGCGTATCCCCAGCCCGCGCCTCCGTCGTAGGAGTAGCGCGTCTCTTTCGTGTCACCGCCGCCCGTCGGATCCTCTTCGAATGTCGAGGTGACGACGTACTTGTGAAACCAGTCCAGTTGCGGTGTCGCATCGTTCTGCGACCAGTAGACGGGAAAGCAGCGCAACGTATTGGCGTCTTCGGACGCGGGCATGGTGGTGCCACGAATGCACTGCGGGTCGGAGTAGTTGACGGTGAGGACGGCCCCGGTTTCACTGGTGATCTTGCGGATGCGCCACTTGTAGTAGCGCAGGGTGTCTTCTCCGCCCTCGACGTGGTTGGGCATTTGGACGCCGTCAAAGGTGACAGGGGGGAGGGAGGACTCACCGGGGCCCGCTTTGCCGGTGTTCTGAATGGACTGCAGCCACAGGCTGGGCGAGGAGGCGTCGCCGGACGCTGGGAAATTCTGGGTCAGGTGCCAGTTGTCGACCTGGCGGCGGTCCATGCCTGAGCCGGTCCAGACGGACGTGGTGATGTCGGTGAGGCGGTACCGGGTGAAAAAGGTGGGGCCGATCTTGCCCGGGCATGCTTTGCCGTCACCGCAGATGAGGTCGAAGGGCACGTCGGGCCAGTCCGCCTTGGTGTCCTTCGTCAAGCTGGAGCAGTCGGTGGCGACACAGCGCTGGGCATAGGTGTAAGTGATCCGTTGCGCGGCCGGCTTGGTGTAGAGGCTGTTTGCACGCAGACCGTAGTCGGTGTGCTTGAGGTAGCCGGCCCTCGTGTAGCTGGTGGTAGGGGTGTCGTCGCCGTTCTTCGCGTAGTTGTTCTTTTCCTTGCCGTACCAGTAGGTCATGGCGTTGCCGTGGGGGTCGACGACGTAGTCGAGGTTCCATTTCCATGCCTGGTTGCAGCTGGAGGCCGCGTAGGTGCTTGCGTGGCAGGGCTCGTCCGCGTCGTCGCCGAAAACAGGGGTCGTCCAGGTTGAGTTGGTGACGGGATCGTCGGCGTCGCTGCCGTGGTCGCTCCATCCGGGGAGGCGGTGCTTGCCGAAGTAGTACTGGGTCCCGTTGGTGGTGGTGACCCTCCAGTACTCGCCGTTGTTGTCACCGTTACTGGTGTTCCCCGTAAGGTGCTCCACCCTGGTGGCGTCGTCGTTCTTCAGGCGCCAGGTCCCCCCGTCGCCTTCGGACTTCTCTGCGCTGTCGCAGACCGAGGTGGTGTCGCAGTCGTTGACGAGCTCCGCGGCCTTGCCGTTGAGGACGAGGGTGGCGTTGGCGTACTTCCAGCAGAGGTCTCCCTTCCCTGCGTTCCCGTCGTCCTTGCAGGATCCGTATTTCCGCTCGATGTAGGACTCCGTCATGTCGAAGCCCTCGCCGACCACCGAGGTCTGGTTGTTCTCGGAGGAGGTCCTGCCGTCAACACTCTGCGCGCTGTAGCTGAGCGCGAGGTTGGGTGCCGGGCCGGCCGTTGCCGGCGGGACGCGCAGTGGATAGCTCCACGTGAAGTCGCCGGTACTGCCCCCGGCCTCCCAGGTCGCGGAGGGGCTGAGGGGAGTTGCCCCGTAGTCCCCTCCCCCACCGGATGCGTCTGCGGCAGCAGCCAGCAGAAGAGGCTGCGAGGTCGTCAGCTGTTCCGGAGCCAGAGTGACGGACAGTGTCTGGTGTGTGGTGTCGTTGCGGGTGTCCATCGGCTTCTGGCTACGGCACTGCGGGGCCTGCGGCCGACTCAGCACACAGGACGGAAGTTGCACCAGGCGCAGCCGAGATCCGTAGGAGCCGCCGAAGGCGTCGGCGAAACCTGAGTAGTCGAGGGAGAAGTGCAGCCCGGCGTCAGCGCGGCGCATGGGTGTGAGGGCCATGAGGGCGCCGTTGACGTGGGCCTTGGCGGTGTCTGCGTGGTCGTAGACACGTAGGCGTATGTCTGTGCCAGCGATGTGCCCGGATGTGCCGACGCCTCTTCGTGCGCTCCGCTCCAAGGTGACAGGCAGGGTCCCGACGCTGCCCTGCGCCCTGTCGGAGGTGCGGAGGTGCATCGTGGTCGTCCCGGCGCCGGGCCAACGGCTGCGGGAGAGCTTCTGCCGCGTCATGTCGGCCGCCGCCGCGGCTCTGTTCGCACTCTGGCGCGGCGGGGCCTTGTACGGCAGGACCTTGTCGATCTTCGGTTCGGGTACGGCCGGGAGGTCGATGATCGCACGCGCTGCGGGCCGGGCGGCAGCGTAGGTGCCGGGGACAGCGAGCTGGGGTACGAGGACGAGGGTTGCGGCAAGAGCACCTCGACCCAGCCAACGGTGTACTGCGCTGGGGGGTCTGCTGCCGCGTGATGATGCGTTCACGTGTGACGGCTTCCTTGGCTCGTGGTGGCGGGTGCGCTCTTCGTCGCTGAGGGAGCGCAGCAGTGGAAGCCCGGGCCGGGGCAGCGGAGCCCCGGCCCAGGTCGGGCAAACGTGCGGTGGGGCCTACTGCTCGGCGCCGTACAGATCGCCGATCGCGCCGGTGCTCATGGCTCCGGCCCAGAGCCGGACGTTGGCGATGTGGCCGGGGAAGTAGGCCGATGCCGTGCCGTCGCTGCGTGCCCGGCCCACTTCGAAGGCGCCGCTCCCCTGCCAGGGCGCGGTGTACGCGACGCCTCTGTCCCCGTCGATCTGGGCGGTGTCGGCGTACACGAAGAGCCCGCCGCGCGTCGTCGAGTCGCTCGCATCGTCCGAGGCTTGCTGCGCGTTGTAGACGACCGTCAGCCGCACCCATGTGTCCTTGTCGGCGATGTCGGACTGCGCCACGGTCCATGTGGCGCCTGTTGCGTCCTTGTCCGGGCGGCCGAAGTGCCACTTGCCGATGGTGGATCCGGCCGGCTGCTCGTACCACAGCCCCCAGGACGACTGGGCCGTCCCGGTCTGGCCGAAGACCCGCGCCTTGTAGCTCCTGGTGGTGTCGGCGAGTTGGCTGCTGTCCAGCCGGACCCAGGCGGTGGCGGTGAACGATCCGGTGTCGTCGACGAGAGGCCCCGGCACGGAGGCGTAGTCGCTGCTCCCGTTCAGAGCGAGGACCTGCCGGGTCGGCAGCCCGACATCGGGGTTCCCGACGGTGTCCGGGTCGATTGACAGCGCCGCGCCGTGAAGGGCCATGGAGTGGCCGTACCCGGAGGTGTCCTCGATGGCGGTCCCGGCCGCAGTAGGGGCCTCCCAGTCGCCGACGATCGACGTAACCGGGTCGCCCGCCTGCCCGTCCGAGGCGTCCTCGTCCTCCAGTGCCGCGTCCTGCACGATCTCCGGTTCGGCGAGGGCCCGCGACCACACGTGGATCTCGTCGATCTGGCCGGAGTAGTTCTCCTTGTAGACGCTTTCGGCGTGCAGACGGCCCACCTGGAGTCCGCCTGTGGCCTTCCACGGCGTGGTGAACGCGACGGGGTCGCCCTGCGGCCGGCCGTTGACGTACAGCTGGATCGTCTGGTCGGCGGCGTCGTAGATGCCGGCGAGATGGGTCCACACGTTGAGCGTGGGCGGCTTCGACGAGAGCGATCTGATGATCGTGGGGCCTGCGACGTCGTCGGCATGCCGGTTGAACACCCAGGCTCGGTAGGCCGACGAGTAGTACAGCTGGAACCCGGAGGCGACACTGCCCGCCTGGGACAGGGCCGTGTAGTTGCGCGTGTCGTCGCCCAACCGTACCCACGCGGACACGGAGAAGCTCTTGCTCGTGTCGAGGACTGCGCTGCTGGTGGAGGCGTAACCGCTCGTGCCGTCGAGGCTCAGCGCCTGCGGACCCGAACGTGCCAGGGCGGTGTAGGCCGCTGTCCCGCCGGTGCTCAGCGGGTGGGCCGGCCCGGTGGTGCTGTCGTCTCCGGTGCCGTCGAGGTGCCAGATGCCCGAAGGCAGCTCGGCCCCCCTCACGTTGAAGCTGTAGTAGCCCGTGAGTGAGCTGTGGCCCGCGTCGTCGTACCCCCACACCTGGATCGTGTTCTCACCGGCCTGATCAGGCGTGATCTTCCGGGTCAGTGAGGCGCCCCTGGCAACCTTGACCGCGGACGAGACGGCGCCGCTGTTGAGCCGCCACGTGAAGGAAGTGACGTCCGATTGCAGGCCCGCTGTCTTCGGATCGGCGTCCCCGGGGGTGAAGGTGAAGCTGCCGCTCTCCCCTACGCTGCCGGACGCAGGACTGCTGTCCGCCGACGGGTACTTCCCGTCAGCGCTGGCGATGGCGACCGGCGGAGGGCTGTCGGTGTCCACGCGGAAGTAGCACCAGGACGACCAAGCGGAGGTGAGTGTCCCTGTCGCACCGCGGTCTGTCGTGTAATGGGCCTGCGTACGGGCATGTACCCGGTAGTCGGTCTGCGGGGCCAGTGCGCTCGTCGTCGCGTCGCGTTTGGCGTTGTCGGCGACCCACTCGCTGGTCGGGGAGTCCGCGCTCCACACCTTCGAGGACCCGTCCGCCTTCCACACCTCGAACTGGGCGCGCAGTTGCGCGTTGCCACCGTCACCGGACTGCACGGTGGCATACATCTTCGGAGTGGTGTCGCTGGTGGCGAAGGGCTGGCCGGAGGCGTTGCACGCCGACCCGGTGGATCCTTGCTGCACCCCGACTGGGCTGGGGAGGCTCGGAGTGGACACGTAGGTGACGGACAACTTGGCGTCGTCGCGGAAGCGCGCCCACGCGGCAGTAGTGCTCTCGTCGTGCGGGGCGAGGGAGAACGTGATCTCCGGCTTTCGGCCGTCCACGAACTTCTGCACGGTGGGGGTGAGATTCTCGTTCGTCTCGGCGCCGACATTGTCGCTGAAGCGGACCCAGTTCGCGGGCTGTGACGGGCTGCACAGGCTGCCGCGGCCGTAGGAGACGTTGCGGTCCCCCATCAGGTCGACGGCCGTGGGTTTCGAGGACCAACTCGTGGTCGACGATATGCCCTTGTTCACGAGGCTCAGGTCGTACCAGTGTGCATCACAGGTGAATGTCCAGGTCTGGTAGGCCTCGAAGGTCGCATCGAGGATCTTCTTACCGTAGAGCGAAGCCATCGGATACTCGAAGTAGAGCCGCTGGGTATAGGGCGTGTCGGAACAGAGGTAGCCCGCGTAGTTGGAACAGCGGCCGGTGCCTTTGTCGCCGTGCCACTCCCAGAATCGGTCGCCGTCCGAGGACAAGGCCGTCCAGTCGGTGCGGGTCAGGCCCTTGACCGGAGGGTCGATGTAGACGGGGTAGGCCGTGTCGCCGCCCCGGAGCAGCTGCAGGTCCGGCTTGAGAGCGAGCTTCCCCCCGTCCACCACTACATCGACGCCCGCTGTTCTGTCGCCTGCGCCCGGTCCCTGCGCAGGGTCCTCGCTCTCGCCGCTGCCCCCTACGGGATCCTGCGCTCCCAGGACGGCGTGCTCGGCATGTGACCGCGCGGGGGGCCGGGGCCCCGTGGAGTCGCCCCTGGAGTCCCACATGCGACCCGGGGGACCTGCGAAGACCGTCGCCCCGTCGGCGTCGACGGCGTTCAGGCCGCCGTCGCGCCCCGGGAGTATGCGTACGCCGTGGCCTGCTACGGAGAGTTCGAGATGTTCCAGCTCGGGATTGGCGGCCGCCTCACCGTCCTTGACGATCAGTACCTGGGTGAAACCGGCACTCACCGCGGTGACCTTCAGGTCCACGCCAGGCAAAACGTCCGCGTAGGTCGCCGAACTCCCCTCGACCGTGGGGCGAGGCAGGACATGGGGCCACTGCAGGGAAAGGGATCGGGCGCCCTTGGACAGCGTCACCAGGTGTGCGTCGCCTCCTCCGGAGAATCGCACATCCGTCGTGGTCGCCCTCGCGCGGACCCCTCCGTCCGAGGTCTTCGCAAGCGTCGTGTCGATCTGCGCCCAGCTTCCGTCGTCCTTACGGGCCCGCACCGGAGCTGCGTCCATCTCCTGAGTGAACGTCCCGTCAGGATTGGCGAAAACCTGCGACGCCTCGGTGCGCAGAGCATCCACCTCGACACGCTCGCCGCTCCGCGTCGCTCGCGCCGTCGCCTCCGCTCCCGGAGAAACGCGCTCGAGAGCTGTCGAGCGGGGCGACCGAGCAGCCGCCCCGGGGGATTCGAGCCCCACTGCCACGCACGCCACAAGCGGCACCAGAGCCGTCAGTGCAACCTGTCTTCGGCGCACCGCACTCCACCCTACCCTCGACCCTTCACATCCCACCCCAAGGAGTCACACAGTCATCACAAAGATCGGACAAATATCCATCGCTGTCGTGACTACGTCAAGAGTGATCAACGGGGCGGGCGCGGGTGAAGGCGCCGGGGGGCGGTGGTGGGGACCGCCGTCCCCCGGCTGCGTGCCCCGGGGGTGCCCGGGTCAGAACAGGGTGGTGAGGGCGATCACCGTGTCGATGGCGCCGAGCACCACGGCGATCACCGCGGGGACGTGGCGGTTGGACCACCGCCGGTCCATGGAGAGCCAGCCGGTGATCAGCGCGATCGGGCCGAGCACGATGCCGAGGACGAAGAACCCCGCGATCGCGCAGACGAGTCCGATGATCCCGAATGTCGCGCGGTCCGGCCCGCTCCGCGACCCCATCCGGCCGCGCGAGCGGGGGCTCATGCGTGTTCGGGTGCTGCCGAAGCCCGCCATGACGTGTCTCCTTCCGGAGCTACCGGCCCGGAACCACAGGCCTGTTCGGACCTTCGCACGTCCGCGTACCCGCGCTCGCCGTGCGCACTCCCCCGGCCACCGGCCGGTGCTCAGTGCTCCCAGACCTTGAACGCGCGCACGCGGTAGGGCGACCTGGGCACCCAGGTGCCGTGGCCCGGGTAGGTCTCGAACTCGCCGGTCTCCTCGCACTCGTCGGACTGGTAGACCGTCACCGGGCGGCCGAGGCGGTTGGCGAGCGAGAGCGCGGAGCCGGCGCCACGCAGCCGTACGCAGTCCTGGACGACGAGGCCGGTCAGCTCGTACCGGCTCCGGGGGCCGCCGTAGCGGCCATCGGGCCACAGACACAGCTCGCCCGGCGCGCAGTCGCCGCGCGGCGCGGGGGCCGGGGCGGCCCCGGTCGGCGCGGCCCAGGCCGGGGCGCAGGACAGTGCCGCGGCGAGCAGGGCGAGCGCCGTCGTTCTCTTCGTACGTCGCATGGTGAGGGACCCCCGTCGGTCGTGGTGTGGTCGGGCTGCGGTGACAGCCTGCCCGCCGGGGCGGCCGCAGACAGCCGGAGGGGCCCGCCGAAACGATCCGGCGGGCCCCTCCGAGCTGTGTGTTTGACCCTCTGTCAGCCGTGCGTTGACGTCAGATGTGCGCCGCTCCGCCGGCCGCGGCCGCATTCTCCCCGCGCTTCGTCAACAGCGCGACGAAGATCGCCACGAAGCCGACGGCCGCGGCCACCAGGCACGCCAGCGTCATGCCCGACATGAAGGTGTCGTGTGCGACGGCCGTGATCTTCTCCGCGATCGCGGCAGGTGCGCCCTTCGGCACGGGCGCGACGCCGACCTGGACCGCCTCGGAGACCTGCCCGATCTGGCCGGAGGTCAGGGGCGGCAGGCCCGCGCCCGTCCAGTTGCCCGGCAGCTTGTCGGAGACGCGCGAGGCCATGACGGCGCCGAGCACCGCCGTGCCGAGGCTGCCGCCGATCTGCATGGCGGCCTGCTGGAGGCCGCCGGCCACACCGGAGAGCTCCATGGGCGAGTTGCCGACGATGACCTCGGTGGCGCCGACCATGACGGGCGCGAGCCCGAGGCCGAGCAGCGCGAACCAGAGCGACATGGTGGCGGTGCCCGTGCCGACTTCGAGGCGGGACATCCCGAGCATCGCGACGGTCGTGAAGATCATGCCGCCGGCGAGCGGGATGCGCGGCCCGACCTTGGTGATCAGGACGCCGGCGACGGGCGAGGCGACGATCATCATGCCGGTCAGCGGCAGCAGGTGGAGTCCGGCGTCGACCGGGCTCATGCCGTGCACGTTCTGGAGGTAGAACGTCACGAAGAACAGTCCGCCGAGGAAGGCGATGGCCATCAGCGCCATCAGCACCACGCCGGCCGAGACCGGGACGGACTTGAACAGCGCCATCGGGATGAGCGGTTCCTTGACGCGGTTCTCCCAGAGCGCGAAGACGATGAAGCACACGATCGAGACGCCGATGAACAGCCAGGTGCTGCCCGCGCCCCAGCCCCAGGTCGGCGCCTTGATGAGGGCCCAGACGAGGCAGAACATCGCCGCGGAGAGCAGCAGGATGCCGAGCACGTCGAAGGACCTGGGCGCGTTCTCGGCGCGGTGGTCGAGCAGGATGAAGGCGCCGAGCACCAGCGCCACCACGCCGACCGGCACGTTGATGAAGAACACGGACTGCCAGCTGATGTGCTCCACGAGCACACCGCCGAGGATCGGGCCGCCCGCGGTGGAGGCGCCGATGACCATGCCCCAGATGCCGAGCGCCGCGTTGAGCTTCTCGGCGGGGAAGGTGGCGCGCAGCAGGCCGAGCGCCGCCGGCATCAGCAGTGCGCCGAACAGGCCCTGGAACACCCGCAGGGTGACCACGAGGGCGATGGTGTGGGAGAGGCCGATGGCTCCTGACGCGGCGGCGAAGCCGACCACGCCGATGAGGAAGGTCTGGCGGTGGCCGAACCGGTCACCGAGCTTGCCCGCGGTGATCAGCGCCACCGCCAGGGCCAGGAAGTAGCCGTTGGTGATCCACTGGACGTCGGCGAACGAGGCGCCGAGGTCCTTCTGAATGGCCGGGTTGGCGATCGCGACGATGGTGCCGTCGAGGGCCACCATCATCACGCCGACGGCCACGGCTATGAGCGTCAGCCAGGGGTGGCCGCGCAGCCCCTTCTTGGACGGCGCCGTCGTCGGGGGCGCCTGAGCGACGGTGGTCTGACTTGTCATACCGCACACGCTAATGTCAGTAGCTGACAGTTGACAAACCAATTCACAAGTCGGTAACTGTCACGTGGCTCACAGCCGCCGGCACTACCGTGGTGAAGGGGCGTGACCGGCGGGAACGCCCCGGTCGGTCCGACAGGGCGCCGGAGGAACGGGACACCGCAAGAACAGGACGCCGGAAGAAGGAGCGAGGTTCCCCCACAGTGAGCGTCGGGCAGGACACAGCGGCAGAACGGCCCACAGGTCTGCGCGCGCGCAAGAAGCAGCGCACGCGGGACGACCTGATGCGCGTCGCGCTCCAGCTTTTCACCACCCAGGGGTACGAGGCCACCACGGTAGACGAGATCGTGGAGGCGGTGGAGGTCTCGCAGCGCACGTTCTTCCGCTACTTCGCCAGCAAGGAGGACGTCGCCCTGGCGATCGTCTCGCTGGTGGAGGGGCAGTTCGTCGAGCAGCTGCGGGTGCGGCCCCCCGAGGAGGGCCCGCTCAGCGCGCTGCGCGCCGCGATCACCGCGGGCTGGGCCCAGATCGGCGAGACCATCGAGGACGTCGCCCCCGTCGAGCTGGTGATGAAGGCCTACCGGATGATCGAGTCCACCCCCGCGCTGCTCTCCGCGCACCTGCGCCGCGGCAGCGAGACGGAGGAGGAGATAGCCCGGATCGTCGCCGAGCGCGAGGGCCTCGACATCGAGCGCGACCCCAGGCCGCGCGCCGCCGTCGCCGCCGTCTGCGGGGTGCTGCGCATGGCGGGCCGCGTCTGGGGCGGGGCGGGGCACGAGACCAGCGTGGAGGCGCTGATGGCGCTGACCGAGACGTATCTGGACGCGCTGCGCCCGTCCCTGGCGGGCGACTGGCGTACGGCGGACGGCCCAGCGGAGGCGGCCGGCTGTGTTCCCGACGGCCGCGCTTCGGCTAGCCTGGCACAAGATGTGACCTTTACGTGATCGGTGCGTGACCTGTCGCCCCCGCTGCGGGGAGCGCCTGACGACGCGCTCTAGGGTGGCCTGCCAGTGATTCCTTTCGCCTCTTCACCCGCTCTGCTGACGTGGCGGACGCTCCTGGCGCTCGCCGTGGTGTTCGTGATGCTCGCGACCACCGGCTGGACCGCCGTACAGCGGGGCCAGAGCCCCGCCGACCCGCTCAAGGCGGCCGTGGCCTCGTGGCGCAAGGGATCGGTCGGCCACCGCAGGCTGCCCGACCCGCGCTCCTCGCCCCGCCGCATCGCCGCGTTCTTCGGGGCGCTCACCTCGGGCGAGCGCTCCCGGCTCGTCTCGCGCTACCCCCTGGTGGTCGGCAACCTCAACGGCGCCCCTGTCTCCCTGCGCTACCGCGCCAACCGGCTCGCGCTGCGCAAGGAGGCGGCCGTGGAACGCCGCAGGGCCGAGGACACGCAGCTCTCGCCCGAGGGCAGGAACCTCGCGGCCAGGACGGAGCAGCAGTACGCGTCGATGCTGGAGCCCGGCAGGGACTTCCTCGCCTTCGACCCCTCGGGCACCGGGCGCGCGGCCGAGGTCTTCGGCGACCTCGCGCACGCCCGCAGGATCTCGGTGGTGGTGCCGGGGGTGGACACCAACGTGCTGACGTTCCAGAAGACCGGCAAGTGGTACACCGCCCCCTCGGGCATGGGCGCGTCGCTCTACACCGCCGAGCGTGCCGCGTCCCCCTCCACCAGCACCGCCGTCATCGCCTGGGCCGACTACACGGCGCCCGCCGGCCTCGGCATGGACGCCGCCATAGGGACGCTCGCGCGGGCCGGTGCCGTACGCCTGACGGCGCTGACGCGGGCGCTGCCCGGCGCGGCGCCCGTCTCGCTGTTCTGCCACAGCTACGGCTCCGTGGTGTGCGGCGTGGCCGCGCGCGGCCTGCCGCGGCGCGTGGTCGACGTGGCCGTCGCAGGCAGCCCCGGCATGCGGGTCGGCAGCGCGGCGGGCCTGCACACCCGGGCGCGCGTGTGGGCCATGCGGGACACCGGCGACTGGATCCAGGACATCCCCTACGTGGACGTGGTGGGCCTCGGCCACGGCGCCGACCCGGTCTCCGCCGGGTTCGGCGCCCGGGTGGTCTCGGCTGCGGGCGCGCAGGGCCACGCCGGCTATTTCCAGCCGGGCACGACGAGCCTGGACAACTTCGCGGACATCGCCGTCGGCGACTACGGTGCCGTGGTGTGCGCGGGGGACGTTTCGGGCTGCCGCGGCTCAATCCACGCCGGAGAGAACTCCTGACGCGCGTAGATTTCCGCGTTCGGGCTGAAGACGTGGCGGCGAACGCCGCCTAATATGTGGCACATGGGTGATGTACTGGCCGGTATCCACGCCACCTGGGAGTTCGAGGGCGACTCCGTGCTCATCCGCTTCGGACGGGGCATACGGACACCCAGGCTGTTCCAGGTGCTGCGGGAGCGCCGCATCCCCCACGAGGCGCTGGCGTCGGTGGCGGTCTCCCCCGGCAGGCGCGGCACCGTGGTGCTGCACGCCGTGGTGCGGCCGGGCGCCGACCCTCTGATGGACGTGGCGGCCGGGCAGCTCAAGGAGGGGTACGACCCCTACCGCCTGGTGGTACCCGCGGGCCGCGAGACCCTCGCCGAGTTCTACGCGCGGGAGCTGCGCAAGGCGCTGGAGGCCCGGCGCCCCCTGGACCCGGCGGCCCGGGCGTACCCCGCGGACCAGCAGCTGGTGGCGCCGCCCGAGGCGCCGCTCGCCTTCAAGGCGTACGACGGCAGGGCAGCGTTCGACGGCAGCGAGGTGTCGTTCCGCTGGTCGTGGACGGGCGCGTCGACCGCCAAGTGGAAGGCGGGCGACCAGACGTTCAAGGTGGGCGACCTCCAGGGCGTCGAGTGGCGCTCCCCCGAGGGCTCCGACGGCTGTCTGCGGCTGACCGCGCGGCAGCCGGCCGCCGCGCAGCCCGCCCTGCGCACCTCCGTGCCGGGCCAGCCGACGGCGGCGGAGGCGGACCGGCGCGCACGGCCCGACCTCGACCCGTCGGCGGTGGTCTTCGGCGTCGGCTACGGGCCGGTCCACGAGTCCCTGCCGTTCGCCGCCGCCGTGCTCGCCGCGGTGCGCGGCGGCTCCTCGGCACGCTCCCACCCCGGGGAGCCGCGGCACGCCCCGGCGCCCGCCGCCGACCCGGGGCGCTCGGTCGCCGACCGGATCAGGCAGCTGGGCGAGCTGCACAGCGCGGGCCTCGTCACGGACGAGGAGTTCACCTCGAAGAAGGCCCAGCTGCTCGCGGAGCTGTGAGCCCGGCGCCGGTGTCCCGCGCGGGCTACTCGCGGCCCGCGGAGGTGAAGCTCATGTCCGCGTAGCGGCCGCCCGCGACGCGGGAGGCGATCGGTTCGAGGACGTCCAGCTCGCTGGGGGTCAGGATCAGGTGCGTCGCGCCCACGTTCTCCTCCACGCGGGTCCGGCTGCGGGTGCCGGGGATCGGCACGACGCTGACGCCGTGCACGCCCGCGCGCTGCTGCACCCAGGCGAGGGCGACCTGCGCGAGCGTCGCGCCGTGCGCGGCGGCGACGGCCCGTACGGGTTCGAGGAGGGCGGCGTTGGCCGCCGCGTTGTCCCCGGTGAAGCGGGGCTGCTGCCGGCGGACGTCGTCCTCGCCGAGCTCCTTGTCCGCGCTGACGAACGCCCCGGTCAGAAAGCCCCGGCCGAGCGGCGAGTACGGCACGAGCCCGACGCCGAGCTCGGCGGCCGCGGGGACGACCCTGGCCTCGATGTCGCGGCTGAACAGCGACCACTCCGACTGCACGGCGGCGATCGGGTGCACGGCGTGCGCGGCGCGCAGCTCGTCGGCGGTGACCTCGCTCAGCCCCAGGTGCTTCACCTTGCCCTCGCGCACCAGCTCGGCCATGACGCCGACGGTCTCCTCGATCGGGTACCGCACGTCGCGCCGGTGCATGTAGTACAGGTCGATCGCCTCGACGCCGAGCCGGGACAGGCTCCCCTCGGCGCTGCGCCTGATGTACGCGGGGTCGTTGTCGATGATGCGCTTGGTGCGGTCCTCGCGGTCGATGGCGAGGCCGAACTTCGTGGCCACCACCGCCTCGTCGCGGTGCGCGGCGAAGAATGGCGCGAGGAACTCCTCGTTGGCGCCGTCCCCGTAGGCCGCCGCGGTGTCGAACAGGGTCACCCCCAGCTCAAGCGCGCGCTCCAGCGTGGCGCGCGACTCGGCGAGGTCGCTCGGGCCGTAGGCGAAGCTGATGCCCATGCAGCCGAAGCCCTGCGGGCCGACCTCGGGCCCGTTCGCGCCCAGGCGGATCAGGGTGGGGGGCGTGGTGTCGCTCATCGGTGCTCAGCACCTCTCCGACGCCTGGGAGGCGTCCGCGTAGAAGCCGATCTTCTGGTCGAGTACGGCGACCGTGTCCTGGAGTTCCGCGATCCGCGCGAGGACGTCCCGCCGTGTGTGCAGCAGGAGTTCGCGCCGCTCGGCGAAGGTGGTCTCCCCGGCGCGCACCAGCTCCGCGTAGCGGATCATGTCCGCGACGGGCATGCCCGTGAGCCGGAGCTTGGCGACGAGGGAGAGCCAGTCGAGGTCGCGGTTGCTGAAGCGGCGCTGGCCGGTGTGCGAGCGGTCGACGTGCGGCATCAGGCCGATCCGCTCGTACCACCTGAGGGTGTGCGCGGTCAGGCCGGTGAAGGCGGCGACCTCGCTGATCGTGTACTGGTCCTGCCCCTCGGGCCTGGGGTGCCCCGACGGTCCTGAGGCACAGGCGTCCGTGGCGGCGGTGTCCACCGGTGTGCTCTCGGTCAGCGTCATGCCCCCACGCTAATTCCTTGGAGTGCGCTCGAAGCAAGGGCGACTCGGGGCGCGGGCAAACCGGTACCGCCGCCCGGGCCCACGCCCTACGCTGCGCGCCATGGAGCCGATCGCCTTCGCCGCGCCGCGCGCCGCCCCGACCGCGAGGGCCGCGGGCCCCGGGGACGCCGAGGAGCTCGTACGGCTGCGCGCCGTCATGCTGGAATCCCTCAACCCCCATGCGGACGACGACTCCTGGCAGCCCGCCAGCGTCGCGATCCTGCGGCGGGCGCTCGCGGAGCCAGAAGGGGACCTGGCGGCGTTCGTGGTGGACACGCCGGGCAGGCCGGGTGTCCTCGCCGCCTGCGTGGTCGGCACCGTCACGCAGGGGCTCGGCTCCCCCGGCGACCACGCGGGCCTCGGCGGCCATGTCTTCAGCGTGGCGACCGACCCTTCGATGCGGCGGCGCGGCTGCTGCCGCGCCTGCATGGAGGCGCTGCTCGCCTGGTACCGGCGGCGCGGGGTCGTCAAGGTCGACCTGCACGCGTCGCAGGAGGGCGCGCCGCTGTACGCGTCCCTCGGCTTCCGGCCGACGCACGCGCCCGCCATGCGCCTCCTGCTGTGAGCCGGGCCGCCCCCGCTCCCGGCCCCCGCGCGGCCTGAACTAGGGTCGGACGCATGGAGCGCCACGAGTCCTCGCCGTCCGCGCCGCCCCCGCAGGCCGCGGAGTCCCTGCGGTCCCTGCGCCAGGTCGGCGGGTGGCCGGTGCCGCACGCGGCGGCGGCCGTCGTCCGCGCCGACGGCACCGTCGCCGGCGCTTACGGACCCCAGGACCTGCGGTTCGCGCTCGCGTCCGTGACCAAGCCGCTCGCCGCCTACGCGGTGCTCGTGGCGTACGAGGAGGGCGCGGTCGAACTCGACGAGCCCGCGGGGCCCGAGGGGTCGACCGTCCGCCACCTGCTGGCGCACGCGAGCGGCCTCGCGCCGGACGAGCAGCGGGCGCTTGCGGCCCCCGGCACCCGGCGCGTCTACTCGAACGCCGGGTTCGACGCGCTGGGCGCGCATGTGGCAAGGGCGAGCGGTATCGCCTTCCCCGACTACCTGCGGGAGGCCGTGCTCGAACCGCTCGGCATGGCGGCGACGGAGCTTCCCGAGGGCGGTTCGCCGGCCCGCGGCGCGGTCTCCACCGCGGCCGACCTGGCGCGGTTCGCCGCGGAGCTCCAGGCGCCCAGGCTGCTCGACCCGCGCACGGTGGCCGAGGCGATGACGGTGCAGTTCCCCGGGCTCTCGGGTGTGCTGCCGGGCTACGGCGGCCAGAAGCCCAACGACTGGGGCCTCGGCTTCGAGATCAGGGACGGCAAGTCGCCGCACTGGACGGGCGCCGCGTCCTCGCCGCGCACCTTCGGCCACTTCGGGCAGTCCGGCACGTTCCTGTGGGTGGACCCGGAGGCCGCCGCTGCCTGTGTCGCCCTGACGGACCGGGACTTCGGCCCCTGGGCAGTCGAGGCCTGGCCCCCGCTGACGGACGCCGTGCTTGCGGAGCTGCGGGCCGCCTGACCCCGCTGCCTCGCGCGTCGGGCCCGACCGTGGCCGCGCGGGACGGCGCAGCGCGGGCGCCCGTGATCAGGCCCTGCTCTCCGTGCGGGCCGTGACGTTGCCGGTGAGGCGGCGCAGGCTGGCGCGGGTGCGGTCGAACTCCTCCTCGCCCAGGCCCATCGCCTCGCCGATCGCGCCGGGGATGGCGCGGGCGCGCTCGCGCAGGGCCGCGCCCTCGGGGGTGAGCGCGATGCGGACCGTGCGCTCGTCGTCGGCCTGCCGCTGCCTGCGCAGCAGGCCCGCCGCCTCCAGCCGCTTCAGCAGCGGCGTCAGCGTGCCGTAGTCGAGCTGGAGCGCGGCGCGCAGGTTCTTCACCGGCACCCCGTCGCGCTCCCAGAGCGCCAGCAGCACCAGGTACTGCGGGTAGGTGAGGCCGAGTTCGTCGAGGAGGGGCCGGTAGAGCGCGGTGACCGCGCGCGAGGCCGCGTACAGCGCGAAGCACATCTGGTCGTCGAGCAGCAGGGACAGCTCTCCCTGCGCGGCCCGCCCGTCGGTGCGGGCGTCCTGGTCCGCGCTCATGCCTGCTCTCCTTCGTCCGGTGTGCGGCGGTGCGGCGGCCGCCCGTCCGTCACCGGGCGGCCACCTCTCCAGCGTAACTCCTCGCCCACGATCGGCCGTGGGGCTACTTCCTCGTGCACGGGTAAACCGTCCTCACGTCACCATTCCCCCATTAGCTTGCGCACGATTTAAATGTGTCCTAGTCTTCTGGCTGTCCGAAGGGAAACCCTCCTGACGGAACCGAGGGCAGGGCAGCGCACCCACCGCGTCCCGCCGGAACGAGGAGAAGACCATGTCCGAGAGCACCACCACCCCCGCAGCCCCCGTGCTCGAACCGGCCGCCGCCGCCTTCGCCGAGGCGACCTCGAAGCCGCCCTTCCTCTTCCAGCTGCCGCCCGCCGAGGGCCGCGCCGCCGTCGACGAGGTGCAGTCGGACGGCCTCGACGAGCTTTCGGCCGCGGCAAATCCCGCGGCCGACGAGGAGTGGGTCACCGTCGAGGGCGGCCCCACCGGCTCCGTACGGGCCAGGATCGTCAGGCCCGCCGGCGCCACGGGCACCCTGCCCGTGGTCCTCTACATCCACGGCGCCGGCTGGGTTTTCGGCAACGCCCACACCCACGACCGGCTGGTGCGCGAGCTCGCCGCGGGCACCGGCGCAGCCGTGGTCTTCCCCGAGTACGCGCTCTCCCCCGAGGCCCGCTATCCGGTCGCCATCGAGCAGAACTACGCGGTGGCGCGCTGGATCGTCGCCGAGGGCGCCGCGCACCGCCTGGACGCGGGCCGGATCGCCGTCGCCGGCGACTCGGTCGGCGGGAACATGACGGCCGCGCTGACCCTGATGGCCAAGGAGCGCGGGGACGTCCCGCTCGTCCAGCAGGTGCTGTTCTACCCGGTGACGGACGCCTCCTTCGACACCGGCTCGTACCGCACGTTCGCCGAGAACTACTTCCTCGCCCGCGAGGGCATGAAGTGGTTCTGGGACCAGTACACGACCGACCCCGCCCAGCGCGCCGAGATCACCGCGTCCCCGCTGCGCGCCACCGAGGAGCAGCTGGCCGGGCTGCCGCCGGCCCTCGTCATCACCGGCGAGGCCGACGTGCTGCGCGACGAGGGCGAGGCGTACGCGAACAAGCTGCGCGCCGCCGGCGTCCCGGTCACCGCGGTCCGCTTCCAGGGCATCATCCACGACTTCGTGATGCTCAACGCCCTGCGCGGGACCCACGCGGCCGACGCGGCGATCCGCCTCGCCGTGGACACGCTGCGCCGGGCGCTGGCCGCCTGACCCGCCACAGCCGCGGCGGCCGGGGCCCGCGCCCCGGCCGCCGCCGCATGTCTCAGCCCGGCGGGGCCATCTCCCACACGAGCGTCTCGGAGCGGCCCTCGTGGCCGGCGAGTTCGAGGCCGCGGGCGTCCGTGATCCGCGCCGAGTCGCCGGGCCGCAGCTCCTCTCCGCCGAGCAGCACCGCGCCGCGCACGACGTGCACATAGAGGTACGCGGCGTCCGGCACCGCCGAGCGCTCGCCCTCGGCGAGCCGCCGCACATGGAGCATCGCGCCGGCCTCGGGCAGGGCGTACGGCGTGGCGTCGGCTATGCCGCGCACCAGGTCGTACGCGGGGTCGCCGCCCGGCTCCCCGGGCGCGAGCCACATCTGCACGAAGACCAGCGGCCCGCCGCTCTCGTTGCGCTCGCTGTGCCTGACCCCGGAGGCCGAGCTGAGCCGCTGCAGGTCACCGGGGCGCACCACGGTCGTACGACCCTCGGAGTCGCGGTGCGTCAACTCGCCGCTGACCACCCAGGTCACGATCTCGGTGTGGCTGTGCCGGTGCTCGCCGAAGCCGGCGCCGGGCGCCAGCCGCTCCTCGTTGCAGGCGATCACCGCGCCGAAGCGCAGGTTGTCGGGGTCGTAGAAGCCGCCGAAGGAGAAGGCGTGCAGGGAGACGATGCCGGCGTCCTCGTCCCCGCCCGGGTAGCGGTCCTCTGCGTACCGAAGGGACATCACGGGCCCTACGGTAGCCCCGGCCCCGCGTCCCGCCGCCCTGATGAGGCAGTCTTGTCCCGTGCCTCGACCCGCGAACGAACCCCACCCGCACGCCGCCACCCTGCGCCGACTCGAACAGTCCTCTGGCCGGCTCGCCGCCAACGCCATCGCGCTGATGGACGAGACGCTGCCGTGGTACCGGGCGATGCCGCCGGAGAACCGTTCGTGGATCGGGCTCGTCGCGCAGGCGGGTGTCGCCGCCTTCACGGAGTGGTTCCGCCGCCCCGAGCGGCCGCAGGCGATCTCCACCGACGTGTTCGGCACGGCGCCGCGCGAGCTGACCCGGGCGATCACCCTTCGGCAGACCGTCGAGATGGTCCGCACGACGATCGAGGTCGTCGAGTCGGCCGTGGAGGAGATCGCGGCGCCGGGCGACGAGGCCGTGCTGCGCGAGGCGCTGCTGGTGTACGCGCGGGAGATCGCCTTCGCGACGGCGCAGGTGTACGCGCAGGCCGCCGAGGCGCGCGGCGCCTGGGACGCGCGCCTCGAATCGCTCGTGGTGAACGCGGTGCTCTCCGGCGAGGCCGACGAGGGCGCGGTCTCCCGGGCCGCCGCGCTGGGCTGGACCAACCCGGAGCACGTCTGCGTGCTGCTCGGCACGGCGCCCGAGGGCGACAGCGAGCTGACCGTCGAGGCGATCAGGCGGGCGGCGCGGCACGCCAAGCTCCAGGTGCTGACCGGCGTCTTCGGCAACCGCCTCGTGGTGGTCGCGGGCGGCTCGGACAATCCGCTCCAGGTCGCGAAGGGGCTGATCGGGCCGTACGCCGCGGGGCCCGTCGTCGCCGGGCCCGTCGTGCCCGACCTGCAGAGCGCCACCCGCTCCGCGCAGGCCGCCGCGGCCGGGCTGCGGGCCTGCTCCGCCTGGCAGGACGCGCCGCGCCCCGTGCTCGCCGACGACCTGCTGCCGGAGCGCGCGATCGCCGCCGACCCGGCCGCGCGCGAGCAGCTGGTGGAGGAGATCTACAGACCGCTGGAAGAGGCGGGCTCCGCGCTGCTGGAAACGCTGAGTGTCTATCTGGAGCAGGCGAGCAGCCTGGAGGGCGCGGCGCGCATGCTGTTTGTGCATCCCAACACCGTGCGCTACCGGCTGCGTCGTGTGACGGACGTCACGGGATGGTCACCCTCCGACGTACGATCCGCCTTCACACTGCGGATCGCGCTGATCCTCGGGCGGCTCGCGGACGCCGACGTCCAGTTCTGATCTTGTAGAGTCTCCACAACTACCCCCTCGGTTCTTGGTCCCTGTCATCACGGGCGTCCCGGACCGTCGACAAGAGAGAGTGTGAGAGTGCTCGTACTCGTCGCTCCCGGCCAAGGCGCCCAGACGCCCGGCTTCCTGACCCCCTGGCTCGACCTCCCCGGCGCGGAGGAGAAGCTGCGGCAGTGGTCGGCCCTCATCGACCTCGACCTGGTCCACTACGGCACCGAGGCCGACGAGGAGCAGATCCGCGACACCGCGGTCGCCCAGCCGCTGCTCGTGGCCTCCGCGCTGCTGTCCGCGCGGCAGCTGTTCCCCTCGGGCGGCGACCTGCGCGCCGCGGTCGGCGCGGTCGCGGGCCACAGCGTCGGGGAGCTGGCGGCCGCCGCGCTCGCCGGTGTGCTCGGCGACGACGAGGCGATGGCCCTGGTCGGCGTCCGCGGGCGGGCGATGGCCGAGGCGTCGGCCGTCACGCCGACGGGCATGGCGGCACTGCTCGGCGGCGAGCGCGACACCTCCATCGCCCACCTGGAGCGGCTCGGCCTCACCCCCGCCAATGTGAACGGCAGGACGCAGATCGTCGCAGCGGGCACCCTGGAGCAGCTGGCCGCGCTCGCCGAGGACAAGCCCGAGGGCGTGCGGCGGGTCGTGCCGCTCAAGGTCGCGGGCGCCTTCCACACCCGCCACATGGCCCCCGCGGTCGACGCGCTCGCCGCGGCGGCCAAGGAGCTTCAGCCGCGCGACCCCGCGCTGCCGTACGTGTCGAACCGGGACGGGCAGCAGGCGGCCTCGGGCGCCGACGCCCTGGCCCGGCTCGTCGGGCAGGTCGCCAACCCGGTGCGGTGGGACCTGTGCATGGAGACCTTCACGGACCTGGGCGCCACCGCCCTGGTCGAACTGTGCCCCGGCGGCACGCTGACCGGCCTGGCCAAGCGTGACCTGCCCGGTGTCACGACACTCGCGCTCAAGACCCCTGACCAGCTCGACGCGGCCCGCGCGCTGGTTGCCGAGCAGTCCTCAGCGGCCGGATAAAGGAGCCTCACGAGCATGTCGATGTCGAAGATCAGCCCCAGCAAGGGCGCGCCGTACGCGCGCATCATGGGCGTGGGCGGCTACCGCCCCACGCGGGTCGTGCCCAACGAGGTGATCCTTCAGACGATCGACTCGTCCGACGAGTGGATCCGCTCGCGCTCCGGCATCGCGTCGAGGCACTGGGCCTCCCCCGAGGAGACCGTCGCCGCGATGTCGGTCGAGGCCGCGGGCAAGGCCATCGCGGCCGCGGGCCTGACGCCCGAGCAGGTGGACGCGGTGATCGTCGCGACGGTCTCGCACTTCCACCAGACCCCAGCGGTCGCCACCGAGATCGCCGACCGCATAGGCGCGGGCAAGCCCGCGGCCTTCGACATCTCCGCGGGCTGCGCGGGCTTCGGCTACGGCCTCACGCTGGCCAAGGGCCTGATCGTGGAGGGCTCCGCCTCCCATGTCGTGGTGATCGGCGTGGAGCGCCTCTCCGACCTGACCGACCTGACCGACCGGGCGACCGCGTTCCTCTTCGGGGACGGCGCGGGCGCGGTCGTCGTCGGCCCCTCGCAGGAGCCGATGATCGGCCCCACCGTGTGGGGCTCCGAGGGCGACAAGGCGGAGACGATCCGCCAGACCGTCCCGTGGACCGCCTACCGCGACGGCACGCCCGCCGCGTTCCCCGCCATCACCCAGGAGGGCCAGGCCGTCTTCCGGTGGGCCGTCTTCGAGATGGCGAAGGTCGCACAGCAGGCCCTCGACGCGGCCGGCATCGGCCCCGAGGACCTGGACGTCTTCATACCGCACCAGGCGAACATGCGGATCATCGACTCGATGGTGAAGACCCTCAAACTGCCGGAGAGCGTCACGGTCGCACGTGACGTGGAGACCACCGGCAACACCTCGGCCGCCTCGATCCCGCTCGCGATGGAGCGGCTTCTTGCGACCGGGAAAGCGAAGAGCGGCGACACCGCCCTCGTCATCGGCTTCGGGGCGGGTCTGGTGTACGCCGCGACGGTCGTTACCCTCCCCTAGGCACCACGCCTCCCGGCCGCAGGCCGGGGCTCGTGCCCGAAGTACAACCGCCACTATTGAAGGAGCGCCCGACATGGCCGCCACTCAGGAAGAGATCGTCGCCGGTCTCGCGGAGATCGTGAACGAGATCGCCGGGATCCCGGTCGAGGACGTCCAGCTGGACAAGTCCTTCACCGACGACCTGGACGTCGACTCGCTGTCCATGGTCGAGGTCGTCGTCGCCGCCGAGGAGCGCTTCGACGTCAAGATCCCCGACGACGACGTCAAGGAGCTCAAGACCGTCGGCGACGCCGCCGACTACATCGCCAAGCACCAGGGCTGACGGACCCGTCAGGAACTGATGGCACCCCGGTCCGGTCGTACCCCGGCCGGATCGCACGGCTGAGGCCACCCGGTGGTGGCGCCGTAAGAATTCAGCCCCTCTACACGTGGAGAAAGAATTCCAGTGAGCTCGACCAATCGCACCGTGGTCGTCACCGGTATCGGCGCAACCACACCACTGGGTGGCGACAGCGCGTCAACCTGGGAGGGCCTGCTCGCGGGCCGTTCCGGGGTGCGCACCCTCGACGACGAGCGCTACGCCGACCTGCCGGTACGGTTCGCCGCCACCGCCGCGGTCGACCCGAGCGAGGTCCTGGCCCGGCCCCTGGCCCGCAAGCTCGACAGGTCCGCGCAGTTCGCGCTGGTCGCCGCGCGCGAGGCCTGGGCCGACGCGGGCTTCACCGCCAAGGCGGGTGAGGACGCCGCGGTCGACCCCGACCGGCTCGGCGCCGTCGTGGCCTCCGGCATCGGAGGCATCACCTCCCTGCTCGAACAGTACGACGCGCTGCGGGACAAGGGCCCGCGCCGGGTCTCCCCGCACACCGTGCCGATGATGATGCCGAACGGCCCCTCGGCCAACGTCGGCATCGAGGTCGGCGCCCGCGCGGGCGTCCACACCCCCGTCTCCGCCTGCGCCTCGGGCGCCGAGGCCATCGGCTACGCGGTCGAGATGATCCGCACCGGCCGGGCCGACGTGGTCATCGCGGGCGGCACCGAGGCCACCATCCACCCGCTGCCGCTCGCGGCGTTCGCCAACATGATGGCGATGTCGAAGGAGAACGACGCGCCGGAGAAGGCGTCGAGGCCCTTCGACAAGTCCCGCAACGGCTTCGTCATGGGCGAGGGCGCGGGCCTGATCGTCCTGGAGACCGCCGAGCACGCCGCGGCGCGCGGCGCCCGGGTCTACTGCGAGGTGCTCGGCCAGGGCATCTCCTCCGACGCGTACCACATCACGGCCCCCGAGCCGACGGGTGACGGCATCGCGGCGGCGCTGCGCCACCTCATGGACAACACGGGCCTCAAGCCGTCCGAGGTCGTGCACGTCAATGCGCACGCGACCTCCACCCCGCTGGGCGACCTCGGCGAGATCAAGGCGCTCCGCCAGGTCTTCGGCGACGACCTCGACCACATGGCGATCTCCGCGACCAAGTCGATGACGGGCCACCTGCTGGGCGGCGCGGGCGGCATCGAGACCGTCGCGGCGATCCTGGCGCTGTACCACCGCACGGCCCCGCCGACCATCAACGTCACGGAGCTCGACGAGGAGGTCGACGCCGACATCGTGCGCGACAAGCCGAGAGCGCTGCCCGAGGGCACGATCTCCGCGGTCAACGACTCGTTCGGCTTCGGCGGACACAACGTGGTGCTCGCGCTGCGCTCCGTCTGACGCGCCGCGGCTCCAGGGCCCCGCTCCCCTCCGCCGAGGAGGGGAGCGGGGCCCTCGCGCGCGGCCCTGGGGGCCCGGGGTCAGCCCTGCTGGCTGGCGAAGTAGGTGGCCGCCATGTCCTCGTCGCCGTGGCCCGCGGCCTCGGCGCGGCGGAAGCGCTCCGCGCCCGCCTCCGTGAGGTCCATGCGTACGCCTGCGGCCTCGGCTGCCGCGATGATCAGCCGGGCGTCCTTGGCCGCGTTGGACAGCGCGAAGCTGGGCTCGAAGTCGCCGTTCATGATGGCCGCGCCCTTGAGCTGGACGTAGCCGCTGTCCATCAGGCCGCCCTTGATGGTGTCGAGGAACGCCTGCGGGTCGACGCCGAGCCCCTTGGCGAGGGCCACCGACTCGGCGGCGGCGTGGGTGAGCGCAAGCGTCCAGTTGTTGCAGACGAGCTTGAGGCGGGTGGCCGCGGCCGTCGAGCCGTCGTCGGCCGCCCAGACCGTGCGCTGCCCGATCGCCTCGTGCACGGACGCGAGCGCCTCGCGGGCGGCCGCGGGCCCGGCGGCGATGGCGGTCAGCTTGCCGGCCTCGGCGGGCGCCCTGGTGCCGAGGACGGGGCCGTCGACGAAGAGGAGGCCGTGGTCCTCGCCGAACGCGGCGAGCCGCGGCACGTCGTCCACGCCGACGGTCGTGGACTGGAGCCAGACGGCGCCAGGCGCGAGCCCAGGGGCGGCCTCGCGCATGGTCTCCAGGGTGGCGGGGCCGTCGTACAGCATCGTGATGACGACGTCGGCGCCGGTGACGGCCTCTGCGGCGGTGCCGCAGACCTCGGCGCCGTCCGCCGCGAGGGGTTCTGCCTTGGCCCGGGTGCGGTTCCAGACGCGCAGGGCGTGCCCGGCGCGCAGCAGATTGCGGCCCATCGCCGCGCCCATGATGCCGGTGCCGAGCAGGGCTACGTTCTTGTGGTCAGCCATGGTCACCACCGTACGGCTCCCGGCCGGGCGCCGCGGCTCCCGCCGGTCAGACGACCTGGTGGAGCCAGCGGACCGGGGCGCCCTCGCCCGCGTACCTGAACGGTTCGAGCTCGTCGTCCCAGGGCTTGCCGAGCAGCTTCTGCACCTCGGTCTCCAGGGCGCTCTCGCCGCGCCCCGAGCGGGCGAGCGCGGCGCGCAGCCGGTCCTCGGGGACCAGGATGTCGCCGTGCACTCCGGTGGCGGCGTGGAAGATGCCCAGTTCGGGAGTGGCGCTGTAGCGCTCGCCCTCGGCCGCCGCGCTCGGCTCGGCCGTCACCTCGAATCTGAGCATCTGCCAGCCGCGCAGCGCGGAGGCGAGCTCGGACGCCGTGCCTGCGCGCCCCTTCCAGGAGAACTCGGCTCTCCAGGTGCCGGGGGCGGCGGGCTGTCTGATCCAGTCGAGTTGGACCCGCACCCCGAGCACGCCCCCGACCGCCCACTCGACGTGGGGGCACATCGCGCGCGGTGCGGAGTGCACGTACAGGACTCCACGTGTCGTCACCGGCACCTCCAGTGTGGGACGAGGTTCGCCTTCCCAGCGGCCTCAGTAAACATCATCGAAAGCGGAACCCCGCAAAACGGACAGGATGTGACGTGATGCAACCTACCGGAGCGGTGCGGAGCGAATGCCACTGGGCAGACGGGGAAAAAACTACCGTGCGCGGGGGTCCTGAGGGTGACGTACCGTCGGTCCCGGGCCCGATTTACGCGAAGCTTTCACTCGCGAGGACGGGCCGGGGTGCGCATGGTCCACGGGCGGTTCCGCCCGGCACGGGACCGGGAAAGGCGGCGTGTCATGCGGTGGCTGAGGCGGTCGGGACGGCCGCGCGCGGCGCGCGGTGTGTCCGCGGCCTGCGCGGCCGCGCTGCTCGCCCTCGCCGGGTGCGGCGCCCCCGGCCACGGCGCGCAGCCGCACCGGCCGCGCGCCACCCACTCGGCGGCACCCGTGTGGAACACCAGGCCCGGGTCGCTCGCCGCGGTCGGCGACTCCATCACGCGCGGCTTCGACGCCTGCGGGCTGCTCAGCGACTGCCCCGCGGTGTCCTGGTCGACGGGCACGGACGCCTCGGTGGACAGCCTCGCGGTGCGGCTGCTCGGCGCGGCGGGCGCCCGTAAGCACAGCTGGAACGCGGCGCGCTCCGGCGCCCGGATGGCGGACCTGCCGGCCCAGATGGCCGAGGTCGCGCCGCACCGGCCCGCGCTGGTGACGGTGCTCGCCGGCGCCAACGACGCCTGCCGCCCCTCGGTGTCCGGCATGACGCAGGTCGCGGCGTTCCGCGCGTCGTTCACGGCGGCGCTGCGCCGGCTGCGGGCCGCCTCGCCGTCCTCGCAGGTGTACGTGGCGAGCGTGCCCGACCTGCGCCGCCTGTGGTCGCAGGGGCGTGCCAACCCGCTCGGCCGCGAGGTGTGGAAGCTGGGGATCTGCGCGTCGATGCTCAAGGACGCGTCGAACGCGGGCCCCGCGGCCACGCGGCGCAGGCAGGCGGTGTACGACCGGGTCGTGGCGTACAACGGCGTGCTGCGGGACGTGTGCGGGCGCGACCCGCGCTGTCGGTACGACGGGGGCGCGGTCTTCGACTACCGCTTCTCCGCCGCGCTGCTGAGCCCCTGGGACTGGTTCCACCCGGGCAGGCCGGGCCAGGGCAAGCTGGCGGAGATCGCGTACACCCGGGTCACGGCGGCGCGGGCGGCCCCGTAGGCTGCCGGACCGTGACGAGCGTGGACACGACATTGAGCAGGGAAGCGGCGGGCACGGCGCCGGGCGGCAGGCCGGTCGAGCGGTGGACGCTGGAGCGCGGCGGCACCCGGGTGCGGCTGCTGACGTACGGCGGGATCGTGCAGTCGGTCGAGGTGCCGGACCGGTCGGGGGCGCGGGGCGACGTGGTGCTCGGCCTCGGTTCCGCCGCGGAGTACGCGGCGTGCCGCGGCCCGTATCTGGGCGCGCTGGTCGGCCGGTACGCGAACCGGATAGCGGGCGCGTCCTTCACGCTCGACGGCACGTTGTACGCGCTGGTGCCGGGCGACGGGCCGAACTGCCTGCACGGCGGCGCCGAGGGGTTCGACCGGCGGGTGTGGCGGGCCGAGCGGGTGCCGGGCGGGGTGCGGCTCACGCGGGTGAGCCCGGCGGGCGAGCAGGGCTTCCCAGGACGCCTCGCCGTCTCCGCGACCTACACGCTGGACGCGGCGGGCGCGCTGGCCATCGCGTACGAGGCGGCGGCGGACGCGCCGACGCCGGTGAGCCTGACGAACCACACGTACTGGAATCTGAACGGCGCGGCCTCGGGGCCCGCCGTCGGCAGCCACGAACTGCGGCTCGGCGCCTCGCGGATGACGCCGGTGGACGCGGCGGGCATCCCGAAGGGCGGGACGGCGCCGGTGGCGGGCACCCGCCACGACTTCCGGGCGGCGCGCGTGCTGGACGCGGGCCACGACCACAACTTCGCACTGGACGGCGGGGCGGACGGCGGCGAGCGGTTCGCCGCCGAGCTGTACGCGCCCGCCTCCGGGCGGGTGCTGACGATCCGTACGACGGAGCCCGGCATCCAGGTGTTCACGGCGGACTCGTTCGCTCCGCCCGTGCCCTTCGGGCCGGGCGCAGGGGTGGCGCTGGAGACGCAGGCGTTCCCCGACGCGCCGAACCGGCCGGAGTTCCCGTCTGCCGTCCTGCGGCCCGGCGAGCGGTACACCTCGCGGACGACGTACGCCTTCTCGGTGCGCTGACGGCCCGGTGCGCGGCGGTCCTGGGCGCGGCGGCCCTGGCCTCAGCCCGCCGCCGGGCCCGCGTCGCCGCCTCGCAGCAGGGTGAGGAAGTCCCGGAAGACGGCGGGCATGTCGACGGCCTCGGGGTCGAGCAGCCACTGGTACTGGAGGCCGTCCATCACGGCGGTCAGCAGCGGGCCCGCCTGCTCGGGGGTGAGGCCGCTCGGCAGGCGGTCGCCGAACTCGTCGCGCAGCGAATCCGCCATGTCGGCGCGCACCTGCTCGTAGCGGTGGGTGAAGAACGCGCGGGCCGGGTGGTCCTCGGTGACGCTCTCGCCGAGCAGCGCGGAGAAGGTCTGCACGACGCCCGGGCGCATCGCGTTGTACTCCACCAGCGAGGTGAGCAGTTCGAGCCGCCACCCCGCGCGGCGCCGGCCGCCGCCCCCGGTGTCCCAGCGGTCCCGGTCCTCCAGGACGGCGACGAGCAGCGCCTCCTTCGTCGGGAAGTGGTGCAGCAGGCCCTGCTGGGTGAGGCCGACCCGCTCGGCCACCGCCCCCAGGGTGGTACCGCGGTAGCCGCGCTCCGCGATGACCTCGAGCGCGGCCCGCAGGATCTCGGCCCGCCGCTCCTCAGTTCTGGCTCTCGCCGCCATCCACCTCGGCCTTCCGGTCGTCTCCTGGGACAGGACCGTACGCCATGCGCCCGGCGTTGAAATTACGAACCGGTAACGAAGCCTACTCATCTACAGGTTCGTGGCCCACCATGTAACCGTCGGTGGGGCCCTGGAGAGCCACGGCCCCGCGGCCATCGGCCCCACCGTCGCCCTTTCGCCCCGCCCCCGCATCCCCGGTACCTGGAGGTACGGCCTTGTCTTCCGGCGCACCCACCACCACCGCCGACGACGACGCGCGGAACGCCGCGGTCGAGGCGGCGCTCGCCACGCTCGACCTGGACACGAAGACCCGGCTGCTGGCCGGGCAGGACCAGTGGTCGCTGCCCGCGGTGCCGGAGATCGGGCTGCCGCCGCTGGTGATGTCCGACGGCCCGGTCGGTGTCCGCGGTGTGCGCTGGACCTCGGAGGACCCGTCCGTCGCGCTGCCTTCGCCGACCGCGCTCGCCGCGAGCTGGGACCCCGCGCTCGCCCGCCGCGCCGGGCACCTGCTGGCCCAGGAGGCGCGCCGCAAGGGGGTGCACGTGCTGCTCGCGCCGACGGTGAACCTGCACCGCTCACCGCTGGGCGGCCGCCACTTCGAGGCGTACAGCGAGGACCCGTACCTGACCGGCGAGATCGGCACCGGGTACGTCAGGGGCGTGCAGGACGGCGGCGTCGGCACGACGGTCAAGCACTTCGTGGCCAACGACGCGGAGACCGACCGCTTCACGGTCGACAACGTCGTCGCGCCGCGCCCGCTGCGGGAGTTGTACCTCGCGCCGTTCGAGGCGATCGTGAAGAACGCCCGCCCGTGGGGCGTCATGGCCGCCTACAACACCGTCAACGGCACGTCGATGACGGAGCACCGCCACCTCCAGCAGGAGGTGCTGCGCGGCGAGTGGGGCTTCGACGGCTGCCTCGTCTCCGACTGGCTCGCCGCCCGCTCCACCACGGGCGCCCTCCGCGGCGGCCTCGACGTCGCCATGCCGGGGCCGCAGACGGTGTACGGGGAGAAGCTGGCAGCCGCCGTACGGGCGGGCGAGGTCGAGGAGTCGGCCGTGGACGACGCCGTGCGCCGGGTGCTGCTGCTCGCCGCGCGCGTCGGCATCCTGGCGGGCGCGCCGCCCGTCGTCGCCGAGCCGCCTGCGCCCCTCGACGGGGACGCGCTGGCCCGTGAGATCGCGCGCCGCTCCTTCGTCCTCGTGCGCAACGAGGTACGCGACGGGCGCCCCGCGCTGCCCCTGAACCCGGCCCGCACAGGGAAGGTCGCGCTGATCGGCGCGGCCGCGCGGGACGCCAGGATCCTCGGCGGCGGCTCCGCCACCGTCTTCCCCGCCCGCGTCGTCTCCCCGCTCGACGGCCTGCGCGCCGCGCTGCCCGAGGGCGCTCTGACCTACACGATCGGCGCCGACCCCAACACCGAACTGGCCCTCGCGGCCGACGGGTTCGACCTGACGGCCACGGCGCGCGACGCGGCCGGCGCGGTGCTCGCCACGGTCAAGCTGCCAGGCGGCCGGGTCCAGTGGGTCGGCAGCGACCTGCCGGAGGGCGTCACCTACGACGCGCTGCACAGCGTCGAGATCGGTGGCACGTTCACCGCGCGCGACGCGGGCGAGCACACCTTCGGCACCCGGGGCCTCGGCGGCTTCACGCTCAGCGTCGACGGCGACGTGCTGTTCGACGGCTACCAGGAACGGGGCGACTCCTCCGACCCGTTCGAGGCGTTCTTCGGCGCCCAGACCGAGCGCTGCCGCGTCGTGCTCGAAGCCGGGCAGCGCGTCGGGATCTCGCTGCGCGACACGGTCTACAAGGTCACCGACGCGCCGATGAACGCGATCGGCTTCTCGCTGCTGCACCTGGGCCCGCAGCACGACCCCGACGAGCTGATCGCCGAGGCGGCGCGCGCGGCGGCGGACGCCGACACCGCCGTGGTGGTGGTCGCCACCACCGAGCGCGTGGAGTCCGAGGGCTTCGACCGCAAGGACCTGCGGCTGCCGGGGCGCCAGGACGACCTGGTGCGCGCGGTCACCGCCGCGAACCCGAACACCGTGGTCGTCGTCAACACCGGCTCCCCGGTGGAGCTGCCGTGGCGCGAGAGCACGGCGGCGGTGCTGCTGAGCTGGTTCCCCGGGCAGCAGGGCGGCGCCGCCCTCGCCGACGTGCTGCTCGGCGCCGCGGAGCCCGGCGGCCGGCTGCCCACCACCTGGCCGGCCGCGCTGGCCGACGCGCCGGTCGTGGACACCGCCCCGAAGGACGGCCGACTCCACTACGACGAGGGCGTGTTCATCGGCTACCGGGCATGGGAGAAGGCGGGCGGCACGCCCGCCTACCCGTTCGGCCACGGGCTCGGCTACACCGAGTGGGAGTACGAGGCGGTCGACGCCTCCCCCACCGAGGTCCGGGTGCGGCTGCGCAACGCGGGCACGCGGCCGGGCCGCGAGGTCGTCCAGCTGTACGCGGCGCCGGAGCAGCCGCACCGGGACGCCGACGGCGCCGAGCGCCCGGCCCGCTGGCTCGCGGGCTTCGCGGTGGCCGAGGCGGAGCCCGGCGAGACGGTCGAGGTCACCGTGGGCCTGCGGCGGCGCGCCTTCGAGATCTGGGACGAGGGAACGGATTCCTGGTCGCTGATCGAGGGCAGGTATGAGATCCAGGTGGCGCATTCCCTGACGGATGTGCGCCTGAGCGCGCCGGTGGCCGTGGCGCGCTGACCGAGTACGTACGGCCCCGAGGCGGAACCTGACACCGCCCCGGGGCCGTATGCCTGCCCTCGGCCCGTCAGCGCTCGCCCGGCGCGGGCGCGCCGGCCCGGCCGTGCGGCGCGGGGCGGCCCTGTCCCGGCAGCGGGGCGGGGCCCGGGGGGCCGGCGGGCGCGGCGGGCGCGGCCCCTGCGTCTGCCCCGGCCCCTGAGCCCGGCCCGGCTCCTGCTTCGGCTTCGCGTGCGCGCGCCATCAGCGTCGCGCCCGCGACGGCCCCCGGCATCAGGAAGATCGCCACCACCGGCACCAGGAACGCCAGGGTCAGCGGCACCCCGAAGCCGAGCGCCATCAGCCTGCGGCCCTTGAGCCAGGCGAGCTGCTCGCGGGCGCCGACCCGGCGCCGTTCGAGAGCGACCGCGGTCAGTTCCTGCGTCAGGTAGAAGCCGGAGACGCAGAACCCCACGGCGGGCACCACGGTCTGGCCGACGAAGGGCAGGAAGCCGAGGGCGAAGAGCAGCACGCCCCAGGCGGCCACGCGCACCAGGACGTACAGGCTGTTCCTGAGCGAGACCAGCATCCCGCGCCACCAGGAGAGGCCCGAGTCGGGCACGGTGCCGTCCGGCGACCGGTCGCGCTCGACGGCCTCGGACAGGGCCTCGTAGAAGGGCTGGCCGACCAGCAGGGTGACCGCGGTGAAGGTGACGACCGCGAGGAAGAGGCCGAGCGCGCACAGCAGGACGGTCATCCCGCCGCGGAACAGGCCCTGCCAGGGGGAGCCCCAGCCGTCGGCGAAGGGCGTCGCCCAGGCCACCGCGTCGTCCGCGCCGTAGGCGAGGGCGATCAGCGCGGCGGCGTACACCACCAGGGTCACGAGGCCGGGCAGCAGCCCGAAGCCGAACCATCTGCCGTGGCCGCCCACCCACCGCTGCCCCTTGACCAGAAAGCCGAAGCCCGCCCCGAGATCGCCCATGCGGGCAACCCTAGCGGGGCGGGCGGGCCCGGTCCGGGCCGTGCCGGTGCGGCTCAGGCGGCCGAGAGGGTCACCTCGATGTTGCCGCGGGTGGCGTTGGAGTACGGGCACACCTCGTGCGCCTTCTCCAGGAGGTCCTTCGTGGCGGCCTCGTCGAGCGAGGGCACGGAGGCGGTCAGCTCGACGGCGAGGCCGAAGCCGCCGTTCGACAGCTTGCCGATGGAGACCTTCGCGGTCACCTTCGACCCCTTGATGTCCAGCTTCTGCCGGCGCGCCACGACGCCCATCGCGCTCTGGAAGCAGGCGCTGTAGCCGGCCGCGAACAGCTGCTCCGGGTTGGTGCCCGCGCCGCTGCCGCCCATCTCCTTCGGGGGGTTGACGACGACGTCGAGGTTGCCGTCGTCGGAGGCGACCCGGCCGTCCCGGCCGTTCTCCGCGGTGGCGACGGCGGTGTACAGGGGCTGAATCTGCTCAATGGCCATGTCGGACTGTTCCGTTCTGCTTGTGCGCCGCGACTCGCGCCCAAGGCCGCGGCGGCCTGGAAATCACCTTAGTGGGCGGGCGGGGAGATCCGCCGTCCGAGGCGGCGGACGGGGGGACCCTCCCGGCCGGTATCTAGTGGTCGAGGATCTAGAGGATCTAGCGGTCGAGCGAGACGATCATCTTGCCGGTGTTCTCGCCGCGCATCACGCCGAGGAACGCGTCGAAGCCGTTCTCGATTCCCTCGACGGTCGTCTCCTGGTACTTGAGGCGCCCCTCGGCGAGCCAGCCCGCGACGTCCTCGACGAAGCGCTGCCGCAGGCCCATGTGGTCCATGACGATCATGCCCTGCATGCGCAGCCGCTTGGTCAGGACCTGGGCGAGGTTGCGCGGGGCCGCGGGCGGCTCCGTGGTGTTGTACTGCGCGATCATGCCGCACAGCGTGATCCGCCCGAAGTTGCGCATCCGGCCGATGGCCGCTTCGAGGTGGTCGGCGCCGACGTTGTCGAAGTACACGTCGATGCCGTCGGGGGCCGCGGCCTTGAGCTGGTCCTTGACCGGGCCGTTCTTGTAGTTGAAGGCCGCGTCGAAGCCGTACTCGCCGGTGAGGAGGTCGACCTTCGCGTCGGTGCCGGCGGAGCCGATGACCCGGGACGCGCCCTTGATCTTCGCGAGCTGGCCGACGATGCTGCCGACCGCGCCTGCGGCGCCGGAGACGAACACCGCGTCGCCCTCCTTGAAGGAGGCGGTCTCGAAGAGGCCCGCGTAGGCCGTGAGGCCGGTGGTGCCGAGAACGCCGAGATAGGCGGAGAGGGGCGCGAGAGACGCGTCGACCTTGACGGCGCGGTCCGCGGGGAACTCCGCGTACTCCCGCCAGCCGAGGCCGTGCAGGACGTGGTCGCCGACGGCGAAGCCGTCCGCGTCCGACGCGATGACCTCGCCGACGGCGCCGCCGTCCATCGGCTTGCCGAGCTCGAAGGGCGGCACGTACGACTTGGCGTCGTTCATGCGGCCGCGCATGTACGGGTCGACCGAGAAGTACAGGTTCCGGACGAGGATGCGGCCCTTGCCCGGCTCTGCGACCGGGATCTCGCGCAGGGCGACGTCGTCCGGCACGGGCCAGCCGTGGGGGCGGGCGGTCAGATGCCAGGCGCGGCCCGACGTGGGAAGTGCGGCCATGGTCCGGATACCTCCGTGGAGCGTGGTGGGCTTGGATCGTGGCGAAAGCTTCACCACATGAAACAACAGTGCATCTGAATATTTCATGTTGTCAAGCAACCGGGTACCCTGTGTCCATGGCCACCTCGCGCACCGACCCGCTCACCCTCGAAGTCGTCGAGCTCATCGGCTCCGTCGTGGCGCGCTACTACGAGGAGTACGAGCAGGCGGCGGCCGAGCACTCACTCACCGGGGCGCAGGCCCGCGTCCTGCGTCTGCTGTCCCTCGAACCGCTGCCCATGCGCAGGATCGCCAGGAAGCTCAAGTGCGAGCCGTCCAATGTGACGGGGATCGTCGACCGGCTGGAGGCGCGCGGCCTGGTCGAGCGGACGCCCGACCCGTCCGACCGGCGGGTCAAGCTCGCCGCGCCCACCCGCAGCGGGCTCGCCACGGCGGCCAGGCTGCGGGACTCGCTCGACTTCGCGCGCGAGCCGCTGGCCGAGCTGTCTGCGCAGGAGCGCCGCACCCTGCGGGACCTGCTGCGCCGCATGGTGGGCGACGACGCCTGAGCGCGGCGCGGCGGCACGGGCCTCCCGCGTCAGGCGCACCACCACAGGATCGGGGTGCACTGGCTCTCGGTGGGGTCGGGGTCGGGCGAGGAGGGCTCGGCCGGCGAGGTGGCGGGCGGGTCGGCAGGCCCGGTCGGGTCGGCAGACGAGGGGGCGCCTTGGCCGGTCGCCGGGCCGGTGGGGGCGGCGGGCCCGGTGGCTCCCGGCGCGCTCGCCGCCGTGCCGGACGGCGTGCCGTGCGCGCTCTCGCCGCCCCCGGGGCTCGCGCTCGCGCCGTCGCCCGACGCGGCGGGGTCGGCGCCCTTCTCCGAGGCCCCGTCCGCGGACCCGTCCGCGCCGGGGTCCTCGCCCGGGGCGCCGGGCACCGCGGGCCTGCCGGAGGCCGAAGGGTCGCCGTCGTAGTCGAGGCCGGTGCCGTCGTCGCTGACCCGGCTGCCGGACCCGGTGCCGGTGCCGGTGCTGCGGGCCGGGTCGAGCGCCAGCTGCGCCAGGCTGAGGACGCCTGAGGCGAGGACGACGCCGAGCACGCCGACCACGATCCTGCGGCCCCGCTTGCTGCGCGCCCTGCGCGGGGCCTGCCTCGGCCTGCGCGCCGCGCGGTGGTGGCTGCGGCCGTGGCCGCCGCCGGGCACGGCGTCCGCGGTGTCCGCCGCCTCGTGGACGTCCGCCTGGTCGGCGGGGGCGGTCTGCTCTTGGCCTGTCGCCGGCTCCCGGCCGCCGGCCCGCGCGAGGCCGTCGGCCTCCGGGGCGCCGCCGGGCACGGATCCGGCCGGTGTCCGCGCGCCATCGGACCCGAACGGCGCCGGTGCCCTGCCGCCCCCGGGCCCGAACGGCGCCGGTGTCCCGCCGCCCTCGGGCTCGAACTGGGCCGGCACCCGTGCCCCCTCTGCCGGGGCCCCTGCCGGCTCCCCGGAGCCGTGCGGACCGGCGTGCGGGAAGGGCGCGGCGCCGTACGGCCCGTACGGCGCCCGCACCCCCGCGTCCTCAGGCGTGAAGGGCGCCGGTATTCGCCCGTCCTCCGGCTCGGGCTGCGCCGGGACCCGCGCCGCGTCGGCCGCGGCGCCGTACGGCGGGTACGGCGGGTATCCGCCCTGGCCCCCGCCCTGCCCGTACGGCCCCTGCGGCGGCGCGGCCGGCTGCTCGGGCGGGGCCTGCGCGTCCCACCGCGCGTCCTCGGCGGGCCTGCCGCATCCGGCGCAGGTCAGCGCGCCGTTGAGGTGGCGTCGGCAGTGGTCGCAGTAGTCCATGGCGCTCGCAGGGTATGCGGCGCGGCAACACCGTTGGCCGCCACGCGTGTGGAGATCCTGTGCAGGGCCGCGTGTCCCGCGCCATGTTGTCCGATTGGCGAAAATGGCGTCATGACCTCAGGCAGCGCACCGGGCGCGTTCGGCCCGCTCTCCTTCCAACTCGTCCTGCTGCGCAGGATGGCCGACCACCAGCCGGACCTCGCCGACGAGGCCAGGCGCGCGCTCGGCGCGTCGCGCGCCGACCTGCGGGAGGCGAACCGGCGCTGGCAGGCGATGGTGCGCTCGCCGCGCGGCAGGGGCGCGAGGGCCAGGTACCTGTCGGTGCTCGGCGAGCCGGAGCGCGCGCTGCGGCGGCAGGTCGGCGAGCTGGAGTGCGAGGCGCTCCAGTGGCCCGTGCCGCTCTGGCCCGACCTGCGCTTCGAGATCATGGTGGCGCCGGGCGGCGCGGTGTGGAACGAGTGGCTGGTACGGGCCGAGGGCGCGCCGGCACCGGTCCTCGCGACGGCGGCCGACCTGCGGCCGTGGGGCTGCACCGTCGACGAGCTGGCGCGCGCCTTCCCGCCCGCGCGACCGCTCGAAGGCACGGCGCCGACCCGCTTCGGCCTGGCGTTCCGCGCGCCCGCAGGCCCGGGGCCCGACGATCCCGAGCGGGACGGCGCCGAGCGGGACGGCTCGCACCCGGGCGGCGGGGACGGCGGCCGCGGCGGGGCGCCGGGCGCCGACGGCCGGTCCGCGTACGTCGCCGAGTTCACCTGGGGGCTGCTCCAGCGGTGGTCGGCCGCCTGAGCGGCGCCCGCACGGACCCGTACACCGACCGGCGCAGCCCAGCGCGCGCCGGGGCCAGGGGGGCCGCAGGATTTCCGTAACGACACCGACCGGCGCCCGCCCCGCCGGTGACCGTCCATGCCGCTCGGGAGATCCGCCGTGACCGTCAGCCTTGAGAACCTGCGCCGCTGCCACATCGCCGTCGACATGGGGGCCGCCAGGACGCGGGTCTTCGTGAAGGGGGCGGGCCTCGTCGTCGACGAGCCGAGCTGCGCCGCCATCAACTCGCGCACCGGATCGCTGATCGCGGTCGGCGCGCTCGCCGAGCAGATGACGGGCCGCACGCCCGACTACATCCGGGTCGTACGGCCCGTCACCGGCGGTACCGTCATCGACGTCGAGATGGCGCAGCGCATGCTGCGGCACCTGATCGGCGACAAGCTCAGGCGTCAGCTGCGGCGCAAGCCCCGGCTGCGGGCCGCGGCCTCCACCCCGCACGACAGCGATCCGCTGGCGCAGCGCGCCGCGGTCGAGACGCTGGTCGGTCTCAGTGCGAGCCGGGTGGAGCTGGTGGACACGGTGCTCGCCGCCGCGGTCGGCTGCGGGCTGCCCGTCGAGGAGGCCACCGCCACGATGATCATCATGTGCGGGGCCGCCACCACCCAGGTCGCGGTGATCTCGCTCGGCTCGATCGTGACGGCGCAGCGCATCCCCGTCGGCGGCAACGCCATCGACCAGGCCGTCATCCAGTACCTGCGCCACCACCACGAGCTGGTGCTGCCGAGCCAGTCCGTGCGGCCGCTGCAGCTGGCGCTGAGCGACAACGGGCTGACGGCGGAGGGCCCCACCTCGATGGAGATCAACGGGCGGGACGTGGCCACCGGCGTGGCGCGCTCCGTGAAGGTGGACACGGCGGCGGTGCGCGAGGCGATCTACACGCCGCTGACGGCCGTCAAGGACGGCATCGGGCGGGTCCTGCGCGAGTGCCCGCCCGACCTGGTGGCCGACCTGGCGGACACCGGCATCAGGATGGTCGGCGGCAGCGCGCTGCTGCCGGGGCTCGACACCATGCTGCGGGAGGCGACGGGCATGCCGGTGGCGATCGCGGAGCGGCCCGACCAGTGCACCATCCTCGGCATGGGCGCGATGATCGAGGGTCAGGTGCAGCCGGTGTCCATGGACCCGCTGGCCGACGCGCACTGACCGCTCCCCCACCGCCGTGCGAGCCGGAGAGGCCGGAGAGGCCGGAGAACCCGCAGAGCCCGGAGAGGCCGCAGAACACGGGGCGCCGGGAGAGGCCGGGGCAGCCGGACCCGGGAGTGCGGGCGCCGGGGTCGTGGGAGGCGGTTCCGAGGGGGGCGCCGCCTACGCCGACCGGCTGCCGGGGCTGCTCGAATCGGTCCTCGGCATCGGCACCGACCTCGAACTCGGTGTCACGCTCCAGCACATCGTGGACACCTCGCTCGTCCTGGTCGGCGCGCGCTACGGCGAACTCGCCGTCGTACAGCCGGAGAGCGCGCCGCTGACCGAGCTGTTCTCGGCGGGCCCCGACCCGGCCGACGCCCAGGGAGCGGACGGCGCCCCGGGCCAGGACGGCGGCGCCTCCGGCACGGACGCCGCACCGGATGCGGCAGACGCCGCCGAGGTGCCCGTGCGGGTCGGCGACGAGGTGTTCGGCAGCCTGCGCGTCACCGGCGGCACCTTCACCGCGCGCGACACCGTCCTGCTGCACACGCTCGCCGCCCAGGCGGGCATCGCCATCGGCAACGCCCGTACGTACGGCACGGCGCGCCAGCGCGAGCGGTGGATCCAGGGCGCGGCCGCGGTCACCACCGCGCTGCTGACGGGCGAGTCGGCCGAGGACGCCCTCAGCACGGTCGCCGAGTCGGCGCGGGTCCTCGCCGACGCGGACGCGGGCGCGGTGCTGCTGCCCACCGCGGACGGCGGCATGAGCATCGTCGCCGCGTCGGCCGCCGACCCCGCGGTCGCGAATGGCATGGTCGGCACGACGATCCTGCCCGGCTCCGCCGTGCTGGACCAACTCCTCGGCGGGGAGCCCGTGTTCCTCGACGACTCGGCGACCGACCCGCGGATGACGACGCCGGTGCGAGACCGGTTCGGACCCAGCATGATGCTGCCGCTCCAGCACGGCGGCCGGCTGATCGGCACGCTGACGGTGCCGAGGACGCGCGGCAGGCGCCCGTACACCGAGGCGGAGCGGCTGCTCGCCTCGCAGTTCGCCTCGCAGGCCGCGCTGGCGCTCGTGCTCGCCGACGTGCAGCACAACAGGGAGCGGCTCGCCGTCTACGAGGACCGCGACCGGATCGCCAGGGACCTCCACGACCTCGTGGTGCAGCGGCTGTTCGCCACGGAGATGATGCTGGAGTCGACGCGGCGCAGGGCCGGCGCCGGCCCGACGGGCGAGCTGCTCGACCGGGCCACCGACGAGCTGGACTCGATCATCCAGGAGGTGCGTACCGCGATCTTCGCGCTCCAGCAGCCGCCCGCGGAGGCCCCGACGAGCCTGCGCGGGCGCGTCCTGCGGGAGACCGACGGCGCGGCCGCGCTGCTCGGCTTCCGGCCCTCGGTGCGCTTCCTCGGCCCGGTGGAGTCCGCGGTGCGCGAACCGGTGGACGCGCAGCTGGTCTCCGCGCTGCGGGGCGCGCTCGCCGCCGCCCACCGCAGGGAGGGCGTGACGGCCGTGGACGTAACGGTGGACGCGCGCGCCCGACTGCCGGACGGGCGCACGGCAGTGCGGCTCACGGTGCGCGACGACGGGGTGCGCGACGACGGCGGCACCGGTACGACGGTGTCCTGGCAGGCCCCCGAGGGATGAACTGCTGCCCCCTCTCCGGCTGTTGACGGCACGGTCCCCGCCGCACGCTGGACGCGCGCGGCGGGGACCGCGGTGTGCTCCCCGGTCCTTCGCCCGCTACGCGAGCGAGAAGGTGTCGATGTCGAACAGCGCTCCCTGGCCTCCGGAGAAGGTGAGGAACAGCGGCCCGCTGCCGTCAGCCGTCAGGCCGGTGGACACCGTGGTGAAGGTGTCCCAGCTGCCGGTGGACGGCACGTCGACCGCGCCGAGCACGGGACCGGTGGGCGAGCCCGCCCTGATCCGCACGGTGCCGCCGGCGCCCGCCGACGCCACCCGCGCGGTGAACGCCGTGGCGCCCGAGGTGTCCACCGACGCGTAGCCCGCCCAGTCGCCGTCCTCGATGAAGCCGAGGGTGCGGCCGCCGCTCGCGCCGCCGTGGTCGGCCGCCTGCACGCCGGAGCCCGAGGTGTACGCCTCGCCCTCGACGGTCGCGGGCCCCGGGCCTCCCCCGCCGTCCGGGGTGCAGTCGGCAGGCGCCTCGCCCGCCGCGTAGGCGACGCCGCCCGCCAGCAGTCGCTGGAAGCCGGGGTCCGCGTACAGCTCGTTCTGGTGGCCGAGCCCGGTGTAGAACGACCGGCCGTCGCCCTGCGGGTGGCACCAGGTGATGGGGTGGTCGGCGCCCATCGTGCCGCCGGTGTAGGTGGATTCGTCCAGGGTCTGCAGGACGTGCACGTCCTGCCGCGGATCGGTGCGGTAGTTGTACAGCTCGTCGGTGACGGTCCAGGTGGGCCCGAACTGCCCGGTGGCCGGGTGGTCCGTGTCCTCGGTGCGCACGGTGGCCTGTTGGATCGCCGGGTGGCTCAGGAACCACGCGCCGACCAGCCGCTGGTAGGCCGGTGTGTCGTACTCGGCGTCGGCCGCCGCGTGGATGCCCATGAAGCCGCCGCCCCCGTCGACGTACGCGAACAGCGCGTCCTGCTGCTCGGTGGTGAGGAAGTCGCCGGTGGTGGAGACGAACACCACGGCGCGGTAACGGGCCAGGCTCTGGGCGCTGATGGCGGTGGCGTCCTCGGTCGCCGTGACCTGGAAGCCGTGTTCCTGCCCGAGCCGGGTGAGCTCGGCGACGGCGGTGGGGATGGAGTCGTGGCGGAACCCGGCGGTCTTGGAGAACACCAGCACCTGGTACGGGTCGGCCGCGTGCGTGCCCGCGGGGGCGGACACGGGGGCGGCGGCTGCGCCGGGGGCGGCGAGGCACGCCGTGCCCAGGGCGAGCGCGGCGGCGGCGAGTGCGAGCCGCCGTGCGGCGGGGCGGGTACGTCCGGTCATCGGGCGCCTCCGGTGGTGAAGGTGAAGGCGTCCAGGTCGAACAGGTTGCCCTGCCCCGTGGCGCCCTTGAAGACGAGGAACAGCTGCGAGCCGGCGCCCGGGCCTGCCGTGAGGCCGGCCGTCACGTCGGTGAAGGTGTCCCAACTCCCGGTGGGCCTGACGGCGACGGTGCCGAGCAGAGTGCCGGTGGCCGAGTCCGCGCGCACTTCGAGGGTGCCGCCGGGTCCCGCGGACGCGACGCGCGCGCTGACCCCGGTGACGTCGTGCAGGTCGTAGGGCGCGAAGGAGATCCAGTCGCCGTCATCGGTGAAGCCGACCGTGGTGCCGCCCTCGGCGCCGCCGTGCCCTGCGGTCTCGATGCCGTTCTGCGCGGTGAAGTGCTCGGCCTGGCGGTGCTTCGGCTGGAGCTTGCTCACACTGTGCGAGGTGAGGCCGCCCTTGTCGGTGTACGAGGCGTCGAATACGCCGAACAGGTTGGCGGCCGCGTCGTGTTCGCCGTCCGTGGGCACGGTGATCTGCCCGCTGCACCCCTTGGCCGAGGTGATCTGGTGCTGGTGGCTGTCGTGGCCGAGGAAGTAGGTGACGGTGACCCGGGAGCAGTCGAGCGGCCCGTCCTCCGGGTCGCTGCCGGTGACGGTGAAGGGCACGGTGTCGCCGAAGGAGAACAGCTGCCCGTCGCCGGGCATGCCGAGCTTCACGGTGGGCGCGGTGTTCCCCACGGTCACCACCAGGCTCGCGGTGCCGGTCAGGCCCTCCGGGTCCTTGACGGTGAGCGTCGGGGAGAAGGTCCCCGTCCTGGTGTACGTATGGGTCGGGTCGGCGGCCGTCGAGGTCGTGCCGTCGCCGAAGTCCCAGGAGTAGGTGAGCGATCCGCCCTCCGGGTCGGAGCTGCCCGCCGAGGAGAAGGAGGCGGTGAGCGGCGCCGGGCCCGAGGTCCTGTCGACGGCTGCGCGGGCGATCGGGCTGCGGTTGCTGCCGCCGAGGTACTCGATGCGGTAGAGGGCCTGGTTGTCGGCGCCGGTGCCGTAGTCGAGCACGTAGAGCGCGCCGTCCGGTCCGAAGGCCATGTCCATCACCTGGGTGCCGGTCCAGGGGAAGTCCTCGATGGCGCCCGGGCTCCCGTCCGCGCCCACGGTGATGGCCTTGATCCACTGGCGGCCGTACTCGCCTGCGAAGAACTTCCCGTCGAGGGACCTGGGGAACTTCACCGCGGAGTCGAGGCCTTCGTCGTAGCGGTAGACGGGCCCGCCCATCGGGGACTCGGAGCCGCCGCCGAACTCGGGCGGGGAGCCGGCGTCGCCGCCGTACCTGATCCAGGCGGCCTTGGGCGCGGGCAGCCTGGCGAGTCCCGTGTTGTGCGGAGAGTCGTTGGTGGGGCCGCCGGCACAGTCGTACGGGGCGCCGGAGGGGCCGCCCGGGAAGGTGTAGTCGTTGTACGACTCGGTGGGCGTGTTGGTGCCGGTGCAGTACGGCCAGCCGTAGTTGCCCGGTGCCGTGATGCGGTTGAACTCGACCTGTCCGCCGGGGCCCCTGTTCGGGTCGGTGACTCCCGCGTCGGGGCCGTAGTCGCCCATGTAGACGGTGCCGGTCGCCTTGTCGACGGAGAGCCTGAAGGGGTTGCGGAAGCCCATCGCGTATATCTCGGGGCGGGTCCTCGCGGTGCCCGGCGCGAAGAGGTTGCCGCCGGGGACGGTGTACGTGCCGTCGGGCTCGGGGTGGATGCGCAGGATCTTGCCGCGCAGGTCGTTGGTGTTGCCCGCGGAGCGCTGGGCGTCGAACTGCGGGTTGCGGCCCGCGGATTCGTCGAGCGGCGCGTAGCCCTGGGACTCGAAGGGGTTGGTGTCGTCGCCCGTCGAGAGGTAGAGGTTGCCCTGCGCGTCGAAGTCGAGGTCGCCGCCGACGTGGCAGCACTGGCCGCGGTCGTTGTCGACCTCGAGCAGGACCTTCTCGCTCGCGGTGTCGAGGGTGCCGTCCGCCTTCAGCGTGAAGCGCGAGAGGTTGAGGTGGCCCTTGAAGCGGTCGAAGTCGGCCTGGCTGCCGTTGACCGGGGCGTCGCCGTCCGGCGTGCCCAGGCGGGGCGAGTAGTAGAGGTACAGGTAGTGGTTGGCGGCGAAGCCCGGGTCGGCCGCGACGCCCTGGAGGCCCTCCTCGTCGTGGGTGTAGACGTCGAGCTTGGCGGCGACCCTGGTGTTGCCCGCGGGGTCGGTGTAGCGGAGTGTGCCGTCGCGTGCGGTGTGCACCACCGCCCGGTCGGGCAGCACGGCCAGCGACATGGCCTCGCCCAGCTCTGCTGCACCTGAGGCGAGTTCTACCTGCTGGTAGTCGGAGGCCGGTATGTCGGCGGGTGCCGCGGCGACGCGCGGCGCGGGGGCGGCGGCAGCGGCCGTGGCCGCGGTGGCGCCGCCGAGCGCGAGCACGAGCGCGGCCCCGAGTCCTGACCACGCGGGTGGACGGAGTGGCATCTGGGTCCTTTCCTGACGTGCGATGGGGGTCTGTCAGGCAAGGCGCGCGCCGTCGCGCTTTGCTGGCCGCGCCCGGCAGGGCCGCGGCGGGGGCGCGGGGACCGGTGGGCGCGGTGGAGCGTTTTTGCATGCTGGCAACGCGAATTTAATTTGTCAATGCTCTGTCAAAAAGCTCGACTGCCTCCAGTCGGCGAGGAGTTGGGGTGGATCATCGCCCGTACGGGAGCGGGGTGCGGGAGAGCGGGGCCACTTGATTACCTGACTGAACAAATCAGCGGCGGGCGGCGGCGCGCAGCGAGGCGGCGAGCCGGGCGGCGAACGCCTCGCGCACGGACGCGGGCACGCGGTCGAGGGAGAGATAGGGGTTGAGGTCCTCCAACTCGACCAGCAGCAGCCGCCCGTCGGGCGCGCGGCAGGCGTCGACCCGCTGGACGCCGTGGCCGAGCGCGTTCCAGTCGACGAACCGGAGCGCGAACGCGGCGTCCGCGGCGTCCGGCGGGTACGGCACGAGCTCCCAGCGGCGCTCGGGGTCGGGGGCGTACAGCGCGTACTGGAGGTCCCGGTCGACGAAGTAGAACGAGACCTCGTAGCGGAACGGGATCCGCGGCTGTACGAGCATCCCCCCGCCCTCCACCGCCGCCTCCGCGAGGTCGGCGCGTGCGACGAAGCGCAGACCGAGGGAGTCGGCGCCGTCGACGGGCTTGACCGCGTACTCCTCGGCGTCCGGCAGCAGGGCGAGCGCGGCGGCGCTGTCGGCGGTCGGGATGACGGGAAGGCCGGCGCGCGTCAGGTCGGCCAGGTAGCGCTTTCCCGCCATGTCCCCGCGCCCCGTCAGCGGGTTGACCACCCGCACCCCTGCGGCGAGCGCCTCGGCGCGGAACTCCTCGTACGCCTCGCGGTAGTAGAGGACGGGGCCGCTGTTGCGCACGAGGACGAGGTCGAAGTCCCCCATCAGGCCCGCGGCGTCGCGGGGGTGGCACAGCGCGGCGGTGAAGCCGTGCCGGCGCAGCCGCCCGGACAGCCAGATGTCCTCGTCGCAGTAGCGGCGGCCCGCCGCCTCGTAGCCGAGGTCGGTGACGTACAGGATGCGAAGCACCGCAGCACACTACGGCACGTGCGCCAAGGCGCCCCCTGGCCGTGTGTTCGGCCGCGCCCGCACCGGGCAGACGACCATCAGTAGCAGATCCAGCACGAAGAGTGAAGGACGGAGGTACCGGCCATGCCGGACACTGCGGGAGTCGACTATGCGTGGGGCCGTCCAGGCGGGGCCGCACTCAAGGCGGCGGGCAAGAAGTTCGCCTGCCGCTACCTGAGCGGGGACGAGGGCAAGAACCTCACGGCGGAGGAGGCGCGCGAGCTGGCCGCGCACGGCGTCTCCTGCGTGGTGGTGTGGGAGAGCAGCGCGCAGCGCGCGCTGTCGGGCAAGAAGGGCGGCGAGGAGGACGCGCGGAAGGCCGAGACGCTCGCCGCGCACGCGGGCATGCCGGGAGACCGGCCGATCTACTTCGCGGTCGACTTCGACGCCACACCCGGCCAGCAGGACGACATCAACGCCTATCTGGACGGCGCCGCCGGGGTGGTGGGGCGTGAGCGCGTCGGCGTCTACGGCGGCTACTACCCGCTCAAGCGGGCCCTCGACGCGAAGAAGGCGGCCTGGGGGTGGCAGACGCCCGCCTGGTCGGGCGGCCAGTGGGACAAGCGCGCCCACATCCGCCAGGGAGCGCAGCAGACCATCGGCGGCACGGCCTGCGACCTGAACACGGCGAAGGCCGAAGACTACGGCCAGTGGACCCCCCACTGAGCGGCGTCCGCCCCCGCCACTGACCGGCGTCCGCCCCGCCGCGCGGGTTCACCCGGCCGCCTCGGCCGTGGCGCACGCGGCGGAGGCGGGCCGCGCCGCTAGCGTGGCGCGCACGCGGGGCGAACCAGGATTTCTCCGCCGATGTACGCGTTTTCCGTGAGGCGGCGCGCCCCCCGGGAAACCCGGTGGGAGCCAGGGCACGCGAGGGGCGCGAGGACGCCGGAGGGATCCGGGGAAGGCAGGGATGGCGTGGGAGTACGCCGCAGATCGGGCCCCGCCCTGGGCGCGGCGGTCCGCGCCGCCGCGGTCGCCGCCGTGGTGGCCGGCACCGGGGCGTGGACGCTCGACGCCGGGCAGGGCGGCATGGGGCAGCCCGGCACCGGGCAGGGCGAGGGCCCCGCGCGGGCGGCTGCGCACCAGGCGGCCCCGGCGCCCGTCTCTTTCGCCGCGCTGCCGCGGCGCGTGCTCGACGCGCACCGGGGCGGCGGCGGCGAGCCGGGCATCAGGGAGAACAGCGTCTCCGGCGCCCAGAAGTCCCTCGCCTCCGGCCGGGTGCAGGTGCTGGACATCGACACCCGCCGCCTCAAGGACGGCACGCCCGTCCTGATGCACGACGCGACCGTCGATCGGACCACCGACCACACGGGGCCGGTGTCCGCCTACACGCCGGCCACCTGGAAGCAGGTCAGGCTCGACACCGGCGGCGGCGCCCCAGAACCCGCGCCGACGCTCGACCAGTACCTCGACGCGCTCGGCGGCCGGGCCGTCGTCACCGTCGAGGCCAAGGACGCGAGCGAGGTGCCGACGCTGGCCTCGATGATCAAGGCGCGCGGCCTGACGTCGTCGGTGCTCGTCAACACCAACGACCCGGCCGTCGCCCGGCGCATCCACGCCGCGGGCCTCCTCACCCACCTGTGGCGCAGCGCCGCGCAGCTGGCGCACGACGACCCCCGCGCGTGGACGGGCTTCGTCGACCTGCTGGACATCGACCACCGGGCCACCGACGCGCAGGTGAGGGCCGCCGTCCACAGCGGCATCCCCCGGGTCTGGGCGCACACCCTCACCACGGCGGCGCAGCGGGACCGGATGCTCGCGCTCGGCGTGCAGGGCATCATCACGGACTACCCGCTCAGCCTCGACCGGCGCTGACGCGCCGTCGGCTCCCCCGCGCTCAGAGCCCGGTGTGCCCGTCCACGAGCTCGCTCGCGACGGACGAGAGCAGGGCGCGCCGCGCGTCGGTCAGGTGCGCGGCGAGCGCGCCGACGCGCCGTCCGGCGTCCTCGGTGAGGCGGCGGGCCACCTCGCGCCCTTCGTCGGTCAGCGACACCCGCACGGAGCGCCCGTCGTGCGGGGCGCGGGTGCGGCGGACCAGGCCGCGGCGCTCGGCGCGGTCCACGAGCCCGGTCATGCTCGACTTGTCGAGGCCCAGATGGCGGGCGAGCTCCTGCATGCCGGGCTCGCGGTCGCGCAGCACGCCGAGCAGCCGCAGCTGGATGACGGAGAGCCCCTGTTCGGCCGCGACCTTGCCCAGCTCCGCCTGCACAAGGAACGACAGCTGGGCGAGGCTGTCCACGATGCCCAGGTCGGCGGGGGCGCGCCGCACGGTGTCTTCGGTCATGCGGCCATCCTAGGGTTGACGTAGTACGTGACACAAACTAATTTGATTCGCGTCACGTACTAATCCTGCGCGGTGGCCGCCGAGGCACCGCGCGCCCTGGAGGTGCCGCCATGCTCGCCGCCGTCGTCCGCTCCTTCGACCGCCCGCCCCGCTACGAGGAGTTCCCCACGCCCGGCCCTGCCGGGGACCGTGTCCTGGTGGACGTGCTCGCCGCGGGACTCCACCCGAGGGTCCGCTCCGGCGCGGACGGAACCCACTACACGAGTAAGGGGCGCCTCCCGATGGTCCCTGGCGTCGACGCCGTGGGCCGCCTGCCCGACGGCCGCCGGGTGTACTTCGTCGCCGACGACGGCGCCCCCGGCACCTTCGCCGGGCAGGCGCTCCTCGACCCGCGCCGCGCCGTCGCGCTGCCCGAAGGCGCCGACCCGGTGGTCGTCGCCGCGGCGATGAACCCCGCCATCTCGTCCTGGGTGGCGCTGCGCCGCAGGATCGACTTCCGGCCGGGGCAGAGCGTCCTCGTGCTCGGCGCGACCGGCAACGCCGGGCAGATGGCCGTGCAGATCGCCCGCCACCTCGGCGCCGGCCGGATCGTCGCCGCGGGCCGCGATCCCGGGCGGCTCGGCCTGCTCACCGGCCTCGGCGCCACCGACGTGGTCTCCCTCGCCGAGGAGCCGGGCAGCCCCGTGAGCGCCGCAGCGGCGGACGAGCGCCTCGGCGCGGCGGCGGCCGACGTCGACGTGGTGATCGACTACACCTGGGGCGCGCCCGCCCAGCGGGCGATCCCCGCGATCGTCACCCGCCGCACCGACCGGGCGAAGCCGCTGCACTGGATCCAGATCGGCTCCACCGCCGGGCCCGAGGTCGCGCTGCCGTCCGCGGTGCTGCGCGCGGCGGACCTGCGGGTGATCGGCAGCGGCCAGGGCTCGGTGACCACCGCCGGCATCGTCGCGGAACTCCCCTCACTGATTGAGCAGTTGACGGCGGAGACGCTCACCGCCGACGCCCGGCCCCGCCCGCTGGCCGAGGTCGAGAAGGCCTGGAACGAGCCGGTGGAGCCGGGCAGCAGGACGGTGTTCGTGCCGTGACCCGTACGGGGCGCGCGACGGTGCGGGGGGCCGTGCGCGGTGGTGCGCGGTGGCCGTGCGCGGTGGCGCGGGGCCGGGGCCCGCACCACCGCGCGCATCCGACCGTCAGCGTCCGGTCAGGCCGTAGACGCCCACCTCACCGACGGCCATCTGACCGCCGGTCTGGCCGCCGCTGTTGGGACGGTCGGCCGTGACGCGGACGTACCGCGCCGCCACCGGGCGGTCGAGCTGCACGCCGGTCACACCGGCCGCGGTGTCGGTGTGCCGCGCCACCGTGTACCAGGTCGCGCCGTCCGCCGAGACGTCCACGTGGAAGTCCGTGGCGAACTTCCCGTCCGGCTGCTGGAGCGTGACGAGGTCGACCGGGCGCGAGCGGCCCAGGTCGACCTGCTGCGCCCAGCGGTACTCCCCGGTCGCCTGCGAGAAGGTCCCCGGGTCGCCGTCGGTCGCGTACGAGGGCAGTGAGTCGGGCTGCATCGCGGCCCGGGTGCCGTCGACGAACAGCGCCTGGGTGGGTGCGTGCAGCGCGAGGTCGGCCGTGCCGCGCCCGGGCGCGTAGGCGCCGATCTCGCTGATCGCCATCTGGTCGCCCCGCTGGCCGGAGTCGTCGGGCTTGTCGGCGACGACCCGCAGGTAGCGCGCGGTCACCGGCGAGGAGAACAGCACCGGGGTGGTGCCCCAGCCACTGGCGTGGGCGGTGCCGGCCGGCCGCCAGTCGGTGCCGTCGGCGGACGCGTCGACATGGAAGTCCGTGGCAAAGTGCTGCCGCGGCATGCCGACGGTCACCGCGCCGAGGCGCTGCGCCTTCTTCAGGTCGACGACGAGCTGCCAGCGGAACCTGCCGCTCGCCTGCACCCAGGTGCCCTGGTCGCCGTCGGTGGCACTGGCCGTGCGGTCGCCCGGCTGGAGGTCGGCGGGGGTGCCGTCCACGTACTGCGCCTGCGCGGGCGCGCCCAGCGCGAGGTTGTGCGGCGCGGTGCCCGCAGGGGCCTGCGTCAGGTGCGCGTACGCGGGTTCGAGCCCGGCGTTCGCGAGGAGCGACGCCGGCACGCCCGAACCGTCCGCGCCCACCTTGGTGTTGTCGAGGGTGAGGTCCTCGGGGTCGCCGCAGGGCCAGTCGGGCGTGGTGTTCTCGACGTAGTTGCCGGTGAAGGAGAAGTGCCCGTAGGCGAGCTGTTCCTCCTTGCAACCGCCCATGGAGAACACGCCGTTGGCGAACATGGCGTTGCCCGTCATGGTGACGTCGGTGCTGCCGCCGTCGGTGTAGACGGCGTGGCCGCCGTCCGCCGAGTTGCCGTTGCGTACGACGTTCCCGCTGATCAGCAGGCCGTCCGCGAGCGAGTCGCCCTCCTGGCCGAGGACGTAGATGCCGCCGCCGTCCGAGCGCAGCTGCATGTGGTCGAAGACCAGGTTGTCGAGGATCCTGTTGCCGCTGGTCGCCGTGTCGGTGTGCCCCCAGCCCCAGTTGGAGCTGATGCCGCTGTACGGCACGTCGTTGACCTGGTTGTGCTCGATGGTGTCGTCGCGGCTGTAGCCCTGGAAGATGCCGACGCCGCCGGTGTACTCCACCGCGATGTGGTGCACCCAGTTGTCCGCGACGGTGTTGTGCGCGGGGAGCACCGAGAGGTCGGCGGGCACCGCGTCGGCGCCGTTGCCGATCTCCAGGCCGTTGCCCGAGATGTCGGTGAAGACGTTGCCCTTGACCGTGGATCCGTGGACGGCGCGGCCGAGTTGCAGCCCGGCGCCGCCGAGGTGCTGGAAGGTGCCGCCGGTGACGCTCAGCCCCTCGGTGTGGTCGAAGACGACGTTGCCCGGCGTCATCGTCCAGTTGCCGTACGGGCAGCTGCCCGGGTCGGTGCTGGAGTAGCGGTCGCAGGAGCCCTGCTTCTCCCAGCCGTCCGGCTCGGTCAGGCGCATGTTGGCCTGCACCTCGGAGAAGCCCGCCGGGCCGTCGGACTCCGTCCAGCCGCCGTACTCGAAGGAGACGCCGCTGAAGGCGAGTCCTGCCAGCGGGTGCGCCGCGGTGCCGGTGCCGGAGACCAGGGTCTGCAGCCGCGGGATCTCCACGTCCGCGTGCGGCAGGTCCTGGCCCGCGCGGGGCTTGTAGTAGAGCGTGTGCGCGTGCTTGTCGAGGTACCACTCGCCGGGGTCGTCGAGCAGTTCCCCGGCGTTCTCGACGCGGTCGGGCCGGTCGGCGTTGACGCCGTACGGCTTCCGCGTCGAGTTGTCGAAGCACGGCTGGTCCATGGTGACCGTGGTGCCCGAGACGGAGGACACGCCGCAGTACATCTCGGTCCAGCCCACGTCGTACACGAACTGGACGTCGGAGATGTTCTTCCAGCCGTCCAGGGCGGTGTCGGAGGTGGTGTAGCCGGTCGCGGTGCGGGTGAACCCGGTGGGCGCCGCGCCCCTCGCGCGGATGCCGCGCACCCCGTCGACGTACAGCTGGCGGGTGTCCGTGCCCGCGGGGACCCGCGCCGACCAGACGCCGTCGGCGCCCTTGTGCCAGCCCTGGACGCGTTCGCCGCCGCTGAGCACGGGATGCGCGCCGGGCGCGGCCTGGTAGGTCACGGTGTGGCCGTGCTGCCCGCCGTCGCCTTTGGCCGCGTCGAGGGCGAAGGTGCCATCGAGCCGGTAGGTGCCGTCCGTGAGGACGACGCGCAGGTCGAAGCGGTGGGACGCGGTGGCGGCGCGCACCTTGTGCTGCGCGGTGGTGAGCGCGCAGGGGCGGCCGGGTGAGCAGGCGTCGCCGTGCCCGTCGGGCGCCACCGTGTACGTGACCTGGGCGGGCGCGGTGTGCGCGGGCGCCGCGGCCGCGGGGCCCGCGGTGAGCAGGCCGGAAAGCAGCGCGACCGCCGTGCCGAGGCTCGCGCGGGCGCCGCGCCGCCATGGTCGGTGTGGAGACATGAGTGAGTCACTCCCGAGACGTCGTTGATGCGAGGTGGTGTGCGGGGACTGCGCGTACCGGGGCGGGCGTGGGGGCATGGCCCGGCCCGGAGTGCGGGTGCAGGGCGGCCCGCGGGGGACTACTCCTTGGTGGCGCCCGCGAGCATGCCGGAGACGAGGGTGCGCTGGGAGAAGAGGAAGAGGACCAGGACGGGCAGGATCGCGACGATGATCGCGAGGGCGAGCTCCGGGATGGTGATGTCGAGCCCGGCGCCGGCGACGGGGTTGAACGACGGTGTGGAGGTGAGCAGTTGGTTCAGGCCCACCTGGAGCGGGAACTCGTCGCTGTTGGGCAGCACCAGGTACGGCAGGAAGAAGTTGTTCCAGTTGCCGACGAAGCTGAAGAACGCGACCAGGCCGATCACCGGTTTGGCGAGCGGGAGCGCGATGCGGCTGAACAGCTGCCACTCGTTGCAGCCGTCCATGCGGGCGGCGGAGAGCAGGTCGCGCGGCAGGCTGGTGGCGAAGTAGATGTACACCAGGTACACGCCGAACGGGTAGAAGGAGAACGGCAGGATCACCGACCACACCGTGCCGATCAGGTGGAACCTGTTCAGTTCGAGGAAGACCGGCAGCACGAGGGTCGCCGACGGCATGATCATGGTGACGAGGGTGATCATCAGCAGGGTCTTCCGGCCGCGGAAGCGCGTCAGCGCCAGGGCGTAACCGGCAGGGACGCTGGTGGCCAGCGTGAGGACGAGCGAACCGCCCGCGTAGATGGCGGAGTTGCGCAGCCAGGTCAGCATGGCGCCGTCCTGGAAGGAGAACAGGTGCCGCCAGGCCGCGCCGATCTGCCCGAACGAGCCGAAGGATAGCGGCGCGTCGTGGACGATCTGCCCGGCCGTCTTCGACGGCGCGAGCAGCACCCAGACCACCGGGAGCACGAAGAACACCAGGAGGACGGCGAGCAGGACGCCGACCACCAGGGCGGAGACGGCGCGGCCGGGTGGGCGGCCGGTTCTGGGCCGTCGCGCGGCCACGTGGACTGTCATTTCTCATCCAACCTGAACATGCTGGAGCGCGAGACGAGGAGGCCGGCGGCGATCAGGCCGACGGCCAGGAGGAACACCGAGATGGCGGCGGCGCCGTTGAAGTCGCCCTGCTGGAAGGCGAAGACGTACGCGAGCTGGTTGGGCGACCAGGTGGGGCTGACGCGGCCGAGGCTGGCCGTCTGGAGGAGCTGCGGCTCGACGAACAGCTGCGTGCCCGAGGCGAACGCCAGGATTGCCATGTAGACGATCCACTGCCGGACCATCGGGATCTGCACGGACCAGGCGGTGCGCCACGGTCCCGCGCCGTCCACCCGCGCGGCCTCGATGACCTCGTCGGGGATGTTGTTGAGCGCGCCGTACATCACCACGATCCAGCCGCCCGCGCCGGTCCAGAACGCGATCAGCATGAAGATCACCGGCAGGTTCCCCGGCGAGAGGACCGCGGCGAAGCTGTCCAGGTGCAGCGCGGTCAGCAGCCAGGACACCGGGCTGACGTCCGGGTCCAGCATGAACAGCCACACCAGCACGCTCGCCACGCCCGCGAGGGCACCGGGGATGTAGTAGAGGAAGCGCAGCACGGCCGAGGTGCGCGGCCCGACGCGGCTGCGCAGCAGCACGGCGGAGAGGACCGTGAGCACGACGAGCACCACGAGCCAGAGCACCAGGTAGGCCAGGATGTGCCCGAAGGCGGGCAGGAAGCGGTAGTCCCGGGCGACCTTGATGAACTGGTTGAGGCCGGTGAACTGGCCCAGGTTGTTGGTGAAGGCCAGGTAGAAGGCGTACACCGTGGGGAACACACCGAAGGCCAGCAGGAACAGGGTGTAGCCGGCGACGAAGAGGTAGCCCGCGCGGCCCCCCGCCGCCCGCCGCCGCGGCGCGCTGCCGCTGCGGCGGGCGGGTGTGGTGACCTGCCGGGCCTCCAGCAGTGTCATTTGCCGACCACCTGGTAGCCGTTGGCCTTGGCCTCGTCGCTGATGGCGCTCTGCCAGGCGGGCAGCGTGGAGGTGAGGGTGTGGCCCGCGGTGAGGGCGGGCAGGACCACGCTCGACCAGGCGGTGGCGTCGGAGAACCTGGTGGTGGCCCAGCCGGTCCACACCGACTGCGCGGCCTGCTCGAACGGCTTGCTCACGTCGTCGGCGAAGTAGTCGCTGTTGGCCGGGTTGTCGAGCCACGCCTTCGCCGCGGGGGCGTACGCCGGGTAGGTCGGCGCGGCCGCCTGGTTCTCGTCCGACGTGGTCAGCCAGGTGGCGAGGCCTGCGGACGCCTTGAGGTCGGCGCTGTGCGCGGAGACCATCCACACACCGCCGCCGACGTTGCCGGTGGCGGGCGCGGTGTCACCTGGCCAGGTCAGCGGGGCGGCGGCCGCCAGCTGCTTGGCCGGGGTCTTGAAGGCGGTCTTGAAGAGGTACTGCCCGTACCAGGAGGGGCCGACCGCCATCAGGACCTTGCTTCCGCTGCTCTTGGCGAAGCCCTGGCTGAAGAAGCCCTGCGTGCTGACGGCCTTGGCGGAGATCAGGCCGTCGAGGAGCGAGGACATCCGGGTGCAGTGCGGGTCCTTCAGGGCGACGCGCAGGGTGCCGGGCTCCGTCTGCTGGAAGGCGGGGCACTGGCTCGACCAGAAGTACGACTCCTGGGAGTTGGTGTCCCCCACGGAGCCCACCAGGTAGCCGGGGTGTTCCTTGGCGACCTTCTTGCCGAGCGCCTCGTACTGCGGCCAGGTGGTGGGGACCGCGTAACCCCACTTGTCCATCAGTGTCTTGTTGTACCAGAGCACGACCTGGGCGATGTCGTTGCGCAGGCAGTAGGTGTGCCCGTTGTACTGGCAGGGGGTGAGGGAGCCCTTGGCGAAGCCGTCGAGGGTGGCCTTGGGGACGAGGTTGTCCTCGTCCACGGGCGCGGCGAACGGTACGGCGCCCGGCTTGGTCGGCCGGGAGGCCCAGGTGGTGTCGTTCGGGGTGCCGAAGACGACGTCGGGCCAGCCCTTGCCGACCCGGTCGAACAGCTGGACCTTGGTCTGGAGGTATGTCGAGCCGTCGGCGCCGCCGTCGTACGTGACGACGTTCATCTTCACGTCGGGGTGGGCCTTCTGGTACTTCTGCACCGAGGGGAGCCGGGTGGAGTCCGTCCAGACGGTGATCTCGGAGCCGGCTTTCTGCGGCACGGGCTCGAACGCCGCCGCCCGGGTGCCGGACGCCGTGGCCGAGCCGCCGGCGGCCGGGGTGGCGCTGGAACAGCCCGCCAGTACGGCCGTGACGGCGCACAGGGCCAGTGCCCCGAGCGTGGTCGTGCGCCGTCGGTGGTGTCCGGTGCGCGGAGATCCGGAAGACCTCATCGTCTTGCCTTTCTGCTGCGTGGTGTGCGTGGGGTGCGCCGGGGACGGGCGCGCGGTGCGGCCTGGCTGCGGGTGCGCCGTCACGGCGGTCCTCAGCCGGCCTGCTCGACGAAGCGCTGGAGTTCGCTGCCGTAGCCGAAGTCCAGCGGCAGGGCGATCCCCGGTCCGGTGGGGGCGCGGACCAGTCCCTGGTCGTCGACGTGGCGTTCGCGTACGACGCGCACCGACGTGACCAGGGACTCGTAGTAGGTGGTGTTGGAGATGGCCATGCACAGGTGGTGGTTGGGGATGTCGGAGCCGTGCACCTCGGCGCGGACCCGGAACGCGTCGGCCAGGTGCGCGGTGCGCATGGCACCGGTGATCCCGCCGCGCAGTGTGGTGCCGGCGCGCACGCCGAAGGTGGCGGCGCCCGCCTTGATGAAGTCGGCCGAGTTCATGTGCGCGCCGTCCGAGGTCTCGGCGACCAGCAGCGGCACGGACACCGACTCGGCGAGCCGCTGGTAGGCGCTGACGCTGAACTCGCGCATCGGCTCCTCGTACCAGAGGTAGTCGGCCTCGGCGAGCGCCTTGCCGAGCAGGATGGCGTCGGGCAGGTCGAAGCCGGCCGAGCCGTCGTACATCAGCGGTACGCCGGGGCCGACATGGGCGCGCAGCGCCTGGCAGAGCTCGGCGTCGCGGCGCGCGTCGCCCCAGGCGTGCAGCTTGATGCCCCGGTAGCCGAGGGCGAGGCACTGGTCGGCCACATCGAGGAACTCCTCGGTGGTGGCGAAGGTGGAGGTCGAGGCGTACGCGGGTATCGCCTCGCGGAAGCCGCCGAGGAGGCGCCACACCGGCTCGCCGTGGACGCGGCCCGCCAGGTCCCACAGCGCGACGTCGATCAATCCCAGGGTCGGCAGCGGGAGTTCGTGGATGCGGTCGAGCTCCCACACCCGGTGCCATAGCCACTCGCGCCTGAACGGGTCGGCGCCGACGAGCTCGTCGCGGAAGACCCGGTCCACCAGGTCATCGAGGGTGGCGGCGGCGCCGGGCCTGGCGAACACCGCCACTCCCTCCGCGCCCTCGTCGGTGCCGATGCGCAGGACGGCGCCGTCGCCGGTGGGCGCGCTGCCGCTCAGGCCCTGGCGCCAGGAGAACGGCGGGTCCGCCGGGGGGACGTCGATCCGGTGGACTTCGACATGCGTGATCTTCATCCGTGCTTTCTGTTCTGTGAGCGGGTGTGCCGGAGGCGGCGCCCGGCGGGGAGGCCGGGGGTCCGGAGGCCCGGGTTCGGCGGCGGCGTCGGTCCTGTTGGCCCGTGGGGGCGGGCGCGGCGGACGGCGGCGGGACCGTGCGGCGCACGGCTCGTGCGGAGGGAGGCCGAGGAGCGGCGGCACGCGCCCGGGGAAACCGTTCTTCGGGCGGGTGTGCGCGGGCCGCGGCGCACCGGGCGGGTCGGTGCGCCGCGCCGCCGGGGGCGGGCGCGGTGCCGGGAGGCGTCCCGTACGTTCACACCGGGGCGGCGCTGCGCCGTCCTGCCGGTGGCTGTGCGGTGTGCGTACCTACGAGGCTGACACCTCCGGCGGCTGCTCCTGCGGACCGGCGGCGGGCCCGCGGGCCCTGCGGGGCGCCGCGGACTGCGCGGGGAGGTTGAAGATCCGGTCGCGGATCCGGCGTTCCACCTGGTGACGCGTGGTGTCGATGTGGGCCTGCATCAGCTCGGCCGCCCTCTCGGCGTCACCGGAGGCGACGGCCTCGGCGACGGCGACGTGCTGGTGGCCCGCGGCTTCGAGGGACCCGGGCACGTCGCCGTGGAAGAGGAGGATGTCGGTCTGCGACATCAGCCGGCGGATCGTGGTGATGCTCGACCTGAGGAAGACGTTGTGCGCGGCGATCCCCACCGCGTCGTGGAACTGCTCGTCGGTGGCGGCGAAGTCCCGTACGTCGCCGGCCTGTCCGGCGGCAAGCGACCGCTCGGCGCTCTCGCCGATGGCGCGCACCTCGATCGGGGTGGCGAGCGTGGCCGCCTTGCGCGCGGTGTCCGACTCGATGAGGTGCCGGTAGTCGATCAGCATCATGACGTGTTCCATGCTGGTCGGCTGGAAGTGCGCGAGCCGGTCGTCGTGCGGTGTGCCGGGCGGGGCAGCGACGAAGATGCCGGCCCCCCTGCGCACGCTGAGCCTGCCGATGGCCGCGAGCACCTTGATCGCCTCGCGGGTCACATTGCGCGTGGCCCCCAGGATCTCCGCGAGCCCCTGCTCGGTCGGCAGCCGGTCGCCCGGCAAGAGGTCCTGCTGGGCGATGTACGTGAGGAGTCGCTCCGCGACCAGCTCGTACCCCGGCCGGTAGGCGGTGGCCCGCTGCGCGGGCCCCTCGGACGGGACGACACCTTCGCCGGACACGGACGACCCCCTGGACTCGGATGAGTTCGATCGACTCGGATGAGTTCGATTCATTTCGCCGTCACTATGGCACCGACGCCGCGCCAGGGGAAGACTCGTACCCGAAACATTTCCGCACGGCGGACGAGACCCGGCTCACGCGCGGTGCCGCCCAGGGACCCTGTGGAGGTCCCGGACGGCGGGCGGCCCGCCGAGGCCGGGGCCACTCCCCCGGCGGGACGGACCCACCGGGCCGGATGACGCCGATCGATGGCGCCGAGTGCGGGGAAATGAATCTGCTTCATCGGACAGTGGGGTGGGCTGGATCATCCCGGGATGCCGTCCGGAGGCCCATCGGCCGCCGCCCGGCGGGGAGTTGACGGCAGGTCGGCGGCGGGCGCGCCGTCCGCCGCGGCCGGTTCGCCGCGCGGTGGCGCGGGCAGCCGGCCGCGCAGCGCGTCGAGCACCGTCTGGTGGGTCATCCAGCCGACGAGCCGGGTGCGCGTGGCGTCGAGTACGGGCAGCCCCGCGCCCTCCGCTGCGACCAGCCAGTGGAGGGCGTCCGGCAGGGCGGCGTCGGCGGTGAGGGGTACCGGCAGGTGGACGACCGCGGCCACGGTGAGGTCCTCGGCGTCCTCCTCCTCCGCGAGCGTTTCGGCGGCCGAGCGCGCGGTGGCGGTGCCGAGGTAGGCGCCGTCGGCGCCGAGCACGGGCAGCACGCCGTGCGGGGAGCGCGCCAGCGCCTCGACCGCGCTCGCCAACGGCGCGGCACCGTCGAGCGGACGCGGCACCGGCTCCATCACGGCGCCCGCGGTGAGTCCGGCGAGTGGCGACGCGGCCGCCGCCTCGCCGATGTCGATGCCCCTGCGCCGGAGTTTGAGGGTGTAGACGGTGTCGGTCGACAGGGCCCTGCTGATGCCGGTCGCCACGGCGATGGCGGCCATCAGCGGCAGGATGACGGAGTACTCGCCGGTCAGCTCGAACATGATGATGACAGCGGTGATCGGGGCGCGGGCCGCCCCGGCGAACACCGCGCCCATGCCGATCAGGCCGTACGCCCCGACCGGGCCCGCGCTGCCCGGCAGCACCTCGTGCACGACGGCGCCGTAGCCCGCGCCCAGCATCGCCCCCATGAAGAGGGAGGGCGCGAAGACGCCGCCCGAGCCGCCGATGCCGATGGTCAGGCTGGTGGCGGCGACCTTGCCGAGCAGGAGGAGCACCAGCAGCCCCACGGCGTACTTGCCCGCGACGGCGCTCCCCAGCACGGGGTATCCGACGCCGTACATCTGCGGCAGGAACAGCAGCAGCACGCCAAGCAGCAGGCCGCCGACGGCGGGACGCGCCCACTCGGGGCCGCGCCAGGCGAGGTCGCAGAGGTCCTCGACCCAGTACAGGACGCGGGTGAAGCCGACGCCCACGGCCCCCGCGACCACCCCGAGCAGGAGGAACAGCAGGTACTCGGAGAGGTGGTGGACGGTGAAGACCGGCAGGCGCAGGAACGGGTCGTCGCCGAGGGCCGCCCTGCCGATGACGGACGCCGTGACCGACGCGAGGACGACCATGCCGAAGGACTCGGCGGTGAAGTCCCGCAGGATCAGCTCCATCGCGAAGAAGACCCCGGCGAGGGGCGCGTTGAACGTCGCGGCGATGCCGCCCGCCGCACCGCAGGCGACGAGGACGCGCATGCGGTCCTCCGCGACCCGCACGAGGCGGCCGAGCCCCGAGCCGAGAGCCGAGCCGATCTGCACGATCGGCCCCTCCCGCCCGACCGAGCCGCCCGAGCCGATGCACAGCGCGGACGCCAGCGCCTTCACCAGCGCCACCTGCGGGGCGATCCGGCCGCCGCGGCGCGCCACGGCGAGCATCACCTCGGGCACGCCGTGGCCGCGCGCCTCCTTGGCGAAGCGCTGCACGAGCGGCCCGTAGAGCAGGCCGGCGACCGCCGGCGCCAGCAGGACGAACCACCGCCCGAGCCACGGCACATGGGGGTTGACCGCGTGTCCTGCGGCCGCGTAGTCCGCGTGGCCGGAGAAGAGGAGGGTGAAGGCCTCGATCAGCCGGCGGAAGACGATGGCGCCGAGGCCCGCGCCCGCCCCGACGAGCAGGGCGAGCGCCAGGAGGCCGCTCTTGGCCTCGCGGACGGCGGCGAGCAGCCGGGAGGGCAGGTCCGGCATGCGGAGGCTGCGGCGGTCTGCGGTCGGGGGCGCGGGCGTGCGAGGTCCGGTCGACATCTTTGCATTATGCAATAGACACCATTGCCCTGTGCAATGCTTCTCACGGGCTGGGACGCCCGGGCTTACCCCCGCCCCGCCGGGAACCGGTAGAAAGGGGGCATGCCCGAGGAAGCGACGCACCCCAGCCCCCGCGCCCGCCACGACGAGGCCGCGGACGAGGTGGTCGACGCGGTGCTGACCGCGTCCCGTCTGCTGGTGGCGGTGTCGGCGCGCTCGCTCGCGTCCGTCGGGGAGACGCTGACGCTGCCCCAGTTCAGGATGCTGGTCGTGCTGTCGGGCAGGGGCCCGATGAACATCTCCCGGCTCGGGGCCCATCTCGACGTCATCCCGTCCACGGCCCTGCGCATGGTGGAGCGGCTGGTGGCCGCGCGCATGCTCGCGAAGGAGTCGAATCCGCTGAACCGGCGGGAGATTCTGATCAGCCTGACCCCGGAGGGCCGCCAGGTGGTCGAGGAGGCCACCGAGCGCAGGCGGGCCGAGATCGCCCGGATCGTCGGGGCGATGCCGGGCGATCAGCGCACCGCGCTGATCGCCGCGCTGCACGCGTTCAACGAGGCGGGGGACGAGCCCCCGGCGGGCGTACGCGCCGCCGCCGACACCCTCTGGTGACGTACGGCAGCCCCGGAGCCCGTACCGGCCGCCGCCGTCACCAGCCTGTCAGGAGCAGGTGGTTGAGCAGGAGCGCGACGACCGCCTGCGCCGCGAGCCAGCCGCGCACGTCGCGCCGCGGCAGCAGCACCGCGGTGGCGGGCAGCCAGAGCGTGAACGGCAGCCAGATCCGCTCGGTCTCCGCCTTGCTCATGCCCGACAGGTCGGCGGCCGCGATCGCCAACAGGAAGGCCCAGCCGAGCAGAACCACCGCGCGGTGCTCACCGCACGGCCTCCGCACCAGCCGCGCGGCACCGGCAACCGAGGCGAGCCCGGCTGCCGCCACCACGGTGGCCGGATCGCCGAACAGCCAGTAGGAGTACGGGCGTACGCCGCCGACCCCCTGGTAGTACCGCTCGACGAGCAGCGGGTACGCGCTCCACCAGCGGAAGCCGCAGGCGACGAAGAGAGCCGTCACCGCGCCCGCCGCGCCCAGTACGTACGGCAGCGGGCGGGCGGTCCGCGCGCACACCAGCACCGCGAGCGCGGGCAGCGCGATCAGGGTGAGCCCGTACGAGAGGTGCACGGCGAGGCCGAACAGCAGGCCGCTGCCGATGGCGGCGGCGGCCGGGCCCCACCCACGGCGGGTGGCGGCGAGGGCGAGCAGCGCGAGGGCCCAGGCGGCCACGCCCGCGAAGTACCCGTCGCCGGAGGCGCCCACCCAGACAGCCGCGGGCGTGAGCACGAGGAAGGGCGCGGCGCGCCGCGCGGTGCGCTCGGTGCCGAGGGCGCGCAGGCAGACCAGCGCGGCGGCGGCCACGGAACTGCCCGTGACCACGCAGAACATCCCGGCCCAGCCGCCGCCCCCGAGACCCACGCGGTCCAGCAGGACGAAGGTCAGCACGGCGCCCGGTGGGTGGCCCGCCACATGGGCGGGCCAGTAGCCGGGGCGGCCGCCGACGATGTGCTGGGTGAACGTGTGCAGGGCCGGGAGGAGTTGGTGGAAGCGGGGCACGGCGGGCACGTACTCGTGCCGGGTCGTCAGCCGGCCGGCGATGCCTCGCTGCCAGCCGTCGACCAGGGCGAGCGAGCAGGTCCACGCGGCGGCCGCCGCCCAGGCGGAGCCCAACAGCAGCCGCCAGGACAGCAGTTCGGCGACGGTGGGCCCGTAGCCGACGACCAGGGCGGCGACCGCGAGGGCCGCGGGCGTCCCGGGGCCGACGTGCGGCATCCAGGTGGCGAGCAGCGGCGGCCAGGACACGTGGAGGGTGCCGTCCGCGCGCTGCACCGCGGCGCCCACGGCCGCGACGGCGGCGAAGAAGACGACCGCGGCGCCCGCCGCCAGCAGATCGCGGCGCCCGCCCGCCGCCCGCTTTCCCGGCCCCGTATTTCCCGGCCCCGTACCGGAATTCCCCGAAATGACGGAGGGGGAGCCGCCGAGGCGGCGGAAGAAGGAAACGCTCATGCACCCACCCTAGAGCGCGCTCGGAATTCCGCTGCGCCAGTCATCGGCATGAGGCGCGAAGAACGGCAGAGCCGTTTCTTCCGTGTACCCCCTTGCATGCACCGCATGCGCGCACCGCGGCGGGACATCATACTTTCGTAAGCACCGGGCATGAGGCGGGTCACCGGCCCGGGCGTCACCGTTCCGTAAGGAATTGCCTCGGAGCCGACCGGTGCGGGGCGCGGTTTCCTTCCGGAAGGCCGCCGCGAGCTGCACCTTGACGGAAAACAGTGCGTCACCGCCCGGGCACCGCACCGACGGAGGTCATTCTTCCGTCATCACTCGACGGGATTCTGTTGCCTTCGCGTGGTCTACAGTCCAGCACCATGAAAGTCCCCCGCCACCTTTCACAGAACCCGTGGCGCAGTCCGCTGCGTGGGCCCTGGCTCACGTCCGTGTTCGGCGCCGTCCTGCTCGTCGGCATTCCGGTGCTTTTCGTCACCGGGCTGCTCTCGTACGCCGCGTACAATCCGGACCTCTCCGCGGCGAATGACAGGACTCCGGGAAAGGGGCTGCTGGGCTTCTACCTGTTCGCGTGGCCGACGCACCCGTACTGGCTCTACCGGCTCACGCAGGGCGTCCATGTGACGCTCGGGATCGTCCTCGTGCCCGTGCTGCTCGCGAAGCTCTGGTCGGTGGTGCCGAAGCTGTTCACCGTGCCGCCCGTGCGGTCGGCGGGGCACGCGCTGGAGCGGCTCTCGCTGCTGCTGCTGGTGGGCGGCGGGCTGTTCGAGTTCCTCACCGGTGTGCTCAACGTCCAGTTGGACTACCTCTTCCCCGGCTCGTTCTACCCGCTGCACTTCTACGGCGCGTGGGTGTTCACCGGTGCCGTCGCCGCCCATGTCGCCCTGCGCCTGCCGCGCACCGTACGGGCCCTGCGCAGCCGGGACTTCAGGGCCGAGCTGCGCACCGGTACGGCCCGCACCCGGCCGGAGCCGCAGGACGGGAGCGGTCTCGTCGCCGCCCGCCCGTCCGCGCCGACCATGTCGCGGCGGGGCGCGCTCGGCATGGTGGGGCTCGGCTCGCTCACGCTGTTCGTGGTGACGGCGGGGCAGAGCATCGGCGGGCCGCTGCGCCGCACCGCGCTGCTCGCCCCGCACGGCAGGCCGGTCGGCGACGGACCCAACGGCTTCCCCGTGAACAAGAGTTACACCGCTGCGCGGATCCACGCACCGGATGTGGACGCCGAGGTGTGGCGCCTCGCGGTGCGCGGGCGCGGCGGTCCGGTGTCCCTGACGCTCGACGAGGTGCGCCGGCTCGCCGTGCACCGCTCAGCCCTGCCCATCGCCTGCGTGGAGGGCTGGTCGACGGAGAACCAGCACTGGGAGGGCGTACGCCTCGCCGCACTGGCGGAGCTGGTCGGCCACGAGGCACACGAAGCGCCCGGTGTGTTCGTCGAATCGGCCCAGCCGACGGGGTCGTTCCGGGCCGTCGCACTGCGCGGCAACCAGGTGCGCGACCCGCGGTCGCTGCTCGCCCTGCGGGTCAACGGCGCCGATCTCTCCCCCGACCACGGTTACCCGGCGCGGATCATCGTGCCGGACGCGCCGGGCGTGATGAACACCAAGTGGGTGCGCAGGCTCACCTTCGGCGCGACCGGTCCCGGGGCGGGCGCGTGAGCGGCAGCGGGCAGGACCCGCGCCCCGGGCGCGTGGGCGGCAGCGGCGGGCAGGACCCCGCACCTGCACCGGCGCAAGGGCCGAGACATCGCCTCCGCGCGCGTTTCCGGCGGATCTACGGCGAGTCCCCACTCCATCTCGCCCTGCTGGCGGCCTCGTTCGCGGTCTGCGGCTATGCGGCGCTGCGCTGGCTCCCGTACGACTGGTTCTCCATCGGGGTCTGGTTCGTCGGCGCGGCCGTGCTGCACGACCTGGTCCTCGTGCCGCTGTACGCCGGGGTGGACTGGGCGCTGCACCGCGCGTTCGGCACCGCCGCGGACAGCGCGCCGCGGGGGGCGGTCAACCACGTGCGCGTGCCCGCCTTCGTCTCCCTGCTGCTGCTCCTCGTCTACTGGCCGCTGATCCTGCGCGACTCCCCCCACTACACGGTGTCGACCCGCCTGAGCGACACCGTCTTCCTCGGCCGCTGGCTGCTGATCACCGCGGCGCTGTTCACGGCGTCCGCCCTCTGGTACGCGGCGGGCCTCTGGCGCGCCCATCGCCGCGCGCACACCTCCGGAAAGGAGCGCTGACATGCGCGTACTGCTCACCGGCGGAGCCGGGTTCATCGGGTCGCACATCGCCGAGGCCCTGCTCGCGTCGGGCCACGAGGTCGTCGTCCTCGACGCGCTCCTGCCGGCCGCCCACCCGGTGCCGCCTGCGCCGCTCCCCGGCACCGAGCACCTGCGCGGGGACGTGCGCGATCCCGAGGCGGTGGCACGCGCCCTGCGCGGGGTGGACGCGGTGTGCCACCAGGCGGCGATGGTGGGGCTCGGCAAGGACTTCGCCGACGCCCCCGCCTACGTCGGCTGCAACGACCTGGGCACCGCTGTCCTGCTCGCGGCCGCGGCCGAGAGCCCCGTGCGGTCGGTGGTGCTCGCCGGGTCGATGGTGGTCTACGGCGAGGGCCGCTACGACTGCGCGCGGCACGGCCGGGTCGTGCCGGGCCCGCGCGCCGAGGCGGACCTGGCCGAGGGCAGGTTCGAACCGCGCTGCCCCGCGTGCGGCGACAGCCTCGTGCCGGGCGAGGTGGGCGAGGACGCGGCGCCCGACCCGCGCAACGTGTACGCGGCGAGCAAGCTCGCCCAGGAGCACCTGGCCGGCGCCTGGGCGCGCGCCGTCGGCGGCACCGCGATCGCGCTGCGCTACCACAACGTCTACGGCCCCGGGATGCCGCGCGACACCCCCTACGCGGGCGTCGCCTCGTTCTTCCGCTCGTCCCTCGCCAGGGGCGAGGCGCCGCGGGTCTTCGAAGACGGCGGCCAGCGGCGCGACTTCGTGCACGTACGGGACATCGCGGCGGCCAACGTCCTCGCTGTTGAGGCGCTCTCCTCCCGTCCGCGCGGCGCGCTGCGCGTGTACAACGCGGGCAGTGGCACCCCGCACACCGTGGGCGACCTGGCCGGCGCGCTCGCCGCGGCGCACGGCGGGCCCGCCCCGGTGACCACCGGCGCGTACCGGCTCGGCGACGTGCGCCACATCACCGCGTCCTCGGCGCGGCTGCGCACCGAACTCGGCTGGCGTCCCGAGGTCACGTTCGAGGCGGGCGTGCGCGAGTTCGCCCGCGCCCCGCAGCGCGCGACGGCCGCCCCGGCCGGCTGACTCGGCGGCTCCGCGCGCCCCTTGCCCCCCTCCGGCTCCCCGCACCGATCCCCCGTCCGTTTTTCCGTATCCGCTTCGGTATCCGAACACCCCTTGGACGTGACTGCTTTGACCGCCACGACGGCAGACGTCGTACTCCCCTGCCTCGACGAGGCCCGCGCCCTGCCCTGGGTGCTGTCGCGCGTGCCGAGAGGCTGGCGGGCCATCGTCGTCGACAACGGCTCGGCCGACGGTTCCGCCGGCGTCGCCGCGGCGCTCGGCGCCACGGTCGTGCACGAGCCCAGGCGCGGCTTCGGGGCCGCCTGCCACGCCGGACTGCGCGCCGCCGAGGCCGAGTTCGTCTGCTTCTGCGACTGCGACGCCTCCCTCGACCCCGGGCTGCTCACCGGCTTCGTCGACCGGGTCGCCGCGGGCCGTGCCGACCTCGTGCTCGGCCGGCGCAGGCCGGAGCGGCGCGGGGTGTGGCCCGCGCACGCCAGAGCGGGCAACCTCGCCCTCGCCCGCATGATCCGGGCGAGGACAGGGCTCGGCCTGCACGACCTCGGGCCGCTGCGCGCGGCGCGCCGCTCCGCGCTGCTCGGCCTCGGGCTCACCGACCGGCGCAGCGGCTACCCCCTGGAGATGGTGGTGAAGGCCGCCGACGCGGGATGGCGGGTCGAGGAGCGCGACGTGCCGTATCTGCCGCGGGAGGGCAGGTCGAAGGTGACGGGCACCTGGCGCGGCACCTGGCACGCCGTGCGCGACATGCGCGCGGTCCTCGCCGCCCCGGCCGCCGAGGGGGCCGGCCCCCGATGACCACGCTCCTCGTGATCGCGAAGGAACCCGTGCCCGGGCGCGTCAAGACCCGGCTCACCCCGCCCTGCACGCCGCGGCAGGCGGCCCGGCTCGCCGAGGCCGCGCTCGCCGACACCCTGCACACCGCGCTGGCGTCCGCGGCCGACCGGTGCGTCCTCGTGCTCGACGGCGCCCCGGGGCCCTGGCTGCCCACCGGGGTCGAGGTGGTGCCCCAGGAGACCGGCGGGCTCGACCGGCGCATCGCGGGGGCGTTCGCCCGGTGCGCGGGCCCTGCCCTGCTGATCGGGATGGACACCCCGCAGATCACGCCCGGGCTGCTCGAACCCGCGCTCGACCCTGGGGCGTACGGCCCGGGCAGCGCCTGGTTCGGCCCCGCGGCGGACGGCGGCTTCTGGGCGCTCGGCCTCTGCGACCCCGATCCCGCCCTGCTGCTCGGTGTGCCGATGTCGACGCCGACGACGGGCGCCGTGCAGCGGTCCCGGCTGACCGCTGCGGGGCTCGCCGTGCGGGACCTGCCCGTGCTGCGCGACGTGGACACCGCGCGGGACGCCTCGCTCGCCGCGGCCGAGGCGCCCGGCGGCCAATTCGCCTTCGCGGTACGCGAGCTGGCCACCGCGGGTGTCCTGTGAGCCGCGCGAGGACCGCCGCGGGAGAGAGCCCGGCGGGCCGGGCGGCGACGGCTCAGGACGGGGCGGGGTGGTGCGCCGACCCGTACACCGCAGCCATGCGCGCCGGGCGCGGGCCGCTCTACCTGCGCGGCAGGCAGGGCGAGCGGCTCGCGCTCGGCGTGGAGCGCTGGTGCGGGGCGCCGGACGCCGCGGACCGCACCGTCATCGACCGCTGCGAGGGCGCCGTGCTGGACATCGGCTGCGGGCCGGGCAGGTTCGTGGCCGCGCTGGCCCTTGCCGGGCACCGGGCCCTGGGCATCGACGTGAGCCGGGCCGCCGTGCGGCGCACCCTGCGCGGCGGCGGGCCCGCGCTCGTGCGGTCGGTGTTCGACCCGGTGCCCCGCGAGGGCCGGTGGGACACCGCGCTGCTGGTCGACGGGAACATCGGCATCGGCGGCGCCCCCGAGGCGCTGCTCGCGCGCGCCGCCGAACTCCTTGCTCCCGGCGGCCTGCTGGTGGCCGAGGTGGCGCCCGCCGATGTCGACGAGCGGCTCGACGTGCGCTTCGACGACGGCGGGACGCACGCCGACGGCGGGACCCGCACCACCGGTGAGACCGGCGCCGACGGCGGGTTCTTCCCGTGGGCCAGGGTCGGCGCCCGCGCGCTCCTCGCCCACGCGGACCGCGCCGGCGGCTGGGCGGCCCGCGCGGCCTGGCGCAGGGACGGCCGCTGCTTCGTCGCCCTGCGCGGCCGCCCCTGACGGGTGCGGTGGCCCGCCGGGGTCAGGCCGCGTGCCGGTAGGCCGGGTAGGTGAGATAGCCGGTGTCGCCGCCCTGGTAGTACGTGGCCTCGTCGACGGGGGCCAACGGCAGTCCTGAGCGCAGGCGTTCCACCAGGTCGGGGTTGGCGATGAAGGCGCGGCCGAAGCTGATGAGCTCGGCGCCGAGGGCGAGCCAGTGGTCGGCGGCCGCCAGGTCGGCCTGCTTCGGGCCCATGGGGAGGACCGGGTTGACGATCAGGGTGCCGGGCCAGGCGCGGCGCAGGGCGGTGAGCACCTCCTCGGGGGCGGTCGCCTCCAGGTGCACGTAGGCGAGGCCGAGCCGGGCGAGTTCGGCGAGGAGCGCGGTGTTGAGGGCGACCGCGTCGTCCTCCCGTACGCCCCAGAAGACGCCGCCGGGAGAGAGGCGGATGCCTGTCCTGTCGGCGCCCACGGCATCGGCGGTGGCCTCTACTGCCTCCACCGCGAAGCGGATGCGCCCGGCGACCGTGCCGCCGTAGCGGTCGGTGCGCAGGTTGGCGTTGGAGGAGAGGAACTGGGAGATCAAGTACCCGTTGGCGCCGTGCAGTTCGACGCCGTCGAAGCCCGCGTCGACGGCCCGCCGCGCGGCCTGTGCGTACGCCTGCGCGTGCACCGGCACTTCGGCGGTCGCCAACGCGCGGGGAACGGGCGCGGGTTGCGGCCCCTTCGGTGTGAAGACGTCCCCCGTGGCGGCGACCGCGGAGGGGCCGACGGGCGTGTGCCCGGTGGTGTCCGGGTGCGAGACCCGGCCGCCGTGCATGATCTGTGCGTAGATCCGGCCGCCGTTGACGTGCACGGCGTCGGTGACGGCACGCCAGGACGCGGCCTGTTCCGCGGTGTGCAGGCCCGGCGTGCCGGGGTTGGACTGGCCGACCAGGCTGGGCTGCACCCCCTCGGACACGATGAGCCCCGCCGTCGCGCGCTGCGCGTAGTACGCGGCCATCGAGGGGGTGGCGAGGCCGCCCGCCGCCGCCCTCACCCGGCTCATGGGGGCCATCACGGCCCGGTTCGGCAGGGTCAGGCCGCCGAGCCGGCAGCTGCTGAACAACGTGGTCATGTCGGGTTCCTCCGCGCCTCGTGTCACCCGGTTCCGGGTTCGCGGTTACGGTAGAACCTGACGTCGATGTCAGGGGCAAGCGGTGTGACGCACCGCACACAAGGAGGTCGTCGTGCGCATCGGGGAACTCGCGGCACGCACCGGGGCCAGCGTCCGGTCGCTGCGGTACTACGAGGAGCAGGGCCTGCTCCACAGCACCCGCAGCTCCGGCGGGCAGCGGCACTACGCGGACGAGCAGGTCGAACGGGTGCGCTTCGTCCAGCGGCTGTACGCGGCGGGCCTGTCGAGCCGCACCATCGTCGAGCTGCTGCCCTGCGTGGACGCGCCGAGCGCGCACAACTCCGACGCGGCCCTCGAACGGATGGCCCGGGAGCGCGACCGTCTCTCCGCCCACATCGAGGACCTCGTACGCACCAGGGATGCGCTCGACGGTCTGATGGCCACGGCGAGGGCACACCGCGACGGCCTGCCGGAAGCGGCCGCCGCCTGCGTCTGACGGCGGCCGCTGCGGGCAGCGGCGGCAGGTCCGCCGCCTCGGCGGGTACGGGACCGGTTCGGTGGTGTGCTGTGGAGGTTGCGCACCGGCAGTGGTCGGTGTGGCGTCCGGGAGGGCTACGGGTCGTGGTCCGTGAATCGGCAGGCCTGGTGGTCGCCGGGGCGGCCCTGGACGCACTCGAACAGGCCCGGCGGTGGAGCCGCCCCCGGGGCGTGGCGCGGGGCGCCGGAACCGGGGGCGGTGTGAGTCGAAGGGCTGTCAGGTGCGATCCAGAACCACGACCGGGATCACGCGGTCGGTCATGGCCTGGTACTCGGCGTAGGTGGGGAAGGTCTCCACCATCAGGGGCCACAGCCGGTCGCGTTCCGCGCCGACGGCCGTGCGGGCGCGGACGCGCAGGTGGTCGGGGCCGACCTGGATCCCGACCTCGGGATGGGCCAGCAGGTTGAGGTACCAGTTGGGGTGCCGGTCGTGGCCGCCGCGGGAGGCGACGACGACGAAGGAGTCCTCCACCGCCCGGTAGATCACGGCGAACTTGCGCGGCAGCCCGCTGCTCCGGCCGACCGTGTGCAGGATCAGCGTGAACAGGCCGGGCTGCCATTCGTGCCCGATCGCGCCCGCGGTCTCCTCGTACGCCTTGATGTGGGTTTCCTGGAACAGCACAGTCGCTCATTTCCTCGTGGTGGGACGGTTCTTCGGGGCCCGGGGCGCGCGGGCGCGGCCGGGGCGGTGGTCAGGGGCGGTTGGTCAGCAGGACGGTGCCGGTCCGGCCGGGGCGCTGCGCGTGCGCGAGCGCCGCGGGGTACTCGGCGAGGTCGTAGCGGCCGGCGATCTCCGCGAGGTCGGGGCGCGTGGCCACCAGGTCGAGTGCGCAGGCGGCGTCGTCCGCGCGGGTGGCATCGTCGAGCCGAGCCCACTGCTCGATGCTGACGCCGGCCGCCATCCGCTGACGCCGCACCAGGTCGAACGGTTCGACGCCCGAGGGCCTCGGGTCGAGTCGACCGCAGGAGAGCAGCGTGCCGCCCTCACTGAGCCGGTCGAACATCGCCCGGCTCACCGGTCCGCCGACCGGGTCGAGCGCCACCCGCACGGGCCGGCCGCCGATCGCCTCGTCCAACCGCTCGGTCCAGCCGTCGCCCGAGGTGGTGACGACGGGGACCTGCGGCCACCGCCGCGGACCCGGCGGCGGCGTGCAAGACCGGTCCGTCCGCCCCGGCGCCATGGCGATCGACGGCCCGCATCAGCATGCGCGTGGTGAACGGGTTGACCAGCGCGAGCGCGGCCACGTCGTCGGGCAGCGCGTCGGCGAGGGTGAGGACGTCTGCCGGGTCGCCCGGCCTGGTATGGACGATGCCGCGCATCGCTCCTCCTGAGGTGCTGGGGTTGCCGGTGCCGCCGCCTGTCTCCTCCGAGCGCAAATGATTCTTGGTCGATCAGTCAAAAACCTTGGGGGCGCCTCACGTCTCCCGCGCCCCGGGTTCCTGGTCAGGCGGCCAGGAACGGTACGCTGAGGGCATGGCGCGGCCACGCAAGTTTGCCGAGGACGACGTCCTGCGGGACGTGCGGGAGCAGTTCTGGCGCACCGGGTACGACGGGACGAGCATGCAGGACCTGTGCGCCGCCACGGGCCTGGGCTCGCAGAGCCTGTACGGGGCGTTCGGCGGCAAGCACGAGCTGTTCGTCCGGGCCCTGGGCACCTACTGCGACGCGCAGGTCGAGGGACTCGGGAGCGGCCTTGCCCGGCACGAGGACCCCTGGGACGCCCTGATGGCGGCGGTGGTCTTCGACGCGAGCGACGGCCGGCTCCCACTGGGCCCCGACGGCTGCTTCCTGGCGTCGTCCGTCGCCGCCCTGGCCCGGCGCGACGACTCGGTCAGGACGCTGTCCGAGCGCACCTACCGGGCGATCACCGGCCTGCTGCGCGCGGAGCTCGCCCGCGCCGGCCGGACCGGACGCCTCAAGGCCGGCGTGGACCTGGACGAGGCCGCACTCGCGCTGCTCACAGCGATGCAGGGGATCGAGTTCCTGAGCAAGAGCGGCTTGGAGGCGCGCACCCTCGCCGCCGCGCGCGCCTCCACCGTGGCCATGCTCACCGCCGCGTACGCGGTGCCGGCGGCCGGGCAGGAACCCGCGGCCGTCCCGGCCGCGTGAACGGACCGGCCTGCCCGGTTACGGCGTCCGGAGCGCACCGGCCGCGCAAGGGGTGCCTCGCACCCGCCTCGCCCACCGTATCGGTGGACGCGGCGCCACCTCAGGAGGCGGGGACGCCGAGCTTCTCGCGCAGCCACGCGGCCATCACGCCGACCGCCTCGTCGATCTCGGGGACCTTTCCCGCGCCGAACAGGAAGTTGTGCTGCCCGCCCGGGATCACCTCCAGGCGCACGTGCACACCGGCGGCCCGGGCCCGGACGGCGAACCGCTCGCTGTCGTCGGTGAGGATCTCCTGGTCGCCGTAGAGGACGAAGGTCGGCGGCAGGCCGGCCAGGTCCGCGTGCTGGAGGTTGATCCGGGGATCGGTCTTCGCCACGCCGGTGCCCTCCAGCATCAGATCGCCGAAGGCGGTGAGCTGGGTGCGGCTGAGCATCTTGTCGAGCTCCGCCTTGCCGTCGATCGAGGGGTTGTCGAGCGCGATGTCGAACCACGGCGACATCGACAGCACCGCGCCGGGCAGCGGCAGGCCCTCGCGCCGGGCGACGAGTGCCAGGTTCACCGCGTAGTTCCCGCCGATGGAGTGCCCGACGGTGGCGATCTTCGCGGCCTCGTACCCCTGGTCGAGCAGCCACCGGTAGGCGTCCCGGACGTCGTCGGTCTGGGCCGGGAACGCGTGTTCGGGCGCCAGCCGGAAATCGACCAGCAGGGCCGGGACTCCGGTGGCCCGGGCCAGGTGGCCGACCGCCTTGCGGTCCATCCACGGGGAGGCGACCACCGAGCCGCCCGAGTGGCTGTGCAGCAGCACGTGCTCGCTGGAACTGCCGGCCGGGACCGCCCAGAGCGCGGGCACGCCGCCGGCGTCGACCTCCCGATAGGTGACGCCCTCCGGCTCGCTCGCGAGCAGGTGCAGGGACTCGGAGATGTCGCGCCAGACGCCGATGTTGTCGGTGAGGAGGAACTTGGCGGCCATGTCCTCGTAGAACGCGGCCATGTGCTGGAGTTCGGGGCTGCCCATGATGATCGCTCTCCCGGTGCGCGGGTGGGGTCGGCGGCTGGTCCCGCCGGCGGGACAGCCGTTTCTGGTTTCTGGTCGATCGACCAATAACGGTTCCGACCCTACCCCGTTTCTGGTCGATCGACCAGAAACGGGTTTACTGTCATGGCATGGCACGGCCCAGGAAATTCGACGAGCGCGCGGTCCTGCTTGCCGCGCGCGGACGGTTCCGGCGCTACGGCTACGCGGCGACCAGCATGCAGGACCTGTGCGAGGCCGCAGGAGTGGCGTCGCAGAGCCTCTACGGCGCCTTCGGCAGCAAGCACGGGCTGTACGTGCGGACGCTGGAGGACTACTGCGCCGAGCAGCTCGCCGGCCTGCGCGCGGGCCGGGAGCGGGCGCGGTCGCCCTGGGCGTGGCTGCTCGCGGCGGTCACCTACGACGACGGGGGGACGATCGGCCTCAGCGACGACGGCTGCTACCTGTCCGGGTCGGCCTCGGCGCTGTCCCGGCTCGACAGCACGGTGAACGCCATCGCCGAGCGAACCTACGCCCGCACGCTTGAACTGCTCACCGCCACGGTCCGCGAGGCGCAGGCCGCCGGGGAGATCAGGACCGACGTCAGCGCCGACGACATCGGGGCCGCCCTGCTCACCGCCATGCAGGGCATCGAGTTCCTGCTCAAGTCGGGACTCGGCGAGGAGGCGTGCGCGCACGCGAGGAGGAGCGTCGTCGAGGGGCTGCGGCGCGCGTACGCCCGGCCGACGCCCGCGCCTTCGGGGTGCGGGGCGCAGGAGGGCCCACCGGAGCCCCCGTGAAAAAGCTCCAGGGCCCCCCGGCGACCGCCAGGCCTGCGATTCGTGAGGGGCAGCGGACCTGACGCCGCCACCGGCAGCGGCCGCCGCCCCCGTACGGTGCGGGCCCGCGCGGGCGGTCCTGTCCGCGGCGCGCCAGGACGGCCGGGGGCCCGGGTCAGTCCTCGGCGCCGGGGCGGTCGCCGCGCTGCCGGTGGCCCGGCAGCATCTCCTGCACCTTGGACTTGATGCCCTGCCTGACCATGCCGGCCCGGTCGGGGTCGCCGTGCAGCACGGACGAGGCGGCCGCCTCGATCTGGTCGAGCGAGGCGTGCGGCGGGATCGGCGGCACGGCCGGGTCGGTGCGGAAGTCGATGACGAACGGCCGGTCGGCGGCGAGCGCGCGCTGCCAGGCCCCGACCACCTCGTCGGGCTTCTCGACGCGCACGCCGTCGAGACCGATGGACCGGGCGAAGTCCGCGTAGCGCACGTCCGGCAGACCCTGTGACGGCAGGAACTGCGGGGCGCCCTGCATGGCGCGCATCTCCCAGGTCACCTGGTTGAGGTCCTCGTTGTTCAGGACGGCCACGACGAGCCGCGGATCGGACCAGTCCTGCCAGTACTTGGCGGCCGTGACCAGTTCCGCCATGTTGTTCATCTGCATGGCGCCGTCGCCGACCAGGGCGATGCCGGGCCGCTCGGGGTGGCAGAACTTGGCGCCGATCACATACGGCACGGCGGGCCCCATCGTGGCCAGCGTGCCGGACAGCGAGCCGCGCATGCTGCCGCGCAACCGCAGGTGCCGCGCGTACCAGTTGGCGGACGAGCCGGAGTCGGCGGCGATCACCGCGTCGTCGGGGAGCAGGTCGTCGAGCGCGTGCACGACGTACTCCGGGTTGACCGGTTCCGCGTCGACGGCCGCCCTGCGCTGCATGACCTCCCACCACCGCGCGGTGTCCTTCTCGATCTTCTTCCGCCATGCGCCGTGTTTCTTGCGCTCCAGGTGCGGCAGCAGCGCGGTGAGCGTCGCGCGGGCGTCCCCGACGAGGTTGACCTCGAACGGGTAGCGCAGGCCGACCATGAAGGGGTCGATGTCGATCTGCACGGCCCGCGCCTGGTCGTACGGGGGCAGGAACTGCGCGTAGGGGAAGCTCGATCCGATCATCAGCAGGGTGTCGCAGTCCCGCATCATCTCGTACGAGGGGCGGGTGCCGAGCAGCCCGATGGAGCCGGTGACGTACGGCAGTTCGTCGGAGAGCACGTCCTTGCCGAGCAGCGCCTTGGCCACGCCCGCGCCGAGCAGGTCGGCGTACTGCTCCACCTCGGCGCGCGCTCCCCGCGCACCCTGCCCGACCAGGACCGCCACCTTCTCGCCCGCGTTGAGCACCTCGGCGGCCCGCCGCAGGTCGGCCTCGTCGGGCACCGGCGCGTACCGCCCGACGCCGAGGCTCGACGGCACCATCTTGAAGGCGTGCGCAGGCGGCGAGTAGTCCAGCTCCTGCACGTCGGCGGGGATGATCACGGCGGTGACGGTGCGCCGCGCGTACGCGGTGCGCAGCGCGCGGTCGAGCACGTTGGGCAGTTGCTCGGGGACGGTGACCATCTCGCAGAAGTCCGCCGCCACGTCCTTGTAGAGGCTCAGCAGGTCGACCTCCTGCTGGTACGAGCCGCCCATGGCGCTGCGGTTGGTCTGGCCGACGAGCGCGACCACGGGCACGTGGTCGAGCTTGGCGTCGTAGAGGCCGTTGAGCAGGTGGATCGCGCCGGGCCCCGAAGTCGCCGCGCACACACCGACCTTGCCGGAGAACTTGGCGTAGCCCACCGCCTCGAAGGCGGCCATCTCCTCGTGCCGCGCCTGGACGAACCTGGGCTTGTTGTCGGCCCGGCCCCACGCGGCGAGCAGCCCGTTGATCCCGTCCCCCGGGTAGCCGAAGACATGGTCGACGCCCCACTCGCGCAGGCGCCCGAGCACCTGGTCGGAAACCTTCATCGACACGGTCTGTCCTCTCGTTGCGGCGGTTCGTTGCGGCGGTCGGCCGGGGTGCGGGCCCCGCGGGGGCGGCCCCGCTGCGCCCGGCCGCCGGGTACCCGCGAATCCCCCGCGCACGCGTGGCCTCCGCGGCCGCCGCCGTGACATGAGGCGCCCGCAGGTGGGGCACCCGGCACCTGGCCCCGGGGCAGCGCCCTGGGGCGGCAGGCGACTCCCGGGGCGCGAGGCCCCCGGAGTCCGGCACGGAGAGTTCGCACACCGAGGAGGCGCCCCATGGCGGACCCCGCACCCGACAAGGACCCACGGCAGGCGGCCGAGGAGCTCGATGAGGAGAGCGAGCGGCAGGGCCGGCGGATCGGTGAGGCCGAGGAGCCGGCCTTCACCACCCGGCGCGAGCGCCTGCACGAGAAGGAGGACCCGGAGGCCGAGCACGAGGGCAAGAGGACCAGCCAGGACTACGCGTAGCGGCGGCACGGGTCCGGGTCGGCCGACGCGGACGCCTCCCCGCGGGGGCGGGCCGCCCCCGCGCCCCGGCCCGGTCCGACGCCGCCGGCAGGAGGCAGCCATGACCGAAGAACCGCGCGACCCGGTGGAGCGGCATCCGCGGCCGGAGTTTCCCCAGCAGGACCAGGAGCATCCCGGCTGGACCGGCCCGATGGACCCGCCCCCGGACCACGGCGAGGAAAGCTACGAGGGGCACGGCCTGCTCACGGGCCGCAAGGCCCTCCTCACGGGAGGTGACTCGGGCATCGGGCGTGCCGTGTCGCTCGCGTACGCGCGCGAGGGCGCGGACGTCCTGTTCACCCACCTCCCCGCAGAACGGGAGGAGGCAGGGGAGACGGTACGGCTGGTCGAGGAGGCCGGGCGCAAGGCGGTGGCCGTGCCGTGCGACATCCGCGACGAGGAGGAGTGCGGGACACTCGTCGGCACGGCCGTCTCGGCGCTGGGGCACATCGACATCCTGGTCAACAACGCCGCCTACCAGATGTCCCAGCCCGACGGCATCGGCGCGATCTCCACCGAGCAGTTCGACCGGGTCGTGCACACCAACCTGTACGGCATGTTCTGGCTGTCGAAGATGGTGCTCCCGCATCTGCGGGCCGGTGGTTGCATCATCAACTCGGCGTCCGTGCAGGCGTACAAGCCCAGCCCGCACCTGCTGGACTACGCCATGACGAAGGGCGCGATCGTCACCTTCACCCAGGGGCTCGCGCAGCAGCTCGCACCGGAGGGCATTCGCGTCAACGCGGTGGCACCCGGCCCCGTGTGGACGCCGCTGATCCCGGCGACGCTGCCGGACACCACCTCCTTCGGCAAGCAGGCGCCGATCGGGCGCCCCGCGCAGCCCGCGGAGATGGCACCCGCCTATGTCTTCCTGGCCTCGCCCGCGGCGAGTTACATCACCGCGGAGATCGTCAACGCGACCGGCGGCACGCCGCTGCCGTGACGGGAGCGGGCAGCGGCTCCCGGTCGGCGTGGAGACGACCTGCCGGGGGACGCCGCCTCCACCACGGGGTGCCCGCGGCGCGGGCACCCCGTGGTGTCCCAGAGCGTCTCCGTGGTGTCCCAGAGCGTCTCAGGCCGCGGAGCGGGCCAGGGCCTGGCTGCGCAGCCGGGCGCAGGTCCTGGTGATCAGCCGCGAGACGTGCATCTGCGAGACGCCGAGCTCCTCGGCGATGCTGCTCTGCGTCATGTCCCTGAAGTAGCGCAGGTAGAGGATGCGCCGTTCCCTGTCGGGCAGTTCGCGCAGGCAGGGGCGCACGGCCTCGCGCTCCTCCACCAGGCCGTAGGCGGGGTCGTCCGTGCCGAGCAGCTCCTGGAGCGCGGACCCCTCGCCGTCCTGGCCGAGGGAGGGCGCGTCGAGCGACAGGGCGGAGAAGCTGCCCTGGGCGCCCATCCCGCGCCGCACCTCTTGCTCGGTCAGCCCGCAGTGCTCGGCGATCCTGGCGGGGCTCGGCGTCTGGCCGTCCGGCTGCTGGGCCAGTTCCTGACGGGCGCGCCTGACCTCGTTGCGCAGCTCCTGCACCCGGCGCGGCACATGCACGGACCACATGAAGTCGCGGAAGTGGCGGCGCAGTTCGCCCCGCACAGTGGGGATCGCATAGGTCGCGAAGGCCTTGCCGAGCGTCGGGTCGTAGCGGTTGATCGCCTTGGTCAGCCCGAGCGCGGCGACCTGCTGGAGGTCTTCGAGCGACTCGCCGCGGTTGCGGTAGCCGCGGGCGATGCGGTGGGCCATGGGCAGCCAGGCGGCGGCGATCTCCTGGCGGAGCCGCTCGGCCTGCGGGCCTTCCGGCGTGTCCTTGAGGCGGCGGAACGCCTCGGCGGTGTCAGGGGCGTCGTCGTGGATGCGCGGCGTTCCTGCGGGCGGGATCATGCTGATCACCAACTCACGAGCGGTAAGGAATGCTGCCGTGAGGTCGGCGTCCCGCGCATGCGCGTACACGTCCGGGCGGGATCGGGACCTCACGGACGTGCCTCACATCCGAAGCACGAGTGTGCGCCTGCCCGCCGCGAGCGGCGGCAAACGCCCTTCTCTCCCGCCATGCTCGCGCAGATCGGGACCTGCGGCCAGTCGGCGCCGCGGCCTGCGGCGGCGTGCCTCTACGGCACGGACCAGGACACGTCGGGGCCGTGCCATTCCAGGATCAGGACGGTGGCGTCGTCGTCGAGCCTGCCGCTGTGGTGGTCGAGCACGGCGTGGATGAGCCGGCGCAGGGTCTCCGCGACGGGCAGGTGCGCGGCGTGCTGGCGTACGAGGTGGTCGATGAAGCGCTCGGTCCCGAACTGCTCCCCCGCGCTGTCCCGCGCCTCGGTGATGCCGTCGGTGTAGAGCACCACGCGGTCGCCCGGCTCCAACTGCTCCTGGCAGACCGTGACGGGCAGGCCGAGCCCCGTGCCCATGGGGTGGGACGGCGGGCATTCGAGGGTGGCGGCCCAGCGCCCGCCGCGGATCAGGACCGGCGCCAGGTGACCGCGGTTGACCCAGGTCAACATCCCGGTGTTCAGGTCGAGTTCGCCGAGCACGCCGGTCGCGTAGTGCTCCTGCCCGAACTGCTCGGTCAGCGCGTCCTCGATGGCCTCGCCGACCTCGGTGACCGCGGCGTCCCTGCGGCGCTGGTTGCGGCAGGCCGCCATGGCGAGACTCGCGGTGAGCCCGGCCGCCGTGTCGTGGCCCATCGCGTCGAAGATCGCCAGATGGACGGTGTCGCCGGAGACGGCGTAGTCGAAGGCGTCCCCCGCGATCCGGTAGGCGGGCTCCATCACCGCGCTGATCTTGACGCGCTCGTCGGCGCAGAAACGCGGGGGCATCAGCGTCCACTGCATCTCGGCGACGACGCTCATCAGCCGGACCCGGGTCAGCCGGGAGTGGGAGTCGCTGCTCGCCCGCTTCGACGCCACCAGCAGCCCCACGGCGGAGGCCAGGGCCCGCATCGCCTCTGTGGTGTGTCCGTCGTCAGCTTCTGTGGCTCCTGGCGCCGCGGTGCCGAAGGGGTCCGTGTCGAAGCCGAGGACCCCGAGCCGCTCGGTGCCGTCCAGCACGGGCAGCCAGCGCCTGCGCAGGTCGGGCGAGACGACCTCCTCCATGTTCTGGTAGGCACGGCCCGCCAGCGTGCCGTCGATGCGCAGGCTGCTGCCGCCTGCGCCCGCGTCCTGGCCGACGCCCGTGACCTCCCGCAGGACGTCTTCCTGGAGGTCGGCGAGGAAGATCCTGGCCCGGCCCACGCCCGCCGCGGCCGCATAGCGGCTCACGAGGGTGGGCAACCCCTCGAAGTTCGTCATGTGGCTGTCGCGCAGCAGGCCGGTGAGCATCGCGCCGATGTCGTCGGATGTCGTCATGCCGCACCCCTCGGATGGAGGCCGCTTCCGGCCGTTCCGCGGCCGCCGTCCCGGCAGGGGCGGCGGCGTGCGGGACCGCTCCCTTGGGGAGTACCCGGCTGAGCGCGCCCCATCGCGGCGGCCGCCCGGCCGAGTACCGGGCGGCCACCGCGCGTATGCGCTCGCCGTGTGCCTAGTGGTGGCCGTGCGCGCTGTCCGACGCGCCGCCGAAGAGGCGCGCCACCAGGCGGAAGGGGAGCGTGACGACCGTGGCGATCGCACCTCCGATCGCCCTGAACGCGTCCGCGATGGCCGAGAGCATGGTGACGTCACCTCCGTGGGGGAGACCGATTACGGTCACGGGCCCTGGTGGCCCGACGCGCACCCAGTACCCGCCGAGCGGGCACCCAGGCACGATCCCGCGGAATCCGCCGCCCCGGGTCAGGCCGCCTGTATGAGCTCGGCCTTGCCGAAGAGGAGTGCGTAGCCCCCGGGGAGGCTCTCCAGGATGCGGGCGAGGAGGTCGGGGCCCGCGAGGGGGGCCACCACGGTCAGGACGGAGCCGACGTCCCAGCGCGTCGTGGCGAGGGGGGCTTCGGCGCGGGTCGCCAGGTCCTTGACGAAGCCCCAGCCGGTGAGGGGCGCGGCCCCCGCCCCGGGCCGCTCGGCGAGCAGCATCCCGGCGGCCTCGCCGGGCAGCCTGGCGGCCAGCTCCCGGCGCTCCGCCTCGCCCAACTGCCGCCCGAGGCCGGTGAGGACGAGCCGGACCGACCGCTCGGCCCGCTCCGTGGTGGGGTAGACACCCGCGTACCGGATGCGCTCCAGCATCTGCTCGTAGGTGACCATCGGAACCAGCCGGGTCACGGACGCGTCGTGTGGCATCGCTGCTGCGTTCGCCTTTCTGCTGCACTGCGGACGCCCGCCCGTGCGGCCCCGGGCGTGCGGGGCCGTCGGCGCTCACGGGCTTCGTCGGCCGTGCGGTGAGGGCGGGGCGGAAGGACGGGTCCCCGGGGGGACAGGGGGCGCTCCCCCGGGGACAACGGAGAGCTGCGGGGCGTACTGCTCAGCCCGTGAGCTGCTGGGGCGCCGGCCTGTCGCCGCTGCTGACGGCGACCTTGCGCGGCTTCGCACGCTCGGCGACCGGGACGCGGAGCGTCAGCACGCCGTTGTCGTACGAGGCGGTGATGCGCTCCGTGTCCAGGGTGTCGGCGAGGAAGACCTGCCGGGAGAAGACCCCGAGAGGCCGCTCCGAGAGGTCCATGCGCACGGAGTCGTCCTTGGCCGCGGGCCTGCGCTCCGCCCTGACCGTCAGCGTGGTGCGGTCGATGTCGATGTCGATCGCGTCGGGCGTGACACCGGGCAGGTCGAACGCCATCACGTAGTCGTCGCCCTCGCGGTACGCGTCCATCGGCAGGGTGGCAGGGCGGGACCAGGTCCCCGTGCCCATCAGCTGCTGGGCGAGGCGGTCGAGCTCGCGGAACTCACGGAAAGGGTCAGTGCGCATCAACATGGGTGAACACCTCCACGCTTCAGTCGTCTTGTGCCAATGCGCTGTCGCTGCACTCTGTTGTAGCATGTCGTCCGATGGATGACAACTCACGGCGTCATCCAAACGACGACAGGATCAGTCGGTGGTCGATGGCCGATGGCCGAAGGCCGATGGCCGATGAAGAGAGGTCGACACGGACAGAGGTCGACACGCACAGGGAGAGCCCATGCCGAAAGCCCACGAGCCGACACCCGAGGAACCGCAGGCCTCTGCCCGTGCGGGCGTGATCCCCGCGTCCCCGCACGCGGCGATCACGGCGCTGCGGGCCATCGACCGGGCGATCTCGGGGGCGGCGCCCCCGGCGGGCGCTCCGGGCGCTCCGGGCGCCTCGGGCGCCGAGGAGGCGCTCGCCTCCCTGCTGCTGCTCAGGGAGGTCAGGGAGCGGCTCGCGGGGTGGGAGACGGGGCTGATCGAGACGGCGCGGAGCACCGGGGCGAGCTGGGCCGAGCTCGCCGGGCCGCTGGGGGTGGCGAGCCGTCAGGCGGCGGAGCGCCGCTATCTGCGCGGCCGCCCGGGCGACGGCAGCACTACGGGCGAGGAGCGGGTGCGGGCGGCGCGCGACCGCCGCGCCGCCGACCGCTCGGTCACCGCCTGGGCCAGGGAGAACGCCGCGTCCCTGCGGGGGCTCGCGGGCCAGATCACCGCGCTCCAGGACCTGCCGGCGGCGTCCCGCACCTCGATCGACCGCCTCGGTGAGGCGCTCGGGGACAGCGACCCGGCGAGCCTCATCGGCCCGCTGGCCGACGCCCGCCCCCATCTCGGCGGCGCCCACCCCGACCTGGTGGCCCGCGTCGACTCCGTCACGGGGCACACCGACAGGCTCAGGCAGGACAGCGACCAGCAGCGGCACGGCACCTGAGCGCACCGCCCGGAGCGCACCGCAGCGCCCGCGCTAGCGCCGTCCCCGTACCAGCAGGCGTACGAAGTACGGCGTGCCCACCATCGCCGTCATCAGGCCGGCGCCGAGCTGGGCGGGGGCGATGACGGTACGGCCGAGCAGGTCGGCCGCCGCGACCAGCGCGGCGCCGAGCAGCATCGCCACGGGCAGGACCCGCGCGTGCCTGCGGCCCGCCAGGCTCCGTGCGGCGTGCGGCGCGACGAGGCCGACGAAGCCGATGGTCCCGGCGGCGGCGACGGCGGCCGCCGTCAGCAGCACGCAGACCACGAGGAACAGCAGCCGCTGCCTGCCGAGCCGCAGCCCCAGCAGGCGCGGGGTGTCCTCGTCCAGGGAGACCAGGTCGAGCTCCCTGCGCCCGGCGACCGCGATCGCCGCGCCGACCGCGAGGACCACCGCCACGGGCACGACGTCGGGGAACGTGCGCCCGTAGGTCGAGCCGGAGAGCCAGATCAGCGCCTTGGTCGCGCTGAACGGATCGGTGAGCGCGATGAGCAGCCCGATCAGTGCGGTGGTCGCGGCGGAGACGCCGATGCCGAGCAGCACCAGCCGGTGCTGCCGGAAGCCGCCGCGCGCCGCGAGCCCGAAGACCAGCAGCGCCGCGGCGGCCGCGCCCGCCGCCGAAGCGCCCGCGAGGCCCCAGGAGCCCGCGGCGGGCACGGTGGTGGTGAGCAGCACGGCGCCGAGCGCGCCGCCGCCCGACACGCCGAGCACCCCGGGCTCGGCCAGCGGGTTGCGGGTCACGGCCTGCACCAGCGTTCCCGCCAGGGCGAGCGCCGCGCCCGCGAGCAGGGCGGCGCACACGCGCGGGACCCGGGTGTCGAGGACGAAGGAGACCGCGCGGCCGGCCCGCCCGGTGAGCCAGTGGCCGACGTCGCCGAGGAGCAGCACGCTGTCGCCGAGCAGCACCGCCGCGATCGCCACGCCCGCGAGGACGGCGCAGAGCACGGCGACGGTCGGCGCGTAGGTGCCGCGGCGCGGCAGCCGCAGCCGGTCGGCGGCGGCGCCGTCCCCGGTGTCCGGGGCGCGCAGCGCCATCACGATCAGGAAGACCGCGCCGACCAGGCTGGTGACCACGCCGGTCGGCACGGCGACGGAGGCGTCGGCGCCGACCGCGGCGCGCAGCAGCACGTCGGCGCCGAGCACCAGCGCGGCGCCGAGCAGGCCGGTGGCGGGGATGCGGGCGCGTGCCCTGGTGAAGCCGCGCAGGCGCCGGGCGAGCGGGCGCATCAGGGCGGGCGCGCACAGGCCGACGAAGCCGACGGGCCCGGCGAGCGACACCGAGGCCGCCGCGAGCAGCGAGGCGAGCACGACGGCCGCGATGCGGGTGCCGCGCACCGGCACCCCGACCCCGCGCGCCGCGTCGTCCCCGAGCGCGAGGGCGTCCACCCGCCGCGCCAGGACGCACAGCCCGGCGAGGCCGAGGGCGACGACGGGCGCCATCTGCGCGACCCCGTCGAAGCCGTTCTGCCCGATGCCGCCCTGGCCCCACTGGTAGAGGCCCTCGGTGCGCTGCGGGAACAGCAGGATGAGCGCCTCGGTGACGGAGCCGAGGCCGAGCGCGAGCGCGCTGCCCGCGAGGATCAGCCGGACCGTGCCCGTACCGAGTCCGGAGAGCGCGAGCACGGCCGCCGCCGCCGCGAGCCCGCCGGCGAAGGCGGCGAGGGACGCCGCGAGGAACGGCACCGTGAGGCCGGTGACGGTGAGGACGACGAGGGCCAGGTAGGCGCCCGCGTTGACGGCGAGGGTGTCGGGGGCCGCCAGCACGTTGCGGCTGACGGCCTGGAGCACGGAGCCCGCCATGCCGAGCGCGGCGCCCACCAGCAGGCCCGCCGCCATCCGCGGCAGCCTGGACGCCACCAGGACGGCCGCGTCGTCGGAGCCCGCGCGGCCGGTGACGGCGTGCCAGACGTCGGCGGGGGCGAGGTGGGCGGTGCCCTGGGTGATGTCGGCGACGGCCAGGGCCACGACGAGCACCGCCAGGGCGGCCGCCGCGCCGGCGGCGCCCGCGCGGGCGGCCCCGGCGGGCGCGGGCGGCAGGCCGCCGGCCCTGGGCGGCGGGAGCGTCGTGGTCACGGCGTCACTTCGCCAGGGCGCCGACGAGGGCGTCGACGTACTGGGTCATGGAGCCGTAGCCGCCGAAGGTCCAGATGCCGCTCTTTACGGTGACCAGGTGGTGCCGGGTGACGAACGGCAGCGACGTCCACACGGCGTTCTTCTTGAGCGCGCCGTCGAACGGGTTGCCCGCGCCCGAGCCGTAGACGAAACGGGTGTCCTTGCCGAGCTTGGTGAGGCCCTCGACGTCGGTGGTGGCGAGGCCGTAGTCCTTGTCGCCCTTGACGGTCCAGGCGTTCTTCAGGCCGAGCTGCTCGTTGACGGTGCCGACGAGCGAGCCCGCGGTGTACGGGCGCACGGAGACCTGGTGGGAGGCGACATAGCCGTCGGCGAAGGCGACCTCGGCGCCGTCGAGCCCGGCGGCGGCGAGCTTCCCGCGGCCCGCGGCGAGCTTGGCGTCGAACTTCTTCTCCAGCGCCGCGGCCTGCGCGGTGCGGCCGGTGGCGCGGGCTATCAGGTCGAGGTTCTGCTTCATCCGGCCCATCTGGTCGGTGGCGTCACCCGGCCGCAGCTCCAGGACAGGGGCGACCTTCTTCAGCTGCTTCAGCGCCGAGGCCGAGAGGTCGGTGGTGGCGATGATCAGGTCGGGCGCGAGTGCGGCGACGGTGTCCATGCTGGGCTCGCCGCGGGTGCCGATGTCCTCGGGCGTGTTGGGCAGCGGGACCGCGGCGTCGTACTGCCGGTAGCCCTTGACGTCGGCGGCGCCCGCCTGCTTGACGCCGAGGGAGGCGAGGTCCTCGGTGACGACCCACTCGGTGGAGACGACCTTCTTCGCCGGTCCTTCGAGAGTGATCTTCGCGCCGGTGGCGTCGGTCAGGGTGATCTTCTGCGCGGCGGGCTTCGACGCGGTGGCCGCGGGCTCGGTGGAGCCGCAGGCGGCCAGGGTGAGCGCCGCGGCCGTAGCGGCGACCGCGGTGGACAGGAGACGTCTCATGACGAGGGGTCGTGCCTTTCGTTGCGTGAGTGGTGGCGGCCGATCGCGCGGGTGCGCAGGTGGCCGGTGAGCGGGTCGGTGGCGACGTCGACGCGGATGCCGTACGCGGCGGTGAGGCGCCGCGGGGTGAGGACCTCGGCGGGAGTGCCGTCCGCCTGGACGCGCCCCTCGGCGAGCAGGACCATCCGGTCGGCGACCGCGGCCGCCTGGTCGAGGTCGTGCAGGACGACGCCGACGGCGATGCCGTGGTCGTCGGCGAGATCCCGGATCAGGTCGAGGAGTTCGACCTGGTAGCGGAGGTCCAGATAGGTCGTGGGCTCGTCGAGGAGCAGGACGCCGGTCTCCTGCGCGAGGCAGCTCGCCAGCCAGACGCGCTGGAGCTGCCCGCCGGAGAGCTGGTCGACGCCGCGGTCGGCGAGCGCGGTGGCGCCGGTCAGGGCGAGCGCGCGGTCCACGGCCGCGGTGGCGCCGGGGTCGGTGCGGCCGAAGCGCCCCTGGTACGGGTAGCGGCCGAACTCCACCACGTCGCGCACGGTCAGCCCGCCGGGCGTGGGGCGGCCCTGGGTCAGCAGGGCGACATGGCGGGCGAACTCCCGCGCGCCCAGCGCGAATCCGTCGGTGGTGCGGCCGGTGTCCGCGTCGAGGGCCAGCGCGCCGCTCCTGGCCTGCTGGAGCCTGGCCACGGTGCGCAGCAGGGTCGACTTGCCGCTGCCGTTGGGCCCGACGAGCACGGTGACCTCGCCGGGCCGCAGCCGCAGGTCCGCTCCGTGCAGGACGTCGCCCTCGTCGTACGCGACGGTGACGCCGACCGCCGAGAGGTGGTGCCCGCGCCGCGCCGGGACGTCCCGTGCCGTTTCAGCCGCTTTCACGACATGAAGGTTAGCCTAACCTAATACGATCTCCCCAGGGGGTGTCCCACCTGGTGCGGAGGCTGTCAGCCCGCGGCGGCGAGGGACCCCGCCCACTCGTCCACGGTGGCCACCTCGCCGCGCCGGGAGAGGACTTCGGCGACGAGGGCCGCGTGCAGGTCGGGCTTCGGGTCGACGCAGGCGTCGGACAGCGTGGTGATCCGGTAGTCGAGGTCCGCGGCCTGGAGCGCGGTCGACAGCACGACCCCGCCGGTCGAGATGCCCGCGAGGACGAGGTGGCCGATGTCCTGGGCGGCCAGGATCTGCTGGAGGTTGTTGCCCGCGAAGGCGCTGACCCGGTTCTTGTGGACGACGAGCTCGCCCGCGGCGGGCGCGACGTCGGGGTGGATCGCGGCGTCCGGGTCGTCGGCGGTGAAGAGGTGCCCCGGCAGGCCGCCGAACACCTTGTTGCGCGGGTGCGCGTCGGTGTGGCCCGCGCGCATCCGCAGCGCGATGTGGAGGACGGGGACGCCGGAGGACCTGGCCGCGCCGAGGGCGGCCACGGCGCGCGGCAGGTAGTCGTCGGGGACCCGGGCGATGTGGGCGGCCTGGAGGTCCATGAGCAGCAGTGCGGTACGGGACATGGGGGTGCCTTTCCGATCGGTCGGCGGGTTCTGGGCTGCGGCCGCCCCGAGGGTGCGCGGCACCGGCTCCCGGCGGCCGCACGGGGGGTGGCGCGCGGTGCGCTACTCCCCCTTCGCACCGGCGGCCGTGGCGCGGCCGAGCGTGCGGTCGAAGACGGTCAGCAGCAGGTAGAGGACGCCCGCGCCGAGCATCACCCAGGCGAGCCGGTGGACGCCCGCGGTGTCGGCGCGCGTGCCGAAGGACGCGGCGGTCGCGGAGGACGCGACCATCGAGCCCACGTAGGCGAAGGTGCGCAGCAGCCCGGCGGAGGACGCGGTGCGCTCGGGGTCGGCCTGGAAGTACACGGAGTTCTGCAGCGCCAGGTTGTTCAGCCCCTGCGGGACGCCGAAGACCAGGGCGACGAGCAGGAGCACCCACAGCGGGCTGCCGCCTGCGAGCGTGAGGATCACCAGGCAGGCGGCGATCTGCCCGACCGCGCCCACCAGCAGCTTCCCCCGCACGCCAGGGCGCCGCCCGGAGAGGATCGAGACGCCGATCGCCATCAGGAACATGGGTATCTGCACAAGGCCCGCGTGGAACGGCGTCAGCCCGTACCCCTCCTCGGTCCACTGACTGAAGCCGTAGAGGAAGGCGTACGAGACGACGTACGCGACGAGCGCGCGGCCGTAGGTGGCGACGAACGGGGTGTTGCCGCCGAGGACCCGCAGGTCGATGAAGGGGGCGGCGGCCCGCAGCTCGCGCAGCGCGAACGCGGCGCCCGCGGCGGCGGCGACCCCCAGCAGATACCCGTCACGCAGGTGCAGGTTCATCAGGAACAGGAGCAGCGAGGTGAGCATCGCGGCGAACAGCGCCATGCCCGGCAGGTCGAGCTGCGCCGCGACCCGTCCGCGCTCCGGCGCCTCGCCCGTACCCGCCGAGCGGGGCAGCCGCCACAGCCCCAGCGAGACGGCGGCGACGGCGAGCGGCACGTTCAGCGCGAAGGTGGCGCGCCAGCCGCCCACGGCGATCAGCAGGCCGCCGAGCAGCGGGCCGACGACGGCGATGGTCTGGTTGGCGACCGCGAGCGCGGTCAGCACGCCGCCGGGGCTGTCGCGCCCGGTGCGCCGCGCCTCGCTGCGCAGCAGCGCCATCGCCGCCGGATAGCCCGCGCAGGTGCCGAAGCCGAGCAGGACGCGCGCGGCGATCAGCACGCCGAGGCCGGGCGCCAGCGTGCCGACGACCCCCGCGACGCCGACGAGGCCGGTGCTGAGCAGAAAGAGCCTGCGCGGTCCGAAGATGTCGATGAGCCGGCCCACCACGGGCTGTCCGAGCGAGGTGGCGAGGTAGAGGGCGGAGACCAGCCACGCGGTCTGGGAGACCGGCGCGCCGAGCGCCCTGCCGATGGGGACGAGCGCGACGGAGATGATCGTCGAGTTGATGGGGTTCAGGACGGAGCCCAGCATCATCGGCGGCAGCAGCCGCCGGTCGAAGCCCGCGCCGCCCCGCGCCTTCGTGCCGTCCGCGCCGGTCCTCGCCTCAGTCATGGGTGAGCCGCTCCAGCACGGCCATGGCGGTGATCACGGTCCTGATCTCCTCCTCGGTGCACCTGTCCTGCAGCCGGCCGGCGAGCCACTCCTTCCTGGCCTGCCGCCCCTCCCGCACACGCCGCAGCCCCTCGGGGGTCGGCGCGATCAGCAGGCGCCGCCCGTCGTCGGGGTCAGGGCTGCGCAGGACGAGCCCCTTGGCGGCGAGGGCGGCGACCGTGGCCGTCATCGACTGGTGCCGCACCCCCTCGACCGCGGCGAGTTCGCTCGCGGTGACGCCGCCCCGGTCGGCGAGCCGGGCCAGGACGGACGCCTGCACCAAGGTCATGTCCTCGGCTTCCGAGGCGTTCAGAATGCGGCGGCGCAGTCGGCTGATGACCGCGCGGATCTCCCGCGACGCCTCCACGGCGGAGGGCGAGAGCTTCGGATTCCCACTCACCCGGCCCACCGTAATACCTACAGGCTTACTTGTACAGTTTTGACTGTACATTCCGCCGGGCCGACCGTGAGGCCCGCCCGGCGCGCACCGGGGCGCCCGGCCCGCCCCAGTGCCCCACGGCCGCGCCGCGCGGCGTCCGAGCGCACCGTCCGTGCGGGCAGCAGCCATGGCCGGTCGCGCATCACGCGCGGGCACTGCGGTCGTCCGGCCGGGCGCGCAGGGCCGGACCACAGGCCCTTCAGCACCGCGCGGGCCCCGGGAAGCATGGTCCGATCCGGATGTGGACGGTTGAGCGAAGGGCGGACCATGACGCAGCAGCAGGGGTTCTACTCCAAGGTCGCGGAGAAGTTCGGCGGCTACTCGAGCGGAGCGCAGCGCACCACCTCCTTCCCGCAGGGCGACCCGGAGGAGCGGTTCGACGCGCTGGTGCGCGAACTGGCCTCGCCCACCGGAAGGCTGCTCGACGTGGGGTGCGCGGACGGCCGCAACCTGCTGGCCGTCGCCGGCGCGTTCGGCCGGGTGGACGCGCTCGACCTGTCACCGGAGATGCTGGCGTCGGCCGAGCGCCACCGCGCCGCTTCGGGACTCGACCACGTCACGTTCGCCCTGGGCGACGCCTCGGCCACCGGCTTCCCCGACGGGGCGTTCGACGTGGTGACCTCGCGGCGCGGCCCGCTGTTCCCCGAGGAGTTCGGCCGGGTGCTGCGGCCTGGCGGCTCCGTGGTCCACCTGGGCATCGCCGAGCGGGACGTCCAGGAGCTGAAGGAGGTCTTCGGCAGGGGCCAGCTGTACGGGCGCTGGTCCGGGACCCCGGTGCTGCGCGAGGAGCGCGAAAGGCTGGAGCGCGCGGGCTTCACCGTCGACCACGCAGGCGAGTTCACCTACGACGAGTACTTCCACACGCCCGCGGACCTGGACAGGTTCCTGCAGATGGTGCCGATCTTCGAGGACTACGACTCCGCCGCGGACCGCGGCGCCTTCGAGCGCTACGCCGCGCGCGCCACCACGTCCGAGGGCATCCACCTGGCCCGCCACTGGTTCGTGCTGCGGGCCCACCGGGACTGATCCGCGCCGCAGGCCGTCAGAGGCCCGGGTCCCGCGACGCCGCGGGGTCCGGGCCTCTGCCGTGCCCGGCACCCGCCGGGTCGCCATGCCCGCACGACGGGGACGCGACTGTGCCCGCAACGGCGTCCGCCCGGTCGTACGGACCCGGTCCGCGACACCGTCCGCCCGGCCACACAGGCCTGTCCTTCCAGCACCCCCACTGCACGGGAGGACGGGCGGCGCGGCGCTGCTCGCCCGTACCGCAGGACATGTTCCGCACCCCCTGCCACGCCGCAGCATTGCTGACAGAGCCGAGACCGAGCGGCCGGCCGGCCCCCGGCGAACTCACGAAGCGAGGACGACGAATGTCGAAGATCATTGCGGTGGTGTCCGGTGGGATCGACTCCGTCACCATGGCGTACCACCTGCGGGCGCAGGGCCACCGGCTGCACATGCTCGGCATCGACTACGGGCAGCGGCACCGCCGCGAGCTCGCCTGCGCCCGGCTCGCGGCCGAGCGGCTCGGCGCGCCGTACGAGGAGGCCGACCTCGGCGGCGCACGCGGCGTGCTGCGCGGGTCCTCCCTGACGGACCCGGCCGTCGACGTCCCGGACGAGGGGCACCCCGGCGGCGCGGCCGCCGGCAGCGGCATCGCCGTACCCGGGCGCCCCAACATCGTCCCCAACCGCAACGCCCTGCTGCTGTCCGCGGCGTTTGCGCTGGCGGTCGTGGAGCGGGCCGAGGCCGTCGCCTTCGGGATCATGGCAGAGGACATCGGCCCCTCGGACACCTCGCTCGAATTCCTCGACGCCTTCCTCAGCATGGAGCGCATCGCGACGCGCGGCCACGCCCACCCGGACCTGGACCTCGTCGCGCCGCTCTCGCGGCTGCTCAAGCGCGAGGTCATCGCCCTCGGCGACCGGCTCTCCGTGCCGTTCGCCGACACCTGGACCTGCTTCCGCGGCGGGGAGCTGCACTGCGGGCGGTGCGCGTCCTGCGTCGAGCGCCGCGAGGCGTTCGTCGCGGCGGGCGTCCACGACCCCACCGTCTACGCCTCCCCCGCGGTGGCCGCGCGGGAGGCGTGAGATGAGCGTGTTCGAGGAGATGGAGTCCGAGGTCCGCAGCTACAGCAGAGCCTGGCCCGTGGTCTTCGACCTGGCCAGGGGCAGTTGGCTGCACGACGAGGACGGCCGCCGCTACCTGGACTTCTTCTCCGGCGCCGGGGCGCTGAACTACGGGCACAACCCACCCGTACTGAAGCGTGCGCTGATGGACTACCTGAGCCGGGACGGGGTCGCGCACTCCCTGGACATGTTCACCGTCGCCAGGCGCCACTTCCTCACAGCGCTGCGGGAGACCGTACTCGCGCCCAGGTCCCTCGACTACCGCGTCGTCTTCCCGGGGCCCGGGGGCGCCAACGCGGTGGAGGCGGCGCTGAAGCTGGCCCGCCGCGTGACCGGCCGCACCACCGTGGTCGGCTTCACCAACTCCTTCCACGGCATGACGCTCGGCGCCCTCGCCGTCAGCGGCAACGCCGCCAAGCGCGCCGCCGCCGGCGTCCCGCTCGCCCACACCGTCTCGCTGCCCTACGACGGGTACGGGGACGGGTCACCCGAGCTCCTCGACCGCATGATCGCCGACCCCGGGAGCGGACTCGACACACCCGCCGCCGTGATCGTCGAGACCGTGCAGGGAGAGGGCGGGGTGCGGGCGGCCGGGGACGGCTGGCTGCGTGCGCTCGCCGAGGTCTGCCGCCGGCACGCGGTGCTGCTGATCGTGGACGACGTGCAGATGGGGTGCGGCCGCACGGGCCCGTTCTTCAGCTTCGAGGACGCCGGCATCGTCCCCGACATGGTCTGCCTGTCCAAGTCGATCGGCGGCTACGGGCTCCCACTCGCGCTCACGCTGATCCGCCCGGAACTCGACGTCTGGCAGCCGGGCGAGCACAACGGCACGTTCCGCGGCGTGGGCCCGGCCTTCGTGACCGGCGCGGCAGCGCTGCGCGCCTACTGGTCGGGCAACGACCTGGAGAAGGCCGTACGGAGCGCGGGCGAACGGCTCGCCGCAGCACTCGGCGAGATCGCCCGTGCCCATCCGGACACGGACATCACCGTCAGGGGACGGGGCCTGGCCGCCGGCCTCGGCTTCCCCACGTTCCCGGGCGCCCCGGACGGCCTCGCCTCCCGGATCTCCGCGGAGGCGTTCCGGCGCGGGCTGCTGGTCGAGACGTCGGGCGCCGACGGATCCGTCGTCAAACTCCTGCCGCCGCTGACCGTCACCGACAGCGAACTCGACCAGGGAGTGGACATCCTCGCCGCCGCGGTCGGCTCGGCCCTGCGCACCTGAACTCCCCGACCACACACCACACGAAAGGAGCCACCATGGAAAGCGCCATACCCACCGTCGACCTGCGCGCCTGGCGCACCGCCTCGCCCCAGGAGCGGCGCGCCACCGCGACAGCGCTCGACCGGGCGCTGCGCGAGACCGGCATGTTCCTCCTCGAAGGACACGGCGTGCCGCGCGAGACCATGGACGAACTACGCGCCCGGGGTAGGGAGTTCTTCGCCCTCCCGTACGAGGCCAAGGCGCCGTACGCCATCGGCGCGCCCTACGAGAGCGGCTGGCTCGAAATGCACCCCGGCGGCGGCGTCGGGGTGGCACGCGAGGAGGGCGAGGAGCCGACGGCAGAACCCGACCTGCACGAGTCCTTCTACGCGGGCCCCGCGTACCGCTCGGGCGACGAGGCGGCCGACCGCTACAGCTACCCGCCCAACCGCTGGCCCGACCCGGTGCTGCCCGCGCTGCGCCCGGCAGTCGAGACCTACACCGGCCACATGCAGCGCGTCGCCCTGGCCCTCAACGTGCTCTTCGCCGAGGTGCTCGGGCTCCCCGAGGACTTCTTCAGCCGGAGGGCCACCCGTGCCACCTGGACTCAGAACGTGAGTTGGTACCCGTCGCTGACCTCGGTGGGCGAGGTGGCGAGCGGGCAGCTGCGCAACGGGCCGCACACCGATCTCGGCGCCTTCACCATCCTCAGCCGCCAGCAGGGCGTGGGCGGGCTCCAGGCATGGAACGAGGCCGACGGGTGGTTCGCACCCCCCTACAACCCCGACGCGCTGGTGGTGAACCTCGGCGACCTGATGGAGCGGTGGACGGACGGCCGCTGGCGGGCGCTGCTGCACCGGGTGCTCGCCCCGAGCCCCAGTGCGCCCGACGAGGAACTGCTCTCGCTGGTGTTCTTCTTCGAGTCGGACCCGGACACACTCGTCGAGCCGCTGGCCCCGCCGGTGGGCGGCGGCGCAGGCCTGGAACCCGTCGTCTCCCGCCGCTCCGTGCTGGAGAAGCTCGGTGTCCACCCGGACACGTCGCCCTCCCACGCCTGACCGCAGGACACGCCGCTCCCGCACGCCGGACCGCCGTACGCGGCACCTCGCACGCCAGAGACCGCCGGCCACCGCGCACCACCGCGGTGCCTCCCCCGCCGTCCCCCACCCCCGAGAAAGGTTCGACACACATCATGACCCTCCGCATCACCAAGCGGTTCGACTTCTCCGCCAGCCATCAGTTGGGCGGCCTGCACGAGAGCCACCAGTGCGCCCGCCTGCACGGCCACAACTACGCCGTGGAGCTCGAACTGAGCGCCGAACAGGGTGACTTGACCTCGGTCGGCTTCGTACGCGACTACGGCGACCTGTCCGTGTTCAAGAAGTGGCTCGACGAAACCCTCGACCACCGGCACCTCAACGACGTGGTCGACGGCAACCCGACCGCGGAGAACCTCGCGGTCTGGATGTTCGGCCAGTGGGAGAAGGACTTCCCCGAGCTGACCTCGGTCCGCGTCTCCGAGACGCCCAAGACCTGGGCGGAGTACCGGCCCTGAGCCGGAGCCCGTACCGCCAGGCACAGCATCCACAGCAACCGGCGCACGCCCTACACGAAGAGGAGGTGGTGCCCCGTGGAACCGGAACTCGTGGTCAACGAGATCTTCGGCCCCACTTGAGGCCGTCCAGGGAGAGGGACGGTCACTGGGCCGCAGGTGCGGCTTCCTGCGGCTCGGCGGCTGCAACCTGTCCTGCCGCTGGTGCGACACCCCCTACACCTGGGACTGGCAGGGCATCAGCGACAGCGGCATCAGCTACGACCCCAAGGTCGAGCTGCACCGGCGGCCGGTCTCCGAGGTCGCCGATGAGCTGATGGGGCTCGGCGTCGGCCTCGTGGTGATCTCCGGAGGTGAACCGCTCAGCCAGCAGGCGCGGTTGCTGCCGTTGGTCGACATCCTGCGGGACGCGGGGACCGAGGTGGAGTTCGAGACCAACGGGACCCGCGTGCCCGACAGCAGGCTGGTGCGGCCCGGCGTGCGCTTCAACGTCTCGCCGAAGCTGTCGCACTCCGGGGACCCGGCCGAGCGGCGCATCGTGCCGCAGGCGCTCACGCGGTTCGCCGCCACGCCGGGCACCACCTTCAAGTTCGTCTGCCGCACCACCGCGGACCTGGACGAAGTGGCCTCGCTGGTCTCCGACTTCGGCATCGAATCCGTCTGGATCATGCCCGAGGGGCAGAGCCCGCACGACATCGACAAGCACATGCAAGAACTCGTCTCCTCGGTCATCGACCGTGGATGGAACGTGACCACCCGGCTGCACACGCTGGTCTGGGGACAGAAGAGGGGTGTCTGAAGTGACCATGAACACCGTCGAACCGCAGGCCGTCGCCGAGGAGGAGAGCGCGGCCGACCCGCTCGTGGACCTCGCGCAGCGCCTGCTCAAGGAGATCGGCGAGGACCCCGGGAGAGACGGGCTGCGCCAGACTCCCGAGCGGTTCGCGCGCTGGTGGCGCGAGTTCATCGACTACGACCCCGGAACCATCGACACCCTCTTCGAGACCACGACCACCAGCCAGATGGTGGTGGTCTCCGACATCCGGGTGTGGTCGCTGTGCGAGCACCACCTGCTGCCGTTCAACTGCTCGGTCGACATCGCCTACCGGCCCACCAAGCGGCTGCTCGGCCTGTCGAAGTTCGCCCGGGTCGCCCACCGCCACGCCCATCGGCTCCAGGTGCAGGAGCGGCTCGTCGCCGACATCGCGCAGGAGGTGGCGGACATCACCGGCGCCGAGGACGTCGCGGTGATCGCCAAGGGCGAGCACCTCTGCATGACGATGCGAGGCATCAAGGCGAGCGCCGAGATGACGTCGACCTCGTTCCTCGGGGCGTTCGGCGACGACAGTGCACTGCGCGGCGAGCTGCTCGCGCTGCTGAGGTCCTGAGCCGGCACCGGCACCCTGGCCGCGGCGGCCCGCGACGAACCTCGGGGTTCGCCGCGGGCCGCCGCGGTTCACGGGCGTCGCACCGGCCCGGAACACACCGCCGTCCGGTGTTTCCCGGATCTACCGCAGGGCGCGTCACATATAGCCCTCACGGATCGCATAGGCCACCGCGTGCGCGCGATTGCGCAAATTCAGACGCGTCATGACGTCGTGCAGTATGCCTTTGATAGTGCGCTCGGAGTAACTGAGCTGCTCGGCTATTTCCTTGGTGCCGAGCCCGTGCGCCACCAGTTCCAGCACGTTCAGTTCACGCCCTGTGGGCCTGCCGGTCGCCACGGTGCTCAACACGGTTCCCCGGGCCTGGCGTTCGAGGTGGCCGAGGAGCCTGCGCAGCAGATCGCCCGGCATGTCGCCCTCATTCCTCGCGGCCGCCTTGATCGCCTTTACCAGCTGTGCAGGGGTGGCCTGGTGACGCCACACGACGGAGAGGATTCCGGCCTCGATGACCAGGTCCAGCCGGTGTTCGTCGAGTTCGCCGATCACGAGCACCACGCGCTTGCCGTAGTCCGAGGCGAGTTTGCGCAGCCTGGCGACCGACTTGACGTCCAGGCGATCGTCGAGGACCAGGGCGACCGCGGTGGAGTCGCCGAGTGGGCGGCCGGAGTCCGACAGGACTCTCATGCCGCGCTGCTGGCCTATTTGGGCCATGATGCCGGCGCGGGTCAGGGGGTCGCCCCCGTGCAGGACGACGGAGACCGGAGGCACCGGGACCTTTGCTGTGCGAACGGTCGACGGTTCCTGTACTGCGCGAACGGGCGCGTCACCATACAAGGTGTGCAAGCAGAGAGACATGTACGTCCTTTGCGTTCAAGCAAGCGGTGAACCCCCGGGCTGCCCAGAGATCGTAGGCGCTTGAGGTCGCGTAGCCACGGCGGCACTCAGGGCAACCGACCATGTTGACGTGAAACGTCGGATCGTGGCCGAAAATATCAATGCGGACCACATACAACTACATCTGCATGGAGCGAGTCGGCGCCGTCGGTCGCCGGATGTTCCGAATCCTGCGGTGAAAAAACTCTCGCCTCTCCATTGTTTGCATTCCTTCCACTGCGGTTTCCCGGCCCTTTTCGGACACGCGCCGACCGGGGCTCCTACAGGCGGGTACCGCGCGGCCCGACCGCCTCCCGCCCGGCGTCGCCGGCCGCTTCCCCCGCCGCTCACCGCCGGGCGCGGCCCCGTCCTGCCGGGCAACGGCTCTGCACCGCCGGGCGTCGCACCGTCCGCCGGGACCGTCTGCCGGTACGTGCCCCGCGCCCGGCCCCGCGGACAGAATTGCGGGAAGCGCACGGCCGCCCGCCACGGGCGCGGCCGGCGCGCACGACCGAGGAGAGGCGGCCCATGACCACCAGTGCACCTGCGATCGTCCTGGTAGACCCGGTGCGGCAGGGCCGGCCCTTCAAGGCCGCCGCGCGCGAACTCGGCTTCCATGTCGTTTCCTTGTACACCCACGCTTACCTCGCCTCCCTCGACGGGCATGCCGAGGGCGACGATCTGTCCCTCTACACGGCCGACCCCGACGAGGCCGAGCGCCTCCTCACCGACGCCGGCGTCGACGCCAGGGCCGTGGTCCCCTGCCTCGAAGCCGGGGTCCACCTCACCGACGTGCTGGCGCACCGGCTCGGCCTCCCCGGCAACGACCACACCCTTGCCTGGGCCAGGCGCAGCAAGGCGGCCATGCGGGCGCACGGCGCGGAAGCGGGCCTGCGCATACCGGAGTTCCGTCTCGTACACTCCGCCAACGAGATCGCACGTGCGGCCCACGACATCGGCTTCCCCGTCATCGTCAAGCCGACGCTGGGCGCCGGGTCCCAGGGCGTACGCGTCTACTCCACCGCGGCGGACCTCGCGGACCTGGAGCCGCGGGTCACCCACGACGTCTACCGTGAGCCGGTGCGCGAGTGGCTCGTCGAACGGTACGTACGGGGGCGGGAGTTCGCCGTCAACTTCTTCAGCTCGGACGGCGAGCACCGGATCGTCGACATGTGGGAGTACCTGCGCCCCGACGATGCCGACTACGACTTCCCGCTCTGGGACATCATCCAAGTCGGCCGGGACCACAGCGACTTCGCGCGCGTTGAGGAATACACGCGCAGCGTCCTGACTGCGTTCGGCGTCCGCAGGGGCCCCAGCCACACCGAAGTCAAGTGCGCCGCGGACGGCGTCTACCTCATCGAGGTGGGCGCCCGGCTCTCCGGCGGCCCGGCCGTCGACCTGTGGATGGCCCACGGCGGGCTGCGCCCCTTCCACGACACGATCGCCTGCTACCTCGGGCGGCGCCCTGCCCTGCTCGACGGGCCCGTCGACTTCCCGGTCCGCTTCGGGTCGGCCGTCGTGCACAACGAGCAGGGGCCCGGGCCGCTCGTCGCGGTGCACGGCGCAGCGGAGGCCGCAGAGCTCCCCGGGGTCGACAGTGTGGAACTCGGCTACGCGCCGGGCGAGCACGTGCCCGCCACCCACGACAACGTCAGCATCCCGTTCAGCGCGGCGGTCCACGGACCGGACGCCGACGCGGTCCTCGCCACGCTGGCCCGCATCAGGTCGCTGGTCCGGGTGGAGACCCGGCCTGCGGCACCCACCGACGGCACGGACGCCCCCGCGGCAGCCTCCTGACATGCCGGGGCCCGAATCCGGGAAACTGCCCGCACCCGCCGCCGCACCCCCGCTTCTCCGGGCCGGCCTGCTCGCCACCTACCGGGACGTGCTCGCCGCCCCGGGCGCCACACGGCTCGCCGCGGCGAGCATCCTGTCGAAGTGGCCGATCAGCATGTTCCCCGTCAGCGTGATGCTGCTCGTCTCGCCCGGCTACTCCTACGCCGGGGCCGGCGCCGTCGTCGCGGCCATGCTCGTCGCCAACGCAGCCAGCAGCCCGCTGCGCGGCCGGCAGGCGGCCCGGCGCGGAGCGCGCGCGGTGCTGCGCACCTGTCTGGCCGGCTATCTGGCGGGGCTCGCGGGGATCGCCGTCGCCGCGGCCTGCTCGGCGCCCCTCCCCCTCGTCCTCGCGGCGGCCGTCCTCATGGGTGCCTTCTTCCCACCCGCGAGCATCCTGCTGCGCTCCCACTGGACGGCGGTGGACCGCGGCGGCAGACGCTCCTCGGCCAATGCCCTGGAGTCAGCGCTGATGGACCTGTCCCTGATCACCGGCCCCATCCTGGCCAGTTGGCTCAGCACCTCGCTCTCCCCCGTGCTCCCCCTGGTCGTCATCGGCGCCCTGATGACGCTCGCGGTCCTCCTGCTCTCCGCCCTGCCCGACCGTCGGCCCGCTTCCCCGCAGGCCACGGACCGCAGCCGCCCCGCGCCTGGAGCCCCACTGGTCCTCCTGCTCTGCGCGCAGTTCCTCTTCTGCGCGGCCCTCGCAGCCACGGAGGTGTCCCTCACCGTCTACGCGCAGCGGCAGCACGCGGCGGCCTACAGCGGCTGGCTCCTCGCGGGCCTCTCCGTCGGCAGCATCGTCGGCGCGCTGGTCCTCGGCAGGCTGCCCGGCGCCCGCGCCACCGCCCTGCCCGTGCTGCTCGTCCTGCTCGCGGCCGGCACGGGCGGCGTCGGCGCGGCCCTGTACCTCCCGCCGGCCGCGGTGGCCGCGGTGTGCGTCCCTGCGGGTCTCGCCATCGGCTCGGTCTTCGCCCGCTTCTTCACCGTCCTCGGCGCCGCGACCCCGCCGGGCGCCGACCACGAGGTCCAGGGCTGGGCCAACAGCATGACCACCATCGGCTTCGCCGCGGGCTCCTTCGGCGGCGCGGCCCTCGGCGACGCCCTGGGCACCCCCGCCCTCCTCCTCGCCACCCCCACCGCAGCCCTCCTGGCCGCCTACCTGACCACCCGCGCCCGCACCCCAAAACCCTGAGTCCGCACCTGAACCAGGTCTCCGATCGACCTCTGCGCCTGTGCCGCCGCACCCGGTACGACCTCACCTCGATCGAGCCCCTCTCCCTGACGAGCTGTATGCGCGCCACTGCCGGCTCGGCGGCTCGGCGGCTCGGCGGCTCGGCGGCTCGGCGGCACGGCGGCACGGCGGCACGGCGATGGTGCCCTCTTCGTCCACGTCGAGCTCGGGCTCCTTGCCGCAGACACCGCGTGGCTCCCGGCCCGCCACGGGTCCGGCGACGGAGCACCCACGCTCCCGCCCCGGGCGTACGACCCGGCAGTCGGCACCGGGGCACGCCTCTCGTCCCTCGGAATGGAGACACCGCCTTGGCCGTCAGCACACCGACGACCGTGCAGAACCCGCGCCACCTGCTCGCCCCCGAGCAGCTCGCCGGGGTCCGTACGACCGTCCTTGACGCCAACCCGGACATGACAGAGGACATCGCCGACCGCATCGTCCACCAGGCCCTCGCGTTCGTAGAGCCCTGGCGCGGCCCGGACCAGAGCACCATCACCATCGGCGCCCTGACGTGGCACACACCGAAGGGCCCGAACCGCACGCCGATCACCATCGAGAAGAAGGCCAGGCCGAAGGGAGCGGCACCCAAGTAGGCTGCCCGGCGCCAAGGACAGGGAGCAGGGCCATGGAGTGGATCGACCCCCGCCATGAAGAACTGCGCCTGCGGGGAGGACGGATCGGAAGTGCCCGAGGTCCAGGAGCAGCACGGAACACCCCTGCGCCTGCGGGGAGGGCGAGTCGGTCGGCGGTGACGGTCGGTCGTGCTCCGTGTCCTCCCCGCAGGTGCGGGGGTGTTGGCCGCTCCCGCTGCGCCGCTGCCCTGCTGCCCGTGTCCTCCCCGCAGGTGCGGGGGTGTTGGCGGCTCGCACACCGCGTGCGCGCCGTCGATCGTGTCCTCCCCGCAGGTGCGGGGGTGTTGGTCCCGCCGGGCACCACGGTCACGATCGACGAGTGTCCTCCCCGCAGGTGCGGGGGTGTTGATGCCGCGCTTCGCCCGTGCGGCGTTCGAGACGTGTCCTCCCCGCAGGTACGGGGGTGTTCCGGCCGACCCCATGCGGGTAATGGACTGGCCGGAGTCCTCCCCGCAGGTGCGGGGGTGTTCCGCCTGGAGCGCGCGGGCGAACTCGGCGTGGCTGGTCCTCCCCGCAGGTGCGAGGGTGTTCCGTCTTCCACGCTTTGCTTCGCGGCCTGCTGGTGGTCCTCCCCGCAGGTGCGGGGGTGTTCCGACCGCGACCTGTGCCGTGACGGTCACCGGCTCGTCCTCCCCGCAGGTGCGGGGGTGTTCCGGGGATCGACTCGTGCTCGGCGCGGTACACGGTGTCCTCCCCGCAGGTGCGGGGGTGTTCCGCTCAAACACCAGGTCACCGACCGCGACCACGGGTCCTCCCCGCAGGTGCGGGGGTGTTCCCGCGTCGGACACCTGCCCGCCGACGGTCCAGATGTCCTCCCCGCAGGTGCGGGGGTGTTCCCTGACGGAGGCCGGGTGCGGTGAACAGGGTCGGGTCCTCCCCGCAGGTGCGGGGGTGTTCCCGCGTCGGACGCCGACCGCCAGAACGTCCGCGACTTCCAGCTCTCCCGGCGCGAGCTCGCGGGCGACCCCGACGGCTACCCGGGCCCCCTGACCTGGCGCCTGCTGTTCAGCTGAAGGGCCCACATGATCCTCAACCTCACGCCGCACCCGATCCGGCTCTACTCGGCCGAACGCCCGGACGGCGACGACTACCTCGAACCGCATCTCCTCAGAGTGATCCCGCCCGAGCCCGTTCCCGCGCGGCTCGCCACGATCGAGCTCGGCGGCGGCATCACCTTCGAACTGGTCGAGTTCGGGCACGCCCAGAACCTCCCGCCCAAGCACGACGGCGTCCAGTACATCGTCTCCCTCGTCGTCGCCCTCGCGCTCGCCGACCGGCGCAGCGACTTGCTGGTCCCCTACCGCGAGGTCCGCAACGCCTCCGGGACTGTCATCGGCTGCCGCAGCTTCGCGCAGCCCGTCCCGTCTGAAACGAGACCCCCATGAACCGTGCCTTCCTGCTCGACCTCGTCGAGCGCACCGTCGCGACCTACCTCGAAGCCGGAGCCGGGCTCCTCCTGGCCGACAGCACGCATCTGCTCTCCCTCGGCAGCCAGCGCGTCGCCGCCATCGCCGCGCTCCCCGCGGCGCTGACCGTCGTCAAGGGCGCGCTCGCGGGCAGCCTCGGCACCAGCTCGACCGCATCCGCCCTGCCCACCAAGACCGCCCCCGCCCCCGCCCCGGCGGCGGTCTCGGACGGTCCGGCCGCAGGCTGATGCCGCACCGCTGCGGCCGGATCGGCCGCTGCCTCGGCTACCGCGGCGCCGCCCTCCTGATCTGCGGCACCGGCTGGATCAACTACGGCCTCGGCCTCCTCGCCGACCCGCGCTTCGGTGTCGTCCGCGGAGTCGCCGCGCCCACCCGCATCGCCCCCATCCCCATCTGGGGCTGGGCCTGGCTCACCGCCGGAGCCGCATCGTGCATCGCCGCGGTCCTCCCCTCCCGCCGGGACTGGTGGGGCTAGGCCGCGGCCACAGCGATGCCCGTGATCTGGGCAGCCGCCTACACCAGCGCCCGCGCGATCGGCACCCTGCCGCAGGGCATCACCTCCGGACTCACCTGGCTCGTGAGCCCGGGACTCGCGGTCGTGCTGGCGACCGCCACACGCAGACTGGTCATGATGCGGCGGGAGGTGGCCACCCTGCGGCGCGCCGTCGCCGCGTCTGTGAGAGAGGACGGCGCCGCCGATGGATGACAGCACAACCCTCTACGGCGCCGCCTCGATTGTGCTCGGCGGCCTGTTCGCGTTCCTCACCGCCCTCGTCGGCCGCCCCCGCGACCGCCCCGACCGCCCGGAACCCGGCGAGCCCGACCCGGAGCAGCTGACGACCGTCGCGGGCATCGCCGCCGTGGTCACCCAGCAGCAGCGCCTGCGCGACCTGGAGACCGAGCAGACCCACACGACCGCCCGGGTCGGCACCCTGACCCGCTACGTGCGCACCCTGAAAGCCGCTCTGCGGTCCGTGCACGTCCCCGTCCCCGAGCCCGACCCCGGCGACCGACACCTCATCGAGCAGTGAACACGCGCCCCCGCCCCGGCCACGCGCCGACGGCGGGGGCGCCTTCGTTCGTCTGAGGTCAGGCTCTGGGCGAAGCGACGTCATGGGCCGTGTCCGCGAGCCACGTCGGCCCGTCTCGCTCGATGATGCGAAGCGTGCGCCGCAGGCGCTGCCGAGTGCGCGAGGACGTGACCGTCCGCAGGATCGGTTCGAGCCTCAGCAGCGGCGCCTCAGCTTCCCGCCACGCTGCGAGCAGCACGTAGGCGTGCAGCTCGGCCAGGATGTTCCCGAATGCCCTCCGACCGCCGTCCGTGCTCGCTGCCGAACTGCGTTGCAGGTGCGGCAACGCGGCCGCCGGGTCTCCAAGGCTCAGCATTGCCTCGCCGCGGTGGAGCTCGATCTCGGCGGAGTCGACCCACCACGTGAACGACGGGTCGTCCGAGTGGACCGACTCTTGCAGACCGCCAGCCGCCCGGTCCAGAGCAGCGATGGTCCGGGCCCTGTCGCCAGCCTGGGCAAGGCCGCGGGCCTGACGGGCGCGCGCCATGAGCGCCACACGGCCCGGAACGCCCCGCCCTGTGATCAGCTCGTCTGCAATGGCCAGGGCCTCGCCCGCGCGCCCGGTGTGTACGTCCACCATCGCGATGAGGTCCAGGATGAACCACTCCAGCGGCTCGTCACCAGCGAGACGGGCGAGCATGTGGGACTCGGTCAGCGCGGTCCGGGCTTCCTCGTACCGGGCCGCGTCGTGCAGAAGCCATCCGGCCACCTCGCCGATCTCGGCAACTGCGGCGAGGCGCCGCTTGTCCGCGCCGACGAGTTGATCCGTCTGCGCTCGCCACACTTGGACTGCGGCATCCGCGACGTGGTCCCCACCGTGCCGGTTGTCGTGTTCAAGGAGGTAGCCGACCGCGTCGGAAACGAGTGTGTCCTGCCCGTCCCGAGCGGCCCCGTCGGAAGTGTCTTCGGCAAGCAGCGGCGCGAGCTCCAGACCAAGCAGCGAGCCGAGAGCCTCTACGAACTCTGCGGATGGCCGCTGCTTCCCGGCTAGGACACGAGAGAGGTACGCGATGTCGTAGTGAACGGCCCGGGCTGCTGCTCTTTGGCTCAGGCCCCGGTCGGCCAGGGCCTTGCGGACCGCATCGCCGAACGTGCTCATCGCGACCCCTTCCGCTGACTCGGAGCTGTCAACGCTGACCTCAGCGTAGTCAACAGCCAGCCCATACCGCCCGGCCCCGCAGGAGCCGTTGGATGAGTGCAGGCGCCCCGCGACCGCGCGACCGGCCCGGGGCTGTGGACGACGCTACGAGGAGCGACGCCATGGCGCAGACTACCGACCGACCGCCCATCAAGACGGACCAGCTGACCGACGAGCAGTGCCGCGGCGCCGCATGTACGGACTGCGGCGCCCCGCTGTCGGCTCGCAGCGCCGTCGAGCTCGGATCCCGCCCGGACACCGACGGTGTGCGGATCTTCCCCCGCGCCTGCCCCGGCTGCGACGCGGCCGCGCGATGACGACCCGCGCACCGGCCGCCAGGAAGACGCCGGAGTGCCAGCTCGGCGAGCACCTCCTGTGCCGCCCCGGCGACCACTACGCGGGCGGCATGAGCATCCCCGCGGTCCGCGTGCGCTGCTCCTGCACCTGACACACCCCCGGGCCCCGGCCGCCCGGCACCTGAGCCGCTCCGGCCGGCGGTGGGATACCACGCTCGTCACACCCGCCGGCCGGAGCACCAACCCCCGCCCCGGGCGCTTCCCGGCAGTCGCCGCCCGGGGCGGGGCCCCACCACAGCCACGAAGGGATCCGCCATGCCCCCGAACCCCGAACCCCGAGCCCGAGCCCGAGCCTGACGACGATGAGCCCGATCCGGAGCTCTCGGCGGTCGCCAAGCTCGGCTGGGCGACCGGCCTCGCGAACGACGAAGACTTTCCGCCCGCCGTCCGCGAGACGGCCGCCCAGCTCGCAGCGGAAGCCGCCGACGAACTCAAGCGCAACCGGTGAACTCCCGCCCCACCCCCGCGGGGAGACAGAGTAGGGGCGGGTCAGTAAGTGCAGTGCACCACCCCCACGAAGGGACGTACAGCACATGAGCACAGCAGTCATCGAGACCACAGAGCAGACCAGGACCCGCGATCCGCAAGCCATCCTCAACGCGGTCGCCCCCCACATCACGGAACTGACCACCAACGTGTTCGACAGCGGCATGAGCCTGTGGGACCGCGAGGTCGCCCTGCTCCTGCGCGACCACACCATGGTCCGCGACATGGCCGAACGCATCCTCGGCAACGCGATCATGTACGTCATGGGCTCCATCGAGAACCCCGACGTCCACCTGGGTGTCGGCCGACTCGTCGACATCGGCGTCCACCAGCTCATCCTCGACACACCCGTGTGGTGGGGCATCTGCCGCCTCTACAACGGCGGCCGCTTCAAACACCACGCACCGTTCATCGAACGCCGCAGCGACGGCCTGTGCCTGCGCACCGGCGACTTCCTGCGCTCCCAGGACTGGCCCGTCGACGACGAACTGTGGGCCATCGACGGCGCGAAGCGCTCACCGTGTGACGACAAGGCCCCCGACAGCCACTGACGCCCTACCCTGGCCCCTGCCCGCTCCTCGCGGGCAGGGGCCGCCGTCCACACCCATGAAGGAACGCCTGTGCCTGCACTGCACGACATCGCCGCCGAGACCGAACTGTGGGACACCTTCGCCAAGTCCGCGTTCGAGCCGGAAGCCGACCCCGCCTTCCACTGGACGCAGTACGCAGGTCACGGCCCCGGCCCCGAGCTGCTCGGCGACCCGGCGACCGCCCTGGAGATCGGCTGCGGCACCGGCCGCGCGGTCGCGTTCCTCGCCAACCGCGGGGTGAAGGCGACGGGCCTCGACCTCTCACCCGTGATGGTCGCGAAGGTCACCGAACGCTGGTCGGCGACAGGCGCGCAGTTCGAGCAGGGCGAAGTGCTCGACTACCTGCGCGAGCGGGCGGGCACCTTCGACGCGATCTACTCCATCTTCGGCGCCGCCTGGTTCGCGCCGCCGCACCTGCTGTTCCCGCTCGTCGCCGAACGCCTCGCTCCCGGCGGCCGGTTCGTCTTCTCCCAACCGCCCGCGATCCCCGGCGCCTACGGACCCCAGGGCATGTACAAGGGCGGCTTCGCGGGCAAGGCCATGTTCACCTACCGCTACAGCTACACGCCGCAGGTCTGGGAGCGGCTCCTACTGCGATCCGGCTTCCGCACGGCCGAGGCCCACGTCATCGAGGCGCCGGAACCCGGCCACATCGGCACCCTGGCCGTCCAAGCCGAGCGCTGATGCAGCCGACCCGAGCCCCGGCCACCACCACGGCGGCCGGGGCTTCTTCGCGTCTCCATTGCCTCGCCACAGGCGCGGTGATCGTTTGCACTTCGGCCGAGCGACGGCCGAGCTAAGGATCTTGAGAGAGGGGCGCTTCCCGGGGTGCCATCACGGGAGTGCAGGGCGCATCGATTCTCCAGATGCGTGTTCGAGTGGGGCGGGTGGGACTCGAACCCACGGCCGACGGATTATGAGTCCGCTGCTCTAACCGGCTGAGCTACCGCCCCCACTCGGCGCGTCGCGTACATGTGTACGCGCCGTCTGCCGCAGCATAGCCGGTCATACGATCTGCCGCCTCGGCTGGCCGGCATGCTCCCACCTGGAGGAGTGGCCCCCGCGCCGGGTGGTTCCCGGCAAAGGAAAAGGACCCCGAGGGGCCCTTCCGCATGAGTGCTCCCCCGGCTGGACTCGAACCAGCAACCCTCCGGTTAACAGCCGAATGCTCTGCCAATTGAGCTACAGGGGATCGCGCTCCCCCGACTGGACTCGAACCAGTAACCTGCCGGTTAACAGCCGGCTGCTCTGCCAATTGAGCTACAGGGGATTGCTGCGTCTGCGACGGGCGTCGCCGGTCCGGCTCACCCGGGCGGCGCGTGCTCGCTGCGACACATACATTAGCGCAAGCAGGGGGGTGCTCCGCCAATCGGTATCGTGCCGGGTCACGTCGGGTGATCCCGGGCCGGTACGGGGTAGGCGGAGGGCACGACGCCAGCAGATGGCCCCACGGTCCGACGCTAGGAAAGGGTGGCAGCCATGAGGTACCGCCTCACGTTCATCGCGGGTCTGGCTCTCGGATACGTTCTGGGAACCCGCGCAGGCCGCGAGCGCTACGAACAGCTCAAGAAGGCAGCACAGCAGGTCTCGCAGAACCCCGCCGTGCGCAACGCCACCGAGACGGCGGCGCAGACGGGGCGCGAGTTCGCCGGCAAGGCCTACCACTCGGTCAGTGGCCGTGTGGAGGACAAGGTCCCGGCCTCCGTCGCCCAGCGGGTCCGCTCCCTGCGGGAGCGCAACGGCCACGGCGGGGACGACTGGGGCACCACCAACACCTGAGCCGCCGCGCGGCGGACGGCAGGCGGCGGGCAGCTGAAGGGGCGGGCTCCGACGGGCGTCTGGGCCCGCCTCGCGCTGTCCGTAGAATCCCGTGCCATGGGAATAGTCGCCGGTCTCGACAGCTCGTCCGCGGCCACACGCATCGTCGTCTGCGACACCGACACCGGTGCCGTCCTGCGCCAGGGGTTCGCGCCGCACCCGGTCGATCCCAAGGCCACCGACATCGACCCGCAGGTCTGGCTGCTCTCCCTCGGTGAGGCCGCGGGCGGCGGGGTCCTCGAAGGCGTGCAGGCCATCGGCGTCTCCGCGCAGCAGCACGGTCTGATCGCGCTCGACGACAAGGGCGCCCTGGTGCGGCCCGCGCTGCTCGGCAACGACAAGCGGGCGCAGGTCGCGGCGGCCGACCTGGTGGACGCGCTCGGCGGGCGCAGGGCGTGGGCCGAGGCGGTCGGCGCGGTGCCGCAGGCCGGGCAGATCCTGGCGAAGCTGCGCTGGCTCGCCCGGCACGAGCCGGAGGCCGCCGAGCGGGTCGCCTCGGTGATGCAGGCGCACGACTGGATCGTCTGGCAGCTGCTCGGCAGGCCCGCGCGGCGTACGACGGACCGCGGCGGCGCGTCGGGCACCGGCTACTGGGCCGCGGGCGCCGGCGCGTACCGGCAGGACCTGATCGAGCTGGCGCTCGGCCACCGGGTCGGGGTCCCCGAGGTGCTGGGCCCCGCCGACTCCGCGGGCACCACCCCGGAGGGGCTGCTGATCTCGGCGGGCACCGGCGAGACCATGGCGGCGGCGTTCGGGCTCGGGCTCGGCGTCGGGGACGCGGTGGTCTCGCTCGGCGCCTCCGGCTCGGTGACCGCGGTGCACGGCGAGGCGCTTGCCGACCCCTCGGGCACCATCACGTCGTTCGCCGACGCGACGGGCATGCACCTGCCGGTCGTGCACACCAGCAACGCGGTGCGGGCGCTGCGGGGTACCGCCGAGCTGCTCGGCACGGAGGACCTCGCGGAGCTCTCCGCGCTGGCCCTCAAGTCGACGCCCGGCGCCTCAGGGCTGGTGCTGCTGCCGTATCTGGAGGGCGAGCGCACGCCCCAGCTCCCGCACACGGCGGGCACGCTGAGCGGGCTGCGGCGCGAGTCGATGCGGCCCGAGCACCTGGCACGCGCCGCGTTCGAGGGGATGCTCTGCTCGCTCGCCGACGCGATGGACGTGCTGCGCGGGCGGGGCGTGGAGGTGCGGCGGGTGTTCCTGCTCGGCGGCGCGGCGGAGCTGCCCGCCGTGCAGGCGATCGCGCCCGCGGTGTTCGGCGCGCAGGTCGTGGTGGTGCAGCCGGCGGAGTACGCGGCGCTGGGCGCCGCCCGGCAGGCGGCGTGGGCGCTCGGGGTGTCGCAGGGCACGCTGTCGCCCGCCGCGCCGCCCGCCTGGCAGGGCGCGGCCGCACAGGTCTTCGAGCCGGGCGACGAGCTCGCGGTCGGCTCGGCCGTGCGCCAGCAGTACCGGGCCACCCGCGAGCAGATCCACCCGGGCGCCTTCGACGCGGCGCGCGAGCCGGCGGGGGCGGCCGGGCCGGCCGAGTAGCACCGGTCCCGGGCGGTGGCCGGGTCGCGGCCCGGGCCGCGACCGGACATCGGCAGTCCGGCCCGCAACCGGATGTCGGTGATCCGGCCCGCGAACGGACCTCGCCGGCACCGGCCGCAAGCGGACCTCGGCGGTCCGGGCCGCGGGGGTGGAAACCCGTGGGAATCGGGGCGCGCGGTGGCGCAAGATGGGGGGCGACTCTGTCCACCGACCCCGAGAGACCCGCGTGCTCCTACGACTCCTGCGGACCCGCCTCGCTCCGTATCGAAAATCCATAGGTCTGCTGGTGGTGCTCCAGCTGCTGCAGACCGTCGCCACCCTCTATCTGCCCACCCTCAACGCCGACATCATCGACAACGGTGTCGTGAACGGCGACTCGGGCTACATCCTGGAGTTCGGCGGGATCATGCTCGCCGTCTCCGTCGGCCAGGTGCTCTGCAACGTCGGCGCCGTCTACTACGGGGCGCGTACGGCGTCCTCGCTCGGCCGGGACGTGCGCTCGGCGGTCTTCCACCGCGTGCAGAGCTTCTCCGCGCGCGAGGTGAACAGGTTCGGCGCGCCCTCGCTGATCACCCGTACGACCAATGACGTCCAGCAGATCCAGATGCTGACGCTGATGTCGTTCACGCTGATGGTGTCCGCCCCGATCATGTGCGTCGGCGGCATCGTGATGGCCCTCAGCCAGGACGTGCCGCTCTCGGCGATCCTGCTCGCCGTGGTGCCGGTGCTCGCGGTGTCGGTGAGCCTGATCGTGCGCAGGATGCGGCCGCTGTTCCGGCAGATGCAGAAGAAGCTGGACAACGTGAACCGGGTGCTGCGGGAGCAGATCACCGGCAACCGTGTGATCCGCGCCTTCGTACGCGACGACTACGAGCGCCGCCGCTTCGAGACCGCCAACACCGAGGTGGCGGGGCTCCAGCTGGCGACGGGCCGCCTGATGTCGCTGATGTTCCCGACGGTGATGACGGTGGTCAACCTCTCGTCGATCGCCGTGGTCTGGTTCGGGGCGCACCGCATCGACGACGGGCACATGCAGATCGGCGCGCTGACCGCGTTCCTCTCGTACCTGATGCAGATCGTGATGGCCGTGATGATGGCCACCTTCATGTTCATCATGGTGCCGCGCGCCGAGGTGTGCGCCGAGCGCATCGAGGAGGTGCTCTCCACCGAGTCGAGCGTGGTGCCGCCGCTGAGCCCGGTGCGCGAGCTGCCCACGCACGGCCGTCTGGAGATCAGGGACGTCGACTTCCGCTATCCGGGCGCCGAGGAGTCCGTGCTGAGGGCGGTGACCCTGGTCGCACGGCCCGGCGAGACGACCGCCGTCATCGGCTCGACGGGCAGCGGCAAGTCGACGCTGCTGACGCTGGTGCCGCGGCTGATGGACGTGACCGCGGGCGAGGTGCTGGTCGACGGGCAGGACGTACGGGACCTCGACCCTGCGCTGCTCGCCAAGACCGTCAGCCTGGTGCCGCAGAAGCCGTACCTGTTCGCGGGGACGGTCGCGACGAACCTGCGGTACGGCAACCCGGACGCGACGGACGAGGAGCTGTGGCACGCGCTGGAGGTGGCGCAGGCCAAGGACTTCGTGGCCAAGCTCGAAGGCGGCCTCGACGCGCCGGTCGCGCAGGGCGGCACCAACGTGTCCGGCGGTCAGCGCCAGCGCCTGTCGATCGCGCGGACGCTGGTGCAGCGTCCCGAGATCTACCTGTTCGACGACTCGTTCTCCGCGCTCGACTACGCGACGGACGCGGCGCTGCGCGGCGCGCTCTCGCGGGAGACCGCGCAGGCGACGGTGGTGATCGTCGCGCAGCGCGTGTCGACCATCAGGGACGCCGACCGGATCGTGGTGCTCGACGAGGGCCGGGTGGTGGGCACGGGCCGCCACACCGAGCTCATGGCGTCGAACGAGACGTACCGGGAGATCGTGCTCTCCCAGCTGACCGAGGCGGAGGCGGCCTGATGAGCGGCGCAGGACGGATGATGGGCGCCGCCGCGCACACGCAGCGGTCGGCGGACTTCAAGGGGTCGGCGAAGCGGCTGCTGCGGCGGCTCACGGAGCACAGGCCCGCGCTGGTGGCGATGGTCGCGGCCGCGGTGCTGAGCGTGGGCCTCTCGGTGGAGGGCCCGCGGATCCTCGGCCGGGCGACCGACCTGATCTTCGCGGGCGTCATCGGCCACGCCATGCCCGAGGGCGCGACGAAGGCGCAGGCGATCGCCGGGCTGCGGGAGCGCGGCCAGGGCTCGGTCGCCGACCTGCTGTCGGGCGTGGACTTCGTGCCGGGGCACGGCATCGACTTCGACCGGATCGGCACGACGCTGCTCGAAGCGCTGCTCGTCTATCTGGCGGCGGGGCTGCTGATGCTGGTGGCGCAGCGGATGTCGATCCGCGTGATCAACACGACCGTGTACCGGATGCGGGAGGACATCCAGGCGAAGCTGGCGCGGCTGCCGCTCTCGTACTTCGACGGGCAGCGGCGCGGCGAGGTGCTGAGCCGCGCGACGAACGACGTGGACAACATCGCGCAGACGATGCAGCAGACGCTGGGCCAGATGGTCAACTCGCTGCTGACGATCGTCGGCGTCATCGTGATGATGTTCTGGATCTCGTGGCTCCTCGCGCTGGTGGCGCTGGTGACGGTGCCGCTCTCCGTGGTGGTCGCGACGCGGGTCGGCAAGCGGTCGCAGCCGCAGTTCGTGCAGCAGTGGCGGGTCACCGGCAGGCTGAACGCGCACATCGAGGAGATGTACACGGGCCACTCGCTGGTCAAGACGTTCGGGCGGCAGGAGGAGTCGGCCGCCGCGTTCGAGGAGCAGAACGAGCAGCTGTACGAGGCGGCGTTCAAGGCGCAGTTCAACAGCGGGATCATGCAGCCGCTGATGATGTTCGTCTCGAACCTGAACTACGTGCTCGTCGCGGTCGTCGGCGGGCTGCGGGTCGCTTCCGGCGCGCTGTCCATCGGCGACGTGCAGGCGTTCATCCAGTACTCGCGGCAGTTCTCGCAGCCGCTGACGCAGGTCGCGTCGATGGCGAACCTGGTGCAGTCGGGGGTGGCGTCGGCCGAGCGGATCTTCGAGCTGCTCGACGCGGCGGAGCAGGAGCCGGACGGGCCGCCGCGCAAGACACTGACGCCGCCGCGCGGCCGGGTGGCGCTGGAGAAGGTGTCGTTCCGCTACGACCCGGAGAAGCCGCTGATCGAGGAGTTGTCGCTGGCGGTCGAGCCGGGCCAGACGGTGGCGATCGTGGGGCCGACGGGGGCGGGCAAGACCACCCTGGTCAATCTGCTGATGCGGTTCTACGAGGTGTCGTCGGGCCGGATCACGCTGGACGGCGTCGACGTGCGGGAGATGACACGCGAGCAGCTGCGGGCCGGGATCGGCATGGTCCTCCAGGACACCTGGCTGTTCGGGGGGACGATCGCGGAGAACATCGCGTACGGCGCCTCGCGGGAGGTGACGCGCGAGGAGATCGAGGAGGCGGCGCGCGCCGCGCACGCCGACCGGTTCGTGCGGACGCTGCCCGACGGCTACGACACGGTGATCGACGACGAGGGGTCCGGGGTCAGCGCGGGCGAGAAGCAGCTGATCACCATCGCGCGTGCGTTCCTCTCCGACCCGGTGATCCTGGTGCTCGACGAGGCGACGAGCTCCGTGGACACCCGCACGGAGGTGCTGATCCAGAAGGCGATGGCGCGGCTCGCGCACGGCAGGACGAGCTTCGTGATCGCGCACCGGCTCTCCACGATCCGCGACGCCGACGTGATCCTCGTGATGGAGAACGGCTCGATCGTGGAGCAGGGCTCGCACGAGGAGCTGCTGGCCGCTGACGGCGCGTACGCGCGGCTGTACAAGGCGCAGTTCGCGCAGGCGGTGGCGGAGGTCGACTGAGCCGGGCGCCGCGAGGCGCGGACCGGGGCCGCGGGCCGTCCGCGAGGGCGGGCCGGTCCGCGCCTGTGCCTGCTTGTGCATGCTTGTCCGCATTACGGGTAATCGGAGCGGTAGGAGTGACCGAGACCACCTTGAAGGGGGTTCTCATGGCCGACACGTTCTACAAGCACGGCAGGCCGCAGCATCCGACGCTCCACGAGGACCGGCCGCGGGGCGGCCCGGCCCGGCGGGTGCGGCACCAGGGCGGCTGGTCCGCGGGGGCCGTCGTCCTCGTCATCCTGCTGCTGATCCTCGTGGGGATCGCACTGTTCCCGTAAGGGGATCGCACTGTTCCAGTAAAAGGACTGAGCTGTTTCGGCGGGCCCGCCTTCGGACCGGAGGGCGGGCCCTCGCCTGGTCCGGCCGGGGTGCGGGCCCGCGTCAGTCCAGGTAGCCGCGCAGCTGGTCGGCGAGCGCGTGGTCGCGGAGCCTGGCGAGGGTCCTCGCCTCGATCTGGCGGATGCGCTCGCGGGTGACGCCGAAGACCTGGCCGATCTCCTCCAGCGTGCGCGGGCGGCCGTCGGAGAGCCCGTACCGCAGCTGGACGACCTTGCGCTCCCGCTCGCCGAGCGTGGAGAGCACGGCCTCCAGATGCCGGCGCAGCAGCAGGAAGGCGGCGGACTCGACCGGGGATGCCGCGTCGCCGTCCTCGATCAGGTCGCCGAGCGCGATGTCCTCCTCCTCGCCGACGGGCGCGTACAGCGAGACGGGCTCCTGGGCGTAGCGCAGGACCTCGCTGACCCGCTCGGCGGGGAGGCCGAGCTCCGCCGCGACCTCGGCGGGCGCCGGCTCGTACCCCTTCTCCTGGAGGAGCCTGCGCTGTACGCGGGTCACGCGGTTGATCTGCTCGACCACGTGCACCGGCACGCGGATGGTGCGGGCCTGGTCGGCGAGGGCGCGGGACATGGCCTGGCGTATCCACCAGGTCGCGTACGTGGAGAACTTGTAGCCGCGCGCGTAGTCGAACTTCTCGACGGCCCTGATCAGCCCGAGGTTGCCCTCCTGGACCAGGTCGAGCATGGTCAGGCCGCGGCCGACGTACCGCTTGGCGACGGAGACGACGAGCCGGAGGTTGGCCTCGATGAGGCGGCGCTTGGCCATCCGGCCGAGGACCACGAGCCGGTCGAGGTCGAGCGCGAGCCGCTCGTCGAGGCCGGTCTGCGTGCCGAGCCGCTCCTCGGCGAACAGCCCCGCCTCGACGCGGCGGGCGAGCTCGACCTCCTCGGCAGCGGTGAGCAGCCGGATGCGGCCGATCTCGCGCAGGTACTGGCGCAGCAGGTCGGAGGAGGCGGCGGCCCCCGGGTACGCGCCGGGCCGGGGCGCGGGCAGCTCGCGCGGGTCGTCGGGCGGGCCCGCTTCGTACGGTCCCGGGGCCGCGGCGGGGGCCGGGACCTGGGCCTGGGCGAGGGGGGCGGCGGGCGCTGTCCGGGTTCGCACGAGGCGACCTCCAGATGGTCGCTGCCGGGCTCGGGGGTGTGCGGCAGCAGGGACCCGCCCCCAGTGTGGCGTACGGCACATCGCCGCCACGAGGGGCGTGCGCGCACTTTCTGGCCCCGCGGGCCGGTCACCGCCCGGCGCGAGGGCGCACCCGGGGGCGCGGGCCCGCGCGTCGCGAGCGCGGGCGCGCCGGGCGCCCCGCGGTGCGGGCCGAGGCCCGGCCGGGTCAGAGGGCGGCGACGCCGTGGTTGCGGAGAGCCTGGCCGTACTGCTGGAGGACCCAGAGCTCGTTCTGGACCGCGGCGTACTGCTGTGGGTCGCCGCCGGTGCCGAGGCGGGTCAGCGCGGACGTGACGTCCTGGATGCGGCGGTCGACGGCGCGGATGCGGACCTGGACGAGCTGCTGGCCCGCGTACAGCTCGTCGATGGTCTTGCCGCGGAAGACCTCGACGGCCAGCTCGGTCACCAGCTTGCGCACCGAGTCGTCGGGGGCCGCCTCGCGGACCCGGGAGAGGTAGTCGCGCACGTCGGCGCAGCCCTGCTCGGCGCCGCCCGCCTCGTCGATGCAGGCGCGCACCGCCGCGTAGGGCGGGGCGGTGAACTCGTCGGCCTCGTAGGCGTCGAAAGCGGGCGTCACCAGCTCGGGCCGCTGGAGGGCCAGCTTCAGCAGCTCGCGCTCGGTCGCGTAGACCGGGTTGCGCAGATAGAGCGCGGGTCCTGCGGGCCCCCTGCGGCCCGCGGGCGCGGCGGCGCCCTGCGCCTGGCCGCCGGGCCCCTGGGCCTGGGCGGGGCCCCGGCCGCCGCGGTCGCGGGCCCAGCGCGCGAGCTGCGCGACGCGCTTGACCACGAACTGGGTGTCGAGGATGCCCAGCATCCCGGCGAGCTGCACCGCGACCTCGTGCTGCGAAGCGGAGTTCTTGATGCGGGCGACGATGGGCGCCGCCTCGTCGAGCGCGGCGGCCCGGCCCGCCGGGACCTCCAGGTCGTAGCGGGCCACGATCTGCCGGATCGCGAACTCGAACAGCGGGGTGCGCGGCTCCACCAGGTCCTGCACGGCCGTGTCGCCCTTGGCGAGGCGCAGCTCGCAGGGGTCCATGCCGTCGGGCGCGATCGCGATGTACGTCTCGGCGGCGAACTTCTGGTCGTCCTCGAAGGCGCGCAGCGCCGCCTTCTGGCCGGCCGCGTCGCCGTCGAAGGTGAAGATCACGCGGGCGCTGCCGTTGTCCATCAGCAGCCTGCGCAGGATCTTGATGTGGTCGCCGCCGAACGCGGTGCCGCAGGTCGCGATCGCGGTGGTGACCCCGGCGAGGTGGCAGGCCATCACGTCGGTGTAGCCCTCGACGACGACCGCCCTGCTCGCCTTGGCGATGTCCTTCTTGGCCAGGTCGACCCCGTACAGCACCTGGGACTTCTTGTAGATGGGGGTCTCGGGGGTGTTGAGGTACTTGGGGCCGTTGTCGTCCTCGCGCAGGCGGCGCGCGCCGAAGCCGACGACATCGCCCGAGATGTCCCTGATGGGCCACATCAGGCGGCCGCGGAAGCGGTCGATCGGGCCGCGCCTGCCGTCCTGCGAGATCCCGGACATGATCAGTTCGCGGTCGCTGAAGCCCTGGCCGCGCAGGAAGCGGGTGAGGTGGTCCCAGCCGGCCGGGCTGTAGCCGACCTCGAAGTGCTCGGCCGCCGCCTGGTCGAAGCCGCGCTCCGCGAGGAACTTGCGGCCGATCTCCCCCTCGGGCGAGCCCAGCTGCTCCGTGTAGAAGCGCGCCGCGATCCGGTGCGCCTCCACCAGCCGGGTGCGCTCGCCGCGCTGGCTCGACGGGTTGTACCCGCCCTCCTCGTACCGCAGCGTGATGCCCGCGCGGGCCGCGAGGCGCTCGACCGTCTCGGAGAACGAGAGGTGGTCGATCTTCATCACGAAGGCGATGGTGTCCCCGCCCTCCTGGCAGCCGAAGCAGTGGAAGAGACCCTTGCTCGGACTGACCTGGAAGGACGGGGACTTCTCGTCGTGGAAGGGGCACAGACCCTTGAGGTTGCCGCCGCCCGCGCTGCGCAGCTGGAGGTACTCGGACACGACGGCGTCGATCGGGACCGCGTCCCGTACCGCCTTCACGTCGTCATCGTTGATCCTGCCGGCCACGCGTGAATTCTACGGGGACGGCAGAGCACTCCCGCGACCCCGTGGCCGGGGCACCCGCCGTCAGCGCCCGATCCCGCCGAGCGGCGCCGAAGGATCGGCGAGCGCGTCGCGGTCGACGGCCGCGCCGGAGCGCACCAGGCGCTGGATGTCCTCCGCCACGTCCCAGACGTTGACGTTCATCCCGGCGAGCACCTTGCCCCCGCCGAGCCAGAACGCGATGAACTCCCGCTTGCCCGCGTCCCCGCGCACCACCACTTCGTCGTACGTGCCGGGCGGCGCCCAGCCCGAGTACTCAAGGCCGAGGTCGTACTGGTCGGAGAAGAAGTACGGGACGCGGTCGTACGCCGCGTCCTGCCCGAGCATCGACCGGGCGGCGGCCGGGCCCGCGTTCAGCGCGTTGGCCCAGTGCTCGACACGGATCCTGCGGCCGCCCGCCGCGCCCCACCGGCACGGCACGGAGGCCACGTCGCCCGCCGCGTAGACGTCCGGGTCCGAGGTGCGCAGGGCCGCGTCCACCGCGATGCCGCCGCCCTCCGCGCGGTCGGCGAGCGCGAGGCCCGCGGCTTCGGCGAGGCCGACGCGGGGCGCCGCGCCGATCGCGGCGAGCACGTCGTGCGCCGGGTGCTCCTCGCCGTCGTCCGTACGGGCCGAGAGGACGACCCCGTCCTGGCCGACGATCTCCGTGAGCCTGGCGCCGAAGTGGAAGCGGACGCCGTGCTCGGCGTGCAGGTCCGTGAACAGCTGGCCGAGCTCGGGTCCGATGACCCGGTGCAGCGGGGTGGCCTCCGCCTCGACGACCGTGACCTCGGCGCCGTACGTGCGGGCGGCCGCGGCGACTTCGAGGCCGATCCACCCGGCGCCCGCGATGACGATGTGGCCGTTGTCACGGCCGAGGGAGGTGAGCACCTGGCGCAGCCGCTCCGCGTGCGCGAGGCGGCGCAGGTGGTGCACGCCCGCAAGGCCGGTGCCGGGGACGTCGAGCCTGCGCGGCTCCGCGCCGGTGGCGAGGAGCAGCTTGTCGTACCGGACGGAGCTGCCGTCGCCGAGGCGCACGGAGTGGCCCTCGCGGTCGAGGGCGGTGACGGTCTGGCCGAGGTGCAGCTCGACCTCCTGCTGCGCGTACCAGGCGGCGTCGTGCACGAACACCCCGGCGCGCTCGTCCTTGCCTGCGAGGAAGCCCTTGGAGAGCGGCGGCCGTTCGTAGGGGTGGTCTCGCTCGTCGCCGATCAGGATCACTCGGCCGGTGAACCCTTCCGCGCGGAGGGTCTCCGCCGCTTTCGCCGCGGCGAGACCGCCACCCACGATGACGAAGGTGCGATGTGCGTCGACCACTTGATGCCTCCTCGTAGTGCTGCCGCCACCTGCGAGCGTCCCGCACGGAGCGTGATGGCGGAAGAGGGGGGTGCTCCACGGGGATGTCTTCTCGCCCCGGTCCCGGCGGTTCGCGCCCGGGCCCGGGGCTCGCGCGCGGTCGCGTCCCTGGCGGGGCCGCGCGCGGCCGTGCGGTGTGCCGCCGTCGATCTTGCCGCATCACGTGGAGGCCGCGGGCACGGGGCCGCCCGGTGTCGGGCCGTACGGTCCTGGCGTGCGGTTCTCCGGAGGACGGCGGCGGAGCCTTGAGGCGGGCGTCAGGGGTGCGTCCGGGGGGCCTGCGTCACGCGGGCGTGCAGCGCGCGGGCGGCAGCGTCGGTGAGGGAGGCGATCTGGTCCACGACGACGCGGGTGCGGGCCCTGTCGTCCCCTTCGGCCTCGAACAGGGCGCGGAACTGCGGCGTCAGGCCGTACGGCGCGCGGGCGGCCAGCGCGTGACCCAGCTCGGCGAGCACCACGCGCTGGTCGGCGCGGATCGCCTCCTGGTCGGCGCGGCGCATGACGTACAGGTCGGCGACCGCCTTGAGCACCGCGCATTCGAGCCTGGCGGCGCGGGGCACGACCAGGCGGGCGCCGTAGCGGGTCAGCGGGCCCGTGCCGTACGCGGCCCGGGTCGCGGTCTCGGCGGCCAGGCAGAACCTGCCGATGAGCTCGCTGGTGGCGTCCTTGACCCGGCCCTGCGCGACGGCCGTGCCGTCGTAGGCGTGCGGCCACCACTCCTCGGCCGTCAGCCGGTCGAGCGCGGCGGCGAGTTCCGCGGGGTCGGTGCCCGGCTCGGTGTAACGGCCCACCGCCACCGCCCAGATGGCCTCCCGCTCGGTGGGCGAGGCGAGGGCCGCGGGCCGCACGTACCCGGCGTACAGCCCGTCCTCGAAGTCGTGGACGGAGTACGCCACGTCGTCCGACCAGTCCATGACCTGCGCCTCGAAGCAGGTGCGGCCGGCCGGGGCGCCCTCACGGACCCAGGTGAAGACCGGCAGGTCGTCCTCGTACACGCCGAACTTGACGCGGCCGGGGGCACCCGCGGCCGCCGCCTCAGGGGCCTCGCGCGTCCAGGGGTACTTGGTGGCGGCGTCCAGGGCGGCCCTGGTGAGGTTGAGGCCGACCCCCGGGCCCGGCGCACCGTCCGCGGCGGGCGCGAAGCGCTTCGGCTCGATGCGGGTGAGGAGGCGCAGCGACTGCGCGTTGCCCTCGAAGCCGCCGCAGTCCGCGGCGAAGTCGTCCAGTACGCGCTCGCCGTTGTGGCCGAACGGCGGGTGCCCCATGTCGTGCGAGAGGCAGGCCGCCTCGACCAGGTCGGGGTCGCAGCCGAGGGCCGCGCCGAGCTCCCGGCCGACCTGGGCGCATTCGAGCGAGTGCGTGAGGCGGGTGCGGGGGCTGGCGTCCCACTCCTCACCCGGCGCGCCTGGCGTGACGACCTGGGTCTTGCCCGCGAGCCTGCGCAGCGCCGAGGAGTGCAGGACACGGGCGCGGTCGCGCTGGAAGGCCGTGCGGCCAGGCCGCTTGTCGGGCTCGGCGACCCAGCGGGCGGTGGCGGCGGCGTCGTAGTGGTCGGCGGTGTCGTGGCTCTCGGCCGTGTCGTGGCCGCGGGTGCCGCCTGCGGGCACGGGCCGGGGCGTGCGGGGTCCTGAGGTGCCTGCCATGGCTCGACGGTAACCGGCCGCGGCGGGGAGCGTGACGCACGGGCCCACGGCCCCGGCCCCTCGTCCTTGCGCCGTCCAGGACGGCAGCGGCCACGCGGGCGCATCACTCGTTCGGCGCGAGCGGGTCCGGCCGCGGCCCGCCGCCAGGGTGCCCGTGCTGAACTGCGGCGATGCCGCGCGCCCCGGGTCGCGGGGCGCCGCGGGCCTGCGCTCTCGGCAGGCGCGCGTGCGCCCGCGCGCCTTACCTCTTGGAGAGGAGAGACACGCCGCCCCTTCCCGGAGGACAGCATGCCCACCACCGCCCGCACCGCCCGACGGACGACCGGCGCCGCGCTGGCGGCGGCGTCACTCGGACTGGTCGCAGCGGGCGCCTCCCCCGCGCTCGCCGGGCAGGCCGGAGCGCCGGGGCAGAGCCCCGCCACCGCTGCCCACGGCACCGCGGCCACCGTCCGCACGGCCGCCTGCGGCACCGGCGGCGCGGCCGAAGCGAGCGAACCTGGCAGCGGCGCGGAGGCGTCCGCCAACGCGTCCGCCGCATACGGCAGGGACGCCGCGGCCCGGTTCGGCGCATCGGGCGGCGCAGCGCCCGGCACGTACACCGTCGGCCTCGCCTGCGGCCACGGGAGGCAGGCCACGGGCGGCAGCGCGGCGGAGGGCACCGGGGGCACCCTGCCGGGCAGGCCGCCCGCCGACGCCGGTCCCCCGGCGGACCCAGGGGCGGGCGAACAGCCCGCACCTGACCAGACGGGCGAACAGCCCGCGCCGGATCCCGGGGCGAGCGAGCAGCCTGCGCAGGACCAGCCGCCCGCGCCGGACCACGCGGGCGAGCCGCCGCAGCCCGAGGCGCCGGGAGAGGCGGAGCAGCCGGGCGGCGGCGCCGATGTCCCCGACGCGCACCGGCCGCCTGAGGACCCCGGACCTCAAGGCGGCCACGGTTACCCGGACGGGTCAGGCGACCCCGCGGGGCCCTCGGCCCCGATACCGCACGGCCACCTGGAGACCGGGGCAGGCGGCAGCGTCCACACCGATGTGCCCGAGGTCGCGGCGGGGTCGGCCGTTCTGGCCGGTTCCGCCGTGGGCGGGGCATGGCTCCTGCGTCGCCGGGCGAGCGGCACGCGGAGCTGACGGGCCGCGGTTCCCACCCGCGCGGCGCCCGCACCCGCCCCATGTCCCCGCCCCCGTCACGCTTCAGCTGACGCGGGCGGGGACTTCTCGCCCCGCCCCCGCCCCCCGTCCCGTCCCGTCCCGTCCCGTCGAACCTGGATCCGGCGGCCGAGGACCCGGATTCCACCGACGCCCGCGAGAGAGGTCGAGGTCCACCGCATGAGCGCCAACGGCGTCAGAGGCACCGCCTGGGGGCTGGCCGCGGCCGCCTGCGTCGGCATCTGGCTCGTGGAGACGGGGCTGCGTCCCGTGACCCCGCCTGCGCCGACCGCCGCGCAGGCCTTCGCAGGCCCGGCGGCGCCCGGCGGCGCGGACCACGGCGCGGACCACGGCGCCGGGCCGTCCGCCGGGGCGCGGCCGAACCCCGCGCCGCTGCCCGCCTCGCGCCCGGTGCGCCTGCGCATCCCCCGCATCGGGGTGGACGCGCCCCTGCGCGGGCTCGCCCTGACCCCGGACGGCAGGCTCGCCGCGCCGCCCGCGACGGACGGCACCCGCGCCGGCTGGTACGAGCGCGGCACGGCGCCCGGCGCGACGGGCACCGCCATCGTGGCCGGCCATGTCGACACGGCCGGCGGTCCGGCCGTCTTCTACCGCCTCGGCACGCTCCGCAAGGGCGACAGGATCGAGGTCGCGCGGCAGGACGGGCGCACGGCGGTGTTCGGCGTGGACGCCGTGGAGGTCTACCGGAACGACTCCTTTCCCGACCGCCGGGTCTACGGCGCGGCCGACCGCCCCGAACTCCGCGTCATCACCTGCGGCGGCGCCTTCTCCCCCGGCTCCGGCTACCAGGGCAACGTCGTCGCCTACGCCCACCTGACCGCCGCCCTCGATCCCCCCGCCGGCCGCTCGGGCGCGCCGCACGCGGGCTAGGCCCGGCGCGCCTCCGGGCCCGGCACGCACGCGGCGCCCGGCGCGGGAAGGGCGCGCCCCGCCGCGCCCTCACAGACTTGGACACGCCCCGGGCGAAAACGTCACCGCTGGTCGCGGATTTTCTCCGCAGCCTCCGCGACCCGGCCGATCAGCCGCAGCAGCGTCTCCCGCTCGTGCTCGTCGAGCGGTGCGAGGAAGACCCGGTTCATCGCCTCGGTCCGCGCCACGAGCCTGCGGTGCACCCTGGCCCCCTCGGCCGTCGCCCGCAGCACGTTGCGCCGGCCGTCCAGGGGGTCGCGCACCCGCTCGACCAGGCCGCGCCTGGCGAGCCGCGCGACGACGTCCGCGACCGTCGACCGGTCGAGGCGCACCTCCTCGCCCAGCGTGCGCTGGTCGATGTCCGGCTTCTCGGCCAGCGCGTTCAACACGGCGAACTGCGGCGAGGTGGTCTCCTCGGAGACCAGCGTCGACCACAGGAGCGTGTGCGCCTGCTGGAGCCTGCGCGCCAGATGGCCCGGGTGCGTGTTCAGATCGACCGCTGCCATGCGCGCGCTCCCTGGGGTGTCCCGCGGGTGGTTGCTCCGTGTACTGAGCTATTGACGACCACCGAACTGCCTGCAAGTGTACGGGTTCAGCAGCAAAACAATCAGTACACGGAGCAATCAGCACGGAGCGTTTGCCCGCTCCGGTGAGCCGAGGAGGGAGGGGCCGGATGGCCGGGACGCGCAGCCTGCACGACGCCGTGGCGGACCTCATCCACGACGGGGACACCGTCGCGCTCGAAGGATTCACGCATCTGATCCCGTTCGCCGCAGCGCACGAGATCATCCGCCAGGGCATCACCGACCTGACGCTCGCCCGTATGACCCCCGACGTCATCTACGACCAGCTCATCGGCGCCGGCCTGGTACGCAAGCTGGTCTTCTCGTGGGGCGGCAACCCGGGCGTCGGCTCCCTGCACCGGTTCAGGGACGCGGTGGAGAACGGCTGGCCGCGCCCGCTCGAACTCGACGAGCACAGCCACGCGGGCATGGCCAACCGCTATGTCGCGGGCGCCTCCGGGCTGCCGTTCGCCACGCTGCGCGGCTACCGCGGCTCCGACCTCGCCACCCGCACGGACACCGTCTCGACGGTGACCTGCCCCTTCACCGGCGAGGAGCTCGCGGCCGTCCGCGCCCTCAACCCGGACGTGGCCGTCATCCACGCGCAGCGCGCTGACCGCGCGGGCAACGTGCAGATGTGGGGCCTTACGGGCGTGCAGAAGGAGGCGGTGCTGGCCGCGAAGCGCTCCCTCGTCACGGTCGAGGAGGTCGTGGACGAGCTGGAGCCGCGGCCAGGCGGCGTGGTCCTGCCGCACTGGGTCGTCGACGCGGTCAGCGTCGTGCCCGGCGGCGCGCACCCCTCGTACGCGACGGGCTACTCGGAGCGCGACAACGCCTTCTACCGGGCGTGGGACCCGATCGCCCGCGACCGCGAGGCGTTCACGAAGTGGCTGGACACCGAGGTCAGGGGCGTAGCAGGCGCCCGCGGCGACGGGACGGAGGCGACGGCGCGATGAGCGGGACCACCACCCCCGGGGCGGCAGCGGGAACGGCCGCGGGCGAGGACCCTGCGGCCTTCACGAGCGACGAGCTGATGGAGGTCAACGCGGCCCGCGCGCTGGCCGGTTCGCGCACCTGCTTCGTCGGCATCGGGCTGCCGTCCACCGCCGCGAACCTCGCGCGCGCCACCCATGTCCCCGACCTCGTCCTGATCTACGAGTCGGGCACCATCGGCTCGCGGCCCACCAGGCTCCCGCTCTCCATCGGCGACGGCGAGCTCGCCGACACCGCCGACGCGGTCGTCGCGGTGCCCGAGATGTTCAACTACTGGCTCCAGGGCGGCCGGATCGACGTGGGCTTCCTCGGCGCCGCCCAGGTCGACCGGTTCGCCAACGTCAACACGACGGTGATCTCGCGCGGCGAGGGCAGGCCCGAGGCGCGGCTGCCCGGCGCGGGCGGCGCCCCCGAGATCGCCGCGAACTGCCGGAAGGTGCTGCTGGTGCTGCGCCACTCCCAGCGCGGCTTCGTCGACTCGCTCGACTTCGTCACCACGATGGGGCACGGCTCGGGCCCCGGCGACCGCGCGCGGTACGGGATGCGCGGCGCGGGCCCCGTCGCGGTCATCACCGACCTGGGCGTCCTGCGGCCCGACCCCGGGACGGCGGAGCTGGTGCTCACCGAGACCCACCCGGGCGTGACGGTCGAGCAGGTCAGGGCCGCGACCGGCTGGGACCTCAGGGTCGCTGACGAGGTCGGGTGCACCGCGCCGCCCACCCCACAGGAACTGGCGGCGCTGCGTGCGCTGAAGGCCGCGGGAAGGAGCGCGTCGTGACCGCCCAGGAGGAGATCACCGCGGAGATACGCGCCGCGCACGACGCGTACGCGAAGCGGCGCGCGGACGGCGCGCCCGCCGCCCACCACCCGTCCCGTGCGTACGCCCCGTACCGCAGCTCGGTGCTGCGGCACCCGAGGCTGCCGCTGGTCGCCGTGCGGGCCGAGGGGGACGGCGGCGACCCCGAGACGGTCGAGCTCTCGGGGCCGGTGTTCGGCGCCACCGACGTCACGGCCCTCGACTCCGACCTGACGAGGCAGCACAGGGGCGAGCCGCTCGGCGAGCGCATCACCGTCACCGGGCGGCTGCTCGACCGGTACGGGCGGCCGGTGCGCGGCCAGCTGATCGAGGTGTGGCAGGCCAACGCGTCGGGCCGGTACGCGCACCAGCGCGACGACCATCCGGCGCCGCTCGACCCGAACTTCACCGGCGTGGGGCGCACTTTGAGCGGCGACGACGGCTCGTACACCTTCACCACGGTGAAGCCGGGCGCCTACCCGTGGCGCAACCACGACAACGCCTGGCGGCCCGCGCACATCCACTTCTCCGTGTTCGGACAGGCGTTCACGCAGCGCCTGGTGACGCAGATGTACTTCCCCGGGGATCCGCTGTTCCCCTACGACCCGATCCTGCAGTCCGTGACGGACGACGCGGCGCGCGAGCGCCTGGTCGCCCGCTACGACCACGCGCTGTCGCGGCCCGAGTGGTCGCTCGGCTACCGCTGGGACATCGTGCTCGACGGGCCGTCCGCCACCTGGATCGAGGAGGGCCGCTGATGCCGGAGCAGACCACCGCGGGCGGGCAGCCGCCGACGCCCTCGCAGACCGTGGGGCCGTTCTACGGCTACGCGCTGCCGTTCCCCGGCGGCGGCGACATCGCGCCGGCCGGCCACCCGGACGCCGTCACCGTGCACGGGTACGTGTACGACGGCGACGGCGCGCCCGTGCCCGACGCGCTGCTGGAGTTCTGGCAGGGCGGGCCGGGCACGGGGCTGCCGGGGTCGATCCGGCGTTCCACCGTGACCGGCGGGTACCTGGGCCGCAACGGCGTGGACTTCACCGGCTTCGGCCGCGTGCCCACCGACGCCGACGGGCACTACGCGGTGCGCACGCTGCCGCCGGCCGCACCGGCGGCGCTGCCGTACCTGAGCGTGTGCGTGTTCGCGCGCGGCCTCACCCACCACCTGTACACCCGCGCCTACCTCGTGCAGGACGGCACGGACGCGCTGCTCGACGCGCTGGACCCGGCGCGGCGTGCGACCCTGAGGGCGCGGCGGGAGCCGGGCCCGGCGCGGCACAGGACCCACCGCTTCGACATCCGCCTCCAGGGAGAAGGGGAGACGGTCTTCCTTGAGTTCACCTGAGCGCCCCGACAGCGGCGATCCCGGGCTGTGCGGCCTGCTGTCGCCCGCGGCGGCGGGCACGGCGGCCGAGGCGGCCACCGGCGACGCCGCCCTGCTGCGCGCCCTGGTCGCCGCGGAGGCCGCGCTCGCCCGCGCGCAGGGCGCACCGGCCGGGGCAGCCGAGGCGATCGCCGCGTGCGCGGACCGGCTCGACGCGCGGGAGCTGGCCCTGGCCGCGCGCGCGGGCGGCAACCCGGTGATCCCGCTGGCCGAGGCCGTGCGCGCGGAGGTCGGCGCCCAGTGGGCGCGGTACGTGCACCGGGGCGCGACCAGCCAGGACATCCTGGACTCCGCGCTGATGCTGCTCGCCGAGCACACCCGGCGGCCGGTGCTCGCCGACCTCGGCCGTACGGCGGCGGCACTGGCCCGGCTCGCCGCCGAGCACCGGGACACGGCGATCGCGGGCCGCACCCTCGCCCAGCAGGCAGTCCCGACCACCTTCGGCCTCAAGGCGGCGGGCTGGCGCTCCCTCGTCCTGGACGCGCGCGACCGCCTCGCCGCGGTGGCGCTGCCCGCCCAACTGGGCGGCGCAGCCGGGACGCTGGCCGCGCTCGGCGGCGAGGCGGCGCTCGCGCACGTCGCCGCGTACGCCCGCGAACTCGGCCTGGCGGAGCCCGCGTTGCCCTGGCACACGCTGCGCACGCCCGTCGCCGACCTGGGCGGGGCGCTCGCCTTCTGCTGCGCCGCGCTCGGCAAGGCCGCCGTGGACGTGCTGACGCTGTCGCGCACCGAGGTCGGCGAGGTCGCCGAGGGCGGGGGCGGCGGCTCGTCCGCCATGCCGCACAAGGCGAACCCGGTGCGCGCGACCCTGGTCGCCGCGGCGGCCCGGCAGGCGCCCGCGCAGCTCTCCGTGCTGCTCGGCGCGGTCCCCGCCGAGGACGAACGGCCCGCGGGCGCCTGGCACGCGGAGTGGACTCCGCTGCGCGAACTGCTGCGCCTGGCGGGCGGCGCGGCCGAGCACGCCGCCGAACTGGCCGAGGGGCTGCGGGTGTTCCCCGACCGAATGGCCCACAACCTCACGCTCACGGGCGGGTTGGTCGTCAGCGAGCGCTTCTCCGCCGAGCTGGGCAAGGCGGAGGCGAGGAAGCTGATCGAGCGCGCCGCCGCCGCGGACGTCCCCTTCGCCGACGCCGCACGGGACGCGGGCCACGCCGCCCTGCTCGACCCCGCGGGGTGGACGGGCGCGGCGAGCGCCCTGGTGGACCGGGCGCTCGAGCGGCGGTAGCGGGGCCGTACGGCCTCAAGGACCCGCGTACGGCGCCGCCGCAGCGGACCCGCCGTCCACCGTCGCCGCGGCCCCGGCCCGAGAGGGCAGGGCGGCTGCCCTCACGGGCAGACCTCGGCGCGGGGCCGTGCACGGCGCACGCGTCGCCGCTGGTGGGCCGCGTCCGGCCGGCAGCGGGCCGCCGCCGCCCCGGTGGGCGGGGTTACGGCACCGACGTCCGCGGGCCTAGGTTCGGTCGTGGTGCTCTGAGCCGAGGGGTGTCGATGCGATCGTACGAGGGAAGGCGCAGGCGCTCCCCCGCGCCCGGCCGCCAAGAGGTGGCCGAACACGCCTCACCGCCGGGCGCGTTGGCCAGGCTCCAGGCGAGCGTCGGCAACCAGGCGGTGCTGCGGATGATGCGCCGCCTCGACGAGGGCGACGGGCCGGCCCCCGCCTGGGCCGTGGCGCGCCCTGTCGAAGGAGCGGAGCCTGACGGCTCCCCCGGCCTTGCAGAAGCGGAGCCCGCCCCCGGCCTCGCCGACGTCGAGGCGGGGCTGCGCGCCCCCGGACGGCCGCTCGACCGGGCGACCCTGGCGCGCAAGGAGGAGCAGTTCCAGGCCGACCTGTCCGGTGTGCGGATGCACACGGGCCCCGCGGCGCGGCAGGCGGCCGCCGCCGTCCGCGCCCGCGCGTTCACGGTCGACCAGCACATCGTGGTCGGCGAGGGCGGCGCCGACGCCGAGACGCTGGACCACGAACTCACCCACGCGGTACGCAACCGGCAGCAGGCGCCGGCCGGGCACCCGACCGGCGCCGGGTTCGCCATGACGCACCCCGGCGACCGCGAGGAGCGCGAGGCGGCGGCGAACGCCGCGCGGATGCGCGCGGGCGGCCCCAGCACGGTCCTCGGCGCGGACACCGCTGCGGGCGGCGGGGGCCGCGGGACCCTCACGGCGGCCGTGCAGCGCACGACCGACACCGAAGGGCAGGCCGCGGCCGGGACGGCTGAGGCCACGGAGGCATCAGAGGCCGCGGAGATCATCAGCCGCCTCAGCCGGTCCATCGATCAGAACACCCTCCAGACGACCGCCAAGCGCAACATCTTCGCGCCCGGCACCTGGGTGCCCGAGCAGTGGATGCGCGAGGGCCCCGCACGGCTGCGGAAGACCCTGGACCGGCGGGTGATGCGGGGCGAGACATTCGGCGAGCAGGACCTCGCGGACATCAGACGGCTCTCCGTGATCGCCCCGCAGTGGCTGCGCGCGGTGCAGATCGGCACGTACGAGGAGGCCGAGACGTACACGAAGGGGCAGTTCAAGGACTGGCTGAAGCTGCCCGCCGGCAAGCGTGTGCTCACCGCCACGCTGGCCATCGACAAGCGGCCCGACCTGGTGGCCGAGAAGGCCGCCACCCCGGCGGACCCCGCCTACACGCTCGGCCGGTTCATGCGCACCCAGGCGCCCGGCACGGACCCGGGGCTGAGGGAGAGCCTGGAGCAGGAGCGCGACCGGCAGATCCGCGACACCGCGCTCGACACGCTCCACCCGGAGGGCATGGCGGCCGACCGCCGCCACCCCGGCGAGATCCCGGCGCCCGACACCTCGACGGGAAAGGGCAAAGGCAAGGCCACGGCCTCCGACTGGGTCCAGCAGGACGCCCAGGGGCGCGAGTTGCTCACCAAGATCCTGCTTCTCCTGCGCAACGGCCTGGAGTTGTACACCCCCGGGGAAGGCCACGCACCGGACTACCAGCGGGACGTCATCCGCGCGCTGGCCCACGGCGGCCGAGTCAACGTGCGCGTCCCCGCGCTGGGTCCGAAGGACAAGGACGCCTACTGGCTGCCGCACTTCCTCGGCGTGACGCAGGACGCCACCCGGGACGAGACCGTCGAGGGCATCTCCGAGCGCCCGTTCGCCACCCACCGCACCTCCATCGGCCCCAACAAGGAGGGCCAACCCGGCACGTTCAAGGAGAAGGGCGGCATCCCCGCGTCCCTCACGAACAAGCTCGCCGTCGGCGCCGCCAGGCCGAAGCTGTGGGGCAAGGACATCTCGGGCGGCGGAATCGGCTCCAAGGACTGGAACGGCGACATGGTCCTGCCGAACGGCTCGTACGGTCATGTCCTCCTCGTCTACCACCGCCCGACCAGGGAGAAGGACGGCTCGCTCCAGATCGGCATCGAGACCATCGCCCCGCACGCGGCGAGCCCGGTCGGCTACGAGCACGACTTCCGCTCCACCGAGGCCACCTCGAACCCCGAGTCGATCCTGCACGGGCACAAGGGGGACAAGGTCGGATCCGGCGGCCTCGGCAAGAACGAACGCCTCGTCGACCTGCGGGGGACGGGCCAGGGCCGCCCCGACGGCTGGCGCGGCTTCCTCCAGGAGATCCAGGCCGAGTGGGACGCCAGACTCGCGGCGACCGAGGGCCCCGGGGAACGCCGCGCGCTCTACGAGGAGTTGGTCGGCCCCCGCCCCCGCCCCCGCCCGCCGGGCGGCCCGTAGGCCCCGCCTACCGCATCGAGAGGTACAACCGCTCTCCCGCCGCACCGCCCGTCAGGGTGACCGCGCGCGCCGGTGGGCGCGGGTCGCGTGGGGGCGCTTCCGTGCGGGGGACGCGGTGGCGGCGTGCGCGGTCGCGCGCCGGTCGCGCGCTCATGACCACGGTGTATGGAACGCGCCAGGGCCACGCTTTAGGGGCATGTACGGGCGTACGGCACATCGGGACGATGAGACCGGTGGCCGAAGGACGACGTCCTGAGGCCGCCTTCCGGCGTCGGCAGACAGCCGGAGACGAGACCTCGCAGCACGAGCAGAAGGAAGTGTGTCCGATGACCGTGGGCTCCTCGCGGAAGACGATCCTGTGCGGCGCGTTGGCAACCGCCCTGTCGGGATTCCTCCTTGGCGGCACGGCCCAGGCGGCCCCGGCCGCGGTTCCGTCCGAGACCGTGGTGATCACGAACTACGCGCACAGCAACTACCTGATCCCCGACAACGGAAGCGGGCAGCCCGGCACCTATCTGCAGGTGTACTACCGGGCCGACCACCCCTTCAAGCGCACTTTCACCTTCGAGCGGGTGGGCGGCCAGGCCGACATCTACAAGTGGAGGATGGCCGACTCGGGTGCCTGCGCCGAGAGCAGCGGCCAGGCCGGCACGTACGTCGATGTGCGCAACTGCACCTCCAACAAGAACCAGTGGTGGGAGGTGCGGCGTGTCGGGAACACCAGCCGGTGGGTGCTCATCCCGTTCCTCAACGAGGGCGTGGCAGTGACCGGCACCTTCGGCGACGACAACGTCGCTCCCCTGCGGGAGCTGCCCTCCCCGCGCGATGCCACGGCGGCCCAGCAGTGGTTCCTCGCCCCCGAGTGAGGCGTGCCGGTCAGAGCCAGAAGGCCGCCGGGTCGCCGGTGGCGACGAAGTCGCTGAAGTCCATGTTGCCGATGCCGAGGTTGCACGCCATTCCGGCGGCGGCGCGGCGGGGGACGGCGGCGGACTGGCCGGGGGTGTGGAAGGGGTCGACGGCGATCAGGGGCCCGTCGGGCCGCGCGAAGGTCCCGGCGTCGGCGAGGAGGACGAGGCAGGTGCTCTCCACCGTGTCGCAGGTCCCCGGCTCCAGGGGCGGGAGCGCCGCGGGGACCTGGCCGGGGCCGAGGCCCTCGAACCTGCGGTCGTCGACGCTCAGCGCGTACAGCGGGAAGTCGTCCATGTCGTCCGTCTCCCATTCGAGGTCGACGCCGACCCTGCCCTCGCCGTCCGCACCGCCGAACTCGGCGAGCAGGGCGCGCCAGCCGTCCTCGTCGTCGAAGGACGTGCGGACCAGGAGGGTCTCCTCGCCCGCGGGCAGCAGGGGGAAGGCGCGGGGCGCCGCCACCGCCGGGGTGGGGAACGCGGGCCGCTCGCCGCCCCCTTCGTAGCTGCCGTACCTGTCCATGCCGCGCACCAGGTCGTCGAAGTCGAGCGTGCCGTCCAGCAGGCCCGCGAGGACCTCGCCGAGCCGGTCGCCCGGGACCCGGACCCCGCGCCCCGGCGCCTTGTGCAGGTCCACGAGGAGCGGATCGCCGCCGTACAGCGCGGGGATGTCGGTCAGGACGGCGACCGGCGGCACGGGCCCGCCGGGCGGGAGGAGCGCCGGTATGTTCCCCGCCGACAGCCTCTCCCACCCGCGGTCCTCGACCTTGCGGAGCCGCACCCCGGCCGCCCCGAGGCTGAGCACGCCGTCCTCCTCTCCTCCTGCGAGCGCGTCGGGCTGCTCGCCCCAACGGGCCTCCCCCACCTCGTAGCAGGAGCAGACCCACGGGATCTCGCCGGGCGGGAGCTGCGGGAGTGCGGGCAGGGCCATGTGTCTGTCCTCCACGTCGTCGGGACACGTCTGTCGGACCACCGGGCAGTCCCTGGAGCCCCTGTGGTTCCTGTGGTTCCTGTGGTTCCGGGCAAAAGCTAGCCCCGCCCTCTGACAGTCGCTCTCGCCGGGCGTCGCGGCGGCCCCGGCCGAGGGGGTGTCCGCCGCGGGCCGCGGCGCGCGGCGCGCTGTGTAGGCTGAGCCGCGTGCAGACGTCGCCAGGGCCGGTGGAGGGGGACATGACCCCCGCGGCGCGGGCGGCAGGCGGCTTTGAGGGGCGCTCCCCCGTCGGCCCCTGGGTCACGGCGAGCGAGGCCAACCGGGCACGGGTGCTCCAACTGCTGTACGACATGGGGCCGCTGTCGCGCGCCGACCTGGCCAAGCTCATCGGGGTGACAAGGACCACCGTGGGCTCGGTCGTCCAGCCCCTGATCGACGGGGGCGTCCTGGTCGAGGGCGAGCCGCGGCCGAGCGGCGCGGTGGGCGGCAAGCCCGCGCGGCCGCTGTGGTTCTCCCGCGAAGGGCAGCCCATCGGGGCGGTGCACCTGATGCCGGGGCGGGTTGCCGCGGCCGCCGTCAGCCCGGTCGGCGAGGTGCTCGCGACGGCGGGCGGGACGTTCAGGGCCGACGCGTCCGACGGCTCGGCCGCCGTCGACCTGGTGGTGGAGTGCCTGCGCCGGGTGCTGCCCGCCGACGGGCCGCGCGCGCTCGGCGTCGGGGTGGCCGTGGGCGGCATGGTCGACACGGACACCGGCACGATCGTCGAGGTGAGCCTCGCGCCCGCGCTGTCCGGTCTGCCGCTCGCGCCGCTGGTGTCACGGCGGTTGGGGCTCGACGTGCACATCGACCACCATCCGCGGGCGCAGGCGCTGGGCGACCGGTGGTTCGGACAGGCACGCGGGGTGCGCTCGTTCGCCTCGCTCTACCTCGCTGACGTGCTGGGCGTCGGCCTGGTGCTGGACGGCGCGGTGCAGCGCGGCAGGGCGGGCGCAGGCGGCGAGATCGGGCACAGCGTGGTCGAGCTGGACGGCGGCGAGGTGTGCAACTGCGGTCGCAGGGGCTGCTGGGAGACCGTCGCGACGGTCGGGTGGCTGCGCGGCCGGGCGCGGCGGCTCGGGCTGCCGGGGGCCGGGAAGCTGACGCCCGGGCGGCTCGCGGAGCGCGTCGCCGCGGGCGACCGGGCCGCGGCCGGCCTGCTCGACCGCTATGCGCGCAACATCGCGGTGGGGATCGTCAACCTCCAGCACACCCTGGCGCCCGGCCTCTTCCTGCTGCACGGGGACGTGGTCGCGGGCGGCGAGGTGCTGCGGGCGGCGATCGAGGGCCATGTCGCCGGGTGGGTGCTGCCGCAGCCCGGCGGGCCGCCGGAGATCGTGCTGGCCGAGGACCGCGACCACGCCACGCTGCTGGGCGCGGCGGGCATCGTCCTGTCGCAGTCGCTCGGCCGCATCCGCTGACCGGTTCCCGGCCGCCCGGCCGCCCCGGCCCGCGCGCCGGTGCCGTACGCGCGCCGCGTGTTCACCCGGCGCGGCCGGGCGCGGGGGCCGCGCCGGGTGAACCGGGTGAACCGGGTGAACCGGGTGAACCGGGTGAACCGGGTGAAGGGGACGGCCAGCGGCCGCCGTTGTCCCAGTAGCCGCGGATCTCCTCAAGCGAGCGGCCCTTCGTCTCGGGCGCCGTGCGGTACAGGAAGACGAGGGCGAGCAGGGACAGCACGCCGAACGCGCCGAAGCCCACCGAGCCGCCGAGGTCGGCGAGGACGCCGGGGAAGGCGAAGGTCGCGATGAGGTTGGCGGCGAAGTCCGCGAGCAGCAGGGCGGCGGCGCCGACGCTGCGCAGCCGCGCGGGGAACGCCTCGCCGGTGTAGACCCAGATCAGCGAGCCGATGCCGAAGTAGAAGCCGAGGTAGAAGACGCCGATGCCCGCGACGGCCGCGTACCCGGCGCCCGGTGTGATGGTGTGCCGCGCGAAGACCAGGGCCATCACCAGGTGCCCCACGACCATGGCGACCGTGCCGATCAGCAGCGGCGGGCGCCTGCCCCACCGGTCCACCACCAGCATGGACCCCACGACCCCTACGGCGGCGACGAGTTGGACCAGGGCGGAGAGCAGGATGGACTCGGACGCGTCGGCGATGCCTGCCTTGTCGAAGATCAGCGGGCTGTAGTAGAGGATCGTGTTGGTGCCGGTGATCTGCACGAAGAAGCCGAAGGCGATGACGAAGAACGTCGCGCGCGCGTAGCGGCGGGTGAAGATCTCCCGGAAGGTGCCCTGTTCGCCCTGGGCCAGGTCGGCCCTGATCGCGGCGAGCCGCGCCTCGGTGTCGCCGCCCGGCTCCACCCGGCGCAGGGTGGCGCGCGCCTCCTCGTACCGCTCCCGCATGGCGTACCAGCGCGGCGAGTCGGGGAAGCGCAGCAGGACGAGGAAGACCACGGCCGCGGGGACCGCGGAGATGCCGAGCAGCGCCTCCCACGAGCCGCCGCCCGACAGGCCCCAGGCGACGACGAGCGAGATGATCACTCCGGCGCAGGTGAAGAACTGGTAGGCCGTGCCCAGCCTGCCGCGGTTGTGCTCCGAGGCGAACTCGGAGATGAAGACCGGGGCGGCGACGGTCGAGAGGCCGATCGTGACACCGAGCAGCAGCCGTACGCCGGTCAGCCACCACACGCCGAGCGGGGCCGCGCTCAGCGCGGCGAACACCGCGAAGCCGCCGGCGACGAGGAGCATCGTGCGCTTCCTGCCGAGCCTGTTGGCCGCGCGCGGGCCGAGCGCCGCGCCCACCAGGCTGCCGAAGACCACGATGGAGGTGATGACGGACACCCACAGCGTGCTCAGGTCGTAGTCCTTCTTCAGGAAGACCAGGGCGCCGCTGATGGAGCCGGAGTCGTAGCCGTAGATCAGGCCGAGCGCGGCCGCGACGGAGGCGACCCTCGGGCCGAGCGGCCTGGGGCCGTCCGCCGGCGGTGCGGCGGCCTCGGCCCGGCCGGCGGGGGCGGATCGGGACAACGTGCGCTCCTCGGTTCTGGCCTCGCGGCCGTGGGACGGGGCGGGCGCCCCGCGGTGTCGTGCCCCGTCCCCCCGGCCGGGTTCAGCCGCGGGCCGCGGGGCCCACGGGCACGCGCCTGCCGCTCTCCAGCGACGTGTGGATCGCCACGACGACGTCGGTGACGGCCGCGCCCTCGTCGAGGCCGGGCGAGACCTGCTCGCCGCGTTCGAGCCGGGCGACGAACTCCTGGACCATCCAGGTGGGCGGGCCCTGGAGGCGGCCGCCGATCTCGCGGCCGAGCAGCCCGGGGCGGCTGACGCCGTCGGGACCCGCCTCCTGGACGCTCTGCTCCTGGAGGTCGAAGGAGAGTGCGGCGCGCTCGCCGACGACCTGGTAGCGGAAGTCGACGACCGACGGCAGGGAGTCGGGCAGCACCCAGGTCGAGGTGAGGTTGGCCGTGGTGCCGTCGTCGAAGGTGAGCAGGGCGTGCACGACGTCCCAGGTGTCGACGGAGCGGGCGGCCAGCACACCGCGCGAGCCGTGCGCGTCGACCGCGGTGACGGTGCGTCCGCTCACCCAGGCGGCCGCGTCCACGGTGTGGCTCATCAGGAACCAGGCGGGGGACGACTTCGCCGCCCAGCCGATCATCGTGGTGGGTACGTAGTAGGTGTTGCTGAGCAGGATGTTCTGCGTCAGCACCCGGCCGAGCGCGCCGGCGGCCGAGCGCTCGCGCAGCTGCGCGACCGCCGGGTTCCACCGGTTCTCGAAGCCGACCATGCACTGCACGCCCGCCGCGCGCACGGCCGCCGCGATCGCGTCCGCGTCCTCGCGCGTCGTGGCGAGCGGCTTCTCCACCAGCAGGTGGCAGCCCGCGCCCGCGGCGTCGACCGCCGCCTCCCGGTGGGCGAAGTCGGGCGTCGCCACGATCACCGCGTCCAGCTGCTGCTCGGCGAGCATCCGCCGATGGTCCGTGTACGCGCTCAGGCCGAAGCCGTCGGCGACCTTGCGGGCCACCGGCTCGGCCAGGTCGCACACCGCGCGGACCTCGGCGCCGGGAAAGCCGCGCAGCGACTGCGCGTACATGGAGCCGCGGATGCCGCCCCCGATGATGCCGATCCTCTGCACACCCACCTCCTGCTCAGGTATGTCCAGCATCCGCACTAACCCCGGGCCACGTCAACCCCCCATGTCCCCCGGGCCTTTCGCCGGGTGCCGCGGACACCGGAGGCGGGCACCCCGCGCGGCGCAGGACACACCGGAGGCGGGCGCCGTGAGCGGCGCCCGCCTCCGGGACACGGCCGGCACCGCGGTGCCGCGCCGGTGAGGGGTGGCGCGGACCGTCGGCTCCGGCGGCTTCCGCCCGGCGCGCTGCCGGGCGTACGGCCGCCGCCCGCCGCGCGGCCGGCCGTACGGGCCCGGGGTCGGGGTGCCCGTACGACCCGCCCGCACGGCGGGGGCGGAGCGGGGAGGGGCTATCCCCCGAGCACCGCGGCGCGGCCCGCCTCCAGGCGCGCGACCGGGATGCGGAACGGCGAGCAGGACACGTAGTCGAGGCCCGCCTCGTGGAAGAAGTGGACGGACTCGGGGTCGCCGCCGTGCTCGCCGCAGATGCCGAGCTTCAGATCGGGCCGGGTGGCGCGGCCCGCCTCCGCGGCGCTGCGCACCAGCGCGCCCACGCCGTCGCGGTCGATCGTCTCGAAGGGCGAGACGCCGAAGATGCCCTTCTCCAGGTAGGCGGTGAAGAAGCTGGCCTCGACGTCGTCGCGGCTGAAGCCCCACACCGTCTGCGTCAGGTCGTTGGTGCCGAACGAGAAGAACTCGGCGGCCTCCGCGATCTGGCCCGCCGTCAGCGCGGCGCGCGGCAGCTCGATCATCGTGCCCAGCGAGAGCTTCAGCTCGGTGCCCGTGGCGCGTTCGACGTCGGCGATGACCCGCTCGGCCTCGTCCCGTACGATCTCCAGCTCCTGCACGGTGCCGACGAGCGGGATCATGACCTCCGCGCGCGGGTCGCCCTTGGCCTCGCGGCGCGCGGCCGCCGCCTCGGCGATGGCCCGCACCTGCATGGCGAACAGGCCGGGGATCACCAGCCCGAGGCGCACGCCGCGCAGGCCGAGCATCGGGTTCTGCTCGTGCAGCTTGTGCACGGCCTGGAGCAGCCGCAGGTCGTTCTCGTTGGCGTCCTTGCGGGACTCGGCGAGCGCGACGCGCACCGACAGCTCGGTGATGTCGGGCAGGAACTCGTGCAGGGGCGGGTCGAGCAGCCGTACGGTGACGGGCAGCCCGTCCATCGCCTCGAACAGCTCGATGAAGTCCGCCTTCTGGAGCGGCAGCAGCTGGCCGAGCGCGGTGTCGCGCTCCTCGTCGGTGTCGGCGAGGATCAGCCGCTCCACCAGCTCGCGGCGCTCGCCGAGGAACATGTGCTCGGTGCGGCAGAGGCCGATGCCCTGGGCGCCGAACCTGCGGGCGCGCAGCGCGTCCTCGGTGTTGTCCGCGTTGGCGCGCACCCGCAGCCTGCGCTTGCGGTCCGCGTACGCCATCATCCGGTGCACGGACTCGACGAGTTCGCCCGCCTCCTCGGCCCCCGCGTGCATCCGGCCCTCGAAGTACTCGACCACCGGGGAGGGCACGACCGGCACCTCGTCGAGGTAGACCTTGCCGGTCGAGCCGTCGATGGAGATGACGTCGCCCTCCTCGACCACCCGCGAACCGGCCGTCATGCGCCGCTTCTTGGTGTCGACCTCCAGCTCCTCCGCGCCGCACACGCAGGTCTTGCCCATGCCGCGCGCGACCACGGCGGCGTGCGAGGTCTTGCCGCCGCGCGAGGTGAGGATGCCCTCGGCGGCGATCATGCCCTCCAGGTCGTCGGGGTTGGTCTCGCGCCGCACGAGGATGACCTTCTCCCCCGAGCGCGACCACTTGATCGCGGTGTACGAGTCGAAGACGGCCTTGCCCACGGCCGCGCCGGGCGAGGCCGCGATGCCGCGGCCGAGCAGGTCGCGCTTGGCGCCGTCGTCGAAGCGCGGGAACATCAGCTGCGCGAGCTGCGCGCCGCTGACCCTGCGCAGCGCCTCGGCCTCGTCGATCAAACCCTGGTCGACGAGCTGGGTCGCGATGCGGAAGGCGGCCCCCGCGGTGCGCTTGCCGACCCGGGTCTGGAGCATCCACAGCGTGCCGCGCTCGATCGTGAACTCGATGTCGCACAGGTCGAGGTAGTGGTTCTCCAGGATCTCCATGATCTCGAGGAGCCGGTCGTACGACGCCTTGTCGATGGTCTCCAGATCGGCGAGCGGCACCGTGTTGCGGATGCCGGCGACCACGTCCTCGCCCTGCGCGTTCTGGAGGTAGTCGCCGTAGACGCCCTGGTGGCCGCTGGCCGGGTCGCGGGTGAAGGCGACGCCCGTGCCGGAGTCGGGGCCGAGGTTGCCGAAGACCATCGCGACGATGTTGACGGCCGTGCCGAGGTCGCCGGGGATGCGCTCCTGGCGGCGGTAGAGCCTGGCCCTGTCGGTGTTCCAGGACTCGAAGACCGAGCGGATCGCGAGGTCCATCTGCTCGCGCGGGTCCTGCGGGAAGTCGCGGCCCGCCTCCCGCGAGACGATCTTCTTGAACGCCTTGACGAGCTTCTTGAGGTCGGCGGTCTCCAGCTCGACGTCGGTGGTGGCGCCGCGCCCCCGCTTGGCCTCGTCGAGCGCGTCCTCGAAGAGCTCGCCCTCGACGCCGAGGACGGTGGTGCCGAACATCTGGATGAGGCGGCGGTACGAGTCCCACGCGAAGCGCTCGTCGCCCGCCTGGTGGGCGAGGCCCGCGACGGAGTCGTCGGAGAGGCCGACGTTGAGGACCGTGTCCATCATGCCGGGCATGGAGAACTTGGCACCGCTGCGCACCGAGACGAGGAGGGGGTCGTCGCTCTGCCCGAGCTTCTTGCCCATCGTCTCTTCCAGCGTGGCCAGGTGCGCGCTGACCTCGCGGCGCAGCGTGGCAGGCTCGGACCCGGAGGCGAGGTAGACCTTGCACGCCTCGGTGGTGATGGTGAAGCCGGGCGGTACGGGCAGGCCGAGGTTGGTCATCTCGGCGAGGTTGGCGCCCTTGCCGCCGAGCAGCCCCTTCATGCCCTTGTTGCCCTCGGTGAAGTCGAAGACGTACTTCTCGGCCTGCCCGGCCTGGTGGTCCTGGCGGGCCTGCCCGGTGCGCTCGGCCCGCTGAGCCCTGGCGGCCTTCCTGGCCTTCTCCGACTGCTTGGCCGGCCGAACCTTGTTCTCCAGGTTCTGCGGGCTCTCCGGGTTCTCCGGGTTCTCCGACACGGTCTCGACTCCTCGGGACGCGGTAGCTGCCCTGACGGCGAGGAACATACCCAGATCGAAGGCGTCTGGGGATGTCCACCTGACTGTCATACGGCCATAACCACCCGTCCGCCACTGGATCTAAAGCGCTCCGGAATGGAGCCGATCACTCCGGATCTTTCAGGAAGCGAAGGGTCGATGACCGGGACATGGCCTCCAACCGCTCACATGAGCGGTGACAACGACGTCTGAGTTCAGTTCCCGAACACGGAAGGGGTGGCACTGGGTGCCACCCCTTCCGGAGTCACAGGCGAGCATGATCCGCTCATATGAGCAAACCCGAGATCAAACGTGGCGAATGTCACGCTGTCCGTGGCCGGAATTCGACGCTCACGCACGCCGCGAGATCGGCCGGGCCGACGCCGTCGAGGCTCGCGGCGAAGTACCGTCCTTCCCCCTCGGCCACCGGCAGCAACGACGGCACCACCAGCACCGGGCAGCCGGCCGCGCGCGCCGACGCGGTCCCGTCGGGCGAGTCCTCCACGACCACGCACGCGCCGGGCGCCACCCCGAGGCGCCCGGCGGCCGCGAGGTACGGCGCGGGGTGCGGCTTGGTCCGCGCCGTGTCGTCGGCGGAGAGCGTGAACGCGAAGCCCGCGCCGTCGAGCGCCCCCGCGACCACCGAGTCGACCACGCTTCTCGGCGAGGCGCTGACCAGCGCGAACGGCACATCCGCCGCCCGCAGTGCGGCCAACAGCGAGCGGACTCCTGGGCGCAGCGGCGCCCCGGCCTCGACCCGCAGAAGGAACGCGCGGGTCAGCTGCCGGGCGACCGTGTCCACGGCGTCGGCAGACGCGCGGGGCGGGCCCGCGGCGCGCCCGGCCGCAGGACGTGCGGTGCCGGACGCCGCGGCAGGCGGGTCCGCCGCGGCGCCGTCCCCGGCCGTGACCCGCACCAGGTGCGCCGCGGTGTCCAGGACGGCCCGACCCACCACCTCGGGCGCGTCGGTGTCGCCGAGCCGGTGGCCGAGACCGGCCGCCACCTCGGCCGCCGCATCCCACCAGAGGCACTCGGTGTCGACCAGGGTCCCGTCCATGTCGAACAGCACGGCCGCAGGCAGCGCGCCGCCGTCCGGAGCGGGCGGGCGGCCGACGCCACCGTCCGCGCCCACGCCGGCCTCCGCGCCCACGCCGCTCTCCGCGCTCATGCCGCCTGCCCCGCGCTCATGCCTGCCCCGCGCCGGACGCGCCGGACGCGGGGACCACGAGCACCGGCCGGTCCGCGGGGGCGACCGCGGCGCGCACACCGGGACCGAGCCCGCCCGCGTCGCGCGAGGGGACGTCCGCCTTCACAGCCGTACCGTCCGGCAGGTCGAGCAGGACGCGGGTGACCGAGCCCAGGAAGGCCGCGGACACCACGGTCGCGGGGCCCTCGGGGTCGGGCACGGCCGTGATGTTCTCCGGCCTGATCAGCACGTCGACCGCGCCCCCGCCGCCCGCCGCGGGTGCCTCGCCGTCCACCGGGAGCAGCGCGCCCGCGACCCGGACGAGGCCGGGGTCCGCCAGGGTGCCGGGCAGGCGGTTCATCGTGCCGACGAACTCGGCGACGAACGCCGTCGCGGGCCGCTCGTACAACTCGGCGGGGCTCGCGCACTGTTCGAGGCGGCCCGCGCTCAGGACGGCGACCCGGTCCGCCATCGAGAGGGCCTCCTCCTGGTCGTGGGTGACGAAGATGGTGGTGATGCCGAGCGAGAGCTGGAGCCGCCTGATCTCCTCGCGCAGGGACAGCCTGACCTTCGCGTCGAGCGCGGAGAGCGGCTCGTCGAGCAGCAGCACGCGCGGCCGCAGCGCCAGCGCGCGGGCCAGCGCGACCCGCTGCTGCTGGCCGCCCGACATCTGGTGCGGGAAGCGGTCGCCGTGGTCGGGCAGCCCCACGAGGTCGAGGAGTTCGGCCGCACGCAGGCGCCGCTCGGCCGCCGCCGCCTTGCGCACCCGCAGCCCGAAGGCGACGTTGTCGCGGGCGCTGAGGTGCGGGAAGAGGCTGTACGACTGGAAGACCATGCCCGCGTCGCGCCGGTTGGCGGGGACGCGGGTGATGTCCTCGCCGTCCACCAGCACCTCGCCCGCGTCGGGGTGCTCGAACCCGGCGAGCACGCGCAGCGCGGTGGTCTTGCCGCAGCCCGACGGGCCGAGCAGGGCGAGGAGTTCGCCGGGGCGTGCGGTCAGGTCGAGGCCGTCGAGCGCGACGGTGGGGCCGAACGCCCGGCGCAGGCCGCGGAATTCGACGAGCGCACCGGCTCCTGGCGCGCGGCCGCCCGCCGCGGGCGCGGGGGATGTGGTGGGTGTGACCATGGGAGGTCTACTCCTTGGCTGAGGTGGCGGGCAGGGGGGCGGCGCCGGACGCCGGTGCCGTGGGTGCCCGGTGTGCGGGGGACTTCGCCGCGGCGCCGGGCGCCCCGGCGCCGGTGTCGGCGCGGGCGCCCGCGCGCGACAGCACGAGCAGCAGCGCCCAGGCGATCAGCAGGCTCAGCAGCGACACCGCGACCGACATCTGCGCCTGGTCGCCCGAGATGGTGACGATCCACACCGCGAACGGCTCGTAGCCGAGAAGCGCGGCGATCGTGTACTCGCCGAGGACCAGCGCGAGCGTCAGGAACGCGGCACCGGCCAGCGAGGAGCGCAGATTGGGCAGCACGACGCGCCAGACGGTCGCGGCCATCGAGGCCCCGCAGTTGCGGGCCGCCTCCACCAGCGTGGTGAGGTCGACGGCGCGCAGGCCCGCGTCGAGCGAGCGGTAGACGAAGGGCAGCGCGAGCACCACGTAGGCGAAGACGAGCACCAGCGGGAACGACGGGTCCTGCACGGCGATGAACGTCTGGTAGAGCGGGGTCGTGGCCAGGTGGTCGGGGCCCCACTTCAGCACGCTCTGCACCCCGCTGACGAGCGCGATCGGCGGGACGACCAGGGGCAGCATGCAGACGATCTCGACCACGGGCCGCAGCCGGGGCGCGCCGAGGCGCACCGCGACCATGGCGGGCACGACGAGCAGCAGCGACAGCGCGATGGTGGCGGCGGCGAGGCCGAGCGAGAGCAGCAGGCTCCGGCCGAAGCCGTCGGCGGAGAGTATGCCGGTGTAGGCGCTGAAGTCGACGCCCTGGCCCGGGACATGGACGGTGAAGACGAACGAGGCGACGAGCGGCACCACGAAGTACACGCCGGCGAGGCCGAGGAGGGCGCCCCGCCAGACGCGGGGCCGCCCGCGCCGGGTCCCCGCGCGCCGCCCCGCGGCCGGTGCGCCGCCCTGCGGGGAGGTGCCGGACGCGGCGCCCGCGCCGTCCGCCGTGGGGATCAGTGCAGCCATCGGGTGCTCCGTCGCTGGAGGGGCAGGTAGACCGCCATCACGAGTCCGGCGATCACGATCATGTCGAGGCTGAGCGCGAGGGCCACGTTCTCCTGGCCGACCTGGACGTTGCCGGAGAGCGCGTCCGCGATCTTCAAGGTCACGAGCGGCACGGAGCCGCCGACCAGCGCGGCCGCGGTGGCGTAGGCGGCGAAGGCCGAGCCGAACAGCAGGACGAAGCCGCCGAGCAGGGTGGGCGCGAGCACGGGTACACCGACATGGCGCCAGAACTGCCCTGTGGTGGCGCCCGAGTTGAGTGCGGCCTCGCGCCACTGCGGGCGCAGTCCTTCGAGTGCGGGGACGGACACGAGGACCATCAGCGGCACCAGGAAGTAGAGGTAGATGACGACGAGGCCGGGGAACGAGTAGAGGTTCCAGCCGGCCGCGCCCAGGTGCGCGACCTGGGTGACGACGCCGGAGATGCCGAGCGTGGCGACGAACGCGAACGCGAGGGGCACGCCGCCGAAGTTGGCGAGGACGCCGGAGGCCGTGAGCACCGACTCGCGCAGCGCGCCGCGCCGGGAGGTGACCACGGCCTGGGCGATCAGCATGCCGAGCACGCAGCCGATCAGGGCGGTCAGCGCGGAGAGTTCGACGCTGCCGGTGAGCGAGGCGAGGTAGGCGCCGCCGAGCGAGGTGGCGAGGTTGGCGCCGGTCGCGTGCGTCGCGCCGCCCTGGTCGGTGGTGAGGGCCCCGTACACGACGAAGCCGACGGGCAGGCCGAAGCAGGCCGCGGCGAAGACGAGCAGCGGCAGTGTGCCGAGCCAGGAGCGCGACGCCCGCCGCCGCCGGCGGCTGCTGCCGCCGGCGGCGGACGGTGCGGGCGTGCCCGGTGCGGGCAGGGTGTCGGACGGCATCAGGAGACGGCCTTGTCCCAGTTCTGGGCGAGGACGCCCTTGACCTTGTCGAGGTCGGCGGACGACGGGAAGGACGGCGTGCCGGACACCTTCGGCAGCTTGGCGACGAACGCCTTGTCGGCGGTGCCGTCCGCGGTCATCGAGGGCAGCAGCACGGGCCGCGCGTACCCCTTGAGGAAGAGGTTCTGCCCGGTGGTGCTGTAGAGGAATTCCATCCACAGGCGGGCGGCCGCGGGGTGCGGCGCGTCCTTGTTGACGGCCTGCGAGTAGTACTGCGCGTACCGGCCGTCGGAGGGCACGGAGACCTTCCAGTCGACGCCCTTGGACTTGAACTCGTCCGCGTAGGAGGCGTTCAGGTAGTCCCAGTCGATGGAGATGGGTGTCTCGCCCTTCTCCACGGTGGCCGGGGTGGACTCGACGGGGATGAAGTTGCCGCTCTTCTTCAGCTTGCCGAAGTAGTCGATGCCGGGCTGGATGTCGGCGAAGCCGCCCTTGTCGGCGAGGGCCGCCGCGTAGACGCCGCCGAAGGCCGAACCCGACTTGTTGGGGTTGCCGTTGAGCGCGACCTTGCCCTTGTACTCGGGCTTGAGGAGGTCGGCGAAGGTGGTGGGGCAGACCGTGACGCGCTTGGCGTCGCAGCCGATGGAGATGTAGCCGCCGTAGTCGTTGTACCAGCGGCCCTGCGGGTCCTTCTGGGACGCGGGGATCTTGTCGAAGTCCGCGACCTTGTAGGGGGCGAACAGGCCCTGGGAGGCGCCGCTGCGGTCGAAGGGGATGCCGAGGTCGACCACGTCGGGGGCGCGGCCCTGGCCCTTGCGCGAGGTGACCGCGTTGATCTCGTCCGCGCTGGCGGCGTCGGGCGTCTCGTCCTTGACCTTGATCTTGTACTTGGCCTCGAACTCCTTGATGATCTCGCCGTAGTTGGCCCAGTCCGGTGGCAGGGCTATCGCGTTGAGCGTGCCCTCCTTCTGTGCCGCGGCGACGAGGGCGTCCATGCCGCCGAAGTCGGCGGCCGAGGTGGCGGACGCGGCCTTGACGCCGCCCGCCGACGCGGCGCTGCCCGCGCCGTCCTGCTTGGCGCCGCAGGCGGTGAGCGCGGTGAGTGCCGCGGTGGTCAGGGCCACGGCGGCGGCGAGCCTGCGGTGGTCGCGCGTACGGGTTCTGGTCACGCTGGTCTCCCGGATGGCAGGGGGATACGAGGGCATGGGGGATGGCGTGGCCTGCCCGGCGCGAAGCGCACTTGTTCAGACAAGCCGGCATCAGTTCGCCCGGTCGCCGTGACCGGTGGATGAACGGGCGGCGGCCGCCCGCGGTCGGTGAGGAGAAGACGGGGCGGGCTGTTCGACCACCGATCTACCCGTGTTCGACACGGCTGACACCCTGGGGCCCGGTGTCGGGGCGATGTCGCCCGCGGTGCGTACGGGCGCCGCCCGAGTGGCATCGCGGTGCGTGGCACATACTCGTATCTGTGCACAGGCAAAGCAGTGACCGACGGCCGGGCTGAGGGGGATGCGTGAGCGGTTCGCGCTACGGGGAGATCGCTGAGGCACTGCGCCGCTCGATCCTCGAAGGGGAGTATCCGGTGGGGGCGTTGCTGCCCTCGGAGAGCGATCTCGCGGCCCGCTGGGGCGCCTCGCGCGGCACGGTGCGCCAGGCGGTGGGACTGCTGGCGTCCGAGGGGCTCGTCGGTTCGAGGCAGGGGGCGCGCCGGGTGGTGCTGCGGCAGGAACGGCGGCACAGTTTCGCCCAGTTGACAAGTTTCGCGCAGTGGGCCCAGGCGATGGGCTGCGAGGTGTCGAGCCGCATCCTCACCCGTACGACGCGGCGCGTGGGGGCCGAGGAGGCGTCACGGCTCGGCGTCGCGCGGGACAGCGAGGTGCTGTACGTGCTGCGGCTGCGCAGGCTCGACGGCGAGCCGGTGCTCGTGGAGCGGACCGCATACACGGACTGGGTGGCGCCCGCGGTGCGCGACCTGCCGGACGACTGCGTGTCGATCATGAACAGCATCGCCGGGAGCGCGGGCATCGTCGCGCACTACGGGGAGCACCTGATCGACGCGGTGGCGGCGGGCAGCGAGGACGCGCGACTGCTGGGGGTGCGCCGCGGCAGCCCGCTGCTGCGGCAGCGCTATCTGACGTACACGGCGGCCGGCCGGCCCATCGAGTGGACCGACGACCGCTATCTGCCGGGCAGCGTGGCGTTCGCGGTGAGCAACTCGGCGGCGGCCGCGCCCCTGGAGCGCCACGCGGGCCCCTCGGTCACGCCGCACCCGGTGCGCGCGTCCTGAGAGGGCGCGCGCACCGGGGCCCGCCGCGTGCGGCCGCGCTCAGCGGGCCCGGCCGTGCAGCGCCAGGTCGGGGGCGCCGAAGCGGTCGGAGGCCGCGGCCGCCTGGTGCCAGTGCGGGTAGATCAGGTACGGCGCGCTCACCCTGTCGAGCCGGTCGACGTCCTCGGCCGACAGCGCGACCTCGGCGGCGCCGAGGTTGTCGGCGAGCTGCTCGTCCTTGCGGGCCCCGACGACGAGCGTGGTGACTGCGGGCTTCGCGAGGAGGTAGGCGAGCGAGATCTGCGCGGGCGAGGCGCCGTGGGCCGAGGCGATGTCGACGACCGTCTCGATCGTGTCGTACAGCTTCTCCTCGTCGCGCACGGGCGGTTCGCTCCACTCGGTGAGGTGGCGGCCCTCGCTCGCCTGCTGCCCGCGCCGGTACTTGCCGGAGAGCAGCCCGCCGGCGAGCGGGCTCCACACCATCACGCCGAGGCCCTGGTCGAGGGAGAGCGGGACCAGCTCGTACTCGGCGTCGCGGGATTCGAGCGAGTAGTAGACCTGGTTGCTGACGAAGCGCTCCCAGCCGTGCGCCTCGGAGACGGCGAGCGCCTTCATCAGCTGCCAGCCGGTGTAGTTGGAGACGCCGAGGTAGCGGACCTTGCCGGAGCGCACGAGGGAGTCCAGGGTCTGGAGCGTCTCGTCGAGCGGGGTCTGCCCGTCCCACTCGTGCACGTGGTAGATGTCCAGGTGGTCGGTGCCGAGGCGGCGCAGACTCGCCTCCACCTGCTCCAGGATGTGCTGGCGGGACAGGCCCTGCTCGTTGGGGCCCTCGCCCATCTTCATGCGGACCTTGTCGGAGATCAGCACCTTGTCGCGCCGTCCCGCGAGCGCCTTGCCGACGATCTCCTCGGACAGGCCCCCCGAGTACATGTTGGCCGTGTCGATCAGATTGACGCCCGCATCCAGGCACATGTCGATCTGCCGCTTGGCGCCCGCCACGTCCGTGTTGCCGAGCGAGCCGAACTGGTCCTTGCCGCCGAACGTCATCGTGCCCATGGAGAGCACGGAGACGCGCAGCCCCGAGCGTCCGAGCTGCCTGTACTCCATCGTGGTTCCCTCTCGGTCGTACGGAGCGCCGGGGAAACCGGCGCAGGTGACGACTACCACACGAGAGGGAGCTGAATCGGGGTCGCGCGCTGCGGCCGCCCGCAGGGCACGGCGGCGGGGTCAGCCGCCCGAGGTGGCGAGTTCGGCGGAGGCGTCGATGCCCGCGCAGTCGTAGGGGTCGCGCAGCCAGCCGTCCGGCAGGACCACGCGGTTGTTGCCCGAGGAGCGGCCGCGCGGGCCGTCGGCGCCCTGGGGCCAGGGCTGGTCCAGGTCGAGCCCGGCGAGCAGCTCGTCGAGCTGGTCGAGCGAGGAGGTGACCGCGAGCTTCCTGCGCAGCTCGGAGCCGACCGCGAAGCCCTTGAGGTACCAGGCGACGTGCTTGCGGAAGTCGACCACGCCGCGCGCCTCGTCGCCGAGCCACTCCCCCAGCAGCTGCGCGTGCCGGTGCATCACGGCGGCGACCTGCCGCAGTGTGGGCCGCAGCGCCTCGCCCGTGCCCTCGAAGGCGGCGACGAGGTCGGCGAAGAGCCAGGGCCGCCCGAGGCAGCCGCGGCCCACCACGACGCCGTCGCACCCCGTTTCGCGCACCATGCGCAGCGCGTCGCCGGCCGACCAGATGTCGCCGTTGCCGAGGACGGGGATCTCCGGGACGTGCTCCTTGAGGCGGGCGATGGACTCCCAGTCGGCGGTGCCGCCGTAGTGCTGGGCCGCGGTCCTGCCGTGCAGGGCGATCGCGGTCACGCCCTCGTCCACGGCGATCCGCCCGGCGTCGAGGCTGGTGAGGTGGTCGTCGTCGATGCCCTTGCGCATCTTCATGGTGACCGGCAGGGCGCCGGCGTGGGAGACGGCCTGGTGCAGGATGGCGCGGAGCAGGGGCCGCCTGTACGGGAGGGCCGAGCCGCCGCCCTTGCGGGTGACCTTCGGCACGGGGCAGCCGAAGTTGAGGTCGATGTGGTCGGCGAGGTCCTCGTCCACGATCATGCGGACGGCCCGGCCCACGGTCTCCGGGTCGACGCCGTACAGCTGGATCGAGCGGGGCGTCTCGCCCGGGTCGAACCGGATCAGCTGCATGGTCTTCTCGTTGCGCTCGACCAGGGCGCGTGTGGTGATCATCTCACTGACGAAGAGTCCCTTGCCGCCGGCGAACTCCCGGCACAGCGTCCGGAACGGCGCGTTGGTGATGCCCGCCATCGGCGCGAGCACCACGGGCGGCCGGACGGCGTACGGCCCGACCTGGAGCGCGGCGGCCGCCCGCGCTGCGGGGGCCGCGGCGGCCGGAGGGGCGGGGGTCTCGGTGGTCATGGACCCATTGTCACGTATCCCGCGCGGGGCCCCTGCGGGGAACCGGGTGTGCGTTACACCCAGGTCATTAGTTTTGCGTACTATCGATGTATGCCCGAGCTCAGCCCCCGACGGCGGATGCTGGTGCTTGCGATCTGCTGCATGAGCCTGCTGATCGTCAGCCTCGACAACACCGTCCTCAACGTCGCCCTGCCCGCCATGCAGAAGGAACTGCACGCGAGCGTCTCAGGACTCCAGTGGACGATCGACGCGTACACGCTGGTCCTCGCCTCGCTGCTGATGCTCTCGGGCTCGACGGCCGACCGGATCGGCCGCCGCCGCGTCTTCACGACCGGCCTGGTGATCTTCACCATCGGCTCGGTGCTCTGCTCGGTCGCGCCCAACCTGGAGACGCTCGTCGTCTTCCGGATGCTCCAGGCCATCGGCGGCTCGATGCTCAACCCGGTCGCCATGTCGATCATCACCAACACCTTCACGGACCCGCGGGAGCGCGCCCGTGCCATCGGTGTGTGGGGCGGCGTGGTCGGTCTGTCCATGGCGGCGGGACCGCTGGTCGGCGGGCTGCTCGTGGACTCCGTCGGCTGGCGCTCGATCTTCTGGATCAACCTGCCGATCGGCCTGGCCGCGCTCATCCTGACCTGGAAGTTCGTGCCGGAGTCGCGTGCGGCGAAGGCGCGCAGGCCCGACCCGGTCGGGCAGGCGCTGGTGATCGGCGTGCTGGGCGCGGTCACGTACACCATCATCGAGGTCCCCTCGGCGGGCTGGACGTCGCCGCGGATCCTGGCGCTGATCTGCCTGGCCGTGGCCTGCACCGCCGCGCTCCTCGTGTACGAGCCGCGGCGCGCCGAGCCCCTGATCGACCTGCGGTTCTTCCGCAGCGCGCCGTTCAGCGGCGCCACCGTGATCGCGGTCTGCGCGTTCGCCGGGCTCGGTGGCTTCCTCTTCGTCAACACGCTCTACCTCCAGGAGGCGCGCGGCCTGACCGCGCTGCACGCGGGCCTCTACCTGCTGCCGATGGCCGCGGTCACCGGCGTCTGCGCGCCGCTGTCCGGGCGCCTCGTCGGCAGCAGGGGGCCGCGGCCCTCGCTGGTCGTCGCGGGCGTGGGGATGACGGTGAGTGGGCTGCTGTTCGCCGTCTTCCAGGCCGACGCGCACACGCCGCTGCTGTTCCTCGGCTACGTGCTGTTCGGCTTCGGGTTCGGCTGGGTCAACGCGCCGATCACCAACACCGCGGTCTCCGGCATGCCGCGCTCGCAGGCGGGCGTGGCCGCGGCGGTCGCCTCCACCAGCCGCCAGATCGGCTCGACGCTCGGCGTGGCCGTGCTCGGCGCGGTGCTCGCGGGCGGTGTGGCATCGGCCGCCTCCCCCGCCGGCGCGAGCCACCCGTCGGCCGCTTACCTCGCCTCGTTCTCCGAGGCGGCGCGGCCCGCCTGGTGGATCCTGACGGCGTGCGGCTTGGCGGTCCTCGTCCTCGGCATCGCCACCAGCGGGGACTGGGCGCGCCGCAGCGCGCAGCGCGCCGCCGCCCTCTTCGAGCAGCCGCAGGACGCGCCGCCGCAGGTGGCAGGGGCCACCGCGGCCCCGGCCCGCACCGGCCCTTCCCACCGCGTCTGACCCGCGGGCCCGGCCTCAGACCTCGGCGTACGCGCGCACCCCGTGCGGGCCGGGGCGCCGGGCGCGCAGGTCGCGCGCGTACGCCTGGAGCCGGCCGAGCCGCTCCCTGGTCTCCTCGTCCACGGGCATGTAACCGAGCAGCACGGGGCCCGCCTTGGGGCCGAGCCACAGCGGCGTCTGCTCCAGTTCGAGCCGCCCGACGACGGCGTTGTCGAAGCTCTTGCGGTAGCCGGTGTTGGTGTCGACCTCGTGCCGGTCCCAGGCCGCGCGGAACTCCTCCGAAGCGCACCGCAGCCGGGCGAGCAGCGCCTTCCACGCCGGGTCGCCGAGGTGCTCGGCCATCGAGGCGCGGAAGCGCGCGGCCATCGCGCGCTGCGCGTTCGCCCGGTCGACGAGCGCGGCGCGCCACGCGTCGTCGGTGAAGGCGAGCCAGAGGCAGTTGCGGTCCTCGGGCGGCAGCGCGTCGAGGTCGCGCATCAGCACGCCGTACGTGCTGTTGTAGGCGAGCAGGTCGTACCTGCTGTTCTGCACGGCGGCCGGGAAGGGTTCGAGCTGTTCCAGCATGCTCCGCAGCGCGGGGGTGACCTGGGGGCAGGGGGTCGTCGGGTCCGGGTCGACGCCGCCTGCCAGCGAGAACAGGTGGGCGCGCTCGACCGGGTCGAGCAGCAGGGCGCGGGCCAGCGCGTCGAGGACCTGCGCCGAGACCTTGATGTCCCTGGCCTGTTCGAGCCACGTGTACCAGGTGACGCCGACCGACGAGAGGTGCGCGACCTCCTCGCGGCGCAGCCCCGGGGTGCGGCGGCGGCTGCCGCGCGCCAGGCCCACCTGCTCGGGGCTGATGCGCTCGCGGCGGCTGCGCAGGAACTCCGCCAGCTCGCGGCGGCGCACGTCCGGGCTCTGGGCCCGGTGCGGCTGCCCGGAGCCGCCCTGGACGGTGGTCGTGGTCATGTGCTTCAGTCTCCCGCAGCGCTCACCCTGTTACCAGGTACTTCTTCTACCAGGATAAAGACACTCTGGTACCTGGCTGCGGGGCGCGCGATCGTCGGTGGCATGACCAAGGCATCCACATCCGCCGCCACGGGGGCGGCAGGGACCGCGACGGCGCAGTCCGCGGCGCCTCAGCCGGCGCCGCCGCGCCCCGGCGACCAGGGGGCGGCCGTCCACCGCCACGGCGCGGCGCTCGGCACGCTCGGCCTGTTCACGGTGCTGCTCGGCGCGGCGCTCCCCCTGATCGACTTCTTCATCGTCAACGTCGCCCTGCCCACCATCGAGCGCGACCTCGACGCGGGCGCGGCACTGCTCGAACTGGTCGTCGCCGGGTACGGCCTGAGCTACGCGGTGCTGCTGGTGCTCGGCGGCAGGCTCGGCGACATGTTCGGCCGCCGCAGGCTGTTCATCGCGGGCATGGCCGCCTTCGGCGCCACCTCGCTCGCCTGCGGCCTCGCGCCCGACGCCTGGTCCCTGGTGGCCGCAAGGGTCGCGCAGGGCGCGGCGTCCGCGCTGATGCTGCCGCAGGTGCTCGCCACCATCCACGCCTCCACGACGGGCCACCGCAGGGCCCGCGCCCTGTCGATGTACGGCGCGACGGCGGGCCTCGCCATGGTCGCGGGCCAGATACTCGGCGGCGTGCTGGTCGCCGCCGACATCGCGGGCTCCGGCTGGCGGGCGATCTTCCTGGTGAACGTGCCGGTCGCGGTCGTCGGCCTGTTCCTCGCCGTGCGCTCGGTGCCCGAGACCCGCTCGCAGGCGCCCGCCCCGGTCGACGTGCCGGGCACGGTGCTCCTCGCCGCGGCGCTCACCTCGCTGCTCGCGCCGCTCACCGAGGGCCGCGCGGCGGGCTGGCCGCTGTGGACGTGGGTGTCGCTCGCCGCGTTCCCGCTCCTCGCGTACGCGCTGTACGCGGTGGAGCGGCGCGCCGACCGCGCGGGCCGTACGCCGCTGGTGCCGCCGAGCCTGTTCGCGCAGGTGTCGCTGCGGCGCGGGCTGGTCCTCGTGGTGCCGTTCTCCATCGGCTTCGGCGGCTTCATGTTCGTCTTCGCCGTCGCCCTCCAGCAGGGCCTCGGGATGGGCGCCGTCGCCGCGGGCGTGGCGCTCGTGCCGCTCGCCGTAACGTTCTTCGCCGCGTCGCTCGCCGGTCCCCGGCTGGTGCGCGGGTACGGCAGCCGCATCGTGCCTGCGGGCGCGGTGGTCCAGGGCCTCGGCCTCGCGCTCATGGCGTACGCGGTGTGGCGCGACTGGCCCTCGGTCGGCACGCTCGCGCTGCTGCCGGGCACGGCGCTCGCGGGCGCGGGCCAGGGACTCCAGCTGCCGGTGCTGTTCCGGATCGTGCTCTCGGACGTGCCGCAGGAGCGCGCCGGCGTGGGCAGCGGCGTGATGGTCACCACCCAGCAGTCGACGCTGGCGCTCGGGGTGGCCACGCTGGGCTCGCTGTTCCTGACGCTGGCCGGCGCGGGCACGGCGCACATGGGCCACGCGCTGGTCGTGACGCTGCTGACGCAGCTGGGGCTCGTGGTGCTCACCGGCCTGCTGGCGCTGCGGCTGCCCCGCGCGATCTCCTGACGCGGCCCCGCGCCCGTACGGAGCCGGACGAGGCGCACACGGTGAAGGGCCCGCCCCCGGTCGGGGGCGGGCCCTTCACCGTGCCGTGCCGCGCGCGGCGCCCTCGGCCGCCGGCCTCAGCAGCCGAGCAGGCGTCCGCCCAGGTACGCCTGGATCTGGTCGAGGGAGACGCGCTCCTGCGCCATCGTGTCGCGCTCGCGCACGGTGACCGCGTTGTCGTCCAGGGTGTCGAAGTCGACGGTCACGCAGAACGGCGTGCCGATCTCGTCCTGGCGGCGGTAGCGGCGGCCGATGGCGCCCGCGTCGTCGAACTCGATGTTCCAGTTGCGCCGCAGGTCCTCGGCGAGGCCCTTGGCCTTGGGCGAGAGCTGCGGGTTGCGGGAGAGCGGGAGCACCGCGACCTTGACCGGCGCGAGCCGCGGGTCGAGGCGCATCACCGTGCGCTTCTCCATGACGCCCTTCGCGTTGGGCGCCTCGTCCTCGTTGAACGCGTCGAGCATGAAGGCGAGCATGCCGCGGCCGACGCCCGCCGCGGGCTCGATCACGTACGGCGTCCAGCGCTCGCCGGCCTCCTGGTCGAAGTACGACAGGTCGTGGCCCGACGCCTTGGCGTGCGAGGACAGGTCGTAGTCCGTGCGGTTGGCGACGCCTTCGAGCTCGCCCCACTCGCTGCCGCCGAACCGGAAGCGGTACTCGATGTCCGCCGTGCGCTTCGAGTAGTGGGAGAGCTTCTCCTTCGGGTGCTCGAACCAGCGCATGTTCTCCTCGCGCATGCCGAGCCCCGTGTACCAGCTCCAGCGCTGTTCGAGCCAGTACTCGTGCCACTTCTCGTCCTCGCCGGGCTTGACGAAGAACTCCATCTCCATCTGCTCGAACTCGCGGGTGCGGAAGATGAAGTTGCCCGGCGTGATCTCGTTGCGGAAGGACTTGCCGATCTGCGCGATGCCGAACGGCGGCTTCTTCCGCGAGGTCTGCTGGACCTGGGCGAAGTTGGTGAAGATGCCCTGCGCGGTCTCGGGGCGCAGGTAGGCGACGGAGCCCGAGTCCTGCGTCGGGCCGAGGTGCGTGGTCAGCAGGCCGGAGAACTGCTTGGGCTCGGTGAAGGTGCCCTTGTTGCCGCAGTTGGGGCAGTTGATGTCGGCGAGGCCGTTCGCCGGAGCCTTGCCGTGCTTCTCCTCGTACGCCTCTTCGAGGTGGTCGGCGCGGAAGCGCTTGTGGCAGTACGTGCACTCGGTGAGCGGGTCCGTGAAGGTCTCGACGTGCCCCGACGCCTGCCACACCTCGGTCGCCAGGATCACCGAGGAGTCAAGGCCGACGACGTCCTCGCGCGAGGTGACCATGGCGCGCCACCACTGGCGCTTGATGTTCTCCTTCAGCTCGACCCCGAGCGGCCCGTAGTCCCAGGCGGCGCGCTGGCCCCCGTAGATCTCGCTGGACGGGTAGACGAAGCCACGGCGCTTGCTCAGGTTGACGATGCTGTCGATCTTGTCGGCGGCCACGGTGCTCTCTTCATTACGATGACGGCGAACGGCGAATACCTCAGATTAGCGGCGGCCGCACCCCCCGGATCAAATCGGCGGCGGCTGGCAGAATGGAGGGAGCCGTGAGCCAGGTACCGATGACGCCGAGGAGGCATCTGTGACGACCGCGCACAGTGACGGACCCGCCGTACGCGGCAGGTCCACCCGCCAGCGTGCGGCGGTCGCGTCCGCGCTGGACGAGGTCGAGGAGTTCCGCAGCGCGCAGGAGCTGCACGACATGCTCAAGCACCGGGGCGACTCCGTCGGCCTGACCACCGTCTACCGCACGCTGCAGTCCCTCGCGGACGCGGGCGAGGTCGACGTGCTGCGCACGACGGACGGCGAGTCCGTGTACCGGCGGTGCGCGAGCGAGTCGCACCACCACCACCTGGTGTGCCGCAGCTGCGGCGCCGCCGTGGAGGTCGAGGGCCCCGCGGTCGAGCAGTGGGCCGAGACCGTCGCCGCCCAGCACGGCTATGTGGGCGTGGCCCACACCCTGGAGATCTTCGGCACCTGCGCGGACTGCGCGGCCCGCGGCAAGTAGCCCCCTCCCCGGCCCGTCGGCCCGCCGGACACGCACGGTGAAGGACCGGCCGGGTGCGGAGTCCCACGCCGGCCCGGCGTCTCCTCCCGTCGTCGGCCCGGCGTCTTCTCACGTCGTCAGCCCGGCGTCTCCTCCCGTCGGCGGTCGTCGCCCGCCGGGGCGGGGAGGGCGTTGTCGACGAGGACTGCGGCGACGGCGGCGGCCGTGGGGAAGGCGTCCGCGTCGAGGACCCGGGTGCGGGCCGCGGCGCCGTCGATGAGCAACGCGAGCTGCTCGCCGAGCTGTTCCGGGTCGGCCGCGCCGGCCTCGCGGGCGGCGTCGGCGAGCCGCGCGGCGACGGCCTTCTTGTAGTCGCGCGCGTACCGGGACGCGGGGTGCCGGGGGTCGTGCAGCTCCACGGCGGCAGCGATGTACGGGCACAGGGGGGTGTCCGGCGAGACGTCGAAGACGGCGAGGAGCCGTTCCCTGGGCGTGAGGTCGGTGCGGTCGAACACGCCGGACAGCACAGCGGGGTCGAACCTGCGCAGGTACTCGGCGACGAGTTCGTCCTTGCCCGCGAAGTGCTGGTAGGCCGTGCGCTTGGACACCTGGGCCGCGGCGCAGAGCTGGTCCATGCCGGTGCGGTTGATGCCCTGCTCGCGGAACAGCTGCTGGGACGCGCCGAGGATGCGCTCACGTGCGCCCCGGCCGCGGCGGCGGCCCGTGGGGCCCTTCTCCAACTCCGTCATGGGGTTCATCGTACCCCGGCGAGGTAACGGCCGGTGTACATAGCTTGCGCCCCGCCCACCCGCTCAGTACCGTGAGGAAACGGAGCGGTGTACATAACACTGTCGCCTCCTCCCCGTTCTCCACCGACCCACACGGCACCACCGACCCGAGGAAACGACCATGGGAAAGCTCGACGGCAAGGTCGCGGTCATCACCGGCGGCACCAGCGGCATGGCACTGGCAGGCGCGAAGCTGTTCGTCGACGAAGGGGCGCACGTCTTCATCACCGGCCGCCGCAGGGACGCCCTGGACGAGGCCGTGAAGCACATCGGCCGCAACGTCACCGGAGTCCAGGGCGACGCCGCCGACCTGGACGACCTGGACCGCCTGTACGACACCGTCAAGCGGGAGAAGGGCAGCATCGACGTGGTGTGGGCCAGCGCGGGAGGGGGCGAGCCCGCCCCGCTCGGCGAGATCACCGAGGCCCAGTTCGACACCTGGTTCGGGCTCAACGCCCGCGGCACCCTCTTCACCGTCCAGAAGGCCCTCCCGCTGCTCAACGACGGCGGCTCCGTCCTCATGACCGGCTCCAACGCCTCCCTCGGTGCCTTCCCCGGCTGGAGCGTCTACGCCGGCAGCAAGGCCGTCCAGCAGGCATGGGCCCGCGTCTGGCTCAACGAGCTCAAGGACCGCCGCATCCGCGTCAACGTCCTGACCCCCGGCCAGGTCGCCACCGCCAAGCAGGAAGAACTCTTCGACGAGGCCACCAAGCGCCACTTCGAGTCCCTCATCCCCCGCGGCCGGATGGGCGGCCCCGACGAAATCGCCACCGCCGCCCTCTTCCTCGCCTCCGACGACTCCAGCTACGTCAACGGCATGGAACTCGTCGCCGACGGCGGCACCACCGCCCTCTGAACCGGCCGGCACACCACCAGAGCGGAACACCTCATGAGCAGCATCAGCATCATCGGCACCGGGAACATGGCCCGCACCATCGGCGCACGGGCCCTGGCGGGCGGCAACACCGTCGAGATCATGGGCCGCGACCGGTCAAGGGCCGCCGACCTGGCCGAGGCCCTCGGCGGTGGCGCCACGACGGGAGCATGGGGCGCCGCCCCTGCCGGGGACATCGTCGTCGTGGCCCTGCTGCACGACGGCGTCGTGCCGGTCGTCGCCCACTACGGGGACGCGCTCGCCGGCAAGGTCGTCGTCGACATCAGCAACCCCTTCAACTCCACGCTCGACGGGCTGGCCCACCGCGGCGAGGAGACCTCGATCGCGCAGGAGGCCGCCAAGGCGGCCCCGGCCGGCGCCGACGTGGTGAAGGCGTTCAACACCGTCTTCCGCCATGTCCTGGAGAAGGGCAGGCCCGACGTCTTCATCGCCGGCGACAGCGCGCAGGCCAAGGCGCGCGTGGAGGCGTTCGTCAAGACCCTCGGGATGCGCCCGCTGGACGTCGGCGGCCTGGCCATGGCGCACTGGCTCGAAGGGGCGGGCGTCCTCACCGTGGGCCTCGCCGGCCACGGGGTGGGGGACGCGGACTTCGCCCTGGGCATCACCGAACTGCCCGCTTGAGCAAGGGGCGGACGCCCTGAGGACCGCGGGCCCGGGCCCGCGGTCCTCAGCCCCGCGGCTCCTCGGCGGTGCGCTCGCGGGCGGGCTTCGGCTCGTTCGGGAGGGCGCCGCCGAAGCGGCGGTCGCGCTGGGCGAACTCCAGGCAGGCGTTCCACAGATCGCGCCTGTCGAAGTCGGGCCACAGCACGTCCTGGAACACCATCTCGGCGTAACTGCTCTGCCAGATGAGGTAGTTGGACGTGCGCTGCTCACCGCTCGGGCGCAGGAACACGTCCACGTCCGGCATGTCCGGGTAGTACATGTACTTGGCGAAGGTCTTCTCGTTGACCTTCGACGGGTCGAGCCGCCCGGCCGCGACCTCCTCCGCGATGGCGCGCGCCGCGTCCGCGATCTCGGCCCTGCCGCCGTAGTTGACGCAGAAGTACAGGGTCATCGCGTCGTTGTCGACGGTCTGCTCCTGGGCGACCTGGAGCTCCTGCACCACGGACTTCCACAGCTTCGGCATGCGGCCGACCCAGCGGATGCGGATGCCGAGCTCGTCCATCTCGTCGCGGCGGCGGCGGATCACGTCGCGGTTGAAGTTCATCAGGAACCGCACCTCGTCGGGGGTGCGCTTCCAGTTCTCCGTGGAAAAGGCGTACAGCGACAGGTTCTTCACGCCCATCTCGATGCACCCCTTGAGGACGTCCATCACGACACCCTCGCCCACCCGGTGGCCCTCGGTGCGCGGCAGCCCGCGCTCCTTGGCCCACCGGCCGTTGCCGTCCATCACGATCGCCACGTGCCGGGGCACCAGCTCACCGGGGATCTTCGGCGGTACGGCACCCGACGGGTGCGGTTCCGGCGTGCTGTACTCGCGGCGGGAGCGCCCCATGAGTCGTGCCATGCCCCGTGATCTCCTGACTTCGCGAAAGGGATGCAACCCCGGAAACCGGCCTGACCTGTGCTTTCTCCATCGCGCACGCGCCGGGGTGCCGTCAGGGTATGTCGCCGCCCGCGCCCCGGGCCACTCGGGGCCCGGCCGTGCGGCCGTGGCCGGTGTCGACGTACTTCAGGGAGCGCAGGCCGCGCTCCAGGTGCCAGTGGAGGTACGCGGAGACCAGGCCGCTGCCCTCCCGCGCGTGCCGGGCCTCGCAGGCGTCGGCGGTGGCCCAGTCGCCGGTCAGCAGGGCGCCGAGCAGGGCGACGGCCTCGGTGGAGGGCACGACGCTGCCGGGGACGCGGCAGTCGCCGCAGACGATGCCGCCCGCAGCGACGGAGAAGAAGCGGTTGGGGCCGTCGAGGCCGCACTTGGCGCAGTTGTCGAAGCTCGGCGCGTAGCCGTTGACGGCGAGGGAGCGCAGCAGGAACGCGTCGAGGATCAGATGCGGCTCGTGCTCGCCCCGCGCGAGGGTCCGCAGCCCGCCGATGAGCAACAGGTACTGCTGCGTGGCGGGTTCGCCCTCGTGGTCGGTGAACCGCTCGGCGGTCTCCAGCATCGCGGTGCCCGCCGTGTAGCGGGCGTAGTCGGTGACGATGCCGCTGCCGTACGGGGCGATGGTCTCACTCTGCGTGCACAGCGGAAGACCCCGGCCCACCAGTTCGCTGCCCCGCGCGAAGAACTGCACGTCGACATGGGAGAAGGGTTCGAGCCGCGCCCCGAACTTCGACTTCGTACGCCGTACTCCGCGTGCGACGGCGCGGACGCGGCCGTGGCCGCGGGTCAGGAGCGTGATGATGCGGTCCGCCTCACCGAGCTTCTGGGTCCGCAGCACGACACCGTCGTCCCGGAACAGACTCATGGGCCCCATTGTCCCGCACGCCACGCCACGCCCCGCACGCGGCACCGGGCCGCGCGGCGGTCAGTACGGGGTGTGGGAGGCCGCGGCGAGCAGCCGCGCCGTGGCGTCGGGCGGCAGCTGGAGCGCGCCGCCGACCGTCGTCAGCACCTCGCGCTCGGCGGGGCTGTACGCGCCGTCGGCGAGCGCCACCCGCGCCGCGTCCAGCACGATCGACTCGCGGCCCGCTGCCGCCAGGTGCGGCGCGAGCGGTTCGAGCGCCTCGTGCAGCTCGATGGCGAGCGCGGCGCCGCAGGGGCCGGGGTCGACCACGAAGCGGCCCGTGTCGGCGGCGAGCGCCTCCACCAGCTCGGTCAGCTGGTCCTCCGTGCAGTCGTCGAACCCGGCCGCCCTGACCGTGACGACGGCGGCCTCCCTGACCGTGCGCGAGCCGGTGCCGCCCGCGGCGAGCACGGCCAGCGTGACGGTGTGGACCGCGTCCCGCAGCATCGCGGAGAACCGTGCGGTGGTGGGGTGGTCGAGGACGTCGAGACCGAAGTGCGCGTGACAGGCGCCGCACTCGACGACGGGGCCGGCGCTGCCGCGCGCCAGCAGGGGCACGCCGAGGAGCGTGAACCGGCAACGGCCCGTACGGCGCCGGTAGTTGCGGTCGCCGCCGCAGTCGGGGCAGAAGAACTCGCCGTCCCCCACGGTCGTCCACGACGTGCGGGTGCCGCAGATGCGCAGTTTCCGGCCGCTGTTTCCCTCAGCTCGCAGCACGTCGCGCACCTCCATAACGGTTCGGCATCGTCGCCGTGGACGTGATGTTAGCCACATCCCCGTAACTACGTCAGTACCCCTGAACCCAGTTCACCAGACATGGCCGAACCCCGCCCACCGGAGCCGGTGGACGGGGTTCGGGAAACCCTCAGGTCAGGGCGGGCGGACGCAGCGTGACAGAGAGGTCACTCACCAGAGTGTCACGGTGGGTGATCACCCGCCGAGTGTGCTCAGCGGCCCGCGCGGTTGACCGCGGAGACCACGGCCTTCAGCGAGGCGCGCGTGGTGTTCGCGTCGATGCCGATGCCCCACATCACCTTGCCGTCGATCGCGCACTCGATGTACGAGGCGGCCTGCGCACGGGCGCCCTCGCTCAGCGTGTGCTCCTGGTAGTCCAGCAGCCTCGCGTCGACGCCCACGGCGGCCAGCGCCTCGAAGAAGGCGGAGATCGGGCCGTTGCCCGTGCCGCGCAGCTCGTGCTCGTCGCCGTCGACCGTCGCCGTCACGGTCAGGGTGTCGCGACCCTCCGTGTCCACCGTGGACTGGCCGGTCCGCAGCTGGATCCGGCCCCACGGGTTGTCCGGATTCGGCAGGTACTCGTCCTGGAAGACCGCCCAGATCTCGGCGGGCGTGACCTCGCCGCCCTCGGCGTCGGTCTTCGCCTGGATGATCCGGGAGAACTCGATCTGCATGCGCCGCGGCAGGTCCAGGTGGTGGTCGTTCTTCAGGACGTACGCGACACCGCCCTTGCCGGACTGCGAGTTGACCCGGATGACCGCCTCGTACGACCTGCCGACGTCCTTCGGGTCGATCGGCAGGTACGGGACATTCCACTGGATGTCGTCGACGGTGACGCCCTGCGCGGCCGCGTCGGCCTCCAGCGCGTCGAAGCCCTTCTTGATGGCGTCCTGGTGGGAGCCGGAGAAGGACGTGTAGACCAGGTCGCCCGCGTACGGGTGGCGCGGGTGGATCTCCATCTGGTTGCAGTACTCGCTGGTGCGGCGGATCTCGTCGATCTGCGAGAAGTCGATCTGCGGGTCGACGCCCTGCGAGAAGAGGTTCATGCCCAGCGTCACCAGGTCGACGTTGCCGGTGCGCTCGCCCTGCCCGAACAGGCAGCCCTCGATGCGGTCGGCGCCCGCCATGATGGCCAGCTCGGCGGCGGCCACGGCCGTGCCCCGGTCGTTGTGCGGGTGCACCGACAGGCACACGTGCTCGCGGCGCGACAGGTTGCGCGACATCCACTCGAACCGGTCCGCGTGCGTCGACGGCGTCGAACGCTCCACCGTGGCGGGCAGGTTGAGGATGATCTCGCGGCCCTCCTCCGGCTGCCAGACGTCCATGACCGCCTCGCAGACCTCCAGGGCGAAGTCCAGCTCGGTGTCGGTGAAGATCTCCGGGCTGTACTGGTAGCCGAAGGTCGTCTCCGGGCCGAGGATCTTCTCCGCGTACTCCGTCACCAGCCGGGTGCCGTCCACCGCGATCTGCTTGATCTGGTCCTTCGTGCCGCCGAAGACGACCCGGCGGAAGGTGGGCGCCGTCGCGTTGTACAGGTGGACCGTGGCCCGGTGCGCGCCGCGCAGCGACTCGACGGTGCGCTCGATCAGCTCCTCGCGCGCCTGCGTCAGGACGGAGATGGTCACGTCGTCGGGGATCGCCTCCGGGTCCTCGATGATCGACCGTACGAACGCGAAGTCGGTCTCGCCCGACGCCGGGAAGCCGACCTCGATCTCCTTGTAGCCCATGCGCACCAGCAGGTCGAACATCTCGCGCTTGCGTGCGGGCGACATCGGGTCGATCAGCGCCTGGTTGCCGTCGCGCAGGTCGGTGGAGAGCCAGCGGGGCGCGACCGTGATCCGGTTGTCGGGCCAGGTGCGGTCGGGGATGTCCACGGCCTCGTACCGGCCGTACTTGTGGATCGGCATCCCGGACGGCTGCTGGGTGTGCGTCGCGTTCGTGATGGGCGTCTTGCGGGGCATGTGCGTGGCTCCTCGTGAGGTCCGCGGAGGTCGGTGGATGACCGGTGTCCGCTCGGGACGGGGACGGCCGACGGGGCGGGGATCACCGCAACACCGAACTCCGCGGGGAGGGGGCCGGCCTACGACAACAGACCCTCACCGCGGCAGCTAAGGAGAAGCAGCCCGTAACGCATGATGACGGAACTGTATCCCACGCCCGGCGCCGGCGGGACGCCCGTATCAGCATGCGGAAGCCGGGCATTGCGTCCGCAGGTCGGCGGCGTGACACGGGTCACCCCGGCGCGCGGCCGACCGGTGCGCGCCCCCGGCGCGCGGCTCAGAAGCCCAGCCTGCGCAGCTGCTTGGGGTCGCGCTGCCAGTCCTTCGCGACCTTCACGTGCAGGTCGAGGAAGACCGGGGTGCCCAGCAGCGCCTCGATGTGCTTGCGGGACTTCGTCCCGACCTCCTTCAGGCGGCTGCCCTTGGGCCCGATGATGATCCCCTTCTGGCTGGGGCGCTCGATGTACACGTTGGCGTGGATGTCGACCAGCGGCCGGTCCGCCGGACGGTCGGCGCGCGGCACCATCTCCTCGACCACCACCGCGATCGAGTGCGGCAGCTCGTCCCGCACGCCCTCGAGCGCCGCCTCCCGGATCAGCTCGGCGACCATGACCTGCTCGGGCTCGTCGGTCAGGTCGCCCTCCGGGTACAGCGGCGGGCTCTCGGGCAGCAGCGGCACCAGCAGATCCGCCAGCAGCCCCACCTGCTGGTCGCCGACCGCGGAGACCGGGACGATCTCCGCCCACGCGAAGCCGAGCTCAGCGGCCAGCCGGTCGACGGCGAGCAGCTGCTCGGCCAGGGTCTTCGAGTCGACCAGGTCGGTCTTGGTGACCACCGCGACCTTCGGCGTCTTCCTGATCCCCGCGAGCTCCTTGGCGATGTACCGGTCGCCGGGGCCGAGCTTCTGGTCGGCCGGCAGGCAGAACCCGATCACGTCGACCTCGGCCCAGGTCGTGCGCACCACGTCGTTGAGCCGCTCGCCGAGCAGGGTGCGCGGCTTGTGCAGCCCCGGCGTGTCCACCAGGATCAGCTGCGCGCCCGGCCGGTGCACGATGCCGCGGACCGTGTGCCGGGTGGTCTGCGGGCGGTTGGAGGTGATCGCCACCTTCTTGCCCACCAGAGCGTTCGTGAGGGTGGACTTGCCCGCGTTGGGGCGGCCGACGAAGCAGGCGAAGCCCGCCCTGTGGGGCGCTTCGGCCGTCTCGGACACTGGGGTGCTGACGCTCATGCCGGCCATTCTCCCCGATCGCCGCTGCCGCGCCGACCACCCGGGTGCCCGCGCCGCCGTCAGCCCGCCGCCACCACCGAGCGCACGGTGCCGTCGGCGGCCGCGAGGATCACCGGTGTGGCGGCGCCGCCCAGGTCGCGCACGGCCGCCAGATCCTCCTCGGCGACGGCGCCGGCCCCCGAGACCACGGCAGCGGCCTCGAGCGACGCCGCGCCACTCGCCACCGCCATCGCGACGGCCGTGCGCAGGGCGCTCAGCCGCAGCGAGTCGAGGGCGACCGTGCCCGCCACGTACGTGCGCCCGGTCTCGTCGCGGACCGCCGCGCCCTCCGGCACGGCGTTGCGGGCGCGCGCGCTGCGCGCCAGGGTGACGATCTTGCGGTCCTCGGGGCCGAGGTCCGCGGCTTCCTGCCCGGCTCCAGTGCTCTGTGTCATGCGCCCGAGCATAGGGAGCCGCCCCACCGGCGCGCTCGGGCGGCCCCGCCTCGGCCGCCGGGGCCTCACGGCCGGTCGAGGCGGAGGCGGGTGGCGCGCGGAAGACCCGCCACCACCAGGTCGTAGGAGTCCTCGACCAGCTCGCGCACCAGGCGCGGCGGCAGGGCGCCGACCATCACCGTGTTCCAGTGGCGCTTGTTGAGGTGCCGGCCCGGCGCGATCGCCGGATACACCTCCCGCAGCCGCAGGGCCTCCTCGGGATCGCACTTCAACGACACCGTCAGCGGCTCCTGCTCGGGCACGCAGAAGGCGAAGATCTTCCCCTCCACCTTGAAGACCACGAGGTCGGGGGCGCGCGGGAAGGGCCGCTCCTCGGCGGCCCCGGCGAAGCCCAGGCAGAAGGCGCGCAGCGCCCGCGCCGTCAGCGCGCCGCCCCCCGCGTCCCCCGGCGCCCGGCTCATGTCGCCACCTGCTCCCCGCGCTCGGCCGCGGCGGGCAGCGGCTCCGCGAGGATGGTGAGGATCTTGTTGCGGCGGCCCGCCGGGTCCTGCGCCGTCAGCCGGAGCCTGCGGCCGTCCGGCAGGTCGATCTCGGCGGTCGCGCCCGCGATCGGCACCCGGCCGAGCGCCTTGGCGAGCAGCCCGCCGACCGTCTCCACGTCCTCGTCGTCGAACGCGTCGAGGCCGAACAGCTCGCCCAGGTCCTCCACGTCGAGCCGCGCCGTCACCCGGTACGAGCCGTCGCCGACCTCCTCCACGGGCGGCAGCTCCCTGTCGTACTCGTCGGTGATCTCGCCGACGATCTCCTCCAGGATGTCCTCGATCGTCACGATCCCCGCCGTGCCGCCGTACTCGTCGATGACGACCGCGACGTGGTTGCGCTCCTGCTGCATCTCCCGCAGCAGGTCGCCCGCGTTCTTCGTGTCGGGCACGAACGCCGCCTGGCGCATCACCGTCGACACCGGGTCGGACTCCGAGTCCCGGTTGACGTGCGTCTTGCGCACCAGGTCCTTCAGATAGACCACGCCGACGATGTCGTCCTCGTTCTCCCCGGTCACCGGGATGCGGGAGAACCCGGAACGCAGCGCGAGCGTCGTCGCCTGCCGGATGGTCTTGTACCGCTCGATCGCCACCAGGTCCGTGCGCGGCACCATCACCTCGCGCACCAGCGTGTCGCCGAGCTCGAAGACCGAGTGCACCATGCGGCGCTCCTCGTCCTCGATCAGCGACTCCTGCTCCGCGAGGTCCACCAGCGCGCGCAGCTCGGCCTCGCTCGCGAACGGGCCCTTGCGGAAGCCCTTGCCCGGGGTGAGCGCGTTGCCCAGCAGGATCAGCAGCGCGGGCACGGGACCCATGAAGCGGGCGAGCGGCAGCAGCACGTACGCCGCGGCCGTCGACGTGTTCAGCGGGTGCTGGCGGCCGATCGTACGGGGCGACACGCCGACCGCCACGTACGAGACGAGCACCATCACGGCGATCGCCACGAGCAGCGCCTGCCAGGTGGAGCGGAACGCCCCCACGCAGGCGTACGTCACCAGCGCGGCGGCCGCCATCTCGCAGGCCACCCGGACCAGCAGCGCCATGTTGAGGTAGCGCGTCGGGTCGGAGGCGACCTGGGCGAGCTTCGCCGCGCCCCTGCGGCCGGTCCGCACGGCCTCCGCGGCCCGGAAGCCGGAGACCCGGGCCAGGCCCGCCTCCGCACAGGCGGCGAGCCAGGCCACCACGACCAGGGCGACCGCGCCGAGGATCAGCGGGGCGCTCACGACACCGTGGGCGCGGGCGAGGGCCCCTCCAGGCCGCGCTCGGCCCGCCAGCCGTCCACGATGGCCGCCTGGAGGCCGAACATCTCGGCCTTCTCGTCGGGCATCTCGTGGTCGTAGCCGAGCAGGTGCAGCACCCCGTGCACGGTGAGCAGCTGCAGCTCCTCGTCCATGGAGTGCTGCGTCGGCGCCTCCTGGCCCTGCTTGAGCGCGACCTCGGGGCACAGCACGATGTCCCCGAGCAGCCCCTGCGGGGGCTCCTCGTCGTCCTTGGACGGCGGGCGCAGCTCGTCCATCGGGAAGGACAGCACGTCGGTGGGGCCCGGGAGGTCCATCCACTGGATGTGCAGCTGCTCGATGGCCGCCTCGTCCACCACGATCAGCGAGAGCTCGGAGAGCGGGTGGATGCGCATGCGGGAGAGCGCGTAGCGGGCGATGTCGAGGATCGCCTGCTCGTCGACCTCGGTTCCTGACTCGTTGTTGACGTCGATCGACATGGTGCGCTGGGATTCTCCCCGGTCAGTGCCGCGGCTCGGTGCCGGTGCGGCTGTCGTACTTCTCGTAGGCGTCGACGATACGGCCGACGAGCTTGTGCCGTACGACATCCTGCGACGTGAGCCGGGAGAAGTGCACGTCGTCGACGCCGTCCAGGATGTCCTGGACCTGGCGCAGACCGCTCTTGGTGCCGCCCGGCAGGTCGACCTGGGTCACGTCGCCCGTGATCACGATCTTCGAGTCGAACCCGAGCCGCGTCAGGAACATCTTCATCTGCTCGGGATTCGTGTTCTGCGCCTCGTCCAGGATGATGAAAGCGTCATTGAGCGTGTTGTGCGTCAGCAGGTAGTTCTCCGTGACGTACAGCGAGTCCTCCGCCGCGACCTGGATGCAGACCGTCTCCTCACGGCCCGCCGGTTCGATGCTGTCGATGAACCGCATGGGCCGGCCGCCGCCACCGCTCGCCTCGTACTTCCGTCGCTTGCGCTCGAGACGGAAGGGATCGACGCCCTCGGGCAGACGGATGTCGACAATGTGCGCGTCGGAGCGGTACGCCACCTCCCGGCCGTTCACGCGGCCCGGCCGGCGCCCCGCTGCCTGCCTGCGGCGTGTGTACGCGACACCGCCGAGCGACTGGACCAGCTCGATGACATCGTCCCTGAGCAGGATCGACGTCGTCGTGTACTGGACGCGGCACGTCCTGTCACGCTGGGCGACAGGCCCCCCGTCGGAGTCCAGCAAGCCTTGGAGGAGGGCGAGGCGGACCGCCGCGGAGTTGTTGCGGTACGCCTCGGGGACGCACTTGGTGTTCGACCTGCTGCCCAGGAGGTCCAGGGCGCGCAGCACGCCGGTCACCGGGTTCTCCAGGGTGATCACGTCGCCAGGGGCCGTCCGCCTGTTGAGCACGTAGTCGACCCCGCCCTTGTGGCGCACGTGCACCCCGGGAAGCGCGGCCTCCAGCGCGGTCGCCAGTTCCGGATCGGCCGTCGAGAAGGAGGGCGTGGTGGAACCGGTGAGGCAGCCGTCGCCGAGGAGCAACCCGAGGGCGTACGGGTCCATCGGCACTTCCCGCTCGGGAAGGCAGACGGGCTGGGTGAGCATCGGCAGCTCGTAACGGCGCGCGTGGGCGGCGCGCAGGCTGCCGATCATCTCCTTGGTCTCCAGGACCCTCCACGGCTTGCCACGGCGCCGGTCGGAGGCCGTCCGGACCGTCCACAGGTGCTCACCGCAGCAGAGCGTCCACGAACCGTCCTGCGCCGTGACGCGGTAGATGTCCTTCTCGCCCTGGGGATAGACCCCCAGCACGGGCGTCGGCTCGCCGTTGGACCCGGTCACCAGGTCACCGACGCGCAGGTCGCCGATCGGCCTGAACCCGGAGGGGGTCATGACCTTGGTGAAGAGAGGCTGGGCCCGGCCGCGCATGTAGGCCAGGGGCGCGACCTCGATGGTGCCCGCGGCCATCAGGCGGGGGATGGAGTCGGGGTCGAGCATGTCGTGGAGGGCGTCGTACAGGGGGCGCAGGTACGGGTCGATCTTCTCGTAGAGCGTGCCGGGCAGGAAGCCGAGGCGCTCGCCCGCCTCGACGGCGGGGCGGGTCAGGATGATCCGCGTGACCTGCTTGGACTGGAGTGCCTGTACGGCCTTGGCCATGGCGAGGTAGGTCTTGCCCGTGCCCGCCGGGCCGATGCCGAAGACGATCGTGTGCTTGTCGATGGCGTCGACGTAGCGCTTCTGGTTGAGCGTCTTCGGGCGGATCGTCCGGCCGCGGTTGGAGAGGATGTTCTGCGTGAGCACCTCTGCGGGCGTCTCCTCGCCGTCCGCGCCGCCGTTCTCGCTCGCTCTGAGCATGGCGATCGAACGTTCCACTGCGTCCTCCGTCATCGGCTGACCGGTGCGGAGCACCAGCATCATCTCGTCGAACACGCGCTGGACCAGTGCGACGTCCGCCGCGCTGCCCGAGGCGCTGATCTCATTGCCCCGTACGTGGATGTCGGCGGACGGGAACGCCTTCTCGATCACGCGGAGGAGGGAGTCCCCGGATCCGAGGACCGTCACCATCGGATGCTTGGCCGGTACGGTGATCCGGGCCGTGGCCCGGTCCTGCGCGGACTGCTGGGCTGTGGGTGTCTGAGTCATGGGCCGGCGCTGTGGCCTGCGCATACCTCCCGTCGCAGGGTTCTCGCTGCTCGACAACCCTTGGACCACCAAGCCTACGACCCCGCACTGACATGGCCGAAGGACTTTTCGACCATGTGCGCGACATACGGGGAGGATTCCGTGGCCGGGCAGCGGGCGGGACGGGTCAGGACGAGCGGCCGAAGCCGATGGTGGGGACGGCGCGGCGCAGGGGTCCCGGGCGGGCGGTGGCGGGCAGCAGGTCGGCGAGGAAGGCGTAGCGGCGCAGGCCGTCCCGGCCCTGGCCGCCGTCGGTGCGGGCGTACGCCCACCAGGCGGCGACCTCGGCCCAGCCGGGCGCGGAGAGGGAGCCGCCGAACTCGCGGACGGAGAGCGCGGCGGTGAGCCCGGCGAAGGCGAGCCGGTCGGCGAGCGGCCAGCCGGCCAGGGAGCCGGTGATGAAGCCCGCGACGAAGACGTCGCCCGCGCCGGTCGGGTCGAGTGCCTCGACGGCGATGGCGGGGACCCGCGCGGTCTCGCCGGTCCTGCCGTCGACCGCGTAGGCGCCGTCGGCGCCGAGGGTGACGACGGCGACGGGCACGTGCTCGGTGAGGGCGTGGGCGGCGGCGCGCGGGCAGTCCGCGCCGGTGTAGCGCATGGCCTCCTGGGCGTTGGGCAGGAAGGCCTCGCAGTGCGCCAGGTCGGACAGGGCGCCGAGGTCCCAGTCGCCGCTGTCGTCCCAGCCGACGTCGGCGAAGACGCGGCCCCCGTTCGCGGCGGCCCTGGCGATCCAGTCCTGGCGGTGGCCGGGGACGAGGGAGGCGACGGCGGCGCGGGCGCGGGGCGGGCACTCGGGCAGGGCGCCCTCGGGCGGCGGGGCCTCGTGGCCGTGGGAGACCATCGTGCGCTCGCCCTCGTAGGCCATGGAGACGGTGACGGGCGAGTGCCAGCCGGCCACGGTGCGCGAGCGGGAGAGGTCGATGCCCTCGCCCTGTTCGAGGGCGTCCCAGCAGTACTCGCCGTAGTGGTCGTCGCCGAAGGCGGCGGAGAGCGAGGTGCGCAGGCCGAGCCTGGCGAGGGCGGTGGCCATGTTGGCGACGCCGCCGGGGCTCGACCCCATGCCGCGCGCCCAGGACTCGGTGCCGCGCACGGGCGCGCTGTCGAGGCCGGTGAAGATGATGTCGAGGAAGACCGTGCCGGTCAGGTACACGTCGCATTCGGGGTCGCCGTGCCCGCGCAGGCCGTCCAGCGGGTCGATCCGCGGCTCGGTGTCCTGGCCGCGTGCGGTGGTCTTCTCTCCGGTGCGTTCTCGTGGGATCACGGCGTGCTCCTGATTGCGTGCGTTGCCGCAAGTCTGCCCGATGCCGCGGCCCTTTTCCGGCCCGACCGGCCGGGCAGCGGCCCGCGGCCCTGGCTCGGGGCGCGGGTCGCCGCACAGGCGTCAGGCCCTGCGCGGGAGGGGGACGCGGGTGAGGTCGGCGGCGACGGTGAGGGTGCCGGTGAAGCCGGCGGCGCGGGCCTCGCGGCCGAAGGCGGCCGGGTCGTCGTAGCGCTGGGAGAAGTGCGTCAGGACGAGGTGGCGCACCCCCGCGTCGCGGGCCGCCGCGCCCGCCTGGCCCGCGGTGAGGTGGCCGAAGTCGGCGGCCATCGCCTCGTCGGCGTCGAGGAAGGTCGACTCGATGACCAGCAGGTCGCACCCCTCGGCGAGCACGGCGACGCCCGCGCACAGGCGGGTGTCCATGACGAAGGCGAAGCGCTGGCCCCGGCGGACGCGGCTGACGTCCTCGGCCCGTACGCCCCGCAGCTCGCCCTCGCGCTGGAGCCGCCCGACGTCGGGGCCCGCGATGCCGTGCGCGGCGAGCAGGTCGGGCAGCATGGTCCTGCCGTCCGGCTCGGTGAGCCGGTAGCCGTACGCCTCGACGGGGTGCGAGAGCCGGTGCGCGGCCAGCGTGTACGCGGGGGTCTCGGCGAGCGTCACGAGCCCGTCGCCCGCGACCGGCACCGTGGCGACGGCCACCGTCTCGCGGTAGGCCGTGGCGTGCGCGAGGCGCTCGTAGAAGTGCTGACCGCTCGCCGGGTAGTGCGCGGTGACCTGGTGCGGGACCCGGTCGAGGTTGATCCGCTGGATCACGCCCGCGAGGCCGAGCGCGTGGTCGCCGTGGAAGTGCGTCACGCACAGCCTGTCGATGTCGTGCGCGGCGACCCCGGCGCGCAGCATCTGCCGCTGGGTGCCCTCGCCGGGGTCGAACAGCAGTCCCTGGCCGTCCCAGCGCAGCAGGTAGCCGTTGTGGTTGCGGCGGCGGGTCGGCACCTGGCTCGCCGTGCCGAGCACGACGAGCTCACGGACGGACACGGTTATCCGGGGGGCCAGTTGAGCCCGCGTCCGCCGAGGACGTGGGCGTGCGCGTGGAAGACGGTCTGCCCCGCGCCCGAGCCGGTGTTGAAGACGATCCGGTAGCCGCCCGCCTCGACCTTGTCGTCCGCGGCGACGGCTCCGGCCTCGCGCAGCACGTCGGCGGCGACCTGGGGCGCCGCGGCTGCGAGTGACGCCGCGTCGGGGTAGTGCGCCCTGGGGATGACGAGGACGTGGGTCGGCGCCTGCGGGTTGATGTCCCGGAAGGCGACGGTGGTCTCGCTCTCGCGCACGACCGTGGCGGGCACGTCCCCCGCGACGATCTTGCAGAACAGGCAGTCGGCCTGTGGTTCTCCCGCCATGGTCGGGGCCCTCATCTCCTCGCGTCCGTACGTCGGGCATCGTAGCGGTCCCGCCCCGCGGGCTGCCGCCTGGCCGCCCGGCGGTGGCCGCCGGGGGCGCCGCGGTCAGGACCAGCGGCCGGTGCGGGCGAGCAGCACGGCGGCCGCCGCCGTGCCCGCGGTGGAGGTGCGCAGCACGCTGGGGCCGAGCCGGTGCGGGGCCGCGCCCGCGTCGGCGAAGGCGGCCAACTCCTCGGGCGAGACGCCTCCTTCGGGTCCGACGACGAGCACCAGGTGCCCGGCGTCCGGCAGTTTCGCGGTGGCGAGGGGCACGGCGACGCCGCCGTCCTCGTGCAGCACGGCAGCGAAGTCGGCGTCCGCGAGCAGCCGCGCGACCTGGCGGGTGGTGGCCGCGTCCGCGACCTCGGGAAAGCGCAGGCGGCGCGACTGCTTGCCGGCCTCGCGTGCGGTGGCCCGCCACTTGGCGAGGGACTTGGCGCCGCGCTCGCCCTTCCACTGGGTGACGCAGCGCGCGGCCTGCCAGGGCACGACCGCGTCCACGCCGGTCTCGGTCATGGTCTCGACGGCGAGTTCGCCGCGGTCGCCCTTGGGCAGCGCCTGTACGACGGTGATGCGGGCCGCGGGCGCGTCCTCGGTGCGTACGGACACGACGTCGACGGTGAGCCGGTCCTTGCCCTCGGCCGCCGCGACGGTGCCGTACGCGCCGGTGCCCGCGCCGTCGGTGAGGACGACCTGTTCGCCCGCGCGCAGCCGCCGTACGGAGACGGCGTGGCGCCCCTCAGGACCTTCGAGCACGACCGTGCCGGGACGCAGCCGGGTGCCGTCGTCCACGACGAAGACCGGTGCGGTCACCGGGTGCCTCCCAGGGTCATCGCGGCGCGTGCCGCCTCGGTCTCGGCGGCGAGCACCTCGACGAGCTGCGCCGCGGGCATGGGCCGCGCCATGCGGTGGCCCTGACCCGCCCAGAGCGCCATGGCCTGGGGGTCGCCCGCCTTGGCCGCGGCCCTGCGCAGCGGCGAGGTGACGTGGTGGACCTCGGGGTAGGCCTGGGGCGCGTAGGGGCCGTGCTCGCGCATGAAGCGGTTGACCAGGCCGCGCGCGGGGCGCCCCGAGAAGGCGCGGGTGAGCTCCGTGCGGGCGAACAGCGGGTTGCTCATGGCCTGCTTGTGCAGGTCGGGGGCGCCCGACTCGTCGGTGACGAGGAACGCGGTGCCGAGCTGCGCGGCCTGGGCGCCGAGCGCGAGCACGGCGGCGATCTGGGGGCCGCGCATGATGCCGCCGGCCGCGAGGACGGGGAGTTCCACGGCGTCCTTGACCTGGAGCACGAGGGAGAGCAGCCCGATGCCGGCGCCGTCGGTCGCCGGGTCGTCGTGGTGGGTGCCCTGGTGGCCGCCGGCCTCGATGCCCTGGGCGCAGACCGCGTCGGCGCCCGACCACTGGGCGGCGCGCGCCTCCTCGGGGGTGGTGACGGTGACGACGGTGTACGTGCCGGCGCGGCGGAAGCGGTCGAGCACGCGGCGCGGCGGGCAGCCGAAGGTGAAGGAGACGACCGGCACGGGCTCGTCGAGCAGGACGGCGAGTTTGGCCTCGTAGTTGTCGTCCCAGCCCGCCTCGGGGTCGCCGAGCGGGGTGTCGTACCAGTCGGCCTCCCCGGCCAGCTGGCTGCGGTAGAGGTCGACGGCGGCGCGGTCGGCGTGCCGGGTCTGCGGGAGGAACACGTTCACCCCGAACGGCGCGGCCGTGAGTCCCCGCAGGCGCTTGATCTCGTCGTACATGCCGTCGGCCGTCTTGTAGCCGGCGGCGAGGAAGCCGAGCCCGCCCGCGTCACAGACCGCGGCGGCCAGCTGGGGGCAGGACGCTCCGCCTGCCATGGGGGCCTGCACGATCGGATACCGACAGAGATCGGTCAGCGTGGAGGACATGCACGCATGGTGCCATGCCCGTACCAGAGCGCAGAATCGCCCTCGCATCCGGCATATACCAAGGGAAGAACCAACGGTCATGGCGGTGCGGAGGCGCTGTTTGACCCGGTTCGTCCGGCGGCAGAACGGAGAGACCAACCGGTATGGAGCGCCCGGCGGCAGGGGCGAGTTCAAGCCCCGGGCGGCGGACCTGGCCTGCGGGCCCCGAGCCGCGCCGCGGACCCGGCCGGTGTCCCACGAGCCGGGCCGCGGCGGCCGCCTAACGCCGTCGGCGCGCGCACCGCGAACGGGTGCGCGCGCCGACGGGCAGCGGTGGTGCCTGACCCCTAACGCCCGTTGAACGCGTCCTTCAGCCGGGAGAACAGCCCCTGCTGGCCGGGCTGGAACTGCCCCGTCGGACGCTCCTCCCCGCGCAGCTTGGCCAGTTCGCGCAGCAGGTGCTCCTGCTCGGCGTCGAGCTTCGCCGGGGTGGTGACCTCGACATGGACGATCAGGTCGCCGCGGCCGCCGCCGCGCAGATGGGTCACGCCCCGGCCGTGCATCGGGATCGACTGGCCGGACTGCGTGCCGGGCCTGACGTCGACCTCCTCCACGCCGTCGAGCGTCTCCAGCGGGCACTTGGTGCCCAGCGCGGCGGCCGTCATCGGGATCGTGACCGTGCAGTGCAGGTCGTCGCCGCGGCGCTGGAAGACGGAGTGCGGCAGCTCGCGGATCTCCACGAACAGGTCGCCTGCGGGGCCGCCGCCCGGGCCGACCTCGCCCTCGCCCGCGAGCTGGATCTTGGTGCCGTCGTCGACGCCCGCGGGGATCTTGACCGTGAGCGTGCGGCGGGAGCGCACCCGGCCGTCGCCCGCGCACTCCGGGCACGGCGTCGGCACCACCGTGCCGAAGCCCTGGCACTGGGGGCACGGGCGCGAGGTCATGACCTGGCCGAGGAACGACCGCGTCACCTGCGAGACCTCGCCGCGGCCGCGGCACATGTCGCAGGTCTGGGCCGAGGTGCCGGGCGCGGCGCCCTCGCCGTTGCAGGTGGAGCAGACGACGGCCGTGTCGACCTGGATGTCCTTGGTGGTGCCGAAGGCCGCCTCGCTGAGCTCGACCTCCAGCCGGATCATGGCGTCCTGGCCGCGGCGGGTGCGCGAGCGCGGGCCGCGCTGGGACGCCGTGCCGAAGAACGCGTCCATGATGTCGGAGAAGTTGCCGAAGCCGCCGGCGCCGAAGCCGCCGGCCCCGCCGCCGTTGCTGGACAGCGGGTCCCCGCCGAGGTCGTAGACCTGCTTCTTCTGCGGGTCGGAGAGCACCTCGTACGCGGCGTTGATCTCCTTGAAGCGCTCCTGCGTCTTCGGGTCCGGGTTGACGTCAGGGTGCAGCTCGCGTGCGAGCCGCCTGAACGCCTTCTTGATCTCGTCCTGGGACGCGTCGCGGCGCACGCCGAGAACGGCGTAGTAGTCCGTGGCCACTTACGACTCCGCCAGGATCTGTCCGACGTAACGTGCCACTGCGCGTACCGCTCCCATCGTTCCGGGGTAGTCCATGCGGGTCGGTCCGACCACGCCGAGTTTGGCGACTGCCTCGTCGCCCGAACCGTAGCCGACGGCTACGACAGATGTGGAAGTGAGGCCCTCGTGGGCGTTCTCGTGCCCGATGCGGACCGTCATGCCCGGCTGCCCCGCCTCGCCGAGCAGCTTGAGGAGCACCACATGCTCTTCCAGGGCTTCGAGCACGGGCCTGATCATCATCGGGAAGTCGTGCCCGAAGCGGGTGAGGTTGGCGGTGCCGCCGATGAGCAGCCGCTCCTCGGTCTCCTCGACCAGGTTCTCCAGCAGGGTCGCGAGGACGGTGGAGACCGTGGGTCTGTCCTCCACGTCGAAGGACTCGGGCAGGTCCTGCACCAGGCGCGGCACGTCGGCGAAGCGGCGGCCCACCACCCGGCTGTTGAGCCGGGCCCGCAGGTCCGCGAGGGCGATCTCGCCGAACGGTGCCGGGCAGTCGATCATCCGCTGCTCGACCCGTCCGGTGTCGGTGATCAGCACGAGCATCAGCCGGGCGGGCGCAAGCGAGAGCAGTTCGACGTGGCGCACCGTGGACCGCGTCAGCGACGGGTACTGCACGACGGCGACCTGCCGGGTCAGCTGGGCGAGCAGCCGGACCGTGCGGCCGACGACGTCGTCGAGGTCGACGGCGCCCTCCAGGAAGTTCTGGATGGCCCTGCGCTCGGGCGAGGAGAGCGGTTTGACGCCCGCCAGCTTGTCCACGAACAGCCGGTATCCCTTGTCGGTGGGGATACGGCCCGCGCTCGTGTGCGGCTGGGCGATGTAGCCCTCCTCTTCGAGTACGGCCATGTCGTTGCGGATCGTCGCGGGCGACACGCCGAGCCCGTGGCGCTCCGTGAGCGCCTTGGAGCCGACGGGCTCCTCCGTGCCGACGTAGTCCTGGACGATGGCGCGCAGCACTTCGAGTCTGCGTTCGCTGAGCACGGCGCACACCTCCAGCGGTCGTCGTTCGTCGTCCCTCGTCGCGCTCTGCGACCCCGTTTGGCACTCGCTCCGCCCGAGTGCCAGCTCCTTCCGAGCCAGTGTACGGCCGGTGGGGGCGCGCCTAGCAAGGCAGTGTTCCACGTGATCGCGCCGCCGGGGCGTGAGAGGTTGCGGGTACGGGCCGGGCCCGCGCGCGGGTACCCGGGCGAAGGCGGGGAAACGGGACAGCGGGACGGGCGGCGGAACAGGAATCCGGCGGGGACAGCAGAACCGCACGTACCGGAAGAGACAGAGTCGCCAAGAGGCCAAGAGGCAAGAGACAGCAGAGACGGAAGAGAGCGGAGGGCGGCGGATGGCCGGGGAGCCGGGGGCGCCGGGCCCGGACGGCTGGCAGCGGCTCGCGCCCGGTGTGCACCGGTGCAGGCTGCCCGGCTGGGACTGCACGGTGGGGCTGGTCGCGGGCGCCGGCGGCGCGCTGCTCGTGGACGCGGGCGGCACCCCGCGCCAGGGCGCGGCGGTGCGGGACGCGGCGCTGCGGCTCACCGGCGGCGCACCCGTGCGGCATCTCGCCCTCACCCACCCGCACTTCGACCATGTGCTGGGCGCGGGCGCGTTCCCCGGTGCCGAGGTGGTGGGGGCCGCGGGCCTCGCCGAGGCGCTGGGCGGGTCGGCGGGCAGGGCCGCGCTGTACGCGGACGCCGTGCGCCACGGCGCGCCCGCGGCCGGGGCGCGGGCCGCGGTGGACGGCCTCGGCCCCGGCGCGCCGCGGGTGCGCGAGGTCGGGGCCGAGCCGTACGGGCTCGACCTCGGCGGCGTGCGGGTGCTGCTGGTCGACGCGGGCCCCGGCCACACCGCCTGCGACCTGGCCGTGCTGGTGCGCCCCGCGGCCGGTCCCGCCGTGCTGTTCTGCGGCGACCTGGTGGAGGAGTCGGGGCCGCCGCAGGCGGGGCCCGACGCGGTGGCGCACCGCTGGCCCGCCGCGCTCGACGGCCTGCTGCGCCTGGCCGGCGAGGACGCGCTGTACGTGCCGGGGCACGGCGCGGTGGTGGACGCCGCGTTCGTCCGCGCCCAGCGCGACGCGCTGGCGCGGGGCGGGGTGTGACGCCGCCCCTCCTGAACGGGCGCGGGGCAGCGCCGGGTGGCGGGGCCGGGACATCGGGCGGCGATCGGCATAGGGTCGGGGCCGTGCGGAGTTACAGCCCTGATCTGACGCCCCCGTGGAAGCGCTCCACGCCCGTGCCCGAGGTTCCCGCGGAGCCCGACCTGGTCGTGGAGGAGGTGTCGAGCGGGTTCTGCGGCGCGGTGATCCGCTGCGAGAAGACCGCGCAGGGCCCCACGGTCACCCTGGAGGACCGCTTCGGCAAGCACCGGGTCTTCCCCATGGAGCCCGCGGCCTTCCTGCTGGAGGGCAGGCCGGTGACGCTGGTGCGCCCGGCGGCGGGCGCGGACCGCAAAGCGCCCGCCCGTACGGCCTCCGGCTCACTCGCCGTGCCCGGCGCGCGGGCCAGGGTGGCGCGCGCCGGCCGCATCTACGTCGAGGGGCGGCACGACGCCGAGCTGGTCGAGCGGGTGTGGGGCGACGACCTGCGGGTGGAGGGCGTCGTCGTGGAGTACCTCGGCGGCGTGGACGACCTGCCCGCGATCGTCGCGGACTTCGCGCCGGGGCCCGACGCGCGCCTCGGCGTGCTCGTCGACCACCTGGTGCCGGGCAGCAAGGAGTCCCGCATCGCCGCCGAGGCGTCGGGCGAAAGCGTGCTCGTGGTGGGCCACCCGTACATCGACGTGTGGGAGGCGGTGAAGCCGTCCTCCGTGGGCATCGGGGCGTGGCCGCGGGTGCCGCGCGGCCAGGACTGGAAGACGGGCGTGTGCCGTGCGCTCGGCTGGCCTGAGAACACCGGGGCCGCCTGGCAGCGCATCCTCGCCTCGGTCCGCTCCTACCGCGATCTGGAGCCCGAACTCCTCGGCCGGGTCGAGGAGTTGATCGACTTTGTGACGATCGGCGGGCCCGCGGGCCCCTGAGCGCACGCGGCCGCCTGCGCGGTCAGTCCACCAGGTCCCTGACGACCGCGTCGGCGAGCAGGCGCCCGCGCAGGGTGAGGACCGCGCGGCCCGCGGCGTAGGGGCCGGCGGCGAGCAGCCCCTCCCGCAGGTGCCGCTCGGCGGCGCGGCGGCCCTCCGGGCGCAGCAGGGCGAGCGGTGCGCCCTCGCGCAGCCGCAGCTCCAGCATGATCCGCTCGACCCTGCGGTCCTCCGCTTCCAGCAGCTCGCGTCCCGCGCCCGGTGAGCGGCCCTGCGCGAGCGCCGCCGCGTACGCGCCGGGGTGCTTCACGTTCCACCAGCGCACGCCCCCGACGTGGCTGTGCGCGCCGGGGCCCGCGCCCCACCAGTCGGCGCCGCGCCAGTACAGCTCGTTGTGCAGGCAGCGCGCGGCGTGAGAGGTGGCCCAGTTGGAGACCTCGTACCAGCCGAAGCCCGCGGCGGACAGCGCCTCGTCCGCGATCAGGTAGCGGTCGGCGTGCTCGTCGTCGTCGGTCATCGGGACCTCGCCGCGGCGGATGCGCGCGGCCAGCCTGGTGCCCTCCTCCACGATCAGCGCGTACGCGGAGACGTGGTCGGGTCCCGCGCCGATCGCCGCGTCGAGCGAGGCGCGCCAGTCGTCGTCGCTCTCCCCCGGCGTGCCGTAGATCAGGTCGAGGTTGACGTGCTCGAACCCGGCGGCGCGCGCCTCGGCGACGCACGCCTCGGGGCGGCCGGGCGTGTGGGTGCGGTCGAGGACGCGCAGCACGTCCTGGCGCGCGCTCTGCATGCCGAACGAGACGCGGTTGAAGCCGCCCTCCCGCAGCGCCGCCAGACAGGCCGGGTCGACGGAGTCCGGGTTGGCCTCCGTGGTGACCTCCGCGTCGTCGGCGAGCCCGAACTCGTCGCGTACGGCGTCGAGCATCCGCACCAGGTCGGCCGGGTCGAGCAGGGTCGGCGTCCCGCCGCCGACGAACACCGTGCGCACCTGGCGCGGGTCGTCGCCCAGCACCTTGCGCGCCAGGCGTACCTCGTCGGCCAGGATGCCCGCGTAGTTGTCCCGGGAGGCGAGCACGCCGCCGGAGCCGCGCAGCTCGGTCGCGGTGTACGTGTTGAAGTCGCAGTAGCCGCAGCGCGAGGCGCAGTACGGAACGTGCAGGTAGAACCCGAGCGGCCGGTCGCCCGCGCCGTCGAGCGCGGACGCGGGCAGCTCACCGGTCTCGGGCACGGGGTCGCCGTCTGGCAGTGCGGAGGGCATGCGCCCATTGTCCCGCACCCGGGAGGGCTCCCCCGCCGCCTCACTCGGCCTGGAAGGCCAGGAGGGCCAGGTCGTCGTCCGGAGGCGCGGTGTCGAAGCCGTGGACCAGGCGGCGGATGTGCTCGGCGACACCCTCGGCGGGCAGCCCCGCGCAGGCGGCGAGGGCGTGGGCGAGGCCGTCGGAGTCGTCGAGCATCCGGCCGCCCGAGCGGCGCTCCGTCACCCCGTCCGTCACACAGAGCAGGGTGTCACCGGGCGCCAGGTCGAAGGTCTGGCTCTCGTACGGGGTGTTCTCCGCGATCCCCAGCAGCAGCTGTGGCTCCGCCGCGGGCCGCACGGTCCCGTCTGGCCGCAGCAGCAGCGGCAGCGGGTGGCCCGCGCTGGCCACCGTGCAGCGGGCGCCGCCGCCCGGCAGCGGCACGAGCTCCCCGTACAACAGGGAGAGGAAGCGCGGGTGGTAGCCCTCGGCCGCGGGCAGTTCCACGGGCGCCCCCGCCGGGGGCAGGCCGGCGGCGACCGCCTCGCCCGCCGCCATGGTCTCCGCCGCGCTCGCCGCCGCCATCGCGGACGCCGCCTCGGCGGCCTCGGTCGCGTCGTCGAGCAGCAGCCGGTTGAGCCGGTCGAGCACCTCGCCGACCCGGTAGCCCTCGCGGCCGAGCAGCCGCAGCCAGGGCCTGGCGAGGCCGGTGACGACGGCCGCCTCCGGGCCGCTGCCCTGCACGTCGCCGAGCATGAAGCACCAGCGGTCGCCCGGGCAGTGGAACACGTCGTAGAAGTCGCCCCCGGCGAGGCCCTCGTCGCTCGGCTCGTACACCAGGGCGCTCGCGACGCCGGGGATCTTCGCGACCCTGCTGGGCAGCAGGCCGCGCTGGAGGACGCGGCTGATGGTGGCCTGGCGGGTGTAGCGGCGTGCCGCGCCGACGGCGAGCGCGACCCGGCGGGCGAAGTCCTCCACGAGGTCGACGATCTCGTCGGCCACCGGCGCCTTGCCGGGTCTGCCGAGCAGCAGGGTGCCGACGGGTCTGCCGTTGGTGACGAGGCGGCAGGAGAGCGCGACGCCCTCCTCGCAGGCGCCCGTGCCGTCCTGCGCCCGCGCGGCGCCGCCGGGCGCGGGGACCTCGACGGGGCCCGGGTACGGCGGATCCGCGGGCCCCGGCGGACCCTTCTCCAGCGCGGCGCGCAGCGCGTCGAGCCGCGCCTCCTGCGCGTGCCAGACCCCGGCGAGCCGCGCCGATGTGCCGCTGCCGTCGAGCCAGACGGCGCACCAGGTCGCGAGCCTGGGCACCAGCAGCTGCCCGGCGAGCGCCGCCACCGTCTCCTCGTCCAGCTGCCCGGCGAGCAGGTCGGACGTCTCGGCGAGGAACGACAGGGCGCCGTGCCCGCGCCACTCGGCCTCGCCGCGGGCGCCTGGCCCGCCACGGGCGGCCTCCCCGCCCGTGCCCTCGGCCGCCTGCCCGGCGTCCTCGGGCCCCGGGCGCGGCGAGAGCCGCGCGGCCGCGCCGGTGCCGTCGAGCGCGATCCTCGCCCACACCGTCTTGAGGCCGGTGCGGTAGGTGACGCCCCACCGCTCCGCGAGCGACGCGACGATCTGCAGGCCGCGCCCGTACTCCGCCGTGTACGGGCCCGAGCGGCGGTACGGCGTGCCGGGGTCGGCGGGCGAGCGCGCGGGGTGGTGGTCGGAGACCTCCACGAGCAGCGCGGGCGACTCCTCCTCGCCGCCCTGCGCCCAGGCGGCGAGGGGCTCCATCAGCCGGCAGCGGACCTCGACGTTCGTGCCCGCGTGCACCACGGCGTTGGTGACCAGCTCGTCGGCGACCAGCGCCGCGTCGTCCGCGAGCAGGTCGGTGCTGTGCCCGCCCGGCGGACACACCGCGCCGCGCCGAGCACCGTCGGCGGCGGCCGCGCCTGCGGCCCCTGAGATGCCTTCCGGCAGGTCGGGTGCGGCGGGCGGTGCCTGGTCCTGTGCCGCCGCGGTGTGCGGGCCCGCGGGTGCCGGGGTCCTGCCGGTGTCCGGCGCCGCGGCCGGGTCCTGGCCGGTCTCGGGCGCGGCGCCGCAGAAGGCGCAGGCGCCGAGCAGGCCGAGCGCGGTCCACTCGGCGAGGGCGGCGCGGACCAGGCGGCGGGCCTCGGCGGGCGCGACCGGGTCGCTCTCCAGGCTGATGCGGACGAACGGCGGCGGCCCTGCCGCCCCTGCAAGCGGCCCGCGCGGGGCGTCGGGGTCGGTCGCACGCTGGATCGGAATGGGCCCCACTGCGGCTCCCGCGTCCGGTTGTCTGCTGCGTGTGCGCGCACCGCCACGGCACGCCCTGCCGGTGTGATGCGGCAAGGGTGGCAGACGGACTCCGCCCGCGTACGTCAAGTCACCGAAAAGGGCGGGGATGCGGCATACCTGACCCGGAAAACACGGAAGAGGGCGGATCCGGGCGGGACATCCGTCCCGCCCGGATCCGCCCTTTGCCTGAGCCCGGGTACGCCCGAAGCGGTCAGCTCTCGCGCGTTCCCGCGTACATGTCCTCGATCAGCTCGGAGTACTCGCGCTCCACCACGGGCCGCTTCAGCTTGAGGCTCGGCGTCAGCTCGCCGTGCTCGATGTCGAGGTCGCGCGGCAGCAGCCGGAACTTGCGGATCGCCTGCCAGCGCTGGAGCCCGTCGTTGAGGCGCTGGACGTAGCCGTCGATCAGCCGCTCCGTCTCCGGCGCCGCCATGACCTCCGCGTACGGCCTCCCGCCGAGGTTGTGCTCGGCCGCCCACTCCATGATCGTGGGCTCCTCCAGGGTGATCAGGGCGCTGCAGAAGTTACGGCCGCCGCCGATCACCAGGATGTTGGAGACGAACGGGCAGACCGCCTTGAACTGGGTCTCCACCTCGGCGGGCGAGATGTACTTGCCGCCCGAGGTCTTGATGAGGTCCTTCTTGCGGTCGGTGATCTTCAGATACCCGTCGGTGGACAGCTCCCCGATGTCGCCGGTGTGGAACCAGCCGTCCTCCTCGAGCACCTCGGCCGTCTTGTCCGGCAGGCCGTGGTAGCCGACCATGACCGCGGGGTTGCGGATCAGGATCTCGCCGTCGTCGGCGATGCGGACCTCGGTGCCCGGCATGGGCTTGCCGACCGTGCCGGTGCGCAGCGCGACCCCCGGGTTGACGAAGCAGGCGGCGCTGGTCTCGGTCAGCCCGTACCCCTCCAGGATGGGCACGCCCGCGCCGGAGAAGAAGAAGCTGATCTCGGGGGCGAGCGCCGCCGAGCCGGAGACCGCGGCGCGCAGCCGCCCGCCGAACGCCTCCCTGATCTTGGCGAAGACGAGGGCGTCGGCGACCTTGTGCTTGGCGGCGAGCGCGAACGGCAGAGAGCTGTTGCCGGTGCGCTGGAAGTTCTCCTGGGAGACCCGCGCGGACTCGCGGGCGACCTCCGCGGCCCACTTGAAGATCCGGTACTTGGCCGCGCCGCCGGCGCGCGCCTTGGCGGCGACGCCGTTGTAGACCTTCTCGAAGATCCGCGGCACGGCGGCCATGTACGTGGGCCTGACGACCGGCAGATTCTCGATGATCTTGTCGACGCGGCCGTCGACCGCGGTGACGTGGCCGACCTCGATCTGCCCGGAGGTGAGCATCTTGCCGAAGACGTGCGCGAGCGGCAGCCACAGGTACTGCACGTCCTCCGCGGAGATCAGCCCCGTGCCCGCCATCGCCTTCGCCATGTACGACCAGGAGTCGTGGCGGAGCCGTACGCCCTTGGGGCGGCCCGTGGTGCCCGAGGTGTAGATGAGGGTGGCGAGCTGGTCGGCCTTGAGGGCTTCGATCCGCTCCCGCACGACCCCGGGGTGCACGGCGAGCTCCTGGTGGCCGAGCTTCTCCACGGAGTCGAGGGAGAGCACCCAGCCCTCGGGGTCGCCGGCCTCGGGCACGGCGTCGACCGCCTCGATCACCACGACATGCGTCAGCTCGGGCAGTTCGGCGCGGTGCGCCCGCACCTTGGCGAGCTGAGCGGCGTCCTCCGCGATCAGCACGCGGCTGCCGGAGTCGGAGAGGATGAAGACGGACTCGTCTGCGTTGGTCGACGGGTAGATGGTGGTCGTGGCGGCGCCCGCGCACATCACCCCGAAGTCGGCGAGGATCCACTCGATGCGGGTGGAGCTCGCGAGGGCGACGCGCTCCTCGGGCTGCACGCCGAGCGCGACGAGCCCCGCGGCGATGGCGTACACGCGCTGGGCGGTGTCACCCCAGGTCAGTGAGTTCCAGGTGTCGGGGCCGTGGCCCGATGCGGGAGGAACCGGGTACCGGAAGGCGTCGGCCTCCGGCGTGGCGGCCACGCGCTCAATGAAGAGGGTCGCCACGGAGGGCGGCCGGTTCTCGATCAAGTTCTGGGTGTCGCTCACGGCTTCCTCCGGAACCGTACGGGTCGTACCGCACGATGCTTCTGATCATGAGACGTATGGCGTTCGACTGATTGACCGACCGACAAGTAGCTACCGATCGGTAATCAGACTAGGGGTCCGGCCCCTACCGCGTAAGAGGGGCGACATTTCCCACACAACCGTGTGCGCCGCCGCGCCCGGACACATCGCAGGACATCCGGACATGGCGGAGGGCCCCCGCCGCGCCCGCGCGCGCCGGAGGCCCTCCGCCGTTCACCCGCCCCGCTACTTCTTCGCCTTGCCCGCGGACGCGTCGTCGCTGGAGAGCACCGCGATGAACGCCTCCTGCGGCACCTCCACGCTGCCGACCATCTTCATCCGCTTCTTGCCCTCCTTCTGCTTCTCCAGCAGCTTGCGCTTGCGGGAGATGTCTCCGCCGTAGCACTTCGCGAGGACGTCCTTGCGGATGGCGCGGATGGTCTCGCGCGCGATGACGCGCGAGCCGATCGCCGCCTGCACCGGGACCTCGAACGCCTGCCGCGGGATCAGCTCGCGCAGCTTGGCGACGAGCCGCACGCCGTAGGCGTACGCCTGGTCGCGGTGGGTGATCGCGGAGAAGGCGTCGACCTTGTCGCCGTGCAGCAGGATGTCGACCTTCACCAGCTGCGCCGACTGCTCGCCGGTGGGCTCGTAGTCGAGCGAGGCGTAGCCGCGCGTTTTGGACTTCAGCTGGTCGAAGAAGTCGAAGACGATCTCGGCGAGGGGCAGGGTGTAGCGGATCTCGACCCGGTCCTCCGAGAGGTAGTCCATGCCGAGGAGGGTGCCGCGCCGGCTCTGGCACAGCTCCATGATCGAGCCGATGAACTCGCTCGGCGCGAGGATGGTCGCCCTGACGACCGGTTCGAAGACCTCGTCGATCTTGCCCTCGGGGAACTCGCTCGGATTGGTGACGGTGTGCTCCTTGCCGTCCTCCATCACCACCCGGTAGACGACGTTGGGCGCGGTCGCGATCAGGTCGAGGCCGAACTCGCGCTCCAGGCGCTCCCGGATCACGTCCAGGTGCAGCAGCCCCAGGAAGCCGACGCGGAAGCCGAAGCCGAGCGCCGCGGACGTCTCCGGCTCGTAGACCAGCGCGGCGTCGTTGAGCTGGAGCTTCTCCAGGGCGTCCCGCAGCTCCGGGTAGTCGGAGCCGTCCAGCGGGTAGAGCCCGGAGAACACCATGGGCTTGGGGTCCTTGTAGCCGCCGAGCGGCTTCTCCGCGCCCTTGGACTGCGCGGTGATCGTGTCGCCGACCTTGGACTGGCGCACGTCCTTCACACCGGTGATCAGATAGCCGACCTCGCCGACGCCGAGGCCGTCGGCCGGCAGCATCTCCGGCGAGTTGGCGCCGATCTCCAGCAGCTCGTGGGTGGCGCCGCTCGACATCATCCGGATGCGCTCGCGCTTGTTGAGCCGGCCGTCGACGACCCTCACGTACGTGACGACGCCGCGGTACGAGTCGTACACCGAGTCGAAGATCATCGCGCGGGCGGGCGCGTCCACGACGCCGACGGGCGCCGGCACCTCGGAGACGACCCGGTCGAGCAGCGCCTCCACGCCGAGCCCGGTCTTGGCCGAGACCTTGAGCACGTCGTCGGGGTCGCAGCCGATCAGGTTCGCCAGTTCCTCGGAGAACTTCTCCGGCTGCGCGGCCGGCAGGTCGATCTTGTTGAGGACGGGGACGATCGTGAGGTCGTTCTCCATCGCCAGGTAGAGGTTGGCGAGGGTCTGCGCCTCGATGCCCTGCGCGGCGTCGACCAGCAGGACCGTGCCCTCGCAGGCGGCGAGCGAGCGGGACACCTCGTAGGTGAAGTCGACGTGCCCAGGGGTGTCGATCATGTTGAGGATGTGGGTCCTGCCCTGGTCCTCGCCGGTACGGGGCGCCCACGGCAGGCGGACCGCCTGGGACTTGATCGTGATGCCGCGCTCGCGCTCGATGTCCATGCGGTCGAGGTACTGGGCGCGCATCTGCCGCTGCTCGACGACGCCGGTGAGCTGGAGCATCCGGTCGGCGAGCGTGGACTTGCCGTGGTCGATGTGCGCGATGATGCAGAAGTTGCGGATCAGCGCGGGGTCGGTACGGCTGGGCTCGGGCACGTTGACGGGGGTCGCGGGCACGCAGGGTCCTGATTCTTGAGGCGCGCCGCCCCGCGGGGGCCGTGCCGCGCGGGCGGTGGTCTTCGCGCGGCTGCCTTCCTCGGGGCGCGTCGTCTCGTCTCGGGTCGACATGTGGATCGGAATCTGGAGCGGATCGATACGCAGGCTCCATCGTCCCACGGCGGACGCCCTGCGACCGATTTGGGCCGGTCATACCGGGGCTGCTAGCCTGAACAGCTGTGTCTCGCTCCGCCGTGCCCTCGTGCGCGCCGGCGCGTGCCGCACCGCCCGGTGGCGCGAGCCGCCGGCCGGTCACCACCATCATCGGCATCACCGGACCTGCAAAGGCTCTTTCGTGGCGAACATCAAGTCCCAGATCAAGCGCAACAAGACGAACGAGAAGGCGCGCCTGCGCAACAAGGCCGTCAAGTCCTCCCTGAAGACCGCGATCCGCAAGACCCGCGAGGCCGCTGCCGCGGGCGACGTCGAGAAGGCCACCGCGGCCGCCCGTGTCGCCTCCCGCGAGCTCGACAAGGCCGCGTCGAAGGGTGTCATCCACAAGAACGCCGCCGCCAACAAGAAGTCGGCGCTGGCGTCGACCGTCAACGGCATCGAGGCCTGACGCTCGTTCGTGCTCGACCTGATCGGCGGGCGGGCCGCGTCGCCGGGCGACGCGCCCAGGACAGGACCCCGGCCGATCGCCTGATCGACCCGGACAGGACCCGGCGGGCCCCTCTCTCCCGCCCCTGCTCCGGCCCCGGAGCCGCACACCGAACTGCGTTCGCCACGCGGGTGCGGTTTCCACAGCTCTCGAAGGCCCCGGCCCCCACGGCCGGGGCCTTCGGCGTGTCCGCTCCCAAGGGGGCGGAGGGATCCGGGCGCCGCCCGGGGCTTGGGCACCCGGGCGGGGGCGGGTCCTACGCCCGGGGCGGGCGGTCCGGCGCCCGGGGTGGATGGGGCTGATGTTCAGGGCAGGCGGGTCCTGCGCCCGGGGCGGGGCCGGCTCAGGGTGGGCGTGGCCTGTGCCCAGGGCCGTGCGGCGTGTGCGTGCGCGGGGCGGCGGGGTCAGCGGTGGGGGCGGGCCGCGCGGGCGATGGCGACGACCGCCTTCTCCAGGGCGTACTCGGGGTCGTCCCCGCCGCCCTTGACGCCCGCGTCCGCCTCGGCGACGGCCCGCAGCGCGACGGCGACCCCGTCGGGCGTCCAGCCGCGCATCTGCTGGCGCACCCGGTCGATCTTCCACGGCGGCATGCCCAGCTCGCGGGCGAGGTCGGCGGGCCTGCCGCCGCGCGCCGACGACAGCTTGCCGATGGCCCGTACGCCCTGCGCGAGCGCGCTGGTGATCAGCACGGGCGCGACGCCCGTCGACAGCGACCAGCGCAGCGCCTCGAGCGCCTCCGCCGCCCTGCCCTCGACGGCCCGGTCGGCGACGGTGAAGCTCGACGCCTCCGCGCGGCCCGTGTAGTAGCGGCCGACGACCGCCTCGTCGACCGTGCCCTCGATGTCGGCGGCCAGCTGCGAGACCGCGCTCGCCAGCTCCCGCAGGTCGCTGCCGATCGCGTCGACCAGCGCCTGGCACGCCTCGGGTGTGGCGGACCTGCCGAGCGCGCGGAACTCCCCGCGCACGAACGTCAGCCGCTCCGCGGGCTTGGTCGTCTTCGGGCAGGCCACCTCGCGGGCGCCCGCCTTGCGCGCCGCGTCCAGCAGCCCCTTGCCCTTGGCGCCGCCCGGGTGCAGCAGCACCAGGGTGATCTCCTCGACGGGCGAGCCGAAGTACGCCTTGATGTCCTTGACGGTGTCCGCGGACAGGTCCTGTGCGTTGCGCACGACGATGACCTTGCGCTCCGCGAACAGCGACGGGCTCGTCAGCTCGGCCAGCGTCCCCGGCTGGACCTGGTCGGCCGTGAGGTCCCGCACGTCGGTGTCGGCGTCCGCGGCCCTCGCCGCGCCCACGACCTGCTGCACCGCGCGGTCGAGGAGGAGGTCCTCCTGCCCCACGGCGAGCGTGACGGGCGCGAGGGGGTCGTCGCTTGCTGCTTTCCTGGTGGCCATCCCCGCCAGCATGGCACGCCCCACCGACAGCGCGGCCCCCGGGCGGCCTCAGGGCCGCTCCGTCCAGCCCTCCCAGGCCGCGGCGTACGCGTCGAGCTCGGCGGGGTCGAGCCGCCCGTCCGGATCCGCCACGAGCACCAGCCACTGGGCGTCCTCGGCGTCGTCCTCGCCCGCCAGGGCGTCCCGCACGATCCGCGGCTCGCCCCCGCTGCCGAACCGGTCGGCGAACCCGGCGGCCGCCTCCTCGGCGGCGTCGCGGTCCGGCAGCACCAGCAGATGTGTCACGTCGTCGTCCATGCGTCCCGCCCGCGCTCCCGGCGGCCGGCCGGCCCCGGTGCACGCCCTCCTACTTGAACTGGAGCTCCGTGCCCTTGGGCACGATCTGGATCTCCAGTTCTATCTTGATGCTCGACCCGACGACGGCGATGCCACGCGCCAGCATCGTCTGCCAGTTGATGGTGTAGTCCTCGCGGTGCAGTTCTGCCGTGGCCCGCACGGCGGCGCGCGTCTCGTTCTCCATGCCGACGCGTACGCCGCCGTAGACCGCTTCGAGGGCGACGGTCCGGGTGACGCCGTGCAGCGTCAGGGCGCCGGTGATCAGCCAGTTGTTGCCGCCCTTGTGCTGGAAGCGGTCGCTGTAGAACTCCATCGTCGGGTAGTTCTCGACGTCCAGGAAGTCGCCGGAGCGGAGGTGGTCGTCACGCATCTGCACGTTGGTGTCGATGGACGCGGCGTCGATCACCACGTGCATCGCGGAGTCCTCGATGGAGTTCCCGAGGCGTATCGCGCCGGCGAAGTTGTCGAACCGGCCGTAGACGCGCGCGAGTCCGATGTGCCGGGCGACGAACCCGATGCGGGAGTGCGCGGGTTCGATCTCCCACTCCCCCGCCGTCGGCAGCGGCAGCGAGGGCGCGGCCTGGAGCGTGATGTCGCCCAGCGAGGCGAGCTTGCTGTCCTCGGTGATCGAGGCGCTGGCCCGGTAGGGGCTGTAGCTCTCGGCGGACACCGCGACCCGGTACTCGCCCACGGGCACCATCGCAGCGACACCGCCGAAGGGGTCGGTCTCCCCGCTGACGACCTTGCGTCCCTGCGTGTCGCTGACCGTGAACTCCGCCTGGCCCACGGGCTCGCTCACAGGGTCGAGGACACGGCAGGTCAGCAGGCCCGCGCCGGGAGGGACGGAGAGTCCGGAGAGCGGGTTGTTCTTCTGGCCCGCGGCCGTCCGCCGACCGAACAAGCGGCTGATCATCTTGGCTACCCCTGTGCGCTGGACACCCCGGGGCCGAACTGCCCGGGGCCCCTGAACGGATTGGCATTCGAACACTGTTGAGCTGTGCAAGGCAAACGTACGGACGAGTAGGAACATCGGATCGTCCGCTCGCTCGACCAGCCCGATGATGGCAGACGCCCCTTTCACGCGACCGACCGGTCCGTCCCCCGGGACACCGCGCGTAGAGCGGGCCCGCTTCCCGTGACGGCGATCTCCCCGTCCGTGTCGGTGCGCAACACCACCGCTCCCCCGCTCCGCAGCGCGCCGATCGTCCGCGCCGACGGATGCCCGTACGGATTGCCGGCGCCGCACGAGACCAGCGCGAGCCGCGGCCTCAACCACCGCAGCAGCGCCGGGTCCTGGAACGAAGAACCATGGTGCGGCACCTTGAGGATGTCGACGGGCGGCAGGCCGCCGCCCCGCAGCAGGGCGCGCTGCGCGGGTGGCTCCAGGTCCCCGGGGAGCAACAGGGTGGGGCCGTGGCGGATCCGCACGAGCAGGGTGACGCTGGAGTCGTTGGGCTCGCCCGTCGCAGGTCCTCGGCCAGGGGGCGGCCACAGCTCACGCCAGGTCAGCGGGCCCACCGCCCTGCGCTCCCCCGGCGCGACGGGCGCCACCGGCACGCCGGCGGCAGCGGCCGTACGCCGGACGAACGCCGCCTCCGCGGCCGGCTCCGCGAACGTCGTCGTCTCGATCGCGGCGACCGCCCGCCCCCGCAACACACCCGGCAGGCCGGTGACATGGTCCGCGTGGAAGTGGGTGAGCACGAGCAGCGGGACCCGTGTCACGCCGAGCCCCCGCAGGCACCCGTCGACCAGTGCGGGATCGGGCCCCGCGTCCACCACGACGGCGCTGCCCGGGCCTGCGGCGAGCACCGTCGCGTCCCCCTGGCCGACGTCGCACATCGCGTACGACCAGCCGGGTGGCGGCCAGCCCGTCACCAGCCGGACGACGGGCGGCGGCCGCAGCAGCGCGAGGAGCAGCAGCACCGCGCACCCGGCGGCCGTCCAGGGCCGGTGCCGCAGTACGCGCAGCGCCACCAGCGCGCCCCCGGTCGCCAGGGCGAGCAGCGCCCCTCCCCACCCGCCGCCAGGCCAGGCCAGTTCGGCGCCTGGCAGCGCGGCTCCCGCCCTCGCCACTCCGGCGATCCAGCCGGCAGGCAGGCCCGCGAGGCGCGCCGCGGCCTCCGCGGCCGACGGGGCGAGGGGCGCCAGTGCGAGCGCCGCGAAGCCGAGCACCGTGGCGGGCGCGACGGCGAGTTCGGCCGCGAGGTTGCACGGCACCGCCACCAGGCCGACCCGCGCGGCGAACACCGCGACGACCGGGGCGCACACCGCCTGCGCGGCGCCCGCCGCCGCAAGCACCTCCGCGAGCCGCGCCGGCGCCCCGCGCGCGACGAGCGCCGCGCACCAGCGGGGGCCGAGGGTCAGCAGCGCGCCCGTGGCGAGAACCGACAGGGCGAAGCCGTAACTCCGCGCGAGCCACGGGTCGTAGAGGACGAGCCCGAGCACGGCGGCGGCCAGGGCCGGGATCAGCGACCTGCGCCGCCCGGTCGCCAGGGCGAGCAGGGTCACCAGGCCGCAGGCGGCGGCCCGCAGCACGCTCGGCTCCGGCCTGCACACCACCACGAACGCCAGCGTGAGCCCGCCGCCGAGCACCGCTGTCGTCCGCAGCGGGATGCCGAGCCCGGCCGCGAGCCCCCGCCGCTCGGCGCGCAGCGCCAGCGCGGGCGGGCCGATCAGCAGGGCGAGCACCACGTTCAGATTGCCGCCGGACACGGCCACGAGGTGCGTCAGGTCGGTGGCCCTGAACGCCGCGTCGAGATCGGGCGGGACGCGCGAGGTGTCCCCCACGACCAGGCCGGGCAGCAGGGCACGCGCGTCGGGCGGCAGCGGGTCCGTGGCGCGCCGCAGCCCCGCGCGCAGCGCACCGGCGACGCGCTGCGGCCAGGACGGCGGCCCCGCCACCGCGGGCGGCAGGTCCGCGGACACCGGACGCACCAGCGCCGCATGCGCCGGGTCGTCGGCGAACGGCGGCGCGAACCCGGCGGTCAGGCGCAGCCTGGTGGAGGGCAGCAGTGCCCGCCAGGCGCTCCGGCGCGCTCCCGGGTCGACGAACACGAGGACGGGCGTCCTGGTCTCCGTGGCGGGGCCGCCCCGGGACGCCACCCGCACCACGTCGGCCTCGAACATCAGCTGCGCCGCCGTGAGATGGTCACCACTGACCTTCTGGCGCACCGGCCGCGGGTCGGACCTGACGGCCAGCTCGACCTCGGCCCTCCCGTACCGCTCCGCGAGCCGTGGGACGGGCCCGCGCCGCACGTCGGCCGCGTGCAGCGCAGCGGAGACGGTGCCCGCCGCGGCGCAGCACAGGGCGGCGACGGCGACCATGGCCCACGCACGCCCCGGCCTGCGCCGCATCGCGAGCACGGCCGCCACGGCCAGCAGCCCGGCAGCTCCGGCCGCCGCCCACCGGCCGGGCACGGCGAGCGCGACGCCCGCAGCGCCCCACGTGGCCAGCGCGGGCGGCACGAGCCGCAGGTCCATGGGCCCCTCGGGCCGCGGATTCCCGTCCCCGAGCCGGTGCCGCTGCCCCGCTTCCTGGGGCGGCCCCGCCGCGAGGGCGCCGGTCCCCGGCACTCCTGCGCCGCTCCGCGCGGCGCCGGGGGCGCCCGCCCGGCGGGTCACGGCCGCACCAGCTTTTCGAGGTCGGCGAAGCGGCGGTCGCCGATGCCGCCGACCTCGCGCAGCTCGTCGACCGACCGGAAACCGCCGTTCTGCGCGCGGTAGTCGAGAATGTGCTGCGCCAGCACGGGGCCGACCCCCGGCAGGGTGTCGAGCTGGTCGGCGGTGGCCGTGCTGAGGCTGAGCGGCTGGCTTCCTGGGGCTCCCGGCACGCCGGGGGCGCCGGAGCCCGCGGGCGGCGCGGGAACGGCGCCCTGCGGCGCGCCCACGACCACCTGTTCGCCGTCGGTCAGCACCCGCGCCCTGTTCAGCCCGGTGAGGTCCGTGCCCTCCTCGGGGCCGCCCGCCGCGCGCAGCGCGTCCTCCACCCTCGACCCCGCGGGCAGCCGCAGCACCCCGGGGTGGCGTACGGCCCCGGCCAGGTCGACCACGACCCTGCCGCCACCCGGCCCCGCCGAGGGCGCCGCGGGCGGCGGCCCCGGGGCGGGCGCGGGCCCGGTATCCGGCGGGCCGGCGGGACGCCCGGCGGACGCGTCGTGCGCGGCGCCCACGGTCACCGGCGCGCTCACCGCGCGGGGGCGGCCGAGCCAGAAGTGCTGGACGGCGAGGAGCGCCGCGGTCACGAGCACGGCGCCGAGCGCGGCCACGGCCCTCGGCCTCAGCCCGAAGCGGGGCAGCGCCCACGGCGGCAGCCGGTCCCGCAGGGCGGGCAGCAGGCGCCCGCGCAGGGACAGGGGGAAGGAGGGAGAGGGGGAGGGCGTAAGGGGCGGGGGCAGCGGCCGGCGGGCGCCGTCGTCCGCCGCACGGTCGGCCTCTCCCGGAGCCGGCCCGGACTCCGGCGGGTCTCGCGGGGCGGGGTCCGGCTCCTGCGGCCGCCGCGGTCCGTTCCCGAACAGGGCGGCGGCCCGGTCCCGCACCGCGCCCGGCAGGGGGTCGCCTCCGGCCGTGGACACCGGGCCGCCCTCCGCGTACAGGGTGCGCCCGGCGGCTCGCCGCGCCCGCGCGAGCGCGCGGGGACCCGGCGCGCGGACGCCGGGAAGCCGCACGGCGGGACGGCGGGCGCCGGGGCCGCGGCCGGGGTCACGTTCGCGGTCACGGAGAGGACGCGGCGCACGGACGGCGGAGGGACGGGGGCGGGGGCGGACACGGAGCGTGGTCATGCCTCCACGCTAGGGATTTCCCCACCCCCGCGATGATCTTGGTCGACCTCCTGTGGACAACCCGCCGACTGTGGACAACCCCGCCACCCGTACGAGCGAACGCCCGCGCCAGAACCGCTCTCCCGGCCCCGTACACACCCCGCCGCCCGGCCACCCCGGCGTCAGCGGCCCCGGCGGCCCCGGCGGCCCCTCGCCCGGCGCCGCCGTCACCCGCCACCCTCGCCCGGCGTCCCGCCGCCTCACCCCCGTCTGCGCGGCGGCTCCGCCAGCCGGTCGCCGGACAGCAGCGTGCCCGCCTGCTTGACGTGCTGGAGCACGGGTGAGACCTCCACGCTCTGGAGCCCGGCGAGCGAGCCGATGCACTCCGAGGTGAACTCGAAGAGTTCGTCGAGGTCCCGGCAGTGGGCGACGGCGTGGACGTTGGAGGGACCGGAGACCGCGGCGGCGAAGGCGATCGACGGCTCGCGCGCGAGGGCGCGCCCGACGTCCTTCACCGCCGACGGGTGGACCCGCAGCCAGAGGTTCGCCCGGGTGCGGTAGCCGAGCGCGGCCGCCGCGATCTCCACGTCGACGGTGACGACGCGGCTCAGCAGCAGCGCGTGCAGGCGGCGCGACACCCGCCCGGGGGTCGAATCGGCCGCGGCGGCGAGCGCCACGAGCCCCGCGCGGCCGTCGGCGGCGAGCGCGCCGAGGATCGCCTCGTCCTCCGTGCCGAGCCGCACCGGGGCCCGGGCGACGACGGGCGCCTCGGTGAACGGCGTGCCCGCGCTCCCGAGCGCGGCCTCCTGCTCGGCGGTGAGCACACCGTCAAGCGCGGCCCAGTAGTGGCCGCGGCCACCCATGAACTGCCGCAGCATCGCGAAGGAGTTGATGTCGAGCACCGCCGCCGTGCGCGGGAGCCGCCGGCCGAGCAGGTCCTCGCGCTGCTCCTCGCTCCGCGACTGGGTCGCGCAGGTGATCTCGCAGCCCGCGGCGCTCACCGCCACCCAGTTGACGTCGTCGCGCCGCGCGAGCGCGTCGGCGATCGCCGTGGCGCTGCCGGGGCGGCAGCGCAGCCGCACCAGCCACCGGCTCTGGCCCAGCGCGCCGGGGTCGACCACGCCTGCGACACGGATGACGCCGTCCGCGCGAAGGCGCCGGTAGCGGCGGTTGACGGCGCTCTCGGCGGGCCCGAGGCGCCGTACACCGTCGAGGAGAGCGCCCCGCTGCTGGTGGACGTCCTGCTGTCGAGGATCGGCACGCCGGGGCTCGCGTACCTGAACCGCACCGGCGGCACCGTGCCCTGGTGAACAGGACGCCGTACGGCGGACAGCGGAGCGCGGAACTGCTCAGCGCGGTGACACCACAGCGCCGAGCAGCCCGGGCCCTGTGTGCGCGCCGATCACCGCGCCGACCTCGCTGACGTGCAGCTCTCCCAGACCCGGCACCCGGTCCCCCAGTTGCTCGGCGAGGGCCGCCGCGCGCTCCGGGGCCGCCAGGTGGTGCACCGCGATGTCGACCTCGCCCGCGCCCGCGCGCTCCACGACGATGTCCCGCAGCCGCCCGATGGCCTTGGACGCGGTGCGCACCTTCTCCAGCAGCTCGATCCGCCCCTCGTCGAGGTGGAGCAGCGGCTTGACCGCGAGCGCCGACCCCAGCAGGGCCTGCGCGGCGCCGATCCGGCCGCCGCGCCGCAGGTAGTCGAGAGTGTCGACGTAGAAGTAGGCGGAGGTCGCCCTCGCGCGCTTCTCCGCGGCCGCGACCGCCTCGTCGAGCGTGCCGCCGGTCTCCGCGACCTGGGCCGCCTCCAGCGCACAGAAGCCGAGCGCCATCGCCACCACACCGGTGTCCAGGACCCGTACGGGCACGGGCGCGTCCCTTGCGGCCAGCACCGCCGCGTCGTACGTGCCGGAGAACTCGGCGGACAGGTGCAGCGACACCACTCCCGTCGCGCCGGACCCGGCGGCCGCGCGGTAGGCCGCGGCGAAGGTCTCGGGGCTCGGCCTCGACGTGGTCACGGAGCGGCGCTTGCGCAGCGCCTCGGCCACCGCGCCCGCGGAGACCTCGCTGCCGTCCTCCAGCGCCTCGTCGCCGAGCACGACGGTCAGCGGCACCGCCGTGATGCCGTGCCGCCGCATCGTCTGAGGGGGCAGGTAGGCCGTGGAATCGGTGACGATGGCGACATGGCGGGACATGCCCCGGAGGTTACCCGCAGCCGCTCCCCCCAGACGGCCCAGGGCCCCGCAGAACCGGCCCGCAAGGACCCTGCCCGGCCCCGGGGGCCCGGCCCCCCGCGCCCGCGGGGTCAGCAGCCGGCCCGCGCCACGGCAGGCGGCCGCCGCGCCCTCAGTTCGTCGCTTCAGGGCCGGGCTGCTCGGCCCGCTTCACCCGCTCGCCCCACGGCGCCCCGCGCCGCCGCCGGGCACTCCCGCCGCCGAACCGGTCCGGATCGGCGGCGTCGAGCGCCTCGGGCCCGGGGCCCTGCGCCGCCGCTGCCCCGCCCGCCGCTGTCGCGTCCCCCGGCGCGCCTCCGTCCCCCTCGACCGGTGCCCAGTGCCGCAGCGCGCCGGACTCGACGTCGATGTCGGCGCTGAGGGCCGACAGGTCGTCGCTCGCGAACCGGTGCGCGCGGTCCCTGACCGCCCAGCGCAGCGAGTCCGCCGCGTGCGTGATCTGCTCCGTGCGCTCCCGCAGTTCCGCCATGCGGCTGCCGACCCTGGCGCGGTCCGGGTCGCGCTCCGCCTGCCGCAGGTGCTCCTCCAGATCGCGGCCGTGGGCGCTGAGCCGCTCGAACAGCCGCACCGACTCCTCCAGCGAGGCGTCCACCGCCACGCCCCCGTACAGCGCCTCCTGGGTGGCCCGCATGGAGGTGCGCAGCCGCAGCCGCAGCTGGGCCAGCTCGCCCTGCGCGCCGGGCTGCCCGAGGCTCTTGGCACGCAGCGCGGTGTCCTCGACGGAGCGCCTGGCCTGCGCGATGGTGCGGTCCACGCCGCGCTTGGCCGCGCCGACCGCCTTCACCGTGGCGTACGCGCCGAACGCGACGGCGGCGACGAAGAGGAGCAGCACGATCAGCAGCACGGCTTCCACGGTCGGCCTCCGAACGGTCGCGGGTCTCAGCGGTCCCTTCCACGGTAAACGCGGCGGGGCGGCCGCGGGTTCCCTCCGAACCCCCAACCGCCCCGCAGGGGAAGCCCCGGGCACCGGGCCCGAGCCCGGCGCCCCGGGGCCCGCGGCCCCGGCGCCTCGCGGCTACGCCGGCACGATGTTGACGAGCTTCGGCGCCCGGACGATCACCTTCCTGATGCCCCCTCCGCCGAGCGCGGCGACCACGCCGGGCGAGGCGAGCGCCAGCGCCTCCAGGTCCGCGTCGGAGACCGAGGGCGAGACCTCGATCCTGGCCTTCACCTTGCCCTTGACCTGCACCACGCACGTCACCGTCTCGTCCACGACATACGCCGGGTCCGCCACCGGGAAGTCCTGGTGGACGACCGTGTCCTCGTGGCCGAGCCGGTGCCACAACTCCTCGGCGATGTGCGGCGCGAACGGCGCGACCAGCAGCACCAGGCGCTCGGCGACCGGCCTCGCGAGGGGGCCCTGGGCCTTGGTGAGGTGGTTGTTCAGCTCGGTGATCTTGGCGACGGCCGTGTTGAAGCGCAGGTCCTCCAGGTCCTGGGTGACCCCGTCGATGGCCTTGTGCAGGGCGCGCAGGGTGTCCTCGTCGGGCTCGGCCTCGACGACGGTGACCTCGCCCGTCGCCTCGTCGACCACATTGCGCCACAGCCGCTGGAGCAGCCGGTACTGGCCGACGACGGCGCGCGTGTCCCAGGGCCTCGACACGTCGAGCGGCCCCATCGCCATCTCGTACAGGCGCAGTGTGTCGGTGCCGTACTCGGCGCTGATCTCGTCGGGCGTCACCGCGTTCTTCAGCGACTTGCCCATCTTGCCGAGCAGCCTGCCGACCTGCTCGCCCTGGTGGTAGTACGCGCCGTCGCGCTCCTCCACCTCGGCCGCGGGCACCGCGATGCCGCGCTGGTCGCGGTAGACGAACGCCTGGATCATGCCCTGGTTGTAGAGCTTGTGGAACGGCTCGGACGCCGAGACGTGCCCCAGGTCGTGCAGCACCTTGATCCACATGCGCGAGTACAGCAGGTGCAGCACGGCGTGCTCCGCCCCGCCCACGTACAGGTCGACACCGCCCTGCGGCGCGCCCTCGCGCGGCCCCATCCAGTACCGCTCGATGTCGGGCGCGACGGCCTGCTCGGTGTTGTGCGGGTCCAGGTAGCGCAGCATGTACCAGCAGGAACCCGCCCAGTTGGGCATGGTGTTGGTCTCGCGGCGGTAGCGCCTGACGCCCCGTCCGTCGCCGAGGTCGAGGTCGACGTGGACCCACTCCGCGTTGCGGGACAGCGGGGTCTCAGGCTCGGTGTCCGCGTCGTCGGCGTCGAAGGTGCGCGGCGAGTAGTCGTCCACCTCGGGGAGTTCGAGGGGCAGCATCGACTCGGGCAGCGCGTGGGCGGTGCCCTCCTCGTCGTAGACGATCGGGAAGGGCTCGCCCCAGTACCGCTGGCGGCTGAACAGCCAGTCCCGCAGGCGGTAGTTGACAGTGCCCTCGCCGATGCCGCGGGCGCTCAGCCAGTCGGTGATGCGGGCCTTGGCCTCGGTGACGCCCAGGCCGTCCAGGGTGATGCCGTCGCCCGCCGAGTTGACGAGGACCGCGTCGTACGAGGCGAAGGCGTCGTCCCACCCGGCCGGGTCGAGGCCGCGGCCGTCGGTGGGCCGCACCACGCAGCGCATGGGCAGTTCGAAGGCGCGGGCGAAGGCGAAGTCGCGGCTGTCGTGCGCGGGCACGGCCATGATCGCGCCGGTGCCGTACCCCATCAGGACGTAGTCGGCGATGAAGACGGGCACCCGCTCGCCGCTGACCGGGTTGACCGCGTACGCGCCGGTGAAGACGCCGGTCTTGTCCTTGGCCTCGGCCTGCCGCTCGACGTCGGACTTGGCCGCCGCCTGCTTGCGGTAGGCGTCGACGGCGTCGGCGGGGGTGGCGTGGCCGCCCGTCCACACGTCGTGCGTGCCCGCGGGCCAGGCGTCGGGGACGATCTTCTCGACCAGCTCGTGCTCGGGCGCGAGCACCATGTAGGTGGCGCCGAACAGGGTGTCCTGCCGGGTGGTGAAGACGGTGATGGCGTCGCCGCCGTCCCCGACGGGGAAGTCGACGCGTGCGCCCTCGCTGCGGCCGATCCAGTTGCGCTGCTGGAGCTTGATGGCCTCCGGCCAGTCCAGCGTCTCCAGGTCGTCGACCAGGCGGTCCGCGTACGCGGTGATCCGCATGTTCCACTGGCGCAGCTTCTTCTTGAAGACCGGGTAGTTGCCGCGCTCGGAGCGGCCCTCCGCCGTGACCTCCTCGTTGGCCAGGACGGTGCCGAGCCCCGGGCACCAGTTGACCGGCGCGTCCGAGGCGTACGCGAGCCGGTGGCCGCCCAGCACGTCGGCGCGCTCGGCGCTGCTCAGTTCCGCCCAGGGCCGCCCGTCGGGGGTGGCGCGCCTGCCGGTCTCGAACTGCTCGACCAGCGTTTCGATGGGACGCGCCCTGTTCTCCTCGGGGTCGTACCAGGAGTTGAAGATCTGTACGAAGATCCACTGGGTCCAGCGGTAGAACTCCGGGTCGATCGTGGCGACCGAGCGGCGCTTGTCGTGGCCGAGCCCCAGCCTGCGCAGCTGCCGCTTCATGTTCTCCATGGCGGCCTCGGTGGAGACCCTGGGATGGGTGCCGGTGGCCACGGCGTGCTGCTCGGCGGGCAGGCCGAAGGCGTCGAAGCCCAGGGTGTGCAGGACGTTGTGGCCCGTCATGCGCTGGTGCCGTGCGTAGACGTCGGTGGCGATGAAGCCCAGTGGGTGGCCGACGTGCAGGCCCACACCCGAGGGGTACGGGAACATGTCCATGACGAACTTCTCGGGCAGCGCGACCACCGCGGGGTCACCGGCGAGGTCACCGCTCGGGTTGGGCGCCTCGTACGTGCCCTCGGCGTCCCAGAAGTCCTGCCAGCGCGCCTCGATCTCGGCGGCCATGGCAGCCGTGTAGCGGTGGGGCGCGGAGTTCTCCGCACCGGCGGCAACCGGGTTCGTCTCGCTCATGTCCTCAGAAGCTCCATCGGTCGTCTCTGCACGCGGGAATGAAAAAACCCCTCACACAGGAGGGGACGCCGCGCCGGCTCCGACCGGATCTCTCATCCGTCGGCACTGATCAGCGCGGCTCGCTAAGCAGAAGGCGTACGGCACGCATGGGGACAGGTTACCGCAGGCCGCTCGGGCACCGCACCGCACATGCGCGAGGGCCCGTCCCCCCGGCGAGCGGGAGGGCGGGCCCTCGCGGAATCCCTGTGACGCGTGTCACGCGGAACACTGTGGAGCTAAGGAGAATTGAACTCCTGACCTCCTGCATGCCATGCAGGCGCTCTACCAACTGAGCTATAGCCCCGTGCGATGCGCCAACAGTAGCGGCGACCAGCGGGGATCACCAAATCCATTCCCCGGGAGCACCGGCTCCCCTGCGCGCCCGAACCCCGCGAAGAAGCTCAGGCCCCAGCGAAGGAGCTCACGCCCGCGCGAAGGAGTAGAAGCGCTTCAGCGTGCAGTGCTCGTCGAGCAGCCGACCGTAGATCGGCTCGCCCTCCAGCTCGCGGTACGTCTCGATCGGGTCGCCTTTTATGATCAGCGCCCGCGCGCACTCCTCGCACCAGTACTGGAAGTCCGCGTTGAGGGGGTCCATGTCCCTGACAATGGGCGTACCGCTGCCGCACCAGTCGCAGGTACGCCTGTGTGCGCCCATCTCTAGCTCCAGCTGTGGCCGCAGGCCGTGCACACGTAGGAAACTCCACCGTTGTCGCCGAGCACTTGTGCCACATGGGACGAGCCGCACGCAGGGCAGCTGAGGCAGTCGACCAGGTCCGCCGCGCCACCGCCCGCATCGCCTGCGATGCTGCTGGCGGACATCGTGCTCCTCCCGTCCCTGACCGTCCGTCCCCTCCGGCCGTCCCGATTCTGCCATGGCGGGGGCTGGGGGGTCAGCCGTAAAGGCGGGCCCTTGGGCCGCTCGCGGCCGGGTCGTTACCAAGCGGCTGCGGGAGCGGCAGCGGCCCGGCACGCAAGCCGCCCCCGGTCCTGTGCGGACCGGGGGCGGCTGTCCGGGTCTTCCCGGAAAGGCTGTGGAGCTAAGGAGAATTGAACTCCTGACCTCCTGCATGCCATGCAGGCGCTCTACCAACTGAGCTATAGCCCCGCGTGTTCTCGGCGCTTGTGCTCCGCGCTGCGAACAAGAAGAACTTTAGCCTGCGCGCCGCCGGAAAGTGAAATCAGTCGTCGTCGCCGAGCGCGAGCTCAGGCAGGCTGCCCGCGTTGTGCTCCATCAGCCGCCAGCCGCGGATGCCCTCGGCGAGGACCGACCAGAAGCAGTTGGCGAGGCCGCCAAGGCCCTCCCAGTGGCGCGGTTCGAGCCCGAGCAGCCGGCCGATGGTGGTGCGGATCGCCCCGCCGTGGCTGACGACCACCAGCGTCCCGCCGTCCGGCAGCGCGTCCGCGTGCCGCAGCACCACGGGCGCCGCCCGGTCGGCGACCTCGGTCTCCAGCTCGCCGCCACCCCTGCGCACCGGCTCGCCGCGCTTCCAGGCGAGGTACTCGTCGCCGTGGCGCTCGCCGATCTCGGTGTGCGTCAGGCCCTGCCAGTCGCCCGCGTACGTCTCCCGCAGGCCCGGGTCGTGCACCACGTCGAGGCCGGTCAGGGCGGCCAGCTCGGCGGCGGTCGCCGCGGCCCTGCGCAGGTCGGACGAGACGATGGCATCGGGTTCGAGCCCCGCGAGGCGCCGGGCGGCCCGCCTGGCCTGCCGGACGCCCGTGCCGGTCAGCTCGATGTCCGTGGTGCCCTGGAAGCGGCCCTCGACGTTCCACGCCGTCTGGCCGTGGCGCCAGAGGACGATCCGCCGCTCGCGCGGCGCGGGGGCCCCGGCCACCGCGCCCGCACCGGCGGTCAGCTCGCGTCCCCTTCCGCGGCGGCGCCCTCGGCGTGCTCCTGGCCCCTGCCCTTGGTGAGCACGGCGTCCTCGGGCAGCGGCAGCTCGGGGCAGTCCTTCCACAGCCGCTCCAGGGCGTAGAAGACCCGCTCCTCGTTGTGCTGGACGTGGACGACGATGTCCACGTAGTCGAGGAGGATCCAGCGGGCGTCGCGGTCGCCCTCGCGGCGGACCGGCTTGGCGCCCAGCTCCTTCTGGAGCCGCTCCTCGATCTCGTCCACGATCGACTTGACCTGCCGGTCGTTGGGCGCCGAGGCGAGCACGAAGGCGTCGGTGATCGACAGGACGTCGCTCACGTCGTAGGCGATGATGTCGTGCGCCAGGCGGTCGGCGGCCGCCTGGGCGGCGGTCTGGACAAGCTGGATGGCGCGGTCCGTAGCGGTCACGAGCAAGCTTTCGTCGGCAGTGATGGAGAGGTCCAGGATCTCACGGCCGCCCGCCGTGCCGCGCCCGCGTCGCGGGCCCGCCTCCCCAGAGGGCAGGGGGCGCGGGCCGCGACGCGCCGGTCAGCCGGTGCCCTCGCCCTTCGGCGGGGTGAAGTCGGCGCCGAGCACGACCGCGATGTCCGCGCTGCCCGCGGAGCCCTTCCGCACGGCGGAGCCGGGCAGGCCGAGGGTCTTGGCCACCTCGGTGGCCTGCGCCTTGTCCTGGGCGTCCGCGTAGGCCACCGAGGAGGACGGCGCCGCGGCGCCTGTGCCGTTGTCGATCACGGTGTACCCCGCGTTGACCAGCGCGACCCTGGCCGCCTCGGTCGCGGACGAGCCGCCCGTCGCGTTCTTCACACCGATGCGGGGCACGCCGTCCGCGTCCGGGGCGCTGACCGAGCCGCCGAGGTACTGCTCGACCTCGCTCTCGCCCTGCTGTCCGAGCGTGCCGTCGGCGCCCACGGGCAGGACGACCGTCTTGTAGCGGTCGTCCTTGGCGTGGTCGGCGAGCTTGGCGAGCGCGGCGCCGAGGTCCTTGTCGGTCAGCGAGGGGTCGAGGATCTGCGCGAGGGTCTGCACGGTGAGCGTGGCGGCCTTCGGGTCGCTGGACATCTTCCGCAGGGTCGCCTGGAGCACCTGCCCGAACCGGGCGAGCTGCTTGTCCTCGCCCTCCCCCGGGGCGCGGTACGTGGCGTAGGCGACGGCCATCTTGCCGCTGAGGGTCTGGTCGCCGCCCCGGTGCACGACGGGTGCGTCGCCCTTCTTCGCGCCCGGCACGTCGGTGTCGGTGTCCACGTCGACGGTGCCGACGAGGTCGACGAGGTTCTCCAGGTACGGGGTGTCGAGCCGCCAGGTCCCCGCGACCTTGGTGCCGAGCAGGTTGCCGAGGGACTCGCGGGTGCCGTCCGAGCCGTCCTCGTCGACCGACTTGGCGAGCGTGGTGACGGTGCCGTCGTCGTTGGTGACGGTCAGCGAGTTCGGCAGCAGCACGGTGCTGCCCTCGCCGGTGGTCTCGTTGTTGACGAGCAGGGCGGTGGAGGTCGACTTGTCGGCCGTGTCGTGCAGGTGGACGACGATGACGTCGCGCTTCTGCGCGCCGACCGGCACCCCCGACGCCTGCTTCTTCGCCGGGGCGCCGACGCCGGGCAGCTTCCCCGCGTACCAGAGGTAGCCCGCGCCGCCGACGACGGCGAGGGCGAGCACGACGACGAGGGCGACCAGCCGGTTCTTGCCGCGCCGCCTGGCCTCCTCGCGGCGCTCGGTGCGGCTCTCGGTGAACTTGAGCCAGTCGATGACGTCCTGCGAGTTCTCGTCGGGCTCCTCGATGAACGCGAACTGCTCGGTGTGGTAGCTCTCTTCGGGCGCGGGCCGCTGTCCGGGCACGCTCGGCTGCCGCTGCTGCGCCGACGCGTCGGCCGGCGCCTGCTGCCGGGGGATGTCCCACTGCTGCGTGGTGTCGACGGCCGCCGGCTGCTGCCCGGTGTCCTGGCCGTACCCCTGGGCCCCCTGCCCGTACGGGTCGTAGCCGCCCGGTGCGGGCCGCTGGGGCGCGGGCTGCCGCTGCCCGTAGGGGTCGTAGCCGTAGCCCTGGCCGTCGTCCTGGACGGGCGGCAGCTGCCCCGTGTCGTACGCGCCGGGGCCCTGTTGCCCGCCCCCGTACGGGACGGCGTCCTGCTGCCCGGTGTCGTACCCGCCGTCCGCGCCCGGCCCCTGCGGGTACCTGCCGTACTGCCCCTGCTGGTCGTGCCGGCCGTACTGGCTCTGCCGGCCGTGCTGGTCGTACCGGCCCGGCTGCTGCCGGGTGTCCGCGTCGTACGGGCCGGTGCCGTAGCCGCCCCCCTGGCCCTGCTCCGGTGTCTGCGCGCCGGGCTGCTGCTCGTACACCGGCCGGCCGTACTCGTCGTAGCCGACGATCCGCGGCCCGCCGCGGTACGGGTCGTAGGGCCCTTGACCGTACGGCTGCTGCTGGTCGTTCACCGGTGCCCCTCTTCGTGGGTGACGTGCCTCGGGCGCTGCGGCGCCCTGTCGCTCACGCGCGGTACAGCTGGCGCTTGTCGATGTACCGCACGACGCCGTCCGGTACGAGGTACCAGACGGGGTTGCCCTTGGCCACGCGTTCCCTGCAGTCCGTGGACGAGATCGCCAGGGCGGGCACCTCCACCAGGGAGACGCCTCCCTTGGGCAGCCCGTCGTCGGTCAGATCATGCCCCGGCCGGGTGACCCCGATGAAATGCGCGAGGGAGAACAGTTCCTCGGCGTTGCGCCAGGTGAGGATCTGGGACAGCGCGTCGGCGCCCGTGATGAAGAAGAGGTCGGCGTCGGTGTGGACCGCCCGCAGGTCCCGGAGCGTGTCGATGGTGTACGTCGGCCCGCCGCGGTCGATGTCGCTGCGGCTGACCGAGAACTGCGGGTTGGACGCCGTGGCGATGACGGTCATCAGATAGCGGTCCTCCGCGGGAGAGACCGCCTTCTGACTCTTCTGCCACGGCTCGCCCGTCGGGACGAACACCACCTCGTCGAGGTGGAAGAGTGCCGCCACCTCGCTCGCCGCCACCAGGTGGCCGTGGTGGATCGGATCGAACGTCCCGCCCATCACGCCCAGTCGGCGCCTGCCCGACCCGGCGGGCCCTCGCTGCTCTCCCATGCGCGTAGAGCCTACTGGCACGTGGGTTCGACCCCGCTCAGCGGTCGCGGTTGAAGCGCGTGGTGATCCACAGCAGCAGGAGCAGGCCGAACAGCGCGCCGCCGCCGGTCAGGTACGGGCTGAGGCTCTCGTGGTTGCCGCCCTCCGCGAGGGTGGCGAGGCTTGCGGCGGTACCGGAGGCAATCATCTTCAACAGGACCTATCGATCGGGAATCGGATCGGTGACTTCGGGCACATCGTATGCGGGCCCGTCGGACGCGCTCATGCCGACTCAGTCGTTGTCGCCCTTGTCCCCGTAGCCGCGCAGCAGGAACCAGGCGAGGAAGACGGCGCCGACCACCGCGACGACCAGCAGGATGCGCAGGACGGGGCCTGCGCCCGGCTGGCCGGACGCGGCTGCCGTGACGGCGAGTGCGGTGGCTGCGTGCATGACGGGTGCGCTCCTCGGTCTCTCACCACCGGCCGCAGGGAAGGTGCCCCGGCGGGCGGTTCCTGCCCCCTCGGCCCACGGTAGCGCCCGTGTTCCCTGCGGGCTGCGGCAGGGGCACGGGCCGGGGCGCGGCGCCCGGACGGGCTTTTTGACGCCACGGTCGACGCCACGGCCTACGGCGCGGCCGTGGCGAGCACCCCGCACAGCGCGCCCGCGAGGTGTCCGGTGGCGAACGGGTCCACGCCCCGGGGGCCGCCGGCCGGCGGTCTCGCGCCCGCGAGCAGCGGCGCGAAGGCCTTGCCCGCGCCCGTACCGCACGCCTCGGGGCCCGCGCCCACCTCGCTCTCGACCAGCTGCACCTGGCCCCTGGCCAGGTGTTCGCGGTCGAAGCGGAAGCGCAGTTCCCGCCGCACGGTGAAGAGTGACGCCGCGTCGGCGGCCGCGGGCCCCGCGGGCCGCAGCGCGTAGACGAAGGTGTGGTCCGATGTCACTTCCAGGGCCTGGTCCGCGGTCTCCTGGAAGGCGAGCGAGCCCCGCACCCGCACGTCGCCCGTCGCCTGCCGCACCCGCGCGGCGTCGAAGGAGACGAGCCAGCCTGCCGGGTCGTGCAGCCCGTCGGCCGTCGGCGCCGCGAAGGACCGGTCGAACTGCGCGGTCTGGTTCGGGGCGAGCAGCCGCCTGACGGCGCCGCGGTCGCGGCCCGCGAGGACGTCGCGGTCGAGCGAGGACGCCACGAGGTACGCCTTCACCAGGTTGAGCGCGGCGCCGACCTGGCCGCGGGAGAAGTCGTCCGTGCGCGCGGGCGCGGGGAGCCGGATGCCGACCCCGCCGCTGCCGAAGCGTGCCGCGGGGCTGTGCGCGAGCAGGGCGGCGGGCGTGCCGCCCTCGACGGTCCTCGCGGGGACGAGCGGCACCACCGTCATGCGCAGCGGCAGGGCGGGCGCCGAGGCGCCCGGGGCCCGGTACGGCTGGCGGAAGCCCAGGTAGACGGCGGTGCCGAAGGCCAGCGCGATCAGCACGAAGAGGGCGAGGAGCTGCCGGGGGCCGTTGCGGAAGGCGCCCGGCACCGGGCCGGGGTGCCGGGGGCGCGCCCGTACGGCGTGCTCGCGGTCGGTCATGCGCTCGTGCGCGGAGAGCTCCTGGAGGCGGGCAGCACGTACGAACGATTCGTCGAACACGACCGATCGGTACTCGTCGTCGCCCTGCGGCCCCTCGGGTGTCCCCTCGGGCGTGCCGTCAGGCGGGTCTCCGCGCCCTGCCATGTCTTCAGAGTAGGCCGTGGCCGACCGGGGCGGACGGCGCGCTACCGGTCAACTTGCGACAGAACCGGCCATAAAAGATCACGGAGCGGACGGGTCGCGTCACGGCGTCCTCGGCACGGCCGACACCGGCGGCGGCGTCGCGTCCTGCCGCCCGTCGCGCCGCGCGTCCGGCCGGTCCTCCGCCGTGCGGTCACCGCGCGGCGCGTCTATCCCCGTCGACGCGGGCTGCGGCACCTGGTCCTCGCGTCCGCCGCCGCCCGCGCCCCGGTAGACCGCGGAGAAGGCGAGCGCCACCATGCCGATGCCCATCAGCAGCGCGAGCAGCCAGGCCACCGGCCGGTGCCAGCGCGCCCGGCCCCGGTAGGGCCGCAGGGCCCCGCCGTGCCGGCCGTACGGGTACGGGTCGTACGCGCCGTCGCCCGCGTAGTCGTCGTCATCGTCTTCGTATCCGGCGCGGTCGTCGGCGCCGGCGTACGGGTGCCTGCCGCGGTACAGCTCGTCCCAGAGCTCGTGCTCCTCCTCGGGGACCTGCCTGCGGCCGCGCGCGCGGGCCGCGTCGGCCTCGGCGCGCGCCTGGGCGGCGGCGAGCAGCCGCTCGACGGCGGTGGGTTCGTGGAAGGCGGCCGACCGTACGAAGTCCTCGTCGAACACCACGGTCGCGAACTCCTCGTCCGCTCCGCGGTCGTCGTCGGGCTCCCGGCCGTCCTTGAACGGCCTGCCCCCCACGTCGTCCGGCACCACTCCAGGGTAGACCTGCGGGGTCGCTTTGGGCAGGGAGAGCCGGCGTTCTTCCCGCCGCCCTGCGCTATGAGCCGCACCACTCGCCCGCCCGGACAGTCACCGTGTGTGACCGTCGCCGGTGACGATGTACTTGGTCGACGTCAGCTCGGGCAGCCCCATCGGGCCCCGGGCGTGCAGCTTCTGCGTGGAGATGCCGACCTCGGCGCCGAAGCCGAACTCGCCGCCGTCGGTGAAACGGGTCGACGCGTTCACCGCGACCGTCGTCGAATCCACCAACTGGGTGAACCTGCGGGCGGCCGCCTGCGAGGTGGTGACGATGGCCTCCGTGTGGCCCGAGGACCAGAGCCTGATGTGCGCCACCGCCGCGTCGAGCGAGTCGACCACGGCCGCCGCGATGTCGTACGAGAGGTACTCGGTCTCCCAGTCCTCGGCCGTGGCGGGGACGACCTTCGCCGCGCTCCCCTCCCCGTACGGCAGGACGCGCTCGTCGGCGTGGACCGTGACGCCCGCGTCCGCGAGCGCGTCCAGGGCGCGGGGCAGGAAGTCCGCGGCGACGTCCTGGTGCACCAGCAGCGTCTCCGCCGCGTTGCACACGCTCGGCCGCGACGCCTTGGCGTTGACGAGGATGGACACCGCCATGTCCAGGTCCGTCTCGGCGTCCACGTAGACATGGCAGTTGCCGGTGCCGGTCTCGATGACCGGCACCGTGGACTGCTCGACGACCGTGCGGATCAGGGCAGCGCCGCCGCGCGGGATCAGCACGTCCACCAGGCCGCGGGCCCGCATCAGCTCGCGCGCAGAGTCCCGGTCCTCGCCCGGGACCCGCTGGACGGCGTCGGCGGGCAGCCCGGCGCCGCCGACCGCGTCCCGCACCACCCGCACCAGCGCCTCGTTGGACGCCGAGGCCGACGACGAGCCGCGCAGCAGCGCGGCGTTGCCCGACTTCAGGCAGAGCGCCGCGGCGTCGACGGTGACGTTGGGGCGCGCCTCGTAGATGATGCCGACGACGCCGAGCGGCACCCTGACCTGCCGCAGGTCGATGCCGTTCGGCAGGGTCGAGCCGCGCACCACCTCGCCGACCGGGTCGGGCAGCGCGGCCACGTCCCGCACGCCGGCCGCCATGGCGCGCACCCGCTCCGGGGTGAGGGTGAGCCGGTCGACGACGGCGGCCTCGGTGCCGGCCTGCCCGGCCCGCTCGACGTCCTCGGCGTTGGCCGTGACGATCTCGTGCGTGCGCACCTCGAGCGCGTCGGCGATCGCGAGCAGCGCGTCGTCCTTGGCGGCGCGCGGCAGCGGCGCGAGGTCCGCCGCGGCCGCCTTCGACCGGTAGGCGGCCCGGGCGACCGGGGAGAGGTTGTCGTACGGCGAGAGCGAGGTCATGCCCCGCAGGGTAGTGGGCGGCGGGCGGCCGCCCTGCCGGTATCCCGCACTCCGAGACGCCCGCTCCCGGACACCGGGGCGCGGCCGCGGCGGCCCGTCAGAACGGGTGGACGCCGACGCGCGCGGCGGGTGGCGGCCCGTACCCCTCGGCGATGCGCTGGTGGTAGGTCTCCCGGTCGATCACTTCGAGTCCGACGATCTCCCAGGGCGGCAGCTTCGCGCTCGATCGGTGCTCGCCCCACAGCCGCAGCGCCACAGCGGCCGCGTCGTGCAGGTCCCTGGCCTCTTCCCAGTACCTGATCTCCGCGTGGTCGACCGCGTACCTGCTGGTGAGCAGGAACGGGTGGTCGTGCGCGAGCTGTTCGAGCGCCCTGCGGACGTCGGCGAGGGGTGCCTCGCCGCCGGAGACGCTCAGCGTGACGTGCCAGAGACGGGAGGCGGGGCGGCCGCCGCCCGCCGCCTCCGCCGCGCAGGACGGCCGCTCCCCCGCGCCGGGCGTGTCGTCGGTGCGGCCGTCGAAGTCCTCGCCCGCGTCGACGCTCGTGAGGACCGAGTCCGCGCCCGCCGACCGCCGGGCGTGCGTGCCCGGTCCCGTCCCGCGGATCGCCCTGCCTGGACGCACTCGTCCCACCGGCGGCCTCCTGTTGATCCGTTGTGCTGCTCTGCCCCGTCCTTGTCCCCACGACAAAGTTGACCAGTCCTGGGCCGGTCTTGGGGGCGTTTTGGCGAACCTCTGCGCCACCGGACGCGGATCGGCACATTTCTCAGCCCATTGGGGGGCGGGGTCAGCGCTGGAGCACCACCAGATCGTCCTTGTGTACGACTTCCCGCTCATAGGCGGGGCCGAGTTCCCTCGCCAGCTCCCGCGTGGAGCGGCCGAGCAGCTGCGGAAGCTCCTTGGCGTCGAAGTTGACCAGGCCCCTGGCGACGGCGCGGCCCGCGGTGTCCCGCAGCTCCACCGGGTCGCCCGCCCCGAACTCGCCCTCCACCGCGGCGATCCCCGCCGCGAGCAGCGAGGTGTGCCGCTCCACCACCGCGCGCACCGCGCCGTCGTCGAGGGTGAGCGCGCCGCGTGGCGCCGAGGCGTGCGCGAGCCACAGCAGCCGGCCGCGCGACCTGCGGCCCGTGGGCCTGAAGTAGGTGCCGGTGTCCCGCCCTGCGAGCGCGTCGGCCGCGCGGCTCGCCGAGGTGAGCACGACCGGGATGCCCGCGCCGGTCGCGATGCGCGCCGCCTCGACCTTGGTGACCATGCCGCCGGTGCCGACTCCCGCGCGGCCCGCGCTGCCGATGGTGATCCCCGCGAGGTCCCCGGGGCCCGCGACCTCGCCGACGCGCGCGGTGCCGGGGGTCGCCGGGTCGCCGTCGTAGAGCCCGTCCACGTCGGAGAGGAGCACCAGCAGGTCGGCGCGGACCAGGTGGGCGACGAGCGCGGCGAGCCGGTCGTTGTCGCCGAAGCGGATCTCGTCGGTGGCGACGGTGTCGTTCTCGTTGACGACGGGCAGCGCGCCCATCCGCAGCAGCTGCTCCAGCGTGCGGTACGCGTTGCGGTAGTGGCTGCGCCTGCTGGTGTCGTACGAGGTCATCAGGACCTGCCCGACGCGCACGCCGTAGCGGGCGAAGGAGGCGGTGTAGCGGGCGATCAGCAGGCCCTGGCCGACGCTCGCCGCGGCCTGCTGGCGCGCCAGGTCGCGCGGGCGCCGCTCCAGGCCGAGCGGGGCGAGCCCGGCGGCGATGGCGCCGCTGGAGACGAGGACGACCTCGCGCTCGCTGTCCCTGGCCGCGGCGAGGACGTCGACCAGGGCGTCGACCCGGTCGGCGTCGAGGCCGCCCGCAGCGGTGGTCAGGGAGGACGAGCCGACCTTGACGACGATCCTGCGGGCCGCCGCCACGGCGTCCTGCCGTGCGGCGCCCGCCGCCGTGCCGGCCGCCGCCCCAGCCGCCCCCGCTGCCTCTGCTCCCGCCGCTGCCACGTGCTGTGCCCCTGCTCTCGCCGTCCGCCGCCTCGCGCCGGTCAGCGTACGCGGCGTCCGCGGGCCCGCGGACGCCCTTTCACCTGCTGGACAGGGGCCGCGCCCGTCACTCGCCCGCGGTGCGCAGGCTCGCGCGGAACGCCGCGGCCTCCTCGTACGACGGCAGCAGCCCGCGGCGCTCCGCCTCGGCGAGGGAGGGCGCCTCGGCGTCCTTCGCCGACAGCAGCGGCTCGATCCCCTCGGGCCACTCGATGGCGAGGTCGGGGTCGAACGGGTCGATGCCGTGCTCGCGCTCCGGCGCGTACCCGGCCGAGCACAGGTAGACGACCACCGCGTCGTCGCTGAGCGCGAAGAAGGCGTGCCCCAGGCCCTCGGAGAGGTAGACGGCGTGGTGGGTGGCGTCGTCCAGGCGCACGGCCTCCCAGCTGCGGTAGGTGGGCGATCCCGTCCTGATGTCGATGACGAAGTCGATCACGGCGCCGCGTACGCACTTCACGTACTTGGCCTGGCTCGGCGGCACGTCCGCGTAGTGGATGCCGCGCAGGGTGCCGCGCCGTGAGACCGAGCAGTTGGCCTGCGCGAGCTCCAGGCCGTGCCCGTCGGCCTCGCGCAGGTCGTCGGCGCGGAACCACTCGTGGAAGGAGCCGCGGTCGTCGGGGAAGACCTTCGGCTCGTGGATCCAGGCACCTTCGATGGACAGGGGTCGCATGGCTCTGCTCTCTCGCTCGCTGCTTCGCTGGGGTACGGGTGCGCGCGTCACGCCTTGGCGAACGCGCGCCGTACTCTCCTCATGATCCGCCGTGCCAGCGAGGCGCGGCCACCGGTCCGCCGCGCCCGGGGCGCGGGGACGGAGACGGGCTCGACCACGGCCCGGCCGTCCGCGTGCACCTTCACGCCCACCGGCAGCGGCGTCCAGCGGGGCCCTGCGCGCCGCGCCGAGGGCACGCCGAGCTCCATCGTCCAAGCGGCGCCCGCGAGTTCGGCGCCCGGCAGCGCGGCGGTGAGGACCGCGCCGCCGTCGCCGGGGGCGAGCACGGCGGGGACCTCGCGGCGCTCCGCGCCCTTGCGCACGGGCACGAAGCGCAGCGCGGCCGCCTCCTCGCCCGCGACGTGCAGCGGCACGGGCAGGGCGAGCGCGCCGTCGGCGAGGGTGGCGTCCTGCGGGGTGAGCGGCGCCAGGTCCTTGGTGATCCAGCTGGTCGCGCAGTCGACGTCGAGGGAGAGGTTGCCGTGGCCCTCGGTCCAGTACGGCATGACGAGGCGGCGCGGGTCGCCGCTCAGGGCGGCCCTGCGCGCCTTGTCGACGGTCTCGTCGCGCAGGGAGCCGAGGCGCGTGGCCTTGGACCAGCCGCAGGCGTTGATCCGCACGTACACGTCCCAGATGCCGGGCCCGAGGGGGCCACCGCCGGCCGCCGTGCCCGGGTCGACGGTGCCGAGGCCGCGCAGCACCATGCGGAAACCGCCGTCCGCCTCCGCTGCCTCGTCCGCGCCGTCGCGCACCACAGGGACGCGGTCGACCGTGAAGTCGATGGGCTGGTAGAACTCCGCGGCGCTGGAACGCTCGCGCACGACGAGGCCGACGCGCGCCTTGTCGACGGTGGCGCGTGTGCCGGCGCCCGCCGCGCGCAGGGCGTCGGCGGTCTCCGTGCCGAAGGGCAGGTCGAGCTGCGGCTCGCCGCCCTCCGTGCGGAACGCGAGCGGTGCGCCGTCGAGCTGGAACTCCGCGGTCAGGCCGACCGCGAGCCGGCCGCGCTCGTCCCACTCCAGGCTCTCCAGGCGCCCGGTGGGCTTGATCGTGGCCTCCCAGCGCGCGTACTCCTCCAGGTCCTCGAAGCGACCCGTGGTGATCAGCGCGGCGACGACCTGCTGGGTGGGCTGGAGGCCTGCGGCGACGCCGGGTCCCATGCGCTCGGTGACCACGGCGCGGATCTCGTCGTACAGCTCCCTGCGGTAGTCCTCGGGCAGGTTGAGGAACCGCCTGGCGCGCAGCCGCTCGACCATCTCGTTGCGCAGCCAGCGGCGGTAGAGCTTGTCGCGCAGCCTGCCGGGCTCGGTGTTGCGCTCGACGACGTCGAGGGCCTCGCGCAGGTTCGTGAAATAGCCGACCGGGTCGAAGCGCTGGAAGCCCGCATTGGAGGCGTCGTCCCGCTTGACGTGGTAGTAGCACACGTAATCGCTGAGGACGGAGACGTTCGACGCGAGCAGAAATGCCTCCGCGACGAAGACGTGGTCCTCCAGCCTTCGCCTGCCTTCCTTGAAGCGAATGTGGTGCTTTTCGAGGAAGTCTTTGCGGAACATTTTGTGCGGCGTGAGGCTGTCGATCAGCGGGGCGTTGTCGACGGTGGCCTTCGGGCGGTTCGTCCGGAACAGTTCGAGCGGCACGGGCCTGCCCTTGCCCGCCATCTTGCCGACGACCACGTCGGCGCCGTTGGCGACGCCGTAGTCGTACATCCGCTCAAGGGCCTCGTCGCCGAGCCAGTCGTCGTTGTCGACGTACATCACGAACTCACCGCGGGCTCGGGCCGTTCCGACGTTGCGCGGGCGGCCCGACCAGCCGGAGGGCTCCTCGTGCACGACGTGCATGTGCGGATGCTCGGCGGCCAGCCGGTCGAGCCGCTCCCCCGTGCCGTCGGTCGAGCCGTCGTCGACGAAGACCGCCTCGTACTCGTCGTCGGGCAGGCTCTGGCGCAGCAGCGAGGCAATGCAGTCCTCGATGTAGGGCCCGGGGTTGTACACCGGAATGATCACACTGACCTTGACGGACATGCACCAAGCCCCAACTCGTCGCTAAAGGCCCCGCCGTACGGGGCATCCGCGCCAAGGATATAGGCATCGTTGATGCGATTAATCCGCGGTCTATGCGTATGGGGCAACAGAATGATGTCTTCCGTTTTTCGGTCGCGTTTCCCCCGGTCTCCCGCAGCCCCCTGCGGCCTCCCGCGCTCATCTGTGTTCCCGCGTGTTCCCGCGTGTTCCCCGTGTGACCTGTGCCGCCCCGGCCCGCGCGCGCCGGCGGCGGGGAGGGCGGGCCGCCGGGCCCTCCCCGCAGCCGGCCGCCGTGCGGTCAGCTGCCGACCGCCTCGATCCGCCGGCGGATCGGCGCGAAGGCAGCCCGGGACTTGCGCAGGTCGCGGGCGCGCGCCAGGTCGTGCCAGAAGCCGGCGCGCAGGAGCGCCTCGGGCGAGACCGCGGTCTTGCGGGTGAGCACCTCGTCGGGGACGTCCTGCGGGTCCTCGACCGCGTACTCCGCGAGGATCGCGTCGTAGTTGTGGCGCAGGACCGTGCTCGAAGGGTCGAGGCCGAAGACCGCCACGACGCCGGTCGGCGCCGTGTCGACCTCCACCACCGCGAGGTCGGGGCGGAACCGCCGCAGGACCTGCGCGACCTTGTACACGTCGCCGGTCCACGCGTCGGTGTGCCGGTCACGCGCCGCCTCGTCCACGTTGCGCGGCAGCATGTCGTCGAGGACGACGACGCTCGACCACTGCGCGTGCTTCTCGACGTTCATGAAGTCGCGCAGCGCGAACTCGAAGATGTGCATGCCGTCGATGAACGCCAGCTCCAGCTTCGGGTCGCCGCCGAACAGGGCGAGCGGGTCGCGCCGCGCCAGCGCCCTGAACGGGTTGCGGCCGTACCGCAGGTGGAGCAGCGGGTCCTTGCGCGCGAAGAAGTCGTCGCTGGTCTGCCTGACCAGGTGGACGTCGCAGGCGATCTCCGTGACGACCTTGAACGCCGGGTCGACGGCGATGGACGGGACGCGGGAGAGGGTCAGGCTGCGGCCGTCGTTGACGCCGATCTCGAAGTAGTTCCGGGGTTTGTACACGCGGTGCAGCTGGCGGAGGAAGCCGTGGCGGTCCACTGTGGTGCCCTTCACTGGGAAACACGAAGATTTGCCTTGATTCCGAGTGAAGTTAGTGCCTTCTCGGACGGCTCGTAAACTCCCGCGCCCGGCTAGGGACGGGGGTGTGTCGCGACGCGTTCGGCGGCGAGGACCGCGGGGAAGGCATCGGCGAGCGCGTCCTTCCAGTTCCGCAGGGGTGCGAGGCCGGCCGCGTGCCACCGGTCGTGGCCGAGGACGCTGTACGCGGGCCGCGGCGCGGGCCGCACGAATGCCTCACTCGTCGTGGGCCGCACCCGCCCGGGGTCCGCGCCGAGCAGCCGGAAGATCTCCCGGGTGAGCCCGTACCAGGTCGTCTCGCCGCCGCCGGTGCCGTGGTAGACGCCGGCCGGCGCGGTGCCCGCGAGGGCGCCCCTGCCGAGGCCGACGAGGAGCCCTGCAAGGTCGGCGCTCCACGTCGGCTGGCCGCGCTGGTCGTCCACCACGTCGAGGGTGTCCTTGACGCCTTCGAGGCGGATCATGGTCCGCACGAAGTTGCCGCCGCCCGCCCCGTACAGCCAGGCGGTGCGCACCACGTAGCCGGTGTCGGGCAGCGCGGCGAGGACGGCGCTCTCGCCGACCGCCTTGGTCCTGCCGTACGCGGAGCGCGGCGCCAGGGGCGCGTCCTCGGCGTACGGCGCCTGCGCGTCGCCGGCGAAGACGTAGTCCGTGGAGAGGTGCAGCAGCACGGCGCCGGAGGCGCGGCACGCCTCCGCGAGGATCCTTGGCCCCTCGCCGTTGACGGCGAGCGCCTGGTCCTCCTCGGCCTCCGCGTCGTCCACGGCCGTCCAGGCCGCGCAGTTGACGACCACGGAGGGGCCGTGCGCGGCCAGCGCGCCGCGTACGGCGCCCGCGTCGGTGATGTCCAGGTCGGCGCGGCCGAGGCCGGTCGCCTTCTCCCCGCAGGCGGCGAGTGCCGCGAGCAGGTCCTGCCCCAGCATGCCGCCCGCACCGGTGACCAGCCAGCCGCCGTCCATGTCGCTCCCGTCCGCTCACGGTGCCGGGCCCGCCGCCCGGCACCTCTCGTCACATCCGCTTGCCTGCGCGTCCGCGTGTCTGCGTGTACGCGTGTCCGCCCGCCCGTGCGGGGGCGCCCGTCAGAGCGCGGCGCGCTCCTTCAGCGGCTCCCACCAGGCGCGGTGGTCGCGGTACCACAGGACCGTCTCCGCGAGGCCCGTCGCGAAGTCCTTGCGGGGCTCGTAGCCGAGCTCGTCGCGGATCTTCGCGCAGTCCACCGAGTAGCGCCGGTCGTGGCCCTTGCGGTCGGTGACGTACTCGACGCTGGTGTCCCAGTCGGCGCCGCAGGCCTCGAGCAGCAGGCCCGTGAGCTCCTTGTTGGACAGCTCGGTGCCGCCGCCGATGTTGTAGACCTCGCCCGCGCGGCCGCGGGTGCGCACCAGCTCGATGCCCTGCACGTGGTCGTCGATGTGCAGCCAGTCGCGGACGTTGCCGCCGTCGCCGTACAGCGGCACCTTCTTGCCGTCGAGCAGGTTGGTGATGAACAGCGGGATGACCTTCTCGGGGAAGTGGTGGTGCCCGTAGTTGTTGGAGCAGCGGGTCACCCGCACGTCGAGGCCGTGGGTGCGGTGGTACGAGAGCGCGATCAGGTCGCTGGACGCCTTGGCCGCCGAATAGGGCGAGTTGGGCGCGAGCGGGTCGGTCTCGGGCCAGGAGCCCTCGTCGATCGAGCCGTACACCTCGTCGGTGGAGATGTGCACGAAGGTGCCGATGCCCGCCCGGTGCGCGGCGTCGATCAGCGTGTGCGTGCCGACGACGTTCGTACGGACGAACTCGGCGCCCCCGTCGATGGAGCGGTCGACGTGCGACTCGGCGGCGAAGTGCACCACCTGGTCGTGCTCGGCCATCAGCTTGGCGACCAGCTCGGGGTCGCAGATGTCGCCCTGCACGAAGCCGAAGCCGGGGTGGTCGCGCACCTCGTCGAGGTTGGCCGGGTTGCCGGCGTAGGTGAGCTTGTCGAGGACCGTGACAAAGACGTCGCCCGGGCCTGCGGGGCCGAGGACCGTGCGGACGTAGTGCGAGCCGATGAAGCCGGCGCCGCCGGTCACCAGGATGCGGGTGGTCATGAGGAGATCTGCACCTTGCTGTGGTCGCCGAGGACGAGACGGTGGACGGACGGGTTGCGGGGCGCCGGCGTCACCTCGACGTCGCGCCCGATGAGGGAGGTCTCCACGCGGCGCACACCGCAGATGGAGGAGTTGCGCAGGACGATCGAGTACTCGATCTCGCTGTCCTCGATCCGGCAGCCTTCACTCACAGAGGTGAACGGGCCGACGTACGCGTCCTTGACGACGGTGTCCCTGCCGATCACCGCGGGCCCGACGATGCGGCTGCCGGTGATCACCGCGCCCCGCTCGATCCGTACCCGGCCGACGATCTCCGTGGCGTCGTCGGCCGTGCCCTCGCAGACCGGCTCGACGCTCTCCAGGACCAGCCGGTTGACCTCCAGCATGTCGGTGACGTTGCCGGTGTCCTTCCAGTAGCCGGAGATCGTGGTGGAGCGCACGTCGCGGCCCTGGTCGATCAGCCACTGGAGGGCGTGGGTGATCTCCAGCTCGCCGCGCCAGGACGGCTCGATGGAGCGGACCGCCTCGTGGACGGCCGGGGTGAAGAGGTAGACGCCGACGAGCGCGAGGTCGCTCTTGGGCTCCTTCGGCTTCTCCTCCAGGTTCACCACGGCGCCGGACGCGTCGAGCTCGGCGACGCCGAAAGCGGTCGGGTTCGGCACCTTCGTCAGCAGGATCTGCGCGGCGGGGCGCTCCGTGCGGAACTCCTCGACCAGGCCGGTGATGCCGCCGACGATGAAGTTGTCGCCGAGGTACATGACGAAGTCGTCGTCGGCGAGGAAGTCCCGCGCGATCAGCACCGCGTGGGCGAGCCCGAGCGGCGCCTCCTGCTGGAGGTAGGTGACCCGGATGCCGAACTGCGAGCCGTCGCCGACCGCCTCGCGGATCTCCTCGGCCGTGTCGCCCACGATGACGCCGACCTCGGTGATGCCGGCCTCCGCGATGGCTTCGAGCCCGTAGAACAGCACGGGCTTGTTCGCCACCGGGACCAGCTGCTTGGCCGAGGTGTGCGTGATGGGCCGCAGACGCGTGCCCGCGCCTCCGGAAAGTACGAGAGCCTTCACTGTGCGTATCCCCTGCCGACACGTCGATGCGGTACGGGCTCAACCCGACGTTGTGACTCTACCCACGCACGCGGTGCGCGCGCGGGGCTTGTGGCCCCGCGGCGACCGCCGCGGTCAAGACCGTTCATGTGAAGGTAAGAGTCCGTACGGGCCCCGATGGTTGCGCGCTCGGGCCAAGACGGTACGTGGGATGGGCCACTGCGGCACCGCGCAGGCGTACGCCGGGAGGCCGGCGGCAGTGCCGCCGGCCTCTCGGTCGCTCTTTCGTGTGCGCGGCGTGCCGCGCGGTGTCAGCCCCGTACGGGCGAGTCGTGCGCGTCGCGCTCGGGGTCGCCAGGGCCGGGCGCGGAGTCGTCGAGCCCTGCCGCCTCCTCCGGCTCGGCGAGCCGCTTGGCGACGCCCGCGTTGCGCGCCTCGGCCTTGGCAGCCAGCGCGTCGATGGCCGCGTTGAACTGCTCGATGGAGGTGGGCTCGTCGGGCCCGAGCAGGTAGTGCTTGAGCTCGGCGCGGCGCTCCCGCAGCCGGTCGGCGGCCGGGTCGGCGACCGCGGCGAGCAGCTCGTCGATGCCCCGGGCGTCGTTGGTGAGTATCACCGCGGCCCGCACGGCGGTGTTCTGCCGCCTGAACTCGGCCTCGCCGATGCCCGCCGAGTCGGTGACCGCGTACGGCTTGCCGCTCGCGATGAAGTCGGACACCACGCTGGAGATGTCCGAGACCATGGCGTCGGACTCGTTGAAGCAGTCGTAGAGCCGGGGCTCGGCGCCCGTCACGGTCCTGTGCTCCCACCAGCCGAAGGAGCGCCAGTACGCCTCGTTCCACTCGGCGCGCAGCCGCTTGGTCTCGTCGAGACGGTCCTGGTCGGCGACGGAGAGGCGGGAGACCTCCGCCTCGTCGCGGCCCGCACGGCCGGAAGCGGCGAGCGTGTCGAGCCTGGCCTGCACGCGCGCCATGGTCTCGGCGGCCGTCTGCCGCTCGGCGCGTGCCGCGGCCGCTGCCTCCTTCCACCGGGGGTCGGCGGCGCGGGCCGCCGTGTCGGCTTCGAGCAGCTCGGTGATGCGCTGGTGCACGGCCTTGGCGCGCTTGTCGCGAATGCCGGTGAAGGGGTGCGGCTTGTAGACGACCCGGACGGGCGAAGGGGCTTCGAGCAGCCTCTTGACGATGTTCTCGCCCGCGAGCAGCAGGGAGGTGTTGCCGGGGTTGTCGTCCCAGCCCTCCCAGGTCGGCGCGTACAGGACGGTCGGCACGGGGTTCTTCTGCGCGCCGGTCCAGGGCGTGATCGGCGCCAGCTGCGGGCGGCCCACCTCGACGATGTCGTCGTCGCGCACGCCCACGTCGGCGAGCGCGTACCGGTCGCGGCCCGCACGGCCCGCCGTCCACACCTCGTCGTACACCTTGGAGTACGGGTTGACGCTGGCGATCTTGTCGCTGTCGCCGTGGCCGATGAAGACGTGCTTCATGGTGGGCACGCGCAGCAGGTGGATGTTCTTGCCGACGTTGGCCGCGTAGAGCGCGACCCGCACCGTGGAGAGCTCCAGGTTCATCAGGTGGGTGCCACCCGGCACGCAGACCACCGGCACCGACGTGGGCGCGAGCTGGCCTGCGATGCCGCGCTCACGCAGCACGACGAGCGGGCGCTCGACCTGCTCCATCGTCTCCAGCCACATGTTGACCTGGTACGCGGACTCCTTGGAGCCGGAGAAGTACAGGACCGTGCGCGGCCGGTAGGCGCGCAGCCAGTCGTCGATCGCCGCGAGCACCTTGGGGGCCGGAGGAACGATCCGGCGGCGGCGCAGGCTCGGCGCGAGCAGCAGGATGTAGAGCAGGCCGAGCCCGGTGGAGATCGCGGCACCTGCGTACCCGTAGAGGAAGGTACCGGTCGCCGCGGCGGCGAACACACCGATCTCCATGGGCAGGTCGAGGTGGAGCATCTTCGCGACCGACTGCGCCATCAGGAACCGCCGCGGCGCCGGCGCGATGTGCAGCGCGCTCAGGTCGACGTTGCGGGTGACCACCGGCATCGAACGGCGCTTCCTGATCAGGGTGACCAGGGCGCCCTGCACGGTGTTGAGCGCGTAGAAGATCAGGAACGCGGCGACGGCCACGTACGTCAGCGTCCTGCTGCTCAGGCCCATCCGCGCCAGCAGCAGGATGAGCAGCAGCTGCCGGGCGAGGAAGCGGATGGCGATACCCGCGCGCACCTTCTCCAGGCGGTTTATCAAGTAGCTGCCGCGCTGGTGGAGATAGCGGTCGGCGACATAGGTGACGATGGCCGACACGGCGAAGAACCACAGGTTCGGGATGAGTGCGGCAAGCATGACGCACGGGTAGCCCAGTCCCATGAGGACTGCCGCGGCCAGCTCTGACCGGCTGCCTACACGAGCCAGTCGGATGGCGGTCGAAAACACGGGGAACCTGCTCCATCGGTGCCGTTTACTACACGGTATGCGGAAAATGTGAACAAGGAATTCACGCACTCGGGCCTCTGTGATCGCGGGGCAGCGGTCACAGAGGCCCGTTAGTTACAGCTTTGGCTGGGATTATTACACATCGCCATGGCGGTCGAGCACGGCGGCCAGCGCCTGCTCGAAGCCGGACGCCTCGGAGGCGCCGCGCGTCGGGTCCTGCTGCCGCACGTCGATGACATGGCCGGTCAGCTCGGACAGCAGCACGTCGAGCGAGGTGCGCGCGACGGCCTCCGACGACAGCAGGCTGCCCGCGGGCTCCTCGCCGAACGCCTTCGTGCGCATCGGGGTCGCCGTGCGCTCCGGGTTCACGCAGTTCACCCGGATCCCCTCGCCCGCCCACTCGTCGGCGAGCGCCTGGGTGAGGTTGACCATGGCGGCCTTGGTGGACGAGTAGAGGCTGTACTCGGCGCGCCCGCGCGTGTAGCTGCTCGACGTGTACAGCAGGAGCTGGCCCTTGGTCTCGACCAGGTACTTGTACGAGGCGCGGGCGATCTGGACCGGCGCGAGGTAGTTGACGTTCAGCGCTTCCTGGATGGTGCTGTTGTCCGTCTCGGCGAGCTTGCCGATGCGCAGCACGCCCGCGGTGTTGACCACGTAGTCGATGCGCCCGGTCTCCGCGTACGCCTTGGAGAGGGCGTCGTCCACGTGCTCGGGGTCCTCCACGTGCGTGCCCGTGGTGGAGCGGCCGAGCGCGTACACCGTGGCGCCGTAGCCCTCGGCCATCTCGGCGATGTCGGCGCCGATCCCGTACGAGCCGCCGAAGACGACCATGGTCTTGCCGGAGAGCAGTTCGCGGTACGCGGCCTCGTCGGCCTGCGCGGGCGCGGCGGTGGAGGCAAGCTGGAACAGCTTGTCGGCGATGAACACGTCGACGGGCTGGGTGACCTTCATGTTGTACTCGTCGCCCGCGACGACGTGCACGGGCACGTCGGGCAGGTACTTCAGCACGACGGAGCAGTCGTCCGTCGCCTGGAAGTTGGGGTCGCTCGCCGCCACCTCGTAGGCCCTGCGGATGGTGGAGAGCTTGAACGCCTGCGGGGTCTGGCCGCGGCGCAGCCGGGAGCGGTCGGGGATGTCCGTGATGAACTCGCCGTCGTCGCCGTGCGTGCGCGTCACGATGATCGTGTCGGCCGAGGGGATGGCGACGTCCACCGCCTGGTAGCGCTCCAGCGCGTCGACGCACCCGGCGATCACGTGCTCGGAGAGCAGCGGGCGCACCGCGTCGTGGAAGAGGACGTTGCGGTCCTCGCCCTCGGCGAGGCCCTCGCCGAGCAGCGAGATGGCGCGCTCGGTGGTCTCGTTGCGGGTGGCGCCGCCCTCGACGACCCGGGTGACCTTCGTGAACCCCGCCTTGGCGACGATCTTCTCCACGTCGGGGACGTACCCGGGCGCCATCAGCACGACGATGTCGTCGATGCACGGGGCCTGCTCGAAGACGGCCAGGGTGTGCTCGATGACGGCTTTGCCCGCGATCTTCAACAACTGCTTGGGGATCGAGAGCCCCACACGCTGACCGGTGCCGCCGGCGAGGACGACTGCCGTGGTTCGGGTACGAGCGTCACGCGGCGCAGACACAGAGGAACCTACCTAGCGAAGAATGGTGGAGCGGCACGATGGTTGCACTCTCAGTGACCGGTGCGCAAGGCGCAAGCAGTCGGCCGCGGGCTTCCGTGCACCCCAACTTAACCCGTCCATTGGGAAAACAATCAATGCGGTGGAAAGGGCAGCGTGAGCATGACGACATTCCGCCGCACAATCCCTGCACAGGCGCCGGGAACACCCGGCCGATTTCCCGCCATACCCGCGTGAATCGCCGCGCGCTGTCGCGCCGGGTGCGGGGGCCGTGCCCGCCCGTCTGCCACCGGGCCGGAGGTCGCTGCGGGCCCGCGGGGCGGGCCCGCAGCGGCCGGCGGGTCAGTCGAAGGGGTCGAAGTCGCGGTACTCGCGGGCCGCCTCGTCCCGCTCTGCGTCGCGGTCGCGGCGGCGCTGCGACGCGGGCCGCGGCGCGTCGAAACGGTGGTCCTCGCCGCGCCTGCCGAGCATCTCGGCGCCCGCGGCCATCGAGGGCTCCCAGTCGAAGACGACCGCGTTCTCCTCGGGGCCGATCGCGACACCGTCGCCGGGGCGTGCGCCCGCCTTCAGCAACTCGTCCTCCACACCGAGGCGGTTGAGCCGGTCGGCGAGGTAGCCGACGGCCTCGTCGTTGTTGAAGTCGGTCTGGCGCACCCAGCGTTCGGGCTTCTCGCCACGCACCCGGTACAGCCCGTCGTCCTCCAGCGTGACCCGGAAGCCCGCGTCGTCCACGGCCTTGGGCCTGATGACCACGCGCGTCGCCTCCTCCTTCGGCCGGGCGGCGCGCGCCGCCGCGACGATCTCGGCGAGCGCGAACGACAGCTCCTTGAGGCCGATGTGCGCGACGGCCGACGCCTCGAAGACGCGGTAGCCGCGCGCCTGGAGGTCGGGCCTGATCATCTCGGCGAGCTCGCGCCCGTCGGGGATGTCGACCTTGTTGAGGACGACGACGCGCGGCCGGTCGTCGAGGCCGCCGTACTGCTTCAGCTCCTCCTCGATGATGTCGAGGTCGGAGAGCGGGTCGCGGTCGGACTCCAGGGTCGCGGTGTCCAGCACGTGCACCAGCACCGAGCAGCGTTCGACATGGCGCAGGAACTCAAGGCCGAGGCCGCGGCCCTGGCTCGCGCCCGGGATGAGACCCGGCACGTCGGCGACGGTGAAGACCGTCGAACCCGCCGTGACGACACCGAGGTTGGGGACCAGCGTGGTGAAGGGGTAGTCCGCGATCTTCGGCCGGGCCGCGGAGAGCACGGAGATCAGCGAGGACTTGCCCGCGCTCGGGTAGCCGACCAGCGCGACGTCCGCGACGGTCTTCAGTTCGAGGACGATGTCGCCACCGGTGCCGGGCTCGCCCAGGAGCGCGAAGCCGGGCGCCTTGCGGCGGGCCGAGGCGAGCGCCGCGTTCCCCAGGCCGCCCCTGCCGCCCTGCGCCGCCACGTACGTGGTGCCGTGGCCCACCAGGTCGGCGAGGACCTCGCCGCTCTTGTCGAGCACGACGGTGCCGTCGGGCACGGGCAGCACGAGGTCCTGCCCGTCCTTGCCCGAGCGGTTGCCGCCCTCGCCGGGCTTGCCGTTGGTGGCGCGCCGGTGGGGCACGTGGTGGTAGTCGAGCAGCGTCGTGACGGACTGGTCGACCACGAGGACGACGTCGCCGCCCCGGCCGCCGTTGCCGCCGTCGGGGCCGCCGAGCGGCTTGAACTTCTCCCGGTGGACGGAGGCGCAGCCGTGGCCTCCGTTACCCGCGGCGACGTGCAGTTCGACGCGGTCCACGAAGGTGGTCATGGTGGGCTTCCTCCCAGAAGAAGACGGTGGAGCGGGAAAGCTGAAAAGGAAAAAGGGAAAAAGGGAAAAACGGGGAAACGAGAAAACGGGGAAGAGGCGGCCTCGGGTGCCGTTGCTCCCTGGGTAACACGCAAAGGGCGGACCCGCTTCCCGTCCGGGAAGGGGGCCCGCCCTGAGCGCAGAACTGGTGTACCGCCGTCGTCGTCAGGCGACGGGGACGATGTTCACGACGCGGCGGCCGCGGCTGGTGCCGAACTCGACCGCGCCGGCGTTGAGCGCGAACAGGGTGTCGTCGCCGCCGCGGCCGACCCCGGTGCCGGGGTGGAAGTGCGTGCCGCGCTGGCGGACGATGATCTCACCGGCGCCGACGACCTGGCCGCCGAAGCGCTTGACGCCGAGCCGCTGGGCGTTGGAGTCGCGCCCGTTCCTGGAGGACGAAGCGCCCTTCTTGTGTGCCATGAATCCTCAGTCCCTTACTTCGCAGCCGCGGGGATACCGGTGACCTTGATCGCCGTGTACTGCTGGCGGTGACCCTGGCGACGGCGGTAGCCGGTCTTGTTCTTGTAGCGCAGGATGTCGATCTTGGCACCCTTGTGATGGTCCACGACCTCGGCCGTGACCTTGATGCCGTCCAGCACCCACGGGTCGCTGGTGACGGCTTCCCCGTCGACCACGAGCAGGGTCGAGAGCTCGACCGTGTCGCCCACCTTGGCAGTGGAAATCTTGTCAACCTCAACGATGTCGCCGACAGCAACCTTGTGCTGGCGGCCACCGCTGCGCACGATGGCGTACACGCGGATCTCACTCTCACTCGGAACGGGAACCTCTGACGCCAGCCGCCCGCACGGCCAGGGGCCGTGGCAGTCCGGAATGGATGAGCGGCCTCCCCCGGGGACCGGGAGGTGGGTGCTCAGAGGCGGGCATGCACACAGACACGCCGAGGGGAAGAATACGGGCGGGCGGCCCGGAGGGTCAAACCGGCCCCTGCCACCCGCCCGCGGACCGCGCGGGCGCGGGCGGCGGCGGGCGCCGCCCGTGCCGCGCAGCGGCCCGGCCGGGAAGCGCCCGGCCGGACCAGGACCGCGGGTCAGGCGTCCGTGTCCGCCTGGGAGACCACGCCGGACGGCGCGGACTGCTCGGCCGCCGCCGTCTTCTTCGCCGACGACTTCTTGGCGGTCTTCTTCGCCGTCGACGACTTCGCCGCCGTCGACTTGGCCGCCGTCTTCTTGGCCGCGGTCTTCTTCGCCGTCGTCGCCTTCTTGGCGGGCGCCTTCTTCGCCGGGGCCTTCTTGGCGGCCTTGCGGGCCGTCTTCTTGGCCGCGGGCGCCTCGGACGCCTCAGCGGACTCGCCGGGCTCGCCGGACTCGCCGGACCCTGCCGCCTCGGACGCCGTGGCCTCCCCGGCGGCGACGGCCGCCTCGGACGCAGCCGCGGGTACCTCGGACTCGGCCTCGGCTGCCCCTGCGGGGGACTGCGCCTCCTCCTTCTGCGCACCGGAGACCACCACGACCGTGCCGCCGTCGCCGGACGGCGGGCCCGCAGGCGCGCTGACCTTGCGGGTCGCCCTGCGGCGCTCGCGCGGCGGCGCCGCGACCCGGGCGGGGGCGGGCTCGGGGGCCTGCTCAGCCGCGGGCTCGGACTCGCCGGCCCCGGACGCGGCCGCGGGCACCACGACCTCGGCGGGCGCCTCGTCCGCCGTACGGGGCGAGCCGGCGGGCGCCGACACCTTCCGCGTCACCCTGCGCCGCGAGCGGCCGCCGCGGCCGGTGGCCGCCGCCTCCGCCTCCGCGACGCTGCTGTACAGCTCCTCGTCGGGTGTGAACTCGGGCGAGGGCAGCGCCGTCGGAGCGGCCGCCTCAGCGGCCACCTCGGCCGCCGTCTCGCCGGTCTGCGCGGCGGCCGAGGGCACCGGCTCGCGCGCCTCGTCCTGCCCTGCGCCGTGGTCGTGCTCGTGGTCGGCGCCGCCGGAGCCGCCGCGGCGCTTCTTGCCACGCTTGCCGCTCCCGCCGCCCGCCTGGGCGGCCGGCTGCTCCATGTGGACGATCACACCGCGGCCGTTGCAGTGCACGCAGGTCTCGGAGAACGACTCCAGCAGGCCCTGGCCGACCCGCTTGCGGGTCATCTGCACCAGGCCGAGCGAGGTGACCTCGGCCACCTGGTGCTTGGTCCTGTCGCGGCCCAGGCACTCCAGCAACCGCCGCAGCACCAGGTCGCGGTTGGACTCCAGCACCATGTCGATGAAGTCGATGACGACGATGCCGCCGAGGTCGCGCAGCCGCAGCTGGCGCACGATCTCCTCGGCCGCCTCCAGGTTGTTCCTGGTGACGGTCTCCTCCAGGTTGCCGCCCTGGCCGGTGAACTTCCCGGTGTTGACGTCGACCACGACCATGGCCTCGGTCTTGTCGATCACCAGGGAGCCGCCGCTCGGCAGCCAGACCTTGCGGTCGAGCGCCTTCATCAGCTGCTCGTCGATGCGGTACGTCGCGAAGACGTCCACCTCGCTCGTCCAGCGCTGGAGCCGGTCGGCGAGGTCGGGCGCCACGTGCGAGACATAGCCGTGGATCGTCTCCCACGCCTCTTCGCCGCTGACGATGACCTTCGAGAAGTCCTCGTTGAAGATGTCGCGGACGACGCGCACCGTCATGTCGGGCTCGCCGTACAGCAGCGTCGGCGCGTTCGACGAACCGCTCGCCTTGGACTTCTTCTTGATCTCCTCCCACTGCGCCTGGAGGCGCTCCACGTCGCGGCGCAGCTCGTCCTCACTCGCGCCCTCGGCCGCGGTGCGCACGATGACGCCCGCGTCCTCGGGGACGACCTTCTTGAGGATCGTCTTGAGGCGGGCGCGCTCGGTGTCGGGGAGCTTGCGGCTGATGCCCGTCATGGAGCCCTCGGGCACGTACACGAGGTAGCGGCCGGGCAGCGAGACCTGGCTGGTGAGGCGGGCGCCCTTGTGGCCGATCGGGTCCTTCGTGACCTGCACGAGGACCGACTGGCCCGACTTGAGCGCGGTCTCGATGCGGCGCGGGCCGCCGGAGTGGCCGAGCGCGTCGAAGTTGACCTCGCCCGCGTACAGGACCGCGTTGCGGCCCTTGCCGATGTCGACGAACGCGGCCTCCATGGACGGCAGCACGTTCTGCACCTTGCCCAGGTACACGTTGCCGACGTACGAGGTGGCCTGCTCCTTGTTGACGTAGTGCTCGACGAGCACGTCGTCCTCAAGGACGCCGATCTGGGTGCGCTCGCCGTGCTGCCGTACGACCATCACGCGCTCGACGGCCTCGCGGCGCGCGAGGAACTCCGCCTCGGTGATGATCGGCACCCGGCGGCGGCCCTGCTCGCGGCCCTCGCGGCGGCGCTGCTTCTTCGCTTCGAGGCGCGTGGAGCCCTTGATCGACTGGACCTCGTCGGAGCCGGTGCGCTCCTCCTTCTTGCGCGGCTCGCGGACCTTCACGACCGTGCGCTCGGGGTCGTCGCCGCCCGCCGCCTCCGCGTCCGCGCCGGAGTCGCCGCTGCGGCGGCGACGCCTGCGGCGGCGACGGCTGCTGGACGAGCCGCCTCCCTGGCCGCTCTCGCCTTCGTCGGCGTCGTGCCCGTCTGTGTCGTGCCCGTCGTCGGCCTGCCCGTCGTCGGGACCCGCGGCGCCCTCGCGGTCGTCGGCCGCGCCGCCGTCCCGTGCGTCGCCCGCGCCCTCGTCCTGGGCGTCGCGGTCGCCGTGCGCCGACTGCGTCTCGTCGCCCTCGTCCGCCGCGTCGCCGCGGCGGCGCCTGCGACCGCCCCTGCGGCGGCGGCGCGACGGCCGGTCGTCCGCCGCCTCGTCGTCGGCGCCGTCCTCGGCGGCCGTGTCCTCGGCGGCGGCCTCGTCGTCGGTGTCGGTGGCGGGGGCCGGGATGGCGGCGGCCGGGGTGGCGGCGGCAGCGGGCCGCTGGGCCGTGGCGGCCTCCTGCTCGGCAGGCTCGCCGCGGCGGCGGCGCCGCCTGCGCGCCTGGCCCTGGTCCTCCGCCGCGCTCTCCGCCTCGTCGGTCCCCGCGGGGGCGTCAGCGGTCTGCGCGCCGCCCGCAGCGGCGGCGGCAGCGGCGGTCTCGGGGGTCTGGAACATCGGCTCCGTGAAGACGGGCGCCTGGAAGACGGCGACCGCGGGGCGTGCCGTCCTGCGGCTGCCGCGCGCGGGGGCCGCGCTCTCCTCGACCACCTCGCCGGTGCCGGTCTCTGCGACCCTGCGGCGGCCGCGGGAGCGCGCCGGGCGCTCCGCCTCGGGCGCCTCGGCGGGGGACGCGGTCTCCGCGGACTCGGGGGCCGCGCCCTTGCGGGTGGCGCGGCGGCGTGCACGCGGCGCGGGCTCGGGCTCCGCCTCCTCGGACACGGCCACGGCCTCCGCCTGGGCCTCCTGCGCCGGCTCCGGCGCAGCGGCCTTGCGGGTCGCGCGGCGGCGTGCACGCGGCGCGGGCTCCGCCTCCTCGGAGACGGCCACGGCCTCGGCCTCCGTCTCCTCCTGTGCGGTCCCGGCCGCCCGCTCCTCGGCCGGCTCGGGCGCCGTGGCCTTGCGGGTGGCGCGGCGGCGTGCACGCGGCGCGGGCTCGGGCTCCGCCTCCTCGGACACGGCGGCGGCCTCGGCCTGCTCGGATCCGGTGGCCGCGGGCTCGGGCGCCGCGGCCTTGCGGGTGGCGCGGCGCCTGGCGCGCGGCGCGGGCTCCGCCTCCTCGGCGGCGGTCGGCGCCGCGGCCGGCTCCTGCTCCTGCTCGCTCTGGGGCGCGCCCGCGGGGGCGGTGGCCCTGCGGGTGGCGCGGCGGCGCTGGCGCGGTGCGGCCTCGGCCTCGGGCTCCGGCGCACCGGCCTCGGGGGCGGGCGCCGCGCTGGGCGCGGCCGGGGTCTCGGCCGTGACCTGCGCGGACTCGCCGCTCTCGGCTCCGGTGGGCGGGCCCGCGGGGCGCGAGGCCACGCGGCGCCTGCGGCGCGGCGGCAGCGTGTCGCTGGGGCTGTTGTTCTCTTCCGGGTTCTCTCCGGCCGTGCCGGAGGACAAGGTCTCGTTGGACATCCGGGCGTTTCTCCCGTCACGTTCCCGGGCGCCGCGCCTGGTTCCGGTCCGGCGGCGGTCCGCGCGCTGCGCGTCCGCCACCGCCCGGGGCGCGGGCGCCGCACGGGAACTCTGTGTCTGGCTCGCCGGTTCCCTACCCGCTTGTCCCGCGGGTACGGCCTGGCGAAAGTCTTCTGGTCTGTGCGCTGCCCGATCCAGGTGGCTCCCGGATTCGAGGGCGGCGCGCGACGACGGTCCTACGCGGGGACCGGGTCCCCTCCCGCCGTCGCGGCGGCGGTCCCCGGGGCCGTGGTGCGGCCCGCGGGCTCCGCCTCGCGGTCGGGCGCGAGCGGGTCGGTCACCGTGCCGGACTCCTCGTCGAGGGGCCCCTGCGCCAGCCTGGTCACCGCTGCGGGGACCGGCGGCGCCAGGTCGGCCACAGCTCGGAGACCGGACAGGACGTCGTCGGGTCGTACGGCGGGTGTCGCGTGCCGAACAACCAGCCGCAGTATCGCACAGGGGGACGTACCCGCGGAGCCGCCGCCCTGGCGGGGCTCCGCGACGACCCGCAGGTCGACGACGGCGGCGCGGGCGTCGAACGCCCGCATGCCGTTCTTGGTGCGGCGCTCGACCTCGACGCTCTCCGCGGCGAGGAACGCGTCGACCGCGCCCTGGGCGGTGGCGTCCGCGACGCCGTCGAGGCGCAGCTCCCACACGGAGGCGGTCAGCCGCTCGGCGAGCCCGGGGACCCTGGCCTCCACCGCGTCGACGACGTCGAGGCCCGCGGGCAGCGACGCGTCGAGCAGGTCACGCAGCGCGCGCGGGTCGCGCGGCTGTGTCAGCGCGATCTCCAGGAACTCGGCCTCGCTGCCCGTGCCGGTGGGTGCGGCATTGGCGTACGACACCTTCGGGTGCGGTGTGAACCCCGCCGAGTACGCCATGGGTACCTCGGCGCGGCGCAGCGCCCGCTCGAAAGCGCGCTGGAAGTCGCGGTGGCTGGTGAACCGGAGGCGGCCGCGCTTGGTGTAGCGCAGTCGGATGCGCTGCACCGCGGGTGCGGGCGGCGGGCCTTCGGGCTGTCGCTTGCCCAGTGGTTTCTCTCCTCGGTGCGGGGCCGCGCGGTCAGGCGCGGCCCTCGGGGCCCTCCCCCTCGGATCGCGCCGGCCCTGATGGTCCGGCCCGGTCCGAACGCGGGACCCCGGGCGTGCGGTGGGCTCCGTCTCCCGGCGTCGGTCCTGATCGCTCAGGACGACTTCGGGTGCGGGCGCCGCGCCGGGGACAGTCGTTGTACTACCCAGAGTACGCGCACGGCCCCCGTTCGGTTCCCCGGCCTCCCGCGCCCGGCCGTACGCCCGCCTCACCCGCCTCCGGCGCACCCCTCGCGCCGCGCACACCGCGGGCCTCGCGGAACACACCGTCGCACGCCGGTCACACCGACACCACCCTCCGGCATCCACTCCTCAACACACCGCGCACGAAGCGGAGTTGGCGCAGGGAAACACACCGAGGGGCCGCCGCCCCGCCCCGGCCGCCCGGGGGTGGGGGGCGGCCGGGCCTGAGCGCGGGCCTGCCCCGGCGGCGGGGCGCGCCAGGGGACGCCGACGCTCCCCGGCCGGGCCCAGGCCCGCGCACCGACCGTAGGCCCACGGCGGCGCCCCGCACACGCCGCGGCCCGGCCCTTCACGCGACGCGGTGGCGCGCCGTGGCCGCAGTGCCGCGCGTGGCGCACGGACGCCCGGCCCCCGCACACGCGAGCGACCGGGCGGCCCTTCGGCGCGGCCCTACTTGACGACCGTGAGCGGCAGCAGCTTCTTGCCCGTGGGGCCGATCTGGATCTCGGTGTCCATCTGCGGGCACACGCCGCAGTCGAAGCACGGGGTCCAGCGGCAGTCGTCGACCTCGGTCTCGTCGAGGGAGTCCTGCCAGTCCTCCCAGAGCCAGTCCTTGTCGAGGCCGGAGTCCAGGTGGTCCCAGGGCAGGACCTCCTCGTAGGAGCGCTCGCGGGTGGTGTACCAGGCCACGTCGACCCCGTAGGCGGGCAGGGTGCGCGCGGCCGCGTCCATCCAGCGGTCGTACGAGAAGTGCTCGCGCCAGCCGTCGAAACGGCCACCGTCCTCGTAGACGGCGCGGATCACCGCGCCGACGCGGCGGTCGCCGCGCGAGAGCAGGCCCTCGACGATGCCGGGCTTGCCGTCGTGGTAGCGGAAGCCGATGGAGCGACCGTACTTCTTGTCGCCGCGGATGCGGTCCCGCAGCTTCTCAAGACGGGCGTCGGTGTCCTCGGCCGACAGCTGCGGCGCCCACTGGAAGGGGGTGTGCGGCTTGGGCACGAAGCCGCCGATCGACACCGTGCAGCGGATGTCGTTGGATCCCGAGACCTCGCGGCCCTTCTGGATGACGTTCATCGCCATGTCGGCGATCTGCAGGACGTCGTCGTCCGTCTCGGTCGGCAGGCCGCACATGAAGTACAGCTTCACCTGGCGCCAGCCGTTGCCGTACGCGGTGGCGACCGTGCGGATCAGGTCCTCCTCCGAGACCATCTTGTTGATGACCTTGCGGATGCGCTCGCTGCCGCCCTCGGGCGCGAAGGTGAGGCCGGAGCGGCGGCCGTTGCGCGTCAGCTCGTTGGCCAGGTCGATGTTGAACGCGTCGACCCGGGTGGACGGCAGCGAGAGGCCGATCTTGTCCTCCTCGTACCGGTCGGCGAGGCCCTTGGCGATGTCGCCGATCTCCGTGTGGTCGGCGGACGACAGCGACAGCAGGCCGACCTCCTCGAAGCCGGTCGCCTTGAGGCCCTTGTCGACCATGTCGCCGATGCCGGTGATGGAGCGCTCGCGCACCGGCCGGGTGATCATGCCGGCCTGGCAGAAGCGGCAGCCGCGGGTGCAGCCGCGGAAGATCTCCACCGACATCCGCTCGTGCACGGTCTCGGCGAGCGGCACGAGCGGCTGCTTCGGGTAGGGCCACTCGTCGAGGTCCATGACGGTGTGCTTGGAGACGCGCCACGGCACGCCCGACCTGTTCGGCACGGTGCGCGCGATGCGGCCGTCCTGGAGGTACTCCACGTCGTAGAAGCCCGGCACGTAGACGCCGCCGGTGCGCGCGAGCCTGAAGAGGACCTCGGCGCGGCCGCCGGGGCGGCCCTCGGCCTTCCAGCCGCGGATGATGTCGGTGATGGTGAGGACGGCCTGCTCGCCGTCGCCGATGACGGCGGCGTCGATGAAGTCGGCGATCGGCTCGGGGTTGAACGCGGCGTGCCCGCCGGCCAGCACGATCGGGTGGTCCTCCGTGCGGTCGGCCGCGTTCAGCGGGATGCCGGCGAGGTCGAGCGCGGCGAGCATGTTGGTGTAGCCGAGCTCGGTGGAGAAGCTCAGCCCGAACACGTCGAAGGCGGAGACCGGGCGGTGGCTGTCGACCGTGAACTGGGGGACGCCGTGCTTGCGCATCAGCTCCTCCAGGTCGGGCCAGACGCTGTACGTGCGCTCGGCGAGGACGCCCTCGCGCTCGTTGAGCACCTCGTAGAGGATCATGACGCCCTGGTTGGGCAGGCCGACCTCGTACGCGTCGGGGTACATCAGCGCCCAGCGCACGTCGCACTCCTCCCACGGCTTGACCGTGGAGTTCAGCTCGCCGCCGACGTACTGGATCGGCTTCTGTACATGCGGGAGCAGAGCTTCGAGCTGCGGGAAGACCGAATCGGCAGGCATCGCGGATCTTTCGTGGGCCGGCTGGGTGGTACGCCCGCCGAGCGGGCGGCTCGCCCGCACGGCGGCAGGGGCCGCGCCGGGGCGATTAACCAGCGTACCGCGCGCGGCGGACCCGGCAGGCCGCCCCGGGGGCCTGCCGGGCTCAGCCGGCGGGCGCCCCGCGCTTCGCCACCGTGCGCCACACCCGCGGCAGCTCGCGCTCGCAGGCGCGGGCCCGCGCGTCCTCGCCCGCGTAGAGCAGCCCCCAGGTGAAGGACGGCTCCCCCGCCGCGTGGGCCTGGACGGCGAGTTCGCGCAGGGCGGCGCGGGCGACGACGGCGTCCTGGTGCTCGCCGAGGAGGCGCTGCACCTTCTTGACGCGCTGCGCGAACCGCGCCGCCGGCCTCCCGATACCCGGCGCCGCCGCCTGCGCCGCGTACCTGACCCGCTTGGCCGCCTTGCGCGCCGCGTGCAGCGCCAGGTCGCGCTCGTCGCCCGGCGGGAGGGCGAGCGCATGGTCGACGCGCCCGGCGAGCCTGCGGTACTCCTTGGCCAGCGCCTTCGCCAGCGGCTTGCGCGGCTTCTTGGCAGCGGCCCCGCGCAGCGGCAGGTCGGCGAGCAGCGCGGCCAGCGCTTCGAGGAGGGCGAGGTGGCGGTCGCCGTCCAGGGTGGCGAGGCTGAGGTCGCGGGCGTGCGCGCCGCGCGCCGCGCTCCACAGCCGCAGCCGCGCCTCGACCGGGCCGAGCAGCAGGGGCGCGGGCAGGGCCGCGATCCGTTCGCGCAGATGCCCGGTGAGCACCTCGGTGTCGCGGTCGGCGGCGAGCGCGGCGCCGAGGTGGCGCAGCTCCGCCTCGACGGGCCGGGTGGCGTCCCGGTCGAGCAACGAGCCGTACGTGCGCAGCACGGAGCGCAGGCGGCGGGCCGCGACGCGCAGTCGGTGCACGGAGTCGGGCAGGCCGCGGCGGACGGCGGGGTCGAGCGCCCGGATCGCCTCGACCTGCTCGCGCAGGTGGGCGAGGAGGTGGTCGCCCGCGGTGCGGGGCGGTGGACTGTCCTCGCGCGGGGGCGCGGGCGGCCCGGTCTCGGCGAGCGCGCGGGCCAGCTTCGACGGGGAGGGCGCCCCCACGAGGCCGGCCCTGCGCAGCCGCTTGTCGACGCGGCGCAGGACGTCCGGGTCCGCGCCGGGGGCGAGTTCGGCCTCCGCCTCGGTCCACGAGGTGACGGTGAGCCGGTCGCCGAGGCGTTCCGCGCGCACGTCGTCGACGGCCAGATCCACGAGCGGCCTACCGCCCTTGCCGAGCAGCCGGGTCACCGTGCGGGAGGTGACGAGCCGTACGACGGGCGCGAGGCCCGCGCCCCTGGTGCGCGAGCGCACCAGCGCGGCCAGCTCGTCCGGCAGCTCGGCGGAGAGCGGCGCGTGCAGCTCGTCCCGTACGCCGGGGGCGACGGGGAACTTCAGGTGCCAGCCCGCGTCGTGGCCGCCCTCGCGGCGCCGCAGGGTGACCTGGTCCGCGGCGAGCCGCAGGTCGGCCGTGTCGTGGTAGACGGCGTCGAGGGTGACCGTGCCCCCGGCGCGCGCCTCGGCGACGCCGGGGACGCCGGTCAGGTCGGGCAGGGCGGCGGGCGGGCCGCCGGCCGCGCCGCCCGGGGAGTCGGGGAGCACATACTTCCGTTCGACCTCGCGCAGGGTGTCCGTCATACCTTCCGGGTAACCGGAAAGGGCCGCCCCCAAGCCAGGGACGGCCCTTCGCGCGGTGGTGCGGGCGCGGGTCAGACTCCTATCGGCCGCTGCACCTTGATCGACTGCAACAGCCCGACCGCCATCCACACGGCGAACATGGAGCTGCCGCCGTAGGAGACGAACGGCAGCGGCAGGCCGGCCACCGGCATGATGCCGAGCGTCATCCCGACGTTCTCGAACGCCTGGAAGGCGAACCAGGCGATGATGCCCGCGGCGACGACCGTGCCGTACAGCTCGCTCGACTCGCGGGCGATGCGGCAGGCGCGCCACAGGACGACGCCGAGCAGCAGCAGTATGAACCCGGCGCCGAGGAAGCCGAGTTCCTCGCCCGCGACGGTGAAGACGAAGTCGGTCTGCTGCTCGGGCACGAACTGCCCTGTGGTCTGCGAGCCGTGGAAGAGGCCCTTGCCGAGCAGGCCGCCAGAACCGATCGCGATGCGCGCCTGGTTGGTGTTGTAGCCGACGCCCGCCGGGTCGAGGTCCGGGTTGGCGAACGCGGCGAACCGGTTGATCTGGTACTGGTCGAGGATGCCGAGCGCGGTCACGGCGACGGCGCCGACGACGCCCGCGCCGATCAGCCCGAGGATCCACCGCTTCGGCGCGCCGGACGCCAGCAGGCAGCCGAGCACGATCACCGCCATCACCATGACGGAGCCCAGGTCGGGCATGAGCATGACGACGGCCATCGGCACCAGCGCCAGGGCGAGGGCCTTGGCGACGGTGCGGTGGTCGGGGTGCTCGGTGTCGCCCGCGTCGACCCGGGAGGCGAGGATCATCGCCATTCCGAGCAGGATGGTGATCTTCGCGAACTCCGAGGGCTGCACGGAGAATCCGCCGCCGATGACGATCCACGAGTGGGCGCCGTTGATGGTGGAGCCGAGCGGCGTGAGGACCGCGAGCATCAGCAGGATCGAGATGCCGTAGAGGACCGGCACCGCGCCCCGCAGGGTGCGGTGGCCGAGCCACATGACGCCGGCCATCAGGGCGAGCCCGATGCCGGTGTTCATCAGGTGGCGGACGAGGAAGTAGTACGGGTCGCCGCCGTTGAGCGCGGTGCGGTTGCGGGTCGCCGAGTACACCAGCATCGAGCCGATGAGGGAGAGGGCGACCGCGGAGAGCAGCAGCGGCCAGTCGAGCTTGCGCAGGGCCGAGTCGCGGGCCGCGAGCCGCGCCCAGCCGGTACGGCGCGGGCCGTAGCCGGAGACGGAGAAGCCACTGGTACCGGCCATCGCTCAGTCCCTCCGGGTCAGGGTCGCGAGCGGTCCCGCGGCCACCTGCTGGGTGCCGCCGCCGGTGTCGGCGGGCTCCGCCGGCTGCTCTGAGGCGTTCGGGTCCGCCGGTGCGCTCGGGTCCACCGGCTCCTTCTTCTTCGGCGCCTTGTACGGCTTGAGCTCCGGCGCGTCGATCGACCCGTCGGACTGGATCTTCGGCAGCGCGGAGACCGGCTTCGGCAGGATGCCCGCCTTCGGGTCGATGGAGCCGTCGGCGCCGATGCCGTACATGGCCTCGTAGATCTTGCGGACGGCGGGCCCCGCGCCGCCCGAGCCGGTGCCGCCCTGCGAGATCGTCATGATGACCGCGTAGTCCTTGGTGTACGTGGCGAGCCAGGCGGTGGTCTGCTTGCCCGCGACCTCGGCCGTACCGGTCTTGGCGTGCAGAGTGATCTTGTTCTGCGGCCAGCCGCCGAACTGCCAGGCCGCGGTGCCGCTCGTGACCACGCCCTGGAGCGCCTTGTTGATGTACGAGATGGTCTTCTTGCTGTCGGGCAGGTGCCCGGAGACCTTCGGCGCGATGGGGGTGACCTTCTTGCCGTCGGCGCTGACGACGGCCTTGCCGATGCTGGGCTGGTACATCGTTCCGCCGTTGGCGATCGCCGAGTACATGACGGCTTCCTGGACCGGCGTGAGCAGCGTGTCGCCCTGCCCGATCGCGTAGTTCAGCGAGTCACCCGGGCGGATCTGGTAGCCGTCCTTGCAGTTCTCGAACTCGATCTGCTGGACGTACGAGCCGCCCTTCTTGCCGTCCTTGCACCACGCGGCCTTGTTGGCGTCCCAGTAGGCCTGCTTCCACTGGCGGTCGGGGACCCGCCCCGAGACCTCGTTGGGCAGGTCGATGCCGGTCTTCTTGCCGAGGCCGAACTGGTGGGCCGTCTTGAAGAACCAGTCCTTCGGGTGCTTCGCGTTGATCCCGCCGTCCTTCTTCCACTGGTCGTAGGCGACGTTGTAGAAGACGGTGTCACAGGAGACCTCGAGCGCCTTCGCGAGGCTGATGGCGCCGAAGTTCTCGCCCTCGAAGTTCTTGAAGACGCGGCCGCCCACGGTCATCGACGAGGTGCAGGGGTAGCCGCCGTCCGGGTTGTACCCGGCGTTGACCGCGGCGCTCGTGGAGATCACCTTGAAGGTCGAGCCCGGCGCCGACTCGCCCTGGGTGGCGCGGTTGAGCAGCGGGTAGTTCGACTTCTTGTTGGTGAGGTTCGTGTACTGCGCCGACGAGATACCGCCGGTCCACACGTTCGGGTCGTACGTGGGGTTGCTCGCCATCGCGATGACCCGGCCGGTGTGCACGTCCATCACGACGGCCGCGCCCGAGTCGGCCTTGTAGTTCTCGCCGGTGACGGAGTCGTACTGCTTGCGGAGGTTCTTCTCCGCCTCGGCGAGCTCCTTCTCGGTGACCGCCTGGACGCGGGAGTCGATGCTGGTGACCAGGTTGCTGCCGGCCTGCGCGGGGGTGGCGCCCGCCTTGCCGATGACGCGGCCGAGGTTGTCGACCTCGTAGCGCGTGACGCCCGACTTGCCGCGCAGCTGCTGGTCGTACTGGCTCTCCAGACCGGCGCGGCCGACGCTGTCGGAGCGCAGCAGCGGGTTGTCGGTCTTCTCGGAGGCGGCGACCTCCTTGTCCGTCACCGGGCCGAGGTAGCCGAGGACCTGGGCGGCGTTGACGCCGACGGGGCCGGGGTAGCTGCGGACCGCGGTGGGCTCGGCGGTGATGCCGGGGAAGTCCTCGCGGCGCTCCATGATCTGGAGCGCCTGCTGGGTGGTGGCCTTGTCGGTGATCGGGATGGGCTGGTACGGGGAGCCGTTCCAGCACGGCTTGGGCGTCTTCGCGTCGCACAGCCTGACCTTGTCGACGGCGTCCTGCGGCTTGATGCCGAGGACGCCGGCGAGGCGGGTGAGGACGGCCTTGCCGTCGTCGGGCTGCTTCAGCAGCTCGGTGCGGCTCGCGGAGACCACGAGCCGGGTCTCGTTGTCGGCGAGGGGCACGCCACGGTCGTCGACGATGGAGCCGCGCACCGCGGGCTGCACGACCTGCTGGACGTGGTTGTTGTCGGCTTCCTGCGTGTACTGCTGGCCGTTGCGGATCTGGAGGTACCAGAGCCTGCCGCCGAGCGTGAGCAGCAGGGAGAAGACGAGGACCTGGATGACGATCACCCGGATCTTCACCCGGGGCGTCCTGCCGGTCTCGGGAATGTTGCTCACAGCCGCTTGACCCCCTTGATACGTCCCGCCTTCGCCGCCCTGTTGCGGGCGGCCCGCACGCGCAGCCCGCCGCGTTGACCGCCGATCCGCAGCCCCGTGCCGTAACCGGTCCAGCCGGCCGCGACGTCGGCGCCCGCGCCACCGCCGCCGGACTTCTGCGACTCGGCCAGCGGATCGTTGTCGGCCTTTCTCGCGAGCGCCATGATCCAGGGCACGGTGAACGGCGCGAGCAGCAGGTCGTACACGACGGCCGTGAACAGCAGCCCCCCGAGCCCCACATGGCGGGCGGCCGTGTCCCCGACGAGCGCGCCGACGCCCGCGTAGAGCAGGGTGGAACCGAGGGCGGCGCAGACGACCGCGAACATCGGCACCAGCGCCGAGCGGACCTGGCCGTTCTCCGGGCGTACGAGCCCCGCCACATAGCCGATCACGCAGAGCACCAGCGCGTACCGCCCGGCCGCGTGGTCGGCGGGCGGCGCGAGGTCCGTCAGCAGGCCGGCGCCGAAGCCGACGAGGGCGCCGCCGACGTGCCCGTACACGAAGGCGAGCGCGAGGACGACCAGCAGCATGAGGTCGGGCACGGCGCCGGGCAGGTGGAGTCTCGCGAGGACGGAGACCTGGAGGACCAGGGCGACCACGACCAGCGCGGCCGAGAGCAGAATCCGGTTGATGCGCATGGAGCGGCTCTATTCCTGATTGTCGTCGGCGGTGCCGGCGTTCGCGTTCGGATCGGGCACGGCGTCCCCGCCGTCGCCCGCGTCCTGCCCGGTGTCCTGCCCGGTCCCCTGGCCCTCGCCCGCCGCGTCGTCCTGGCCGGTGCCCTGGTCTTCGCCCTGGCCCTGACCGGCGTCGGCCGACGGGCTGACCGTGACGGTGACGGTCGGGGTGGGCTTCGCCTGCGGCTTCGGCGGCAGGACCGTGTCGCGCGGGTCCTGGTGCGGCGCCTGGACAACGACGCCGACCACGTCGAGCTTGGTGAAGCCGACGAACGGCTTCACGTACACCGTCCGCGTCAGGCCGCCCGCCGAGGGGTCGACCCGCTCGACGGTGCCGACGGGCACGCCGGGCACGAACGGCTTGTCCTTGCTCGACCCGAAGGTGACCATCCGGTCGCCCGCCTTGACCTTCGCCTTGGCGTTCAGCAGCTGCACGGAGATCGGCCGGTCGCCCTGGCCGGTGGCGAAGCCCAGCTCCCCGGTGCGCTCAAGACGGGTGCCGACGGTGAAGTCGGGGTCGTTGGCCAGGAGCACCGTGGAGGTGGTGGGTCCGACGGTGGTGACCCGGCCGACGAGCCCGTCGCCGTTGAGCACGGTCATGTCCCGCTTGATGCCGTCGCGGGAGCCGATGTCGAGGGTGACCGTCCAGGAGAAGCCCTGCGCCGCTCCTATCCCGACGACCTGGGCCCCCTTCACCCCGTACTGCCCCGCGCCGGCGACCCGCAGGATCTTGTCCAGCTCCTTGGCCTTGGCGCGGTTCTGGTCGTCGCTGCCGAGCTCGCGCTTGAGCTGCGCGTTCTGCTGTTCGAGTACGGTGATGCGGTTGTGCCGGGTGTCCGAGTCCCGTACCGCGCTTATGGCGTTGCCCACCGGGTTCACCGCGCCCGCCACGCCGTTCTCCACGGGCCCGAGCGCGGCGGCCGCCGCGTGTCGCGCGCCGTCGACGGGGGAGTTCTCTCCCCCGCGGATGTCCACGGTGATCAGGGCGAACGCGACGACGATCAACAGCACCAGGAGCAGCCGGCTCTCCTTTGTGTCCCTCACGTGCGGCGGCCGTGCCTTCCTCGTAGGAATGTCTCTGCCTGTGTGTCAACGAGCCGCCGTGCGGAACGGCAGCGGCCGCGCGGCGGGTTTCCGTCGGATGCCGGACACCCGGCCGTCCGCTTCGGGGGACGCCGCCGGCGGCCGGTCAGCGGCGCGGCTGGGCGTCCAGCACCTGCTGGAGCGCCTCGAACTCCTCGACGCACTTGCCCGAGCCGAGCGCCACGGAGTCCAGCGGGTTCTCCGCGATGTGGATCGGCATGCCCGTCTCGCGGCGCAGCCGCTCGTCGAGGCCGCGCAGCAGCGCGCCGCCGCCGGTGAGGACGATCCCGCGGTCCATCACGTCGCCCGAGAGCTCGGGCGGGCACTTGTCGAGCGTCGTCTTGACCGCGTCGACGATGGCGTTGACGGGCTCCTCGATGGCCTTGCGCACCTCGGCGGCGGAGATGACCACGGTCTTCGGCAGCCCGGAGACCAGGTCGCGGCCGCGGATCTCGGTGTGCTCGTCCTTCTCCAGGTCGTAGGCGGAACCGATGGTGATCTTGATGCTCTCGGCGGTCCGCTCGCCCAGCAGGAGCGAGTACTCCTTCTTGATGTGCTGGATGATCGCGTTGTCCAGCTCGTCGCCCGCGACCCTGATGGACTGGGCCGTGACGATGCCGCCGAGCGAGATCACCGCGACCTCGGTGGTGCCGCCGCCGATGTCGACCACCATGTTGCCGGTGGCCTCGTGGACGGGGAGGCCCGAGCCGATGGCCGCTGCCATGGGCTCCTCGATGATGTGCACCTGGCGGGCGCCCGCCTGCGTCGACGCCTCGATGACGGCGCGGCGCTCGACCCCGGTGATGCCGGAGGGCACGCAGATGACGACACGGGGCCGGGCGAGGTAGCGCCGCTTGTGGATCTTCAGGATGAAGTACCTGAGCATGCGCTCGGTGATCTCGAAGTCGGCGATCACACCGTCCTTCAAGGGCCGTACCGCCACGATGTTGCCGGGCGTGCGCCCGATCATCTTCTTCGCCTCAGCGCCTACCGCGAGAATGCCGCCGGTGTTGGTGTTGATGGCGACGACGGACGGTTCGTTGAGGACGATCCCCCGGCCTCTGACGTACACCAGCGTGTTGGCGGTCCCGAGGTCGACAGCCATGTCACGGCCGATGAACGACATGTTGTTCCCCATGAGGATGCGTCTGGCCTTCCCAATCGAAGCGTTGATGGCTTTTCAGGACGGCGAGGTGGGTGGTGGAGCGCGCGCGAAGCCCCAGGCTTGCCCGGCTTGGGCTCATCGTAGTGCCGTCAACCCCTGATCGGCGCGGTGGCCCACCTCAGTATGGGTGACGAAGTGTCTCCGCGATGCGTTCCCGCACGGGCACGGAGCAATCCCTCGGGCGACCGAATTCCTCCGGTCGCCCCAGGCCACAGGCTATTCGGCTGACACCCGGTCAGGAAAGTCCGGGAAAGAAAATCTTCAGTTCCCGAATGGCGGACTCCGCGGAGTCCGACGCGTGGATCAGGTTTTCCCGGACAATGGTGCCGAAGTCCCCCCGGATGGAGCCGGGCGGCGCGGCGATCGGGTCGGTCGGGCCCGCGAGGCCGCGCACCCCCTCGATGACCCGCTCGCCCTCGACGACGAGCGCGACGACGGGGCCTGACTCCATGAACGCGACCAGCGGCTCGTAGAACGGCTTGCCCTGGTGCTCCCCGTAGTGCTGCTCCAGGGTCTCCCGGTCGAGGCCGCGCAGGTCCATGGCGGCGATGCTCCAGCCGTCCTTGCGCTCGATCCGTCCGATGATCTCGCCCACGAGGCGGCGGCGCACGGCGTCGGGCTTGAGGAGGACAAGGGTGCGCTGGGTCGTCATGGGTGCGGCTCCTTGGGTGACGGTGACGGTGAGCGAAACGGTGGTGTGAGGCTACCGGTGCCGCTCGCGCCGTCCGCACTCGGCCGTGCGGGTGACGTGCGGCGGGACCGGGCCCGCGCCCCGTACCCGTGGACGCCTACTCCCCCGGCACGGTTTCGCCCGTGGCGCCCTCCGGCCGCTCGGCGAGCGCGGCCCAGCGGGCCTTGTGCGCGTCGACGATGCGGCCGTAGTGCACGGACGCCCACCACAGGGCGGCGAACGCCGCGCCCAGGATGAACATCATCGGCACCGCGAAGCCGCTGAGCAGCAGCGCGGCCTGGAGGACCCAGCCGAGCTGCACCCCGCCCGGGCGGGTGATCACACCGCACAGCGCGAGCGAGAGGAACATCGCGATGCCGCAGACCGTCCAGACGGCCGCCGTGGACAGCGAGGCCGACTTCATGGCGACCAGACCGGCGAAGCCGATCACGAAGAACTCGGCGAGCAGCGTCGATGAGCAGAGCGTACGCATGGCCGTGTGTCAGCCCCTCCTGAGCAGCAGCCGGGCCTCGCCGACCGTCATGACGGACCCCGTCACGAGCACCCCGGCGCCCGCGAACTCGCCCTCTTCCTCGGCGAGCGTGATCGCCGCCTCCAGCGCGTCGTCAAGCCGCGGCTCCACCTGGACCCGGTCGTCGCCGAAGACCTCGACGGCGACGGCGGCGAGCTCGTCCGCGTCCATCGCGCGATAGTTGGAGTTCTGCGTGACGACCAGCTCGGCGCAGATCGGTTCGAGCGCTTCGAGCAGCCCCCGCACGTCCTTGTTGGCGCTGGTGCTGACGACGCCGATCAGCCGGCTGAAGTCGAACGCCTCGCTGACCGCGTCGGCGGCGACGCGCGCGCCCGCCGGGTTGTGCGCCGCGTCGAGCACCACGGTGGGCGAGCGCCGCACGACCTCCATGCGCCCCGGCGACGAGACCGCGGCGAACGCCTTGCGCACGGTGTCCGCGTCCAGCGGCTCCGGCCGCGCCGAGCCCACCCCGAAGAACGCCTCGACAGCGGCGAGCGCGACCGCGGCGTTGTGCGCCTGGTGGGCGCCGTGCAGCGGCAGGAACACCTCGCCGTACTCGCCGCCGAGGCCGCGCAGTGTCATCAGCTGCCCGCCGACGGCGACCTCGCGGGAGAGCACGCCGAACTCCAGGCCCTCCCGTGCCACGGTGGCACCGCGCTCCGCGGCCTTCTTCAGCACGACCTGCGCGGCGTCCACGGGCTGCTGGGCGAGCACCACGGTCGCGCCTTCCTTGATGATCCCCGACTTCTCCCCCGCGATCTCGCCCGGCGTGTTGCCGAGGCGGTCGGTGTGGTCGAGGGAGATGGGGGTGATCACGGCGACGCCCGCGTCGATCACGTTGGTGGCGTCCCAGGTGCCGCCCATGCCGACCTCGACCACGGCCGCGTCGACCGGGGCGTCGGCGAAGGCCGCGTACGCCATGCCGGTGAGCACCTCGAAGTAGGAGAGCCGGTGCTCCTGGTCGGCGTCGACCAGGTCGACGTACGGCTTGACGTCCCGGAACGTCTCCACGAACCGCTCGGCGGAGACGGGCGCGCCGTCCAGGCTGATGCGCTCGGTGACGGACTGCACGTGCGGGCTGGTGTAGCGGCCGGTGCGCAACTCGAAGGCGCCGAGCAGCGCCTCGATCATGCGGGCCGTGGAGGTCTTGCCGTTGGTGCCGGTGATGTGGATCGACGGGTAGCCGCGCTGCGGGTCCCCGAGCAGGTCGAGCAGGGCGCGGATGCGCACCGTAGACGGGTCGAGCCTGGTCTCCCCCCAGCGGTCCGCGAGCTCCGCCTCGACGGCCCGCAGCGCCGCGTCGACCTCCGGGTCCTGGGGACGCCCCGGGACGTCCCCCTCGGGGGGCCCTGCCTGGGCACGCAGCGTGCGGCTGCCCGCCTCGATCACGGCGAGGTCGGGGTCGCGGGTGGTCTCGTTCGCGACGATGGCCTCGAAGTCGTCCTCGTGGTCGTCGGGGCCTTCGTGCGCGTCGTGCTCGGGGGTGTCACTCACGCGTCCCAGTCTACGGAGCCGCCCGGGCCCCCAGGGCCGCGGGCGGGGGGCCGCAGCGCGCGAAGGGGGCCGGGCCCCCTCCCGGCCCCCTTCACCGCACGTGCCTGCGCCCCGGCGTCACGCCCGGGGCAGCGCCGCCAGCTGCGCGGTGATGCGGGCGATGTCCGCCTCGGCCTTCGCGAGACGGCCCCTGATCTTGTCGACCACCTGGTCGGGGGCCTTCGCGAGGAACGCCTCGTTGGCGAGCTTCGCCTCCGCCTGCGCCTTCTCCTTCTCGGCCGCGCCGAGGTCCTTCGTGAGGCGCTTGCGCTCGGCCGCCACGTCGATGGTGCCCGACAGGTCGAGCGCGACCGTGGCGCCCGCGACGGGCAGCGTCGCCGTCGCCTGGAAGCCGTCTCCCTCGGGCTGGAGCCGCAGCAGCGCGCGGATCGCGGGCTCGTGCGCGGCGAGCGGGGTGCCGGAGAGGCCGAGGCGCGCGGGCACCCGCTGGCCCGGCTGGAGCCCCTGGTCGGCGCGGAAGCGGCGCACCTCGGTGATGACCTCCTGGAGGTGCTCGATCTCCCGCTCGGCCGCCTCGTCGCGGAAGCCGCCGTCGGCGGGCCACTGCGCGACGACGACGGACTCGCGCCCGGTGAGCGTCGTCCACAGCGTGTCCGTGACGAACGGGATCACCGGGTGCAGCAGCCGCAGCGTGACGTCGAGGACCTCGCCGAGGACCCGGCGGGAGACCGCGGCCCCCTCGCCGCCCGCCGCGAACGTCGTCTTCGAGAGCTCGACGTACCAGTCGAAGACCTCGTCCCACGCGAAGTGGTAGAGGGCGTCGCTGAGCTTCGCGAACTGGTAGTCGTCGTAGTACGCGTCGACGGCCGCGACCGTGCGGCCGAGCCGGGACAGGATCCACCGGTCGGTGGCGGAGAGCCGCTCGGGGGGCGGCAGCTCGCCCTCGACGGTGGCGCCGTTCATCAGGGCGAAGCGGGTCGCGTTCCACACCTTGTTGGCGAAGTTGCGGGACGCCTGGACCCAGTCCTCGCCGATGGGCACGTCGGCGCCCGGGTTGGCGCCGCGCGCCAGGGTGAAGCGCACCGCGTCGGCGCCGTAGGTGTCCATCCAGACCAGCGGGTCGACCACGTTGCCGAAGGACTTCGACATCTTCTTGCCGTGCTCGTCGCGGACGAGGCCGGTGAGCGCGATGGTGTGGAAGGGGGCGGTGCCCTCCATCGCGTACAGGCCGAACATCATCATCCTCGCGACCCAGAAGAAGATGATGTCGTGGCCCGTGAGCAGGACGTCCGTCGGATAGAACTTCTCCAGCGACGGGGTGCGCCCGGGCCAGCCCAGGGTGGAGAAGGGCCACAGCGCCGAGGAGAACCATGTGTCGAGGACGTCGGTGTCCTGGGTCCAGCCCTCGCCCGTGGGGGCCTCGTCGTCCGGTCCGACGCACACCGTCTCGCCGTTCGGGCCGTACCAGACGGGGATGCGGTGGCCCCACCACAGCTGGCGCGAGATCGTCCAGTCGTGCATGTTGTCGACCCAGTCGAAGTACCGCTTCGACATGTCCTCGGGGTGGATCTTGACCCGTCCGTCGCGGACCGCGTCGCCCGCCGCCTTCGCCAGCGGTTCGACCTTGACCCACCACTGGAGGGAGAGCCGCGGCTCGACGGTGGTCCCGCAGCGCGAGCAGTGGCCGACGCTGTGGACGTAGGGCCGCTTCTCCGCGACGACCCTGCCCTGCTCGCGCAGCGCCTCGACGATCGCGGAGCGCGCCTCGAACCGGTCGAGCCCCTCGAAGGGCCCGGGGACGGTGATCACACCGCGCTCGTCCATGATCGTGAGCGACTCGAGGTCGTGGCGGCGGCCGATCGCGAAGTCGTTGGGGTCGTGCGCCGGGGTCACCTTGACCGCGCCCGTGCCGAACTCGGGGTCGACGTGGGCGTCGGCGACGACCGGGATCGTGCGGTCGGTGAGCGGCAGCTTGATCCGCCGGCCGACGAGGTGTGCGTACCTGGCGTCGTCGGGGTGGACCGCGACGGCCGTGTCGCCGAGCATCGTCTCGACCCGGGTGGTGGCGACGACGACGGTCTCGTCGCCCTCGCCGTACGTCAGCGAGACCAGCTCGCCCGCGTCGTCCTGGTACTCGACCTCGATGTCGGAGATCGCGGTCAGGCAGCGCGGGCACCAGTTGATGATGCGCTCGGCGCGGTAGATCAGGCCGTCGTCGTAGAGCCGCTTGAAGATCGTGCCGACGGCCTTGGAGAGGCCCTCGTCCATGGTGAAGCGCTCGCGCGTCCAGTCGACGCCGTCGCCGAGGCGGCGCATCTGGCCGAGGATGCGGCCGCCGTACTCCTCCTTCCACTGCCAGGTGCGCCGGACGAACTCCTCGCGTCCGATGTCCTGGCGGGAGGTGCCCTCCTCGGCGAGCTGCTGCTCGACCTTGTTCTGCGTGGCGATGCCCGCGTGGTCCATGCCGGGCAGCCAGAGGGCCTCGTAGCCCTGCATGCGCTTGCGGCGGGTGAGCGCGTCCATCAGCGTGTGCTGGAAGGCGTGCCCGAGGTGGAGCGAGCCGGTGACGTTGGGCGGCGGGATGACGATCGTGTACGGCGGCTTGTCGCTCGCGGCGTCCGCCTCGAAGTAGCCCGCCTCCACCCAGCGCTCGTACAGCTTCCCCTCTACCTCCGCCGGCGCGTACTGGGTCGGCAATTCACGGGGAGCTGGTGGCTGCTGCGCTGAGTTCTCGGTCACGCGACCAGTTTAGAGGTGTCCCCGGGCCGCCCCGAAACGGATTGCCCGGCGTAACGGTGTGGCCCCGGGGGCCCCGTGCCGTGCCCCCATCCGTCAGGATGTGGGGCAGCTACATCCCTAATGGGAGGGGAACGGACCGCAATGAGTGACAACCAGCTCGGGCCTTACGGGGGGCCGCAGCAGCAGCCGCAGCAGCCCGGGTACGGCTATCCGCAGCAGCCGGGCCCCTACGGGCAGCCGCCGCAGCCCGGCGTCCCGCCGCAGCAGCAGCCGGGGTACGGCTATCCGCAGCAGCCCGGCCCCTACGGGCAGCCGCCGCAGCAGGGCGGCCCGGCCGGCGCCCCCAACCCGTACGCGCAGCCGGGACCTTACGGACAGCCGGGGCAGCCGCCGTACGGGCAGAACCCCTACGGCGGGCCGGGACAGCCGCCCTACGGGTCCGGCCCCTGGGGCGCCGGACAGCCGGGCGGGCCGCAGAAGAAGAAGCGGACGGCGCTCGTCGTCACCGCCGTGGTGGTGGCGTGCGCCGTGATCGCGGGCGGCGTGTACTTCCTGACCTCGGGCGGCAGCGGGTCCGACATCGCCGACGACGGGCCGCACAAGCTGATCGCACCGGCCCGGGTTCTCGACGGGCAGTTCGCCAAGAAGCCCGGCAGCGGCGGGAGTTCGGCCTCCGGCGACCTGGAGGACGCCAGGAAGGCCGGTGTCGAGGATCCCAAGGACGTCTCCGCCGAGTACACCAAGGGCGACAAGAGCAACCCGCTCACCGAGGTGGTGCTCGACTTCGGCGGTGTCTACGGCACGATCGACGACCCCGAGAAGACGCTCGACACGTTCTTCGCCGGCCTGAAGAAGGAGTCCTCGTCCGACAAGGAGGGCAAGGGCGAGCTGGTCGGCAGCCCGCAGGCGGTCACCCCCGCGGGGCTCAAGGGCGCGGTCATGAAGTGCCAGAACCTCAAGGTGCAGGGCGACACCTCGGGCACCGCGGGCCCCAAGGAGATCACCCTGCCGATCTGCGTCTGGGCCGACCACAGCACGCTGGGCTTCGCCACCTCGACCGATGTGGCGTCCGTGCTCGCGGGCAAGCCCACCACGATCGCCGACGTCGCCGCGACCACCACGAAACTCCGCGACGACGTCCGCGTCGCGTCCTGACCCGCGGCCCGTACGCCGGGAGGCACAGCAGGCCGGGGCAGCACAGAGCACCGCACAGCGGCACAGAGGCGCCCGGCAGGTCGATCGCTCGACCTGCCGGGCGCCTCGTGCGTGCGGTGCCGTGCGTCAGGCGGACTTCTCGTGCCGCCCGTCGTTCTTCACGATCCTGGGCTCGCGGGGCACCAGGGTCGGGTTCACATGCGAGTGGACGACCTCCTCGGTGATGACCACGCGGGCCACGTCCTTGCGGGACGGGACCTCGTACATCACCGACATCAGGACCTCTTCGAGGATGGCCCGCAGGCCGCGCGCGCCGGTGCCGCGCAGGATCGCCTGGTCCGCGATGGCTTCGAGCGCGGACTCCTCGAACTCCAACTCGGCGCCGTCGAGTTCGAACAGCCGCTGGTACTGCTTGACCAGCGCGTGGCGCGGCTCGACCAGGATGCGCTTGAGCGCCTCGCGGTCGAGGTTGTGCACGGAGGTGATGACCGGGAGGCGGCCGATGAACTCCGGGATCATCCCGAACTTCACCAGGTCCTCCGGCATGACCTCCTGGAACATGTCGCGCGCCTCGATCTCGCGCTTCGAGCGGATCGTCGCGCCGAAGCCGATGCCCTTCGCGCCCGCGCGCGCCTCGATGATCTTCTCAAGACCGGCGAAGGCACCGCCCACGATGAACAGCACGTTCGTCGTGTCGATCTGGATGAACTCCTGGTGCGGGTGCTTCCTGCCACCCTGCGGCGGCACCGAGGCGGTGGTGCCCTCCAGAATCTTCAGCAGCGCCTGCTGCACGCCCTCGCCCGAGACGTCCCGGGTGATCGACGGGTTCTCGCTCTTGCGCGCGACCTTGTCGATCTCGTCGATGTAGACGATGCCCGTCTCGGCCTTCTTGACGTCGTAGTCGGCGGCCTGGATGAGCTTGAGGAGGATGTTCTCGACGTCCTCGCCGACGTACCCGGCCTCCGTCAGCGCCGTCGCGTCGGCGATGGCGAACGGCACGTTGAGCATGCGCGCGAGCGTCTGCGCGAGGTGCGTCTTGCCCGAGCCGGTGGGGCCGAGCAGCAGGATGTTGGACTTGCCGAGCTCGATCGCGTCCTCACGGCCCGAGCCACCGCCGTTCTCGCCCGCCTGCACCCGCTTGTAGTGGTTGTAGACGGCGACCGAGAGGGCCTTCTTCGCGGGCTCCTGTCCGACGACGTAGCCCTCGAGGAACTCGTAGATCTCGCGCGGCTTCGGCAGTTCCTCCCACCGCACCTCGGAGGTCTCGGCGAGCTCCTCCTCGATGATCTCGTTGCAGAGGTCGATGCACTCGTCGCAGATGTACACACCGGGCCCTGCGATGAGCTTCTTCACCTGCTTCTGGCTCTTGCCGCAGAACGAGCACTTGAGCAGGTCGCCGCCATCACCGATGCGTGCCACGAGGTGCTTCCCCTTCGCCTGGGAGCAGCTTGGTTCAGCGGCTCCTGTGCCTCATATCCGACGGTACCTTGCCCGGCCCGGTGTCCGGGCCCCTCTTGGCGCGGTTCGCCGTGCTCCCCGGACGACCGTACGACATCCGTACGGCCGCCGTAACGGCCCCGGTCGTACCGGGCGGGTGCGCGACGCGACCGCGCCAAGGGCGCGCGCCGGTCAGGCCGCTGCGGCGGCCGTGGTCTTGCGGGTGGAAACGATCTGGTCGATCAGGCCGTACGCGAGCGCGTCGTCCGCGGTGAGGATCTTGTCGCGCTCGATGTCGTCCCTGATCTTCTCGATCGGGGTGGTGGAGTGCTTCGCCAGCATCTCCTCCAGCTGCGTGCGCATGCGCAGGATCTCGTTGGCCGCGATCTCCAGGTCGGAGAGCTGCTCCCGGCCGGTCTGGCTGGACGGCTGGTGGATCAGGACGCGCGCGTTGGGCAGCGCGAGCCGCTTGCCCGGGGTGCCGGCGGCGAGCAGCACGGCGGCGGCGGAGGCGGCCTGGCCCATGCAGACGGTCTGGATGTCCGGCTTCACGAACTGCATCGTGTCGTAGATGGCCGTCAGGGCCGTCATCGAGCCGCCGGGGCTGTTGATGTAGATCGAGACGTCGCGGTCGGGGTCCATGGACTCCAGGCACAGCAGCTGCGCCATGACGTCGTTGGCCGAGGCGTCGTCGATCTGCACGCCGAGGAAGATCACGCGCTCCTCGAACAGCTTCGCGTACGGGTCGTACTCGCGGACGCCCTGGGAGGTGCGCTCGACGAAGCGCGGGACGACGTAGCGGTTGTCCACCTGCGGGCCCGTGTAGAGGCCGCTCGCGGAGTAGTCGTTCATGTCGGTGTTCACCATTCCTGTGACCTGGGAGACCTTCGGGGGACGGACCGGGCGCGGACGCTCAGGCCCCGGTGCCGCCGCCGCCCGGGACGCCCGAGGCAGCGGAGATGATCTCGTCGATGATGCCGTAGTCCTTGGCCTCCTCGGCGGTGAACCAGCGGTCGCGGTCGCCGTCGCGGATGATCGTCTCCTCGGTCTGGCCGGTGTGACGAGCGGTGATCTCGGCCATGCGCTTCTTGGTGCGGAGCAGCTGCTCCGCCTGGATCTTGATGTCGGAAGCGGTGCCGCCGAGGCCCGCGGAGCCCTGGTGCATGAGGATGTCGGTGTTCGGCAGTGCGAAGCGCTTGCCCGCGGCGCCGCCGGTCAGCAGGAACTGGCCCATGGAGGCGGCGAGGCCCATCCCGATGGTGACCACGTCGTTGGGGATGTACTGCATGGTGTCGTAGACGGCCATGCCGGCCGTGACGGACCCACCGGGGCTGTTGATGTAGAGGTAGATGTCCTTCTCGGGCTCGGCCGCGAGAAGGAGGAGCTGCGCGGTGATCCTGTTGGCGATGTCATCGTCGACCTGCTGGCCGAGGAAGATGATCCGCTCGCCGAGCAGCCGACTGTAGACCTGGTCGCCGAGGCCCCCACCGATGGACGGGTCTCCTGCGGCGGAAGGCATCAGATTCGTCACGTGTCCACCTGCTCGTCTCTGACGGCCTCGGCCGTCTCAGCGTCTTCGTCCCGAGATGTGGAGGCCGGGCCGTACCGCGCCCGGACGACTTCTCCGGCTCTCGTACTCATGGACCCTAACCCCCAGGTCGGCGGGCGCCATCCTGGTTCCGCAGCTGTTCGCTCGGAGCGCAAGGTAGTTGGACCCCGGCGAAAGGTGCCGCCGACCGTACCGCGTGCCGCGCCGGCGCCGGGGACCGGGGGCCGCTTCGGCGGCTGACCGGCCGGGACCTGGGCGGCGGCGCGCGCGGCGGCCCGCGCCGCGGGGGCGCGCGGCCGGACGCGGGCGCGGGGGCGTGCGCGCGGGCGGTCCGGGGCGTGCGTACGGGCGCTCCAGCGGGCGGCCCGGGGCGGGGAGCGCGGCGGGCCCCGGGCGCGGTCTGCGTCCGGGGCCCGCCGTCGGTGCGCGGTCCGCGATCAGGCGGTCGGCTTGCCGTCCTCGCCCTCGGCGGGGGTCTCGGCGCCCTCGGCCGCCTCCGCGGTCTCCGTGACGGCCTCGGCGGCGGCGTCGCCGGACTCGGCGGACTCCTCCTCCTCGTCGTCCAGGTCGACCGTCTCGCCGTTGGTGTCGACGACCTTCGCCGCCTCGACGACCACCGCGAGCGCCTTGCCGCGGGCGACCTCGCCGACGAGCATCGGCACCTGGCCGCCCTCGACGACGGCCTGCGCGAACTGGTCGGGGCTCATGCCGGAGGACTGCGCGCGGCGCATGAGGTGCTCGGTGAGCTCCTCCTGGTTCACGTTCAGCTTCTCCTTGTTGACCAGCTCGTCCAGGATGAACTGGGTCTTGATGCCCTTGACCGCCTGCTCGGAGGTCTCGGCGTCGAACTCCTCCTGGGTCTTGCCCTGGATCTGGAGGTACTGCGCGATGTCGATGCCCATCTGCGGGAGCTGGTGGTGCTCCAGGTTGTGCTTGCGGGTCTCGACCTCGTCGGCGAGGAGCTTCTCCGGGATCGGCACCTCGACGAGCTTCAGCAGCTCGTCCAGGACGCGCTCCTGCGCCTGCGTCGCCTGGTCGTACCGCTTCATCGACTCCAGGCGCTTGCGGCTGTCGGCGCGCAGCTCCTCAAGGGTGTCGAACTCGCTGGCCATCTGGGCGAAGTCGTCGTCGAGCTCGGGCAGCTCGCGGGTCTTGACCTCGGTGACCTTGACGGTGACCTCGGCCTCCTTGCCCTCGGCCGAGCCGCCCTTGAGCACGGAGGCGAAGGTGGCCTCGCCGCCGGCCTCGAGGCCGGTGACGGCGTCGTCGATGCCCTCGATGAGGTCGCCGGAGCCGATCACGTAGTCGATGCCGCTCGCGACGCCGTCCTCCAGGACCTCCCCGTCGATCTTCGCCTCGAGGTCGACCGTCACGACGTCGCCGTCGGCGGCGGCGCGCTCGACCGCGGTGGTGGAGGCGAAGCGGTCGCGGAGCTGCTCGACGGACTTGTCGATGTCCTCCTCGCCCACCTCGGCCGCGTCCACGGTGACCTCGATGCCGGAGTAGTCCGGGATCGTGATCTCGGGGCGGATGTCGACCTCGGCGGTGAAGGAGAGCAGCTCGCCGTCCTTCAGCTCCTTGATGTCGACCTCGGGCTGGCCGAGGACGTTCAGCTCACCCTCGTTGACTGCCTCGGTGTAGAACTTCGGGAGGGCGTCGTTGACGGCCTCCTCCAGCACAGCACCGCGGCCGAAACGCTGGTCGATGACGCGGGCCGGGATCTTGCCCTTCCGGAAGCCCTTCACCGTGACCTGCTCGTTGATCTTCTTGTACGCCGCGTCGAGGCTGTCCTTGAGCTCCTCGAAGGGCACCTCGACAGTGAGCCGAACCCGGGTCGGGTTCAGGGTCTCCACGGCGCTCTTCACGGTTCGGTCTCCTTGGTGGCTGATTCCTGGATGTGCCGGCCGCGCGCTGATGACGAGATCTGCGGCGGCCCGCTGATCGGCCCGGCTCCTGGGGTCCTCGGAGACACGTCAGACACGCGGGCACGCAGCTTGCATAGTAACCGCAAGCAGGAAGCGCCCCACAATGCGATCCCGGGTGCGCGCGAGAAGGCGACTTGTCGGGGTGGCCGGATTCGAACCGACGACCTTCCGCTCCCAAAGCGGACGCGCTACCAAGCTGCGCCACACCCCGTCGGTGCGACACGTAGGGTACATGCCCGGGGGCGCTGCGTCGGACCTCGTCCGCCGCCTGGGCGGCGGACGCCGGGAGCGCGGTGCGCGCGGCACCGGCGTGCGGGAGGCGCCCGGGAACCGCTACGATGCTCTGCGTACGCGCTCGGACGGTCCCTCGCGGGACGGGCCGGGCTCGCGCGGGCGTAGCTCAATGGTAGAGCCCTAGTCTTCCAAACTAGCTACGCGGGTTCGATTCCCGTCGCCCGCTCCGGTGCCATGGCGGCACCTCACGCACGGCAGCACGGACGACGGCCCGGCAGGCGCACAGCGCGCCTGCCGGGCCGTCGTCCTTCGCACCGGGTCACGAGCCGGGGCCTCAGGCACAGGCCGGTGCCGGGGTCGCGGGCCAGGTGCCCGGCACCGGCCAGGACGGCCTGGCGGCGCCGGGCACGGGGACCGGTCTCAGAAGTGGATCTGGCTGATCGTGTCCCCTATGGAGTTCATGAACCTGTTCACCGACGGCGCGATGTCCGTCGAGGCCAGGAAGAAGCCGAAGAGGATCGCCACGATGGCGGGTCCGCCCTTGATGGACTTACTGCGGATCATCAACACCAGGATGATCGCCAACACCACCGCCACGGACACTGAAACGGCCATAACTGATCACACCCTCGGTCGGTCCGCCTAGCCGGCCGCGGGACCGCGCTCCGTCTCGCACCCCGCTGGTCACCATCGTGCCATCAACCTCTGGGTGCGCGCTGCAGCGTGACGAATCATCGACGGCGAGAACGCGCCATCCCTCCACCTCCGCAAACCGTCGCAACTGCAACGATCCGCCACGGCACGCCGGATGAACGGCCCCTCGCGGACTGGGGATCGGGGGATTTCTGAGGAATCCTCGAAATGCCAAGGACACGGAAAACGATCTCCTGCGATCGTTTCAGGACCCGCACAGGGAATGCACAGCAGGTGTGCGGCGCCCGCTCCCGGGCAGTCGGAGTCCATCGGAGGACCGCCACAAGGAGCCGGAGGACGAGGCGAAATGCCCGCTTGAAGGTGGATTAATCGGGGCATAGTGCACGGTTGTTGTCGGTTTCACGTTCCAGCGGACCGATGGCCGGGTGGTTTTACGAAATCCATTGGGCGGGTCTAGGGTGCGTCAAATGGTTCAGGCGTCACAGGGATATGAGAAGACCGCCCGGCCGCGCGACGGGCAACAGGAATCTGGCCCTCCGGCCGTCGCGAACGCATCGACCGCGGTGGCCGACACGCCGCAGGACGACACCGGCGGGTCTTCCCGGCAAACGGCCGCAGGGCATGTGACGTCCGCCATCCCCCGCTCCCCCGGGGCGGGTTCGGACGCCGGGCGGGCGGCGGCGCCGAAGAAGCGCGAGGCGTTCTTCGACAACGCGAAGTACCTGGCGATCGTCCTGGTCGCGGTGGCCCACTCCTGGGAACCGGTCATGGACGGCAGCCGCGCCACCAAGGCGCTGTACATGGTCGTCTACACCTTCCACATGCCGGCGTTCATCGTGATCTCCGGCTACTTCTCCCGCAGTTTCGCGGCCAAGCCGCACCAGGTGAAGCGGCTCGTGACCGGCGTCGCCGTGCCGTACGTCGTCTTCGAGACGGCGTACTCGCTGCTGAAGTGGGTCGGCGAGAAGCCGCACGAGCTGAGCATCAGCCTCCAGGACCCCTGGTTCCTCACCTGGTTCCTGATCGCGCTGTTCGTCTGGCGGCTGACCACGCCGCTGTGGCAGGCGATCCGGCACCCGCTGCCTGTCGCCCTCGTGGTGGCCGCGCTCGCGTCCTTCTGCCCGTCGATCGGCAACGACCTCGACCTCCAGCGGGTGCTGCAGTTCCTGCCGTACTTCGTGCTGGGTCTTTGCCTGAAGCCCGAGCACTTCCAGCTGGTGCGGCGGCGCGAGGTGCGGCTGCTCTCGGTGCCGGTGTTCCTGTGCGCGCTGGCCTTCTCGTACTGGATCGCGCCGAGCTTCGCGTCCGCCTGGCTGTTCCACAACACCAGCGCGCAGCAGCTCGACCACGCGTGGTGGACCGGGCCGGTGATGGAACTGGGCCTGTTCTGCTGCTCGCTGGTGCTGACGGCGTGCTTCCTCGCCTGGGTGCCCGGCCGCTCCATGTGGTTCACCGTGCTGGGCACCGGCACGATCTGCGGCTATCTGCTGCACGGCTTCGTGATCAAGACCGCCGGGTTCGCCGGGGTCTTCGACGACCACCCGTGGCTGAGCGCGCCCGCGGGCGAGGCCGTGGTGTCGGTGACGGCGGCCGTCGTGGTGACGCTGCTGTGCACGCCGCCGGTGCGGCGGGCGTTCCGCTGGGCCGTGGAGCCCGAGATGGCGTGGGCGTTCCGCGGCGCGAAGTGACCGCGGGTCCGGCAGGCGGGCCCGGCGTCAGGCCGGGGCGTCGGCGTCGCGGGTGACCAGGAGGAGCGCCCGGTCGTCGTTGACGTCCTTGGCGACGGCCTCGATGAGATGCCAGGCCGCGCCCTCGAACCCCGCCTTGACATAGCGGTCGGCCGCGCCGGTGAGGCGGTCGATGCCCTCCCCGAGGTCGCGGCCGGGCGCCTCGACCAGGCCGTCGGTGAACAGCATCAGCACGTCGCCGGGGCGCAGCGCGCCCTTCACCGGGTCGAACTGGGCGCCGTCGTACACCCCGAGGAGCGGGCCCTCGCCCGACTTCTCCTCCCACAGCCCGGTGCCCGCGTGCAGTTGCAGGGCGGGAAGGTGGCCTGCGGAGAGGAGTTCGTAGTCGCCGGAGTCGAGGTCGAGCACGAGGTGGATGGAGGTGGCGAAGCCCTCGTCCCAGTTCTGCCGCAGCAGGTAGGCGTTGGCCGCGGGCAGGAAGCCGTGCGGCGGCAGGGAGCCGAGCAGGCCGCCGAACGCGCCGGAGAGCAGCAGCGCCCGCGAGCCCGCGTCCATGCCCTTGCCCGACACGTCGGTGAGGACGACCTCCAGGGTCCTGCCGCCGTTGGTGCGGGCGGCGACGACGAAGTCGCCGGAGAAGGACTGGCCGCCTGCGGGGCGCAGGGACCACTCGCGGTACCAGCCCTTGGGCAGGCTGGGCAGCGCGCTCTGCACGCGGATCCGCTCGCGCAGGTCGAACAGCATGGTCCCGCCGCGCCGCCACGGCACTCCGACGCGCGCCCTGAACTGGGCGAGCAGCAGCCCGAAGAGGCCGCAGGCGGCGACCACGAGGACCGCGCCAGGGGTGACGCGCCCCGGGCCCTCGTTGTACGGGCCGAGCACGATCGCCTCGATGATCAGGGCGGCGGCGGACGCCGCGTACAGGCCGAGGAGGCTCGCGGGCCGCAGCAGCAGCCCGCCGGCGACGATCGGCACGGCCAGCGCGGTCGGCGCGCACCACAGGGGGATCGCCAGGGTGGTGACGGCGATCGCGGGGACGAGCAGCAGCAGCCCCGCCATGGCGATCCAGTCGGAGCCGTCGCCGCGGAAGTAGTCGACGCCTGATCGGCGCAGGGCCATGCGGACCCGGTGCAGTCTCCTGCGCATCCGGGCCGCCTGCGATTCCGCTCCCGCAACACCGGCCATGGTGGTTGGACCCTATCGATCTGTACGCCCGCCGTGCAGAGGGGGCCCATTGTGTTCGATATCGGGGCGCCGCGGCAGACGGCGGCCGTCACTGGCCGGTACTGCGGCGGTCCTGGCCGGTACGCACGGGTCCAGGTCCTGGCCCGCGGGTGCGGTCGGGGCGGGAAAGGCGCGGGCGGGCGGTGGTGGCGCGTGGGTACGCTGCGGCGATGCGCACCCGACTCCGCTTGGCCGCCTATGCCGTCCTGGTGAGCGACGGCCGGATACTGCTCTCGCGGCTCGTGCCGCACCTGCGTGACCGGTCGGCCGCGGGGCTGTGGACCCTGCCGGGCGGCGGGGCCGACCCGGGCGAGGACCCGTTCGACGCGGTCGTGCGCGAGGTCGAGGAGGAGACGGGGCACAGGGCGCGGATGACGGCGCTCCTCGGCGTGGACTCCCTGGTGCGCGACGGCCTGCACAGCGTGCGGGTGCTGTACGAGGGCGAGATCACCGGCGGCGGACTGCGGGCCGAACCCGACGGGTCCACGGACCTGGCGGCCTGGCATCCGCTGGACGCGCTGGCGGAGCTGCCGCACGTCCCGCTCGTCGACGCGGGGCTGCGGCTGTGGCGCGAGCGGCCGCCGACGGGGCACCTCGGGCAGGGCTCACCGCGGTAGCACGACGACATGGGCGGCGGGCTCCCGGTCGTCGGCCGCCATCAGCGCGGTGCGCACCACCACGGCCTGCTGCTCCGGCGCCTCGCGCAGGCCGCGCGGCGTGAGGTGGACGACGGTGATGCCGAGCCGCTCCAGGTGCTCGCGCTTGGCCGCGCCCGCCTCGAAGCGCGCGTCGTCCTCGAAGCTGCCGCAGAACCGCGGTGCGCGGGTGTCGAGTTCGACGGCGAGGCCCTGCTCGGGCCAGTAGGCGTCCACGCCGCCGAGGTGCGGTCCCCCGGGCAGCCTGAGGTCGACGTTCCACACCGGCTCCGGCAGGCCGTGCCCGCGCACCAGCGCGTAGAGCCGCTCCTCGGCGCGCGCCCTGCCCTCGGCGAGCAGCGCGTCGACGGCGCCGACGACATGGGGCAGCGCGAGCAGTCGGGCGCGCGCCAACTCGGCGACGATCACGCCGGGTTCGCAGTGCCCGTCGCGTACGGCCTCGGTCAGCACGCGGCGTACGGCGCCGGTGCCGGGCAGCGTGGCGACGGCGTCGGCGAGAGCGCGGGCGACGGGCGCGACGGCGAGCCCCGCGATGTGCTCGGGCTCGGGCAGCGCCGCGGCGCGCAGCAGCCGGACGAAGGCGGTGGAGCGCAGCCGCCTGGTGCACGGCACGAGGACGTCGAACGCCTCCTGCGAGGGCAGCGGGGGCACCGAGTCGAAGCCGTGGACGGCGAGCGCCGCGAGCCCCGTGAGCAGCGCGGGCGGCCGGTCGCTCCCCCGGCCGCGCTGGGCGGGCACGGCGCGGCCCGCGTACAGCAGCGCGGCCCTGAGCCGGTCGTCCTGCGTGGCCGCGCCCCGGTGCAACAGGTAGACGCCGGGCAGCAGTTGCTGCCAGGGGCCGCCGGGGCGGCAGTGCGCGGACGCGGTGGAGGCGGGGATGCCGCGCTCCCGCAGCTGGGCCGACGTGAGCAGGCGCGGGACGGGTGTGCCCGCGATCTCGCCGGGGGCGGGCGCTGCGGTGCGGGCGGGGGTGAGGCGGGCGCTGTTGTTGTTCATGCAACCGGTTCTCCCCCGTCCCGTCCTCCTCGGTAACCCCTGTTACAAGGGCGTTGCCCAAACCGGACAAGCCCGTCCTAAAGTACGGGCGTTCGAATGCCGAGGTAGCCATCACCCGTTCGGGGTAAGGGCGTTGGCGCGCCCCGCCGGGCGGCGGGGCGCGCCTGCGCTCAGGCGGCCGCGTCGCACTCCTGGGCGCGCAGGGCGCGGGCGAGGTCGTCGGCGGCCTCCGCGACGAGGCGGCGCAGCGCGGGCGCGGCCTTCTCGTGTCCTGCGAGCCAGTCGTGGGCGGCGGCCAGCGTCTCCGGGTCGTCCCGCAGGTCGGGGAAGAGGCCGCGCACGACGAGCATGCCGATCTGGATCGACCGCTCGGCCCAGACCCGCTCGATGGCGGCGAAGTACTTCTCGGCGTAGGGGGCGGTCAGCTCGCGCTGGCCGGGCTGCGCGAACCCGGCGATGGTCGCCTCCACCAGCGCGTTGGAGAGGGTGTCCGACTCGACGAGGGCCTCCCAGGCGGCGGCCTTGACCTCGGCCGAGGGCCGGGAGGCGAGGCAGCGCACCTTGTGGCGCTCGCCCGAAGCGGTGGCGTCGCGGGCGAGTTCGGCCTCGACCGCGGCCTCGTCGGCCCGGCCGTGTGCGGCGAGCGGGCCGAGGAGGGCCCAGCGCAGCTCCTGGTCGACGTCGAGGCCCTGGACCTTCTCCGTCCCGTCGAGCAGGGCCTGGCACAGCGCCAGTTCCTCGTCGGACGCGGCGGTCCTCGCGAAGAAGCGTGCCCAGGTGAGCTGGTGCTGGCTGCCGGGCTCGGCGGCGCGCAGCTCGCGCAGCGCGCCCTGGGCGAGCAGCCGGCCGCCCTCGGCGCGCCAGGCGGGCGCCGCGTAGTGCACGAGCGCGGACTCGGCCCAGGCGTGCAGCATCTGGAGCACGCCGATGTCGCTCTCGCGGCCCGCGTGGGCGAGCACCAGCGCGATGAAGTCGCGGGCGGGCAGCAGCGCGTCGCGGGTCATGTTCCACAGCGCTGACCAGCACAGCGCCCGCGCCATCGGGTCGGCCACGGAGCCGAGGTGGGCGCGGAGCGTGTCGAGCGAGGCGGCGTCGAGGCGGGTCTTGCAGTACGTGAGGTCCTGGTCGTTGACGAGCACCAGGTCGGGGCGCTCGGCCCCGGCGAGCGCGTCGACGACGGTGCGGGGCCCCGACACGTCCGCCTCGGTGTGCGCGTAGGCGGTCAGCCCGCCCTCGGGGGAGCGCCGGTAGAGGGCCACGGCCACGCGGTGCGGGCGCAGTTCGGGGTACGACTCGGGCGCGTCCTGGACGACCGCGAGCTCCTGGACGCGGCCTTCGGCGTCGTAGAGCACCTGCGGCGTCAGGGAGTTGACCCCGGCGGTCTGGAGCCACGAGCGCGCCCAGCCCGCCATGTCGCGGCCCGAGGTCTCCTCCAGCACGGCGAGGAGGTCGCCGAGTTCGGTGTTGCCGTAGGCGTGCCGCTTGAAGTAGCGCCTGGCGCCTTCGAGAAACGCGTCGCGGCCCACGTACGCCACCAGCTGCTTGAGCACGGAGGCGCCCTTGGCGTAGGTGATGCCGTCGAAGTTGAGCTTGGCGTCCTCCAGGTCCCGGATGTCCGCGGTGATCGGGTGGGTGGAGGGCAGCTGGTCGGCGCGGTAGGCCCACGCCTTGCGGTTGTTGGCGAAGGTGATCCAGCCGTTGGTGAAGCGGGTGGCCTCCACCATGGAGAACGCGCCCATGAAGTCGGCGAAGGACTCCTTCAGCCACAGGTCGTCCCACCAGCGCATGGTGACGAGGTCGCCGAACCACATGTGGGCCATCTCGTGCAGGATGACGTTGGCGCGGCGCTCGTAGGACGCCTGGGTGACCTTGCCGCGGTAGATGTACTCCTCGCGGAAGGTGACGAGGCCCGGGTTCTCCATGGCGCCGAGGTTGTACTCGGGCACGAACGCCTGGTCGTACTTGCCGAACGGGTACGGGTAGTCGAAGTGCTCGTGGAAGAAGTCGAGGCCCTGCTTGGTGACGAGGAAGACGTCGTCGGCGTCGAAGTGCTTGGCGAGGCCCTTGCGGCACATCGCGCCGAGCGGGATCTCCAGCTCGGAGCCGTCCTGCAGGGTGCGCCGGTAGGTGTCGGTGACGTAGTGGTACGGGCCGGCGACGACGGCCGTGATGTACGAGGAGATCGGCTTGGTCTCGGCGAAACGCCACACGCCGTCGGCGTCCAGGGCGCCCGCGCCGTTGTTCCACACCTGCCAGCCGTCGGGCGCCGTCACCTCGAAGCGGTAGGGCGCCTTGAGGTCGGGCTGCTCGAAGGTGGTGCAGACGCGGCGGGCGTCGGCGGGCTCGTACTGCGTGTAGAGGTAGACCTCGCCGTCCTCCGGGTCGACGAAGCGGTGCATGCCCTCGCCAGTCCTGCTGTACGCGCACTGCGCGTCCACGACGAGGGTGTTGTCGGCGGCGAGGCCGTCGAGGGCGATGCGCGCGCCGTCGAAGACGGCGGCCGGGTCGAGGGAGCGGCCGTTGAGCGTCACGGCCGTAACGGACGGCGCGATCAGGTCGGCGAACGTGGCGGCGCCCGGCCGCGCGCAGGTGAAGCGGAGCGTGGTGACGGAGCGGAACGTGCGCGGGCCGTCCGCCGGGCCCTCTCCGACGGCGGACCTCAGGTCGAGGGCGACCTCGTAGCCGGTCACGGAGAGCAGTTCTCCCCGCTCACGGGCCTCGTCGCGGGACAGGTTCTCACCAGGCACGGGGCAGCAGCTCCTTCACGGCGCGGACATCGCGGAAACAGCCCGATCCTCGCATGGCGGTGCCGGGTGACCGGCATGCGGTCATCTCTGCCATTCCCGTGCGGGCCGCGCGGCCCGCACGGGAATGGCGGGGGCCGCCGGGTACGTTCCTGCTCCGTCGGGGTGTGCCCGTACGGAGCTTTTCGAGGAGAGACATGTCGGAGAAGACGCCGGTCGACTTCTGGTTCGACCCGCTGTGCCCGTGGGCGTGGATGACCTCCCGCTGGGTGCTCGAGGTCCAGCAGGCCCGCGACCTGGACATCCGGTGGCACGTGATGAGTCTTGCGGTGCTCAACGAGCCGCGGCTCGTTGAGATGCCCGAGGAGTACCGGGAGCTCATGGAGACCAAGGCGTGGGCGCCGGTGCGGGTGGTCGTCGCGGCGCAGCAGAAGCACGGCGACGAGGTCGTGGGGCCCCTCTACACCGCGCTCGGCACCCGCTTCCACAACAAGGGCGAGGGCCCGACGCGCGAGGCCGTCGCGGGCGCGCTCGCGGACGCGGGGCTGCCCGCCGAGCTGATCGAGTACGCCGACTCGGACGCGTACGACACGGAGCTGCGCGCCTCCCACAAGGAGGGCATCGACAAGGTCGGCCAGGAGGTCGGCACGCCGGTCATCGCGGTGCCGGGCGCCGACGGCGGCCAGATCGCGTTCTTCGGCCCGGTCGTGACCCCTGCGCCCAAGGGTGAGGAGGCGCTGAAGCTGTGGGACGGCACGCTGATGGTGGCGTCGGTCAAGGGCTTCTACGAGATCAAGCGGACGCGCACGCAGGGCCCGGTCTTCGACTGAGGCACCGCGGCGCCAGGGGCGGCCGGCGACAAGGGGCGGGGGCGGGGTTTGTGGGGCTCCGACGAACGGGGTGCCGGGGTCCGTGGGTTACGGTCGGAGCGCATTCGAGAATGCGACCAGTTGTCCGATCTCACTCCGCGGAGCCCCCATGAGCACCGTCGCACCCACAGCGGCCGCCTCCCGCGCCGGCGTACTCGCCGACCTGATCCCCGCAAGCCGCAGCCGCGACATCGCGCTCGTCGCCGGGGGCGCCGTGCTCACCGGGCTCGCCGCGCAGCTCTCCGTGCCCGTGCCGGGCTCCCCGGTGCCGGTGACCGGGCAGACCTTCGCCGCGCTGCTCGTCGGCACCGCGCTCGGGGCGCGCCGCGGGTTCCTCTCGCTCGCGCTGTACACCGTGCTCGGCATGGCGGGCCTGCCGTGGTTCTCCGGCGGCACGTCGGGCGCCGGCGGCGCCTCCTTCGGCTATGTGCTCGGCATGCTGGCGGCGTCCGCCGTCGTCGGCGCGCTGGCGCGGCGCGGCGGCGACCGCTCGGTGCTGCGCACCGCGGGCACGATGGCGGTCGGCTCCGCGGTCGTGTACGCGATCGGCGTGCCGTACCTCGCCCTGTCGGCCGGGATGTCGGCGGGCGCGGCGATCGCCGCGGGCCTCGTGCCGTTCCTTGTCGGGGACGCGCTCAAGGCGGCCCTCGCGATGGGCGCCCTGCCCGGCTCCTGGAAGCTGGCGGGCCGCCGCGGCTGACCCGCTCCTGGACCCCGACGAGGCCCCGCTCCCCCACCGGGGGCGGGGCCTCACGCGTGCCCGGCGCCGCCCGCCGCGCGCGTCCTGGCCCCTTCGAGGATCGCGCGGAGGCCCTCGCCGAAGCGCTCGTCGGGCGGTGTGGCCTCGAAGTCGGCGAGGGCCGCGGCCAGTTCGGGGAAGGCTCCGGCGGCGGCCACCGCGCGCCCGGGGTTCCAGCGGCCCGCGGCGCGCAGCTCGTCGCGCGCCTGCTCCTCGATGGTGTGGCCGAGGACGAAGTGCAGGGTCGCGAAGGCCGTGCTCATGGCGCGCGGGCGCGGCAGGCCCGCGTCGGTGTAGGCGGCGAGCAGGGCGTTGCCCACGCGCAGGGTGTGGGCGCCGTCGACGAAGGTGCCCGCGTGCAGCCGCGCGCCGTCGCGGTGGGAGCGCAGGGCGTCGCGCAGGCCGCGGGCGAGGGCCGCGGCGCGCTCGTCCCACGGCAGGGAGGCGTCCGGCTCCGGCACCCCGGAGACGAGTTCCTCGGCCATGGCGTCGAGCAGGGTGCGCTTGTCGGCGAAGTGCCAGTACAGCGCGGACGGCCGGACGTCGAGCGCGGAGGCGAGCCGGCGCATCGTGAGGCCGGCGAGCCCCTCCTCCTCCAGGAGCCGCATGGCTCCGTCGAGCACGTCGGACCGCCGCAGCCGCATGGTGTCTCCGCCTTCCTCTTCCGGATGGTTCCCGCCTTGACAGTAATACTTAGGCGCACCTAACTTGAACACTGTTCTACTAGAACGGTGTTCAAGTACTTCGCCCACGAAGGGACCTCGCATGCCCAGAACACGGCTCACCCCAGGGAACCCGCAGGGGACCGCCCCCGCAGCGGACGGGAGGCGCCGCCATGGCTGAGACCTCACCGCGCGTCGCCGTGGTGGGCGGCGGGCCTGGGGGCCTGACCCTCGCCAGGGTGCTCCAGACGCACGGGGTGGACGTCACGGTCTTCGAGCGCGACGCCTCGCCCGCGGCGCGTCCCCCGGGCGGGACGCTCGACCTGCACCCCGGCACCGGGCAGGCGGCGCTGGCCGCCGCCGGCCTGACCGAGGGCTTCCTGGCGCTCTCGCGCCCCGAGGGCGAGGAGGTGCGGGTGTCGGGCGCCGACGGGCAGGTGCTCGTGCACCACGAGCCCACGCCCGGGGTCGCCGCACGGCCCGAGATCGACCGGGGCGACCTCAGGTCGCTGCTGCTCGACTCGCTGGCCGCGGGGACCGTCCGCTGGGGGCGGGCGCTCACCGGCATCGCGGCAGCGCCCGACGGCCGCAGCAGGCCGGTGTTCGCCGGGCGGGGCGCCGCAGCGGATGCCGCGGACGACGCGGCGTTCGACCTGGTCGTGGGCGCGGACGGGGCCTGGTCGAAGACCCGGGCGCACCTGGGCGGCGCGGCGCCCGCCTTCTCCGGGGTGCACCTGGTGGAGGCCCGCATCGAGGGCCCGGGCACCCGCGCGCCCGCGGTCGCCGCGCTGGTGGGCGACGGCAGCCTCTACGCCTTCGACGGCGGCCTCGGCATCATGGCGCAGCGCAACACGCACGGCGTGGTCCGCGTCTACTTCACCCTGCGCGAGCCCGAGGGCGGCGCGCTGTACACCGGTGGCGCGCTCGACCGGCCCGGCACGGCGAGGGCCGCGCTGCGGGAGCGCTTCGCCGGCTGGTCGCCCGGCCTGCTCGACCTGCTCGACCTGTGCGGCGACTCCTTCGTCCACCGACCGCTGTACACACTGCCGCCCGGCCGCACCTGGCCCGCCCACCCCGCCATCACGCTGATCGGCGACGCCGCGCACCTGATGACACCGTTCGCCGGCATGGGCGCCAACCTCGCCATGCTGGACGGCGCAGAACTGGGCCTCGCCGTCGCACGCGAGGCGTCCGTACGGGAGGCGGTGGAGCGGTACGAGCGGGACGCCGTCCCCCGCGGCTCACGCGGCATCGAGGCGTCGGAGCGCGGCCTCGCCGCGTGCATGGCCCCCGAGGCACCGGCCAGCGCGGTCGCCTACCTGTCGGCACTGGCCTGACGGGTCCCGTCCGCTTCACCGGGCGCCGTGCGCCGCCCGGTGAAGCTCCTGCGGTAGGCGTGCGGGGAGAGGCCGACGCGGCGGCGGAAGTGGTCGCGGAAGCTGCTGGGGGCCGCGAAGCCGCTCAGGCGGGCCACGCGGTCGACGCCGTGGTCGGTGGTCTCCAGCAGCTCCTGGGCGTGGCGCACCCGCACCCCGGTGACCCACTCCATCGGGCTCTGCCCCGTCTCCGCGTGGAAGCGGCGGTTGAGGGTGCGCACGCTCATCCGCGCCGCACTCGCCAACTCGGTGAGGGTCAGCGGGCGGTGGGCGTTGCGCTCGATCCACGCGAGCACGGTTTCGAGCGACGCGGTGGCAAAGGCCGGCGGGTTGCGCACGACGAAGGGCGCCTGCCCGCCGTCGCGGTGCAGGGGCGCGACGGCGAGCCGCGACGCGTCGGCGGCCACGGCCCTGCCGTGGTCGGCACGGATCATGTGCAGGCACAGGTCGAGTCCGGCGGCCGCGCCCGCCGAGGTGAGGACGGGGCCACCGTCGACGTAGAGGGAGTCCGGGGCGACCTCGACGGACGGGTAGCGCCTGGCCAGCAGGTCGGCGGCGAGCCAGTGTGTGGTGGCGCGCCGCCCGTCGAGCAGCCCGGCCTCGGCGAGCACGAAAGCGCCCACGCAGATCGAGGCGATGCGCGCCCCGGCGGCGGCCGCGCGGCGCAGCGCGTCGAGCGCCTCCGGCGGCGCCGGGGCGTCGGCGGTGTTGCGGCCCGGCACGACGACCGTGTCGGCGCGCTCCAGCTCGTCGAGCCCGCTGTCCGTGCAGATCCGCATCGGCCCCGCCTCGACCATGGGGCGGGTGCCGCACACCAGCACCCGGTAGCCGCCCCGCCCTTGGGAAAGGCGCACCCGGCCGAAGGCCTCCACAGGGGTGGCCAGGTCGAACGCGATCACGTCGGGCAGCGCGAGAACGGCGACAGTGTGCACGCGGGCAGCGTACGCGCGGGGCCCGCGGGCCCCTGCCGCGAGGGGCGGCCCGGCCGCCCGCACCCGCCCGCGCGGCACGGGCCGCGCGTGGCGCCGGGAACGCCCGTGGCCAGATCCCGGCGGAGTGCGGCACCGCGGCCGGTTACGCGCTCCCTCACGCGGCGCGAGGATGCCGTGGACGGCGCGCTGTCCCGCGCCGGAAGGAGAACAGCCCCATGCCCTCACCTGCCGCGCAGATCGTGCTCTTCGACGGCTTCGATCCGCTGGACGCCGTCGCGCCGTTCGAGGTGCTCGCCGCGGGCGGCGACGCCGCCGCCGCCGAGCTGCCGGTCGCGTTCGTCTCGGCCGAGGGGCCGCGCCGTGTCGTCTCCGGCACCCGCGGCCTCGCGCTGGAGGCGACCGCCGCGCTCGACCCGGAGCGCCCCGGCTATGTCGTGGTGCCCGGCGCGTCAGGACCGGTCGACGGCGACCCGGACGAGGTGGACACGGTCCCCGTGCTGCTCGCCCGGTTCGCGGGCGGCGCGGCGGCGCCGCTGCTGCGCCGCGCCCTGGAGAACCCCGCCGTGACCGTGGCGACGGTCTGCGGCGGCTCGCTGGCCCTCGCGATGGCCGGGCTGATCGGGGGCAGGCCCGCGGTGACGCATGTGCTGGGCATGGACGTCCTCGACGCCACCGGCGCCCGCGCGGTGCGCGCCCGCGTCGTCGACGACGGCGACCTGGTGACCGCGGGCGGCGTCACCTCGGGGCTCGACCTCGGCCTGCACCTGCTGGACCGGGACTTCGGCCCGGCGGCCGCGCTCGCTGTGGAGGAGCTGTTCGAGTACCGGCGGCACGGGACCGTCTGGCGCGCCCACGCGCCGGCCGCGCCCGCCGCAGGGGCCCCGTAGCCCCGCGGCCGGAGAGCCGGGAACCCACGCACCCACGCACCCACGCAGCCGAGACGAAGGAACCCGCACCGTGAACGCCCTCACCGGAACCTGGGACGTGTCCCTGAGGACCCCCATCGGCACGCTCACCGTCCAGTACCTCTTCGAGGAGACGCCCGACGGGCTGCGCGGCACCGCGCGTGGCCGGGACGAGACCGTGAAGCTGCGCGGCCTCGCCACCGGGCCGGCGGACGGCGGCATCCGCGCCACCTGGAGCCGGCGCGTCACCAGGCCCCTGCGCCTCGACCTCGGCTTCGACGTCGTGGTCACCGGTGACGAGCTGACAGGCCACTCGCGCGCCGGCCGGCTGCCCCGTACCCGGGTCACCGGCCGGCGCGTGGCCGCCTGACGGGCTCCGCGGGGCGCGCCCCGCGTGCGGCGCCACCCCGCGGGGCCCGTACGGGCTACGGCCGGGCGTCCGGCGCGGGCACCCCCTCGGCCGGGGTCTCGCGGCCCACCGCGCGCCGCACCAGGGCGATCGCCACGACGATCGCGGCGACCAGCAGCGAGAGCAGCATCTCGTCGCGCGCGGAGTCGTCGGTGAGCATGTAGCCGACGACGAAGACGATGACCGCCGCCGTCAGCCACGTCAGGTACGGGAACAGCCACATCCGCACGACCAGCTTCTCCGGCGCCTCGCGCAGGATGATCCGGCGCATCCGCAGCTGCGTCAGGCAGATCACCAGCCACACGAACAGGGCGACAGCACCAGAGGAGTTCAGCAGGAACTGGAAGACGGTGTCGGGCCACTGGTAGTTGAACCACACCGCGAGGAAGCCGAACGCCACCGACGACAGGATCGCCACGTGCGGCACGCCGCGGCTGCTGGTGCGGTGGAAGGCGCGGGGCGCGTCGCCGCGCCGCCCCAGCGAGAACGCCATCCGCGAGGCCGTGTACAGGCCGGAGTTGAGACAGGACAGCACCGCGGTCAGCACGATCACGTCCATCACGGTGCCCACGTGCGGGATGCCTATCGTGTCGAGCGCGGCGACATAGCTGCCGTCCTTGGTGACGGCGGCGGAGTTCCACGGCACCAGCGCGAGCACCACGAAGATCGAGCCCAGGTAGAACACGCAGATGCGCCAGATCACGCTGTTGGTGGCCTTGGAGACGGCGCGGCGCGGGTCGGCGGACTCGCCGGCCGCGAGGGTGACGATCTCGCTGCCCATGAACGAGAACACCACGAGCAGCACCCCGGTGAGGATCGCGCCAGGACCCTTCGGCAGGAACCCGCCCGCGTCGGTGAGGTGCGAGAAGCCGGAGCCCGGGTGGTCGGAGCCGGGCAGCACGCCGAACGCGGCCAGCAGCCCGATGACGATGAACGCGCCGATCGCGACGACCTTGATGCCGGCGAACCAGAACTCGAACTCGCCGTAGGAGGCGACCGACGCGAGGTTCGAGCCGGTGAGCACGAACATCACGATCAGCGCCCACGCCCACTGCGGGACCGCGGGCACCCAGCCGTTGAGGATGGTGGCGCCCGCGGTCGCCTCGACGGCGAGCACGACGACCCAGAAGAACCAGTAGAGCCAGCCGATGGAGAACCCGGCCCAGCGGCCGAGCGCCCGGTCGGCGTAGGCGGAGAACGACCCGGAGCGCGGGTCGGCCGCCGCCATCTCGCCGAGCATCCGCATCACGAGGACGACGAGCAGGCCGACGAGGGCATACGAGACGAGGATGGCGGGGCCGGCGGCGGCGATGCCGGACCCGGAGCCCACGAAGAGGCCCGCGCCGATCACACCGCCGATCGCGATCATCGAGAGGTGGCGGTTCCTGAGCCCCGGGCGCAGGCCGCCCCCGTCCTCGCCTGGCGGGGTGGACGGATGCGGCGCGGCGGGGTCTCCGCCTTCCGCCGTGAGGGTGGGGGGACGAGTCATGTGGTGTGCATCCCTCGGTCGGGTCCACGACGTGGAGACGTCGCTGGTGTGTCGGACGGTCGGTGTCACGGCCTGCGGCACGGGCACGGGCAGGGGGCGCGGAGGTGTGACCACCCCGGCGCACGCTTCCCGTGACTCCGGCAGCGGCCTGCCCCGCATTGTCGGGTCCGGATCAACAGAACGCGAGCCCCCTGCCCTTACCCAGCGGTTCCCGTGCCACACTCGGGGCATGCGCGTCTACCTCGGCTCCGACCACGCGGGCTACGAACTCAAGAACCATCTCGTCCAGTGGCTCACCTCGCACGGCCACGAACCGGTCGACTGCGGACCGCACATCCTCGACGCCCAGGACGACTACCCGCCGTTCTGCCTGCGGGCCGCCGAGCGCACGGCGGCCGACCCGGACGGCCTCGGCATCGTGATCGGCGGCTCGGGCAACGGCGAGCAGATCGCCGCGAACAAGGTCAGGGGCGTACGGGCGGCGCTGGCGTGGAGCGAGGAGACCGCACGCCTCGGACGTGAGCACAACAACGCGAACGTGGTGTCGGTGGGCGCGCGGATGCACAGCCGCGACGAGGCCACCTCGTTCGTCGAGGTCTTCCTCGCGACGCCGTACTCGGGCGAGGCGCGGCACACCCGCCGCATCGACATGCTCACGGAGTACGAGAAGACGGGCGAGCTGCCCCCGGTGCCCGCACACCACCCCCAGCAGGGCTGAGCGCGGGTCCGCACGTGCCTGAAGGCCACACGATCCACCGCCTCGCCCTCGACCACACGGAGCGCTTCGGCGGCCGTGCGGTACGGGTGAGCAGCCCGCAGGGCAAGTTCTCCGACAGCGCGGCGCTCCTCGACGGGCGGGTGCTCGACGAGGCAGACGCCCACGGCAAGCACCTCTTCCTCGGCTTCGGAGGCATCGGCTGGGTCCATGTCCACCTGGGCCTCTTCGGCAAGGTGCGCTTCGGCGCGCCGCCCCTGCCGCCGCCCACCGACACGGTGCGGCTGCGGCTCTCCTGCGAGGCCGCGTACATGGACCTGCGGGGGCCGACGACCTGCGCGCTGATCACCGGAGCCGAGAAGCGCGCGGTGCACGAGCGGCTCGGCGCCGACCCGCTGCGGCCCGCCGCGTCGGCCGACGACGCGTGGCCGCGCATCTCCAGGTCCCGCACGACCGTCGCCGCACTGCTGATGGACCAGAAGACCGTGGCGGGCGTGGGCAACGTCTACCGCGCCGAGGTGCTGTTCCGGCACGGCATCGACCCGTACCGCGCGGGCCGCGACCTGACCCGCGCCGAGTGGGACGCCGTCTGGGCCGACCTGGTGGTCCTGATGCGGGAGGGCGTGCGCACCAACCGCATCGACACGGTGCGCCCCGAGCACGAGCCCGAGGCGATGGGCCGGGCGCCGCGCGTGGACGACCACGGCGGCGAGGTGTACGTGTACCGGAGGGCGAACCAGCCGTGCCTGGTGTGCGGCACGCCCGTGCGCACGGCGCAGCTCGCGGCCAGGAACCTCTTCTGGTGCCCGACCTGCCAGGCGCGGTGACCACCGCGGCTGTGAGATCGTCGTGACCATGGCAGGCGGTGGTACGGACAGGCTCCCCGTGCTCGGCGAGGCGCAGGCGGCGCTGCGGGCGCTCGGCGCGGGCCGCGCGGCCCTCCACCAGCGGCCCGCGGGCCGCGGGCACTGGTTCGCCGACTGGTCGGGGCCGCTGGCCGGCTCCGACGTGTACGTCGCGGTGATGGGCAGGTCCGCAACGGCGCGGAAGGTGCGCGTCGTGCTGGACGACTGGATCCTTGAGGACGTGGCGGTGGGCCGGGTCGGCGCGGTGCTGACGGCGGTCTTCGCGCCGGGCGCGGGGCGGGAGGCGGGCGAGGGCTCGGCCGCGATCCGGGTGAAGCGCGCCTACTTCGTCCTGCCCGTGCAGGAGCTGCGGGTGTCAGCGGGCCGCGCGCGCTACGCCGCCGTCAAGAAGCTGCCCGCCGAGGGGTCCGAGCACGCCGCCTGGGAACTCGCGCTCATGGCAGGGCAGAGCGGCGCGGGCGGCGCGGCGGGCTGACGCGCGGCGCCGTGCCCTGACCCGGCACGGTCGCGCACGGGGCAGTGGGGCGTACGGGCGGGTCAGGACGGGACGATCCCCCGTTCGACCATGCTCTGGCCCGCGGCCGCCACGGCGTCCCTGCTGGGGCGCGGTGCCCACCCGAGGACCTCGCGCGCCGTGTCGGTGGAGAAGCGGCGGGCGTAGCCGAGATCCTGCGCGGCGGCGCGCAGCGCGGGGTTGGTGGCGGCGCCGGCGCGCACGGCGTCGTCGGGGACGGTCCCGGTCGGGACCCGGGCCGCCGCCCGGCCGAGCGTGGCCCGCAGCGTGCCGGCGATCTCGGCCATCGGCAGGGCGGGGTCGCTCCCCAGGAGGATGCGCCGCCCGGCGGCCGCGGGCGCGGTCGTGGCGTCGACGTGCGCCGCGGCGACGTCACGCACGTCGACCACGGGGACGTAGAGGTCGAGCAGTCCTGGCACGGCACCGGTGAGGAGCCGTTCGACGATCCGGTTGGCCCCTGACGGCTCGCCGCTCAGCGCGGGCCCCATGACGGCGACGGGGAGCAGCGTGGTCAGCTCGGGGCCGCCGTCGGCGGCGAAGTCCCACGCCGCGCGTTCGGCGAGCGTCTTGCTGCGCCCGTAGGCGTCGGTGCCAGGACCGTCGAGCACGGTCCAGTCCGCCTCGGTGAAGACGCGGCCGTCGTGCGGGTGCCCCCAGGCGACCGCGTGGAAGGCGGAGGTGAGGACCACGCGCTCCGCGCCCGCCGCACGGGCCGCCCTGAGCACGCGCAGGGCGCCTTCGCGGGCGGGGACGATGATCTCGTCCTCGTTCTCGACGTGTCCCGGCATCACCGGCGAGGCCACGTGGACGACATGGCGGACACCGTCGAGCGCCGCGGGCCACCCGTCGTCGCCCGTCAGGTCGGCGGCGACGAACTCGAGCCGGTCGTCGGCCGTCATGCCGGCCCCGCGCAGGGACGTGCGGACGGCCTCCTCGCGTGCGAGCGAGCGCACGGTGGTCCGCACCCTGAGGCCCCGGGCGAGCGCGTCGAGGACGACGTGCCCGCCGATGAAGCCGGAGCCCCCGGTCACCAGAACGTCTTGCTGAGCCACTTCCCGTCTTCCTTCCCTCTGCGTCTTCCGGCCGCGTACGGCCCGTGCCCCGGACGCGAGCCCGCGGCCCGCCGCCGTGCGGGGCCGATCCTCTCCCGCCCGGCGGGGTCCAGCCTGCGGGCGCGCGGGAGGGCGGGCCAGTGCCCTCCCGGCACTGGTAGTCCCGGGGACAGGCACGGCGCCCGGCCCGCTGCCTACGCTGGAGGGCATGGACAAGGAGCCGAACCTGCTGGGCGAGTACCTCCGTGCCCGCCGCGAGCTCGTCACCCCTGAGCAGGCCGGGATCCCGGTCCTCGGCCCGCGCCGCGTCCCGGGGCTGCGCCGGGAGGAGGTGGCGATGCTCTCGGGCATCAGCGCCGAGTACTACCTGCGCCTCGAACAGGGCCGGGACCGCAATCCCTCGGTCCAGGTCCTGGAGTCCGTCGCCCGGGTCCTGCGGCTCGACGACACCACCTACCTGCTCGGCCTCGTCGGCGGCAGGCCACGGCGCAGGAGGCGGCGCCCGCAGCACGAGACCGTGCCGCCCGGCACGGCCGGGCTCGTGCGGTCCCTCGATCTGCCGGCGTTCGTCGAGGGCCGCTACCTCGACGTGCTGGCCGCCAACCCACTGGCCACCGCGTTCTCCCCACGCCTCGTACCGGGCCGCAACCGGCTCAGGGACGTCTTCCTCGACGAGGCGGAGGCGGCGATGTTCCCCGAGTGGGAGCGGACCACGGCCGGCCTGGTCGCGGGCTTCCGCAACGCGGTCGGCACCGACGCGGACGACCCCCGGGTGATCGGGCTGGTCGGCGAACTCTCGGTGGCCAGTGCGCGCTTCCGCACGCTGTGGGCCCGCCACGACGCGGGGAACCGGCGCACGAGCGCCACCCTCACCTTCGCCCACCCCCAACTCGGGCCGGTCACCCTGGGCCGCGAGAAACTGCTGGTCAACGGGACCGACGGGATCATGCTCGTCATCTACCACCCGGAGCCCGGCTCCGAGAGCGCCGACAAGCTCGCCCTGCTCGCCTCGGCCTCCCTCAAGCCCGCGAGGTCCCGGGCCACCACCCGGTCGGACACCGCCTGAGGCCCGACCCGGCCCGGCCTACCGCTGTTCTCCCGCGCCGGCCCGCTCGGGCGCCTGGAGAGAGCGCGCACGGGTCCCGCGCGCGGGGCCGTCGTCCGCGGCGAGCCCGATCAGGAGGAGCTCGACGAGCCGCCCGAGGGCCGCGCCCGAGCGCGCGGGCCGGAACGAGGCGATCGCGCCGAGGCAGACCCGTACGTCCTCCACCGTGACGTCCCGGCGCACCGCGCCGGCCTCGCGCGCGCGGTCCACGAGCTGCCGCATCGCCCGTTCCTGCGCGCGGCGGTCGGCGGCGAAGGAGGCGGCCGCCGGGTGGGAGCCGAACAGGGCCTCGTCCAGCCCGCGGTCGTGCACCCGGTGCTCCGCGAAACGGCGCACGGCGCCGCCGAGCGCCCGCCAGGGATCGGGCTCGGCCAGCAGCGCCCGCATGTCCGCACGGCACTCCGCGACGAGCTCGGCGAGCGCCGCCGCGACGAGGTCGGTGCGTGCAGGGAAGTGCCGGTGGACCGTGGCGGTGCCCAGGCCGGCGCGGCGGGCGATCTCGCGCATCGGCACGTCGAGCCCCTCGCCCGCGAAGGCGGCGCGCGCGGTGGCGAGGATGCGGCGGCGGTTGAGCTCCGCGTCCGTGCGTGGTTTCCGAGTCACTTCGTTCTCCGCGGTTCTCACTTCGGCCCGGGACGGGGCACCTGCCGCGCGTCCAAGGCCACCGTAGAGCCGGGCCCGGAGACTCCGGGCCGGAGAGGTGGCCATGCGGGCAGTGCGGTTCGAGCGTTTCGGTCCCCCCGGTGTCCTCGGCATCGGTTGTTCGCCCGAGCCGCACGCGGGCCGCGGCGAGGTCCGTGTCGCGGTGCGCACCAGCGGGGTGTCGCCCGTCGACCTCGCGCTGCGGGCCGGGGCGTCGCCCTCACGCGACAGCCTCGCGCTGCCCCACGTCCCCGGGGTGGACGCGGCCGGCGTGATCGACGAGGTCGGCGAGGGCGTGGCGGGCTGGGCCGTCGGGGACGAGGTGTTCGGCGCGGTCGACGTGTCCCGGCTCGGCGGGGCGTGCGCGCAGTTCGCCGTCCTGGCGTTCTGGGAGGCGAAGCCGGCCGCTCTGTCGTGGGAGGAGGCGGGCGCCGCCGCGACAGGCGTGGAGACGGCCACCCGCGCACTCGACCTGCTCGGAGTGTGCGAGGGGACGGCCGCGACCCTGCTGATCGACGGCGCGACGGGCGGCGTCGGCAGCATCGCCGTGCAGTTGGCCGCGGCTCGCGGGGCCCGCGTCGTCGCGACCGGCCGCCCCGGCAGCGAAGGGTTCCTCTCCGCGCTCGGCGCGATCCCGCTGCCCTACGGGCCCGGCCTGGCCGGGCGCGTCCGCGCACTGGGCGCCTCGCGCGTCGACCGCGCGCTCGACGTGGCAGGGGCCGGGTCGCTCGACGAACTCGTCCGCCTCACCGGCGGCGCCGGGTCGGTGGTCACCCTGGCGGATGCGACAGGCCCGAACCGCGGGGTGCGCCTCTCCCGCGGCCGCTTCGGCGGCGAGCCCGACGGGTGCCACGGCCTCGCCGTCGCCGCGGATCTCGCGGAGAGGGGGCTGTTCCGCGTCCCCGTCCAGGCGGTTCACCCGGCCGACCGGGCGGCGGAGGCGCACGCGGCTGCCGGTACGGGGCCCCGCCTGGGCAAGACCGTCATCGATCTCGCCGCACTCACCCGCGAGGGGCAGGCGGCGGGGTGACGGGCGGGCGGGGCCGGGTGCCGAGCACGGCCGTCGCGCCGAGGTCGTCGTCCTCGGCGGTGCGCGCTTCGAGCCCGGCCGCGGTGAACGCGGCGAGCGCCGCGGGCGCCTGGCGCCCGCCGGCCTCGCTCAGCAGCACGCCGCCCGGCGCGAGCCACTGCGGCGCCTCGGCCGCGACCCGGCGCAGCACGTCGAGGCCGTCGCCCCCGCCGTCGAGGGAGAGCAGCGGCTCGTGCGCGCGGGCCTCGGCCGGCAGCAGCGGCACCTCGCCCGTCGGCACGTAGGGGACGTTGGCGACGAGCACGTCGACCCTGCCCCGCAGCCGCCGCGGCAGGGCCGCGAACAGGTCGCCCTGGTAAACGGCGGCGCCGAGGGGTTCGAGGTTGCGGCGGGCGCAGGCGACCGCCGCGGGGTCGAGGTCGGCCGCGTGCACCTCGGCGGCGCCCGCGCGGGCGAGGGCGGCGCCGAGCGCGCCCGAGCCGCAGCACAGGTCGACCGCGGTGCCGCCGGGCGGCAGCAGCCGCAGGGCGTGGCCCGCGAGGAACTCGGTGCGGCGGCGCGGCACGAAGACGCCGGGCCCGACGGAGATGCGCATCCCGAGGAACCCGGCCCAGCCGAGCACGTGTTCGAGCGGCTCGCCCGCGGCGCGCCGCGCGGCCATCCGCCCGGCCTCCTCGGGCCCGGCGGCGGTGGACAGGATGAGCGCCGCCTCCTCCTCCGCGAAGACGCAGCCCGCGGCGCGGAGCTCGGCGACGAGTGACATGGCGCGTGGCGGACCTTCCTGAAGGGGCGGGGACGGCGCGCGCCGTACCGCGGGCCGCGGGCCGGCGCCCCGGCCGGGTCGGGGGCGCCGACGGCGTCGGACCCGCCCCCGGGCGCGCGGTCGCCGAACGTACCACGGCCGCCGCGCCGGCGGACCGCCCTCGCGCGCCGCCGGGCATCCCGGGCGGCGCCCGTGGTGCTGCCGGGGCGTCCGGGGCCTCAGGGAGCGGCGGATTCCCCCGATCCGGGGGTGTGGGCGGGCGGCGGGGGCGCCGGGTCGCGTGCTGCCCGACAATGGGGTGGACAACGTCACGTGTACGGCCCGCAAGATGGGCAAGGCACAACCCCGGGGCCGGAGCCGCGACGGCGCGGAGCCGCCCAGGACCACCGCAGCGTACGTACAGCGCCGTGCGTGCACGCCTCCTCCCGTACACACGTCACCGCAAGGAGTCCCCGTGAAGGTCGGAATCGTCGGAGCCACCGGTCAGGTCGGCACGGTCATGCGCAGGATCCTCGCGGAGCGCGGCTTTCCTGTCACGCGGCTGCGCCTGTTCGCGTCGGCGCGCTCGGCCGGCACCACGCTGGAGTGGCAGGGCGAGGAGATCACGGTCGAGGACGCGGCGGCCGCCGACTACGCGGGACTCGACATCGTGCTGTTCTCCGCGGGCGGCGCCACCTCGAAGGCGCTGGCGGAGCGGGTCGCGGGGCAGGGCGCCGTGGTGATCGACAACTCGTCCGCGTGGCGGCGCGACCCCGCGGTGCCGCTGGTGGTCAGCGAGGTCAACCCGCACGCGGCCGCCCACCGGCCCAAGGGCATCATCGCCAACCCGAACTGCACGACGATGGCCGCGATGCCCGTGCTCAGGCCGCTGCACGCGGAGGCGGGGCTCACGGCGCTGGTCGCCACCACCTACCAGGCCGTCTCGGGATCGGGGCTCGCCGGCGTCGCCGAGCTGCACGACCAGGCGCGCAAGGTGGTGGAGGCGGCGGACGGCCTCACCCACGACGGCCGCGCCGCCGACTTCCCCGAACCGTCGGTCTACAAGCGGCCCATCGCCTTCAACGTGCTCCCCTTCGCCGGCAGCCTCGTCGAGGACGGGCTGCACGAGACGGACGAGGAGCAGAAGCTCCGCCACGAGTCGCGCAAGATCCTGGAGATCCCGGAGCTGAAGGTCTCGGGCACCTGCGTGCGCGTGCCGGTCTTCACCGGGCACTCGCTCCAGGTCAACGCGCGCTTCGAGCGGCCGCTGACCGTGGAGCGCGCCTACGAGCTGCTGGCCGACGCCCCGGGCGTGGAGGTCTCCGAGATCCCCACCCCGCTCCAGGCCGCGGGCACCGACCCGTCGTACGTCGGCCGCATCCGGGCGGACGAGACGGTGGAGGGCGGCAGGGGCCTCGCGCTGTTCGTCTCCAACGACAACCTCCGCAAGGGGGCCGCGCTCAACGCGGTCCAGATCGCCGAGCTGGTCGCCGCGGAGCTCGGCGGCGCCTGAGCCGCACGGCCCGGGGGCCGGGGCGCCTCGCGTGCCCCGGCCTCCGGGCGTACCGGGGTATATCCCTCGCCACCGGCCCCCGCCCGCGTGGAAGGATGGCGGCCGTACAGCGTCACACAACGAGGAGATGACCCGGTGCCTGGTACGAACCTGACCCGCGACGAGGCGCAGCAGCGGGCACGGCTGCTCCGCGTGGACGGCTACGAGATCGACGTGGACCTCGGCGGCGCGCAGGACGGGGGCACGTTCCCCTCGGTGACGGTCGTGCGCTTCGACAGCGCCGAGGACGGTGCGGAGACCTTCATCGACCTGGTGGCGCCCGCGGTGCGCGAGGTCGTGCTGAACGGCGCCGCGCTCGACGTGGACGCGGTCTTCAAGGACTCGCGGATCGCGCTGCCAGGACTGCGCGCGGGCGCCAACGAGCTGCGGGTGGTCGCGGACTGCGCGTACACGAACACCGGCGAGGGGCTGCACAGGTTCGTCGACCCGGTCGACGAACAGGTCTATCTGTACACGCAGTTCGAGGTGGCGGACTCGCGGCGGGTGTTCGCCGTGTTCGAGCAGCCCGACCTGAAGGCGACGTTCCGCTTCACCGTGAAGGCGCCGGCCGGCTGGACCGTGGTGTCGAACGCGCCGACGCCGGAGGCGGACGCCGAGGGCGTGCGCCGCTTCGACGCGACGCCCCGGATCTCCTCGTACATCACGGCGCTCATCGCCGGCCCGTACCACTCCGTGCACAGCACGTACGAGAAGGACGGGCGTACGGTCCCGCTCGGCATCTACTGCCGCCCCTCGCTCGCCGAGTTCCTGGACGCGGACGCGGTCTTCGAGGTGACCCGGCAGGGCTTCGACTGGTTCCAGGAGAAGTTCGACCACCCCTACCCGTTCGCCAAGTACGACCAGCTGTTCGTGCCGGAGTTCAACGCGGGCGCGATGGAGAACGCGGGCGCGGTGACCATCCGCGACCAGTACGTCTTCCGCTCCAAGGTGACGGACGCGGCGTACGAGGGCCGCGCCGAGACCATCCTGCACGAGCTGGCGCACATGTGGTTCGGCGACCTGGTCACCATGGAGTGGTGGAACGACCTGTGGCTGAACGAGTCGTTCGCCACCTTCACCTCGATCGCCTGCCAGGCCGCGGCGCCCGGCTCGCGCTGGCCCACGTCCTGGACGAGCTTCGCCAACTCGATGAAGACCTGGGCGTACCGGCAGGACCAGCTGCCCTCCACGCACCCGATCATGGCGGACATCCGCGACCTGGACGACGTGCTCGTCAACTTCGACGGGATCACGTACGCCAAGGGCGCGTCCGTGCTCAAGCAGCTCGTCGCGTACGTCGGCGAGGACGAGTTCTTCCGCGGCGTGCAGGCGTACTTCAAGGAGCACGCCTTCGGCAACACCCGCCTCTTGGACCTGCTCGGCGCGCTGGAGCAGACCTCGGGCCGCGACCTGAAGGCCTGGTCGAAGGCGTGGCTCGAGACCGCGGGCATCAATGTGCTGCGGCCCGAGATCGAGACCGACGCGTCCGGCGCCGTCACCTCCTTCGCCGTGCGCCAGGAGGCGCCCGCGCTGCCCGAGGGCGCCACGGGCACGCCGGTGCTGCGCCCGCACCGGATCGCGATCGGCTGCTACGACTTCGACGCGGAGGGCCGCCTCGCCCGCACCGACCGCATCGAGCTCGACGTGGACGGCGAGCGCACCGAGGTGCCGTTCCCCGCGGGCCGGCGGCGGCCCGCGGTGATCCTGCTCAACGACGACGACCTCTCGTACGCGAAGGTGCGCCTCGACGAGGAGTCGCTGAAGGCCGTCACCGAGCACCTGGGCGACTTCACCGAGTCCCTGCCGCGCGCCCTGTGCTGGGCGTCGGCGTGGGACATGACCCGCGACGGCGAGCTGGCCACCCGCGACTACCTGAAGCTGGTGCTCTCCGGCATCTCCAAGGAGAGCGACATCGGCGTGGTGCAGTCGCTGCACCGGCAGGCGAAGCTGGCGCTCGACCAGTACGCGGCGCCGTCCTGGCGCGAGGCGGGCCTCACCCAGTGGACGGAGGCCACCCTCGCGCACCTGCGGGCAGCGGAGCCCGGCAGCGACCACCAGCTGGCGTGGGCGCGGGCGTTCGCGGCGACGGCCCGCACCCCGCAGCAGCTGCACCTGCTCCAGGGCCTGCTCGACGGCCGGGAGGCCGTCGAGGGCCTCGCCGTCGACACGGAGCTGCGCTGGGCGTTCGTGCAGCGGCTCGCGGCGACCGGCGACTTCGACGAGGAGGAGATCGCCGCCGAGTACGAGCGCGACCGCACGGCGGCGGGCGAGCGGCACGCGGCGGCCGCGCGCTCGGCGCGGCCCACGGCGGCGGCCAAGGCCGAGGCGTGGGCATCGGTCGTCGAGGACGACAAGCTGCCCAACGCGGTGCAGGAGGCCGTGATCGCGGGCTTCGTCCAGACCGACCAGCGCGAGCTGCTCGCCCCGTACGCGGAGAAGTACTTCGCCGCCGTGGCCGACGTGTGGGAATCCAGGTCGCACGAGATGGCCCAGCAGATCGCGGTCGGCCTGTACCCGGCGCTCCAGGTCGCGCAGGAGACCCTGGAGGCGACGGACGCGTGGCTCGCGTCCGCGGGCCCCAACGCGGCGCTGCGCCGCCTGGTGGCCGAGTCGCGCTCCGGCGTCGAGCGCGCCCTGCGCGCCCGCGCGGCCGACGAGGCCGCGGGCGTCTGACACCCCGCAGCGGCCGCACCGGCCCCGCCCGCGTCACGCGGGCGGGGCCCGCAGGACGGGCGGGGTGTACGACGCCGACGCGCTCCAGGTCTTCAACCGGCGCA
>NZ_JBEYWC010000004.1:0-279948 GCF_040704505.1 Streptomyces sp. NPDC047002
CCCAGAAGTGCCCCATCACCGGGTGGCGGGCCCAGGCGCGCGCCGTGTCGCGGGGCCGCCGTGGCGGCCGGCCCCCTTCCCGTGCGCCCGCGCGCACGTCATGCGGTCGCGCGCGGATCCTCGCTGAAGATCAGGGACTTGATGGTCACGGGGACCGTGTTGGAGGGGAAGCGCCGGCGGCCGATGTCGATGTAGTCGAAGTCGCGCAGGCTCACCCCGTCGATCACCAGGAGGTCACTGGAGACGCCGAGTTCGTCGCGCAGCAGCCGGCCGAGCGTCATGGCGACGTCGCCGTCGAGCATCACGTAGACCGGGCGCCCCAGGGCGGTGCGCTCCGCGAGGCCGTCGCGGACGCCCCGGGCGAGCGCGACGACGCGCTCGTAGCTCGGCAGGCCCTGCCAGCCCATGGCGAGCGCGACGTCCGCCTCGGGCGACACGTCCAGCGCGACGAGGTGGCGGCGTACCGCGTCCGCGATCCCGGCCGCGTCGACGTCCTCCCCCAACGTGTAGACGGGCTTGACGACTTGGAGGTTGCGGCGGGGCAGCAGCGTGTCCGGTGCCGTGATGAAGCCGGTGTTGCCGCTGAGCTGCACGCTGTACTCGCTCGCGCCGAGCGCGGTCGCCCTGATGCACTCCCCCGCGGGCAGCAGCGGGTAGGGCAGCGCCCCGGTGTCGAGGCGGCGGCGCAGGGCCTGGCCGAGCGGCATGCCGAGGTCGCCGAAGCGGCGCTCCTCGCGCTCGTAGACGTACTCGGCGACGCCGCCGGAGACCATCACGCCGTCGACGCGGCCGAGCGGCCCGAGCGGCTCGGTGAGGAAGAGTGCCGCCACGTCGTCCGGGAGCGGGTCCGCGGTCAGGGCGGTGATCAGGGTGTCCGCCATGGTCTCCGCGACCTTGGCGCACTCCTCGGGGGCCGCGGTGTCGCCCAGCTCCCAGCTGAAGCCGGCGCGCGCCGCGTGGCCGCGCCCCGCGGGGTCGAGCCGTACGACGCGGCCCGCGTCGTCGGTTACCTGGAGCCGCCCGCCGATGTGCACGGCCGCGGTGCGCAGCACCCGGCCGCCCTCGACGAGGGCGAGCTTGGTGGTGCCGCCGCCGATGTCGACGTTGAGGATGCGCAGGCCCCTGTCGTACGAGGTCTGCGCGGCGCCGGAGCCGTAGGCGGCGAGCATGGCCTCCATGTGGTGGCCCGCGGTCGCGGTGACGAGTTCGCCGCCGCGCTCGGCGAGGACGCCCGCGATGGCCTCGGCGTTCTGCCGCCGCAGGGCCTCGCCGGTGAGGATGACGACGCCGGTGTCGACCCGGTCGGGGTGGACCCGGGCGGCGTTGTAGGCGCGGTCGATGATCGAGCCGAGGGCCTCCGCGTCGATGTGCTCGGCGCTCGCGTACGGCGTCAGCTCGACCGGCGAGCGGTAGGTGGTGGCGCGCCGCACCACGATGTAGCGGCTGGTGAGGTCCTCGCTGATGCGGCGCAGCCGCAGTTCGGAGAAGACCACCTGGGTGCCGGACGAGCCGATGTCCATGCCGACGCTGTGCAGTGTGACGTTGTCCTGCTGCCAGATCGGGTTGTCCTCAAGGGCGCCGAGCGGTTCGTCGTCGTGGACGTGGTCGTCGTCGGGGGCCCAGGCAGCGGAGTACACGCTCCGCTCGTCCCCCGCGCCGCCGTCGTGCCCGTGGGAGTGGCTGGGGTGCGCGTGGCCGCCGTGCGGGTGGCCGGAGTGCTCGTCGTGCTGCACGGGGGTGCTCCTCCTGTGCCGTGCGGCCCGCCGGGTGCTCAGGCGGGCCGCACGGGGTCGGGACGGGGGGGTGGCGGGGGCGTCCTGCGGGCCGCCCGGCGCGGGCGCCGCTCGGGCCGGGGAGCCCGGGGGGCTACGGCTTGGGCGGCAGGTTGGGGATCTCGGCCTCGTAGACCTCGTCCATCTGCGGCTTCAGGCCGACCTTCGCCAGCTCCTCGCGGAACATGTCGCGCACCAGCGGCGCCTCGTCCGCGTAGTCGATCTGGTCGCCGCCGATGCGCATGCTGATCCACGCCTTCGGCACGCCCTGCGCGTTGCGCACGGACACGACCTCGTGCTTGAAGGCGAGGTAGCGGCCGGGCTCGTCACCGGTGTTGAAGTGCTGGTGGAACCACATGTTGGGCGGCACGATCAGGCTGCCGGGACCCCACTCGTAGCGGCGGGGCTCCTCGCCCTCGGGCCACATCAGGCTGTAGCCGGTGCCGGAGAGGATGATCACGTGGGCGCCGGGGCCGTGCCGGTGGCCCTTCTTGTACGTGCCCACGGGGAACTGCGAGATGTGGCTGTTCATCGAGCCGCGCGCCATGTTGAAGCGGATGTGGCCGCCGCCTGCGCCGCGCTCCTTGGCCTCGATCAGCGGCAGGTTGACCGCGTCCGCGACGAAGTTGGTGTCGAGGAGGAGGCCCTTCTGCTCGCCCTTGGGCGCGAAGTAGTCGGGCTCGCCGTCGAAGCGGTTCGGGAAGTCCTTCTCCGTGCCGAAGACGAAGTCGACGTCGTCGTAGAGGTTGATGATGGGTGGCATGTTCGTCGACGAGACGAACCGGGCCGCCTTGCTGCCCGAGCCGTTGAAGTGCTGGTGGTGGGCGTTGAGCGGGATCGCGAACAGCGCCCCTGGCCCCCACTCGAAGGTGACCTCGGCGCCCTTGTCGTTCCACACCTTGGTGGAGCCGTTGCCGTCCAGGACGAGGATCATCTCCTCGAACAGCTGGCGCTGCGGGGCGAGCTTGCCGCCCGCGGGGATCTCGCAGACGTAGCAGTCGTTGGACGTGCGGGTCGCCTCGTGGTTGATGAACACGCCCCGGCCGCCGCGGCGCGCCCACGGCTTGAGCTCCACGGTGCGCAGGTCCGGCACATAGTGCGCGGCGATGATGTCGAGGCCCTCGTCCGCGACCCAGCGGGTGTAGGGGGAGTCCTTCTCGGTGGCGAACTTCGCCGCCAGGCTGTCGTTGACGATCGCGTCCTTGGCCATGCGGGGCCCTCCCTGTCGTCGTACCCGGTCCCCGCGACGAGGGGCCGGCGCGCCGCGGGACGGTCTCGTCCGGACCTCTCCTTCGCATCTTCCCGACCTTTTACTCGGAGGGGAGTGCCATGGCGGCGCATTGGTAGGACCCTAAGGCCAGGGTTTTCGGCGTGTCAACGGCGTCGATGCCCACCCGGCGGGCCCGCCACACAGCCCGCGACGAGCGCTTGTGCCGCCGACGGGCGTTCTGGTCTAATGGACATACCAACGGCCCCGTGCGTCAGAGGCCGTGCGTCCCGGCACTTCGGGGACGTCCAAGTGAGAGGACACGAGGGATCTTGTCCAAAGTGACCTATACCGACAGCTCGGGCCGCGCCTACACGGTCGACGCCACGGTCGGTGAATCCGTCATGGCCGCTGCGGTCAAGAACGGAGTCCCCGGGATCGTCGCGGAGTGCGGCGGCAACTGCTCCTGCGCCACCTGCCATGTGTACGTGGGCCAGGGCTTCGCCCCCCTGGTGGGGCAGCCGGGCGACATGGAGGAGGACCTGCTCGACATGGCGGTGGCCGACCGGCGCGAGACGAGCCGCCTGTCCTGCCAGATCCGTGTCACGGAGGAACTCGACGGGCTGACCGTCGAGATCCCCCCGGAGCAGCCCTGACCGCTGCGCCGCGCGCCAACGCAGGGTTGCCGCCACCCCGGTGGCGGGCCATCACGTGAAAGGGAAACGGCCGTGCTTAGAAAAGACATCAACGAGCTGCTCACGCAGACCGGTCCTGGTACGCCCATGGGCGAGCTGTTCCGGCAGTACTGGCTTCCGGCGATGCTCGCCGAGGAACTGCCGGAGGACGACTGCCCCCCGGTGCGCGTGAAGCTCCTGTCCGAGCGCATGGTCGCCTTCCGTGACAGCGAAGGCCGCTACGGCCTGATGGACGAGTTCTGCGCCCACCGCGGCGCCTCGCTGTGGTTCGGCCGCAACGAGGGCTCGGGGCTGCGCTGCCCGTACCACGGCTGGAAGTACGACGTCACCGGGCAGTGCATAGAGGTGCCGTCGGAGGCGGACAACAGCAGCTTCTGCGAGAACGTCAAGCTGACCTCGTACCCGCTGGTCAAGATCGGCGACGTGCTGTGGACCTACATGGGCGACCCGGCCAAGACGCCGCCACTGCCCGAGTTCGAGTTCGTGCACGTCCCGGAGGAGCAGAACTACACCTCCAAGCGCTGGCAGCAGTGCAACTGGCTGCAGGCGTTCGAGGGCGGCATCGACTCCAGCCATGTGACGTTCCTGCACTCCGGCGGCCTCAAGACCGACCCGCTGTTCAAGGGCTCCAAGGGCAACGACTACAACGCCAACGACACCAAGCCGTTCTTCGAGGTCGCCGACACCGAGGGCGGGCTGTTCGTGGGCGCGCGGCGCAACGCCGAGGACGGCCAGTACTACTGGCGGATCACGCCCTGGGTGATGCCCTGCTTCACGATGGTCCCGCCGCGCGGCGACCACCCGGTGCACGGCCACTTCTGGGTGCCGATCGACGACGAGAACTGCTGGGCCTACTCCTTCGACTACCACCCCGTCCGCGCGCTGACCGAGGCCGAGCGGCAGCACATGAAGGACGGCTTCGGGGTGCACAGCAAGAACATCCCCGGCACCTACCGCCCCGCCGCCAACATGGACAACGACTACCTCATCGACCGCGAGGCGCAGAAGCGCGGCGAGACGTACTCGGGCGTCGAGGGCATCGCCATGCAGGACGCGTCGCTCCAGGAGTCCATGGGTCCGATCGTCGACCGCACCAAGGAGCGCCTCGTGCCCGCGGACAGCGGCATCATCAAGGCGCGCCAGAAGCTGCGCAAGGCGGTGCTCGCGCTGCGCGACGAGGGCGTGACGCCTCCCGGGGTGGACCCCGAGCACCACAAGGTCCGCTCGGCGGCGGTCGTCCTGCCCCAGGCCGAGTCCTTCCTCGACGCCTGCAGGGACGCCGTGACGGTGCAGCCCGGCGTGCGCCAGACCACGGTGTGACCATGGCGCGGACAACCGAGCTCGACCGGGCCACGGCGCCGCCGCAGGCGCCTGCCCTCAGCGAGTGCGCACGGGCCACCTCCGCCTACGAGTCGCGCTTCCGCATCGACCGGCCGATCGTGCCGGCGCGCGCCGCGCGCGTCATCGCCCTCGACGAGCGGGCGGTCGCCGTCGCCCGGCACGTCGCGGGGCGGCAGTGGGCGCACGCGCGGTTCTACGCCTGCGAGGGCGGCGACCCCCGCGACCCGCTGCTGCGCCGCCTCGACGGCGTGCCCGCGCCCCTCGCGCAGGTGCTCACCGGGACGGACGTGGTGGTCGTGCTGGCCACCGAGGACACCGGCAGGCACTACGCGGAGGCGATCGGGCGGATCTGCCGCGAGCGCGGGATCACGACGGCGGGCCTCGTGCTCGGCATCGACTACGAGGCGCAGGACGCCGTCGCCGCGCTGCGCCCGTACGCCCGGGTGCTGCTCCCGTCGGCCGACGAGAACGACGTGTTCGAACTGCTCACCGCCCTGCGGGTGTGAGCGGCGCGGCGAGGGGCCGGCCTTTCGGGGGGAGGAAGAGAGACCCCGCCCGGCCCCTCGCGCTGGTCATGGGCCGGGCATCCGGCCGTGGAGACGAAGGAAAGGCGGTGCGCGGCTCATGGCCGAGAAGGTCACGACAGGCACGCTCCAGCGCATGAAGGACGAGGGCCGCAAGATCGTCGGCGTCGTCGCCTGGGACTACCAGATCGCCCGGCTCGTGGACCGGGCGGGCGTGGAGATCGTGTCGGTGGGCGACACCGTCGGCGTCAACCTGTGGGGGCAGGCCAACCCCTTCGAGATCACCATGGACCAGATGGTGACCGTGGCGCAGGCCGTGCGCAGGGGCGTGAGCCGCGCGCTGGTCAGCGTCGACTTCCCGTTCGGCCCCCTCCAGGAGGGGACGGCGAGCGCGGTGAGCGCCGCGATCCGCTTCGTGAAGGAGGCGGGGGTCGACATGGTCAAGGTCGACGCGGCGTCCGACTTCCCCGAGGCGGTCACCGAGATCACCCGCGCCGGCATCCCGGTCTTCGCCCAGTTCGGCATCACCCCGCAGACGGCGCTGCGCTACGGCGTCGAGTACAAGGCGATCCCCTCGGCTGCCGACGCGGTGCCGGTGGAGATGAAGGACGCCATGGTCGCGGAGGCCAAGCGCCTCGAAGAGGCGGGCGCCGTGCTGCTGAACTTCACCAACTCGGGCCCCGCGGTGGGCGCGGCCGTCGCGCAGGCCGTCTCCGTGCCGGTGGTCGGCGGCTTCGGCGGCGGGCCCTGGCTCGACGGCCGGATGCGGATGGCGCACGCGGCCATCGGGTACGCGGCCTCCGCCGTGGACGACCCGCCGGACACGTACGCGAACGTCGCGCGGATCACGCTCGACGCGATCAGCTCCTACGCGGCGGACGTGCGGGCGGCGCGGCAGGTCGCGGGCGGCATCCCGGTGCCTCCCTCAGACGGCGCAGGCGCCGCCGCGCAGACCGGGAACTGAGAGGAGCGGGCCCCATGGCGACCACCGACACGCAGGACGACGGGACGGGCACGGCGGAGATCGGCGGGCTGCGCACCCGCTACCGGGTGACCGGCAGCGGCCCCGCGCTGCTGATGTTCTCGCCCGGCGGCTTCGACTCGACGCTGGAGAGCTGGCGCACGGTCGGCGTCTACAAGCGGCTGAACCTGCTCGACCACCTCTCGCGCTCCTTCACGTGCATCACCTTCGACCGCCGCGAGTCGGGGCAGTCGGGCGGGCGGGTCGAGCGGATCTCCTGGGCGCACTACGTGGCCCAGGGCGCGGGCCTGCTCGACCACCTCGGCATCGAGCGCGCCCACCTGATGGGCGGCTGTGTGGGGTGCTCCACGGTGGCGGCGTTCGGCGTCGCGCACCCCGAGCGGGTGCTGAGCATGGTGCTGTACTCGCCGGCCGGCGGGGTGAAGTACCGGATGAAGCAGCACGCGCGCTTCCTCGAACACCTCTCCTTCGCGCAGGCCGAGGGGCTGAAGGCGGTCGTGGAGCTGGCGCGCTCGACCACGGCGGGCTTCACCGCGGATCCGCGGGTGGGGCCCTGGGTCTCGGTGCTGCGCACCGACGAGGAGTTCGCCGAGCGGTACGCGGCCGTCGAGCCCGAGCGGTACGCGACGACGGTGACGGGTCTCGTGCGCCACCTCTTCGACCGGGACACCGTGCCGGGCGCCGAGCCCGAGGACCTGCTGACGCTCGACGTGCCCGCGCTGATCGTCCCCGGACAGGACACCTCGCACGCCCCCTCGGCCGCCCGCTACCTCCAGGAGTGCCTGCCGCACAACGAGTACTGGGACGTGCCGGTGGCGGAGCAGACGGAGGAGAACGCACCCGCGCGCATCGCGCGGTTCCTGTCCGGCGCCTGACCGCCGGGGCCGCGCGGGGCCGCCGGAGTCGCCCGGGCCGCCCAGGGGCGCCGTCCCCCGGCGGCCCCGGCACCGGTCGGCGCACGCCGCTCGGCAACCCCGTCACGTACGGGTAAAAATGGCATATGGCACGACATCGGCACCAGGGTTCTCCCCGGCAGGACCGGGCCGCCGGCGAGCGGCGGCGCGGCCGGGTCAGTGCCTGGTCGCTGTTGAGCCCGCGCTCGGTCGTGGGGCAGATGTTCCTGCTCCAGGTCGTCGTGGTGCTGCTGGTCGCGGTCGGCGCCGGCGTGCTGCTCGTGCTCACCGTGCAGCACGAGAGTTCCCAGGACGCCTCGCACCGGACCCTGGCGGTGGCCGAGGGCTTCGCCAACACGCCGGGCGTGGCGCGTGCCATCACGTCGCCCGGCGCCTCCGAGGTGCTCCAGCCGCGCTCCCGCGCCGCTGCCGACGGCGCGGACGTGGACTTCGTGACGGTGGTGGACCGCGCGGGCGTGCGGCTGACCGCCGCCATCCCCGACCTGATCGGCCGGCACACCAACCAGGACATGGCGCCGCTGCTCGCCGGGCACACCGTGCAGAGCAAGGCGGTCGGCTCGGTCAGTCCGCAGTACCGGACCTTCGTCCCGGTGCGCGACGACGAAGGCCGGGTGGTCGGCGCGGTCGGCGCCGGGGTGCGCACGAGCAGCGTCAGCGACGCGGTGAGCCGCCAGATGCCGGTGCTGCTCGGCGGCGCGGCCGCCGCGGTCGCCGTGATCACCGGGGGCGCCGGGCTGATCAGCAGGCGCCTGCTGCGCCACACCCACGGCCTCGGCCCCGCCGAGATCACCCGGATGTACGAGCACCACGACGCCGTCCTGCACGCGGCGCGCGAGGGCGTGCTGATCGTGGACGGCGACGGCGCGCTGCTGCTCGCCAACGACGAGGCGCACCGGCTGCTCGACCTGCCGAAGGACGCGCTCGGGCGCCCGGTGCGCGAGCTGGGGCTGCCCGCGCCGGTGGCGGAGCTGCTGACGTCGAACCGCACCGCGACCGACGAGGTGCACCTGGTGGGCGGCCGGGTGCTCGCCGTCAACCAGCGGCGCACCGGCACGGACGGCGGGCCGCCCGGCAGCGTCGTGACGCTGCGCGACTCCACGGAGCTGAAGGCGCTCTCGGGCCGCGCAGAGGCCGCGAGCAGCCGCCTCGAACTGCTCTACCAGGCGGGGCTCGGCATCGGCACGACGCTGGACGTGACGCGTACCGCCGAGGAGCTGGCGGAGGTGGCCGTGCCGCAGTTCGCGGACTTCGTCACGGTCGACCTGGTGGAGCAGGTGCTCGCAGGCGACGAGCCGGGCGGCGGCGCCGTGCGCTCCTTCCGGCGCGCCGCGTGCGCCGGGGTGCTCGAGGACCATCCGCTGTTCAGGCCGGGCGAGCAGCTGCGGCTCACGGAGACGTCCCCCCAGGTGCGGGGGCTGCTGAGCGGGCACGCCGTGCTGGAGCCCGACCTGCGCGCCGCCGGGGCGTGGCACCGGCAGTACCCGGAGCGCGCCCGCGAGGTGGTGGCGTACGGCATCACCTCGCTGCTCTCGGTGCCGCTGATCGCGCGGGACACGGTGCTCGGCGTGGTGAACTTCTGGCTCTCCGAGGACTCGGGGACGTTCGAGGACGACGACCTGGCGCTCGCGGAGGAGCTGGCCGCGCGGGCCGCCGTCTCCATCGACAACGCACGCCGCTTCACCCGGGAGCACGGCATGGCGGCGACCCTCCAGCGCAGCCTGCTGCCGAGCGGGCTGCCGGAGCAGAACGCGCTGGACGTGGCGTACCGCTACCTGCCCGCGCAGACGAACGTGGGCGGCGACTGGTTCGACGTCATCCCGCTGCCGGGGGCGCGGGTGGCGCTCGTGGTGGGCGACGTGGTCGGGCAGGGCGTGCAGGCCGCGGTGACGATGGGGCGGCTGCGCACGGCGGTGCATGTGTTCTCCGCGCTCGACCTGCCGCCCGACGAGCTGCTCGCGCGCATGGACGAGCTGGCCGACCGGATCGGGCAGGAGAGCGGCTCCGCCGAGTCCGACCAGGGGATCATGGGCGCGACCTGCCTGTACGCGGTGTACGACCCGGTCGAGAGGCGCTGCACCATGGCGCGGGCCGGGCACCTGCCGCCCGCGCTGGTGACGCCCGAGGGCCGGGTGCGCTTCCTCGACCTGCCCGCGGGGCCGCCGCTCGGCGTGGGCGGACTGCCGTTCGAGACGGCGGAGGTGGTGGTGCCCGAGGGCAGCGAGCTGGTGCTGTACACGGACGGGCTGGTGGAGGAGCGCGGGCGGGACATCGACGAGGGCCTCGCCGGCCTTGCGGCGGTGCTGGCCGGGGCGCGGGGCTGCCCCGAGGAGGTGTGCGCCGCGGTGCTCGACACGCTGGTGACGCCGGGGCGCAGCGCGGACGACACGGCGCTGCTGGTGGCGCGCACCCGGGTGCTGCCGCGGGAGCGGGTGGCGCGCTGGGAGGTGCCGAACGACCCGGCGGCGGTGGCCGACGTGCGGACCGCGGTGTCGGCGAAGCTCGCGGAGTGGGGCCTCGGGGAGACGGCTTTCGTCACCGAGCTCATCCTGAGCGAGCTGGTGACCAACGCGATCCGGTACGCCACAGGGCCCATCGGGGTGCGGCTGCTGCTCGACCGGCAGCTGATCAGCGAAGTCTCGGACGGCAGCAGCACCGCCCCGCACCTGGGGCAGGCCGCGGCCACCGACGAGGGCGGCCGCGGCCTGTTCCTGGTGGCGCAGTTCGCGGAGCGCTGGGGCACCCGCTACACGTCGTCCGGCAAGATCACCTGGGCCGAGCAGCAGCTGCCGACGGGGTACGCGGGCCCGCGCGGCGTACCGGAGGGTTCGGCCGCGCACCCTGCCTGAGCACGGCGGCTGCGCACGGGGGTCCCGGGCGGGCCGCCGGGCCCGCCCGGGGGCTCATGGGGTGTGCCCCGGTGTGCGGGGCAGGGGGCGGCCGCGCTCGATGGCCTCGATCTGGGCGACCCTGCGGGCGTGGACGCCTCCCTTGAAGGGGGTGGCGAGCCAGGTGGCCGCGATCTCCTCCGCGGTCTCGGGCGGCAGCGTCTTGGCGGCCAGGACGAGGACGTTGGCGTCGTTGTTGCCGCGGGAGATCCCGGCGCTCCACAGGTCGTGGCAGAGCCCGGCCCTGATGCCGCCGACCTTGTTGCAGGCGATGGTCTCCCCGAGGCCGCTGCCGCCGAGGACGATGCCGCGGTCGGCGCGGCCCGCGGCCACCTCGGCGCAGACGTCGGCGCAGAGCGCGGGGTAGTCGACGACGGTGTCGCCGTCCGGCGCGCCGCCGCGGTCGTCGACCTCGTACCCGCCGGCCGCGAGGCGCGCCGCGAGGCGGACGCGCAGGGCGGCCCCGTTGTGGTCGGCGGTGAGGGCGACGCGCATCAGCCGGTCACGTCCAGGGTGGTCTTGGCGAAGACGTCTTCGAGGGCGGCGGGCCTGCGCAGGATGCGCTGGTCGACCGCGTGCCGCATCAGGGTCTCCAGCACGGCCCTGTTGGGGGCGATGCCGTACGGGAGGGGGTCCTCGCCCGTGGTCTCCAGGACGCGTGCGTACATCCGGTCGGTGGCGGTGGGGTTCTCGATGGCCCCGGCGCGCAGCCGGTCGACGTAGAGGCGCTTGGCGCGCGCGAACGCGTCGAAGACCTCGGCGCCCAGCTCGGGGCGCTCCCGCAGGAGTTCGTCCTTGACCACCACCAGGTGGTTGATCGGGTAGAAGCCGCGGGTCTGGAGCGCGGCGAAGCCGGCCTCCTCGGCGTCCGGGACGAGCGGGACGACGCCGGGCACGTCGGCGCCGGCGCCGATGCAGGCGGCGAGCTCCCCGTCGGCGAGGAGCTGTTCCAGGGTGGCGCCCTCGGGCATGCTCTCGACGTTGGACGGCGGTTCGTAGGAGGCGACGTGCTCGTCGCCCGAGAGCACCCAGGTGATCGTCGACAGGTCGACGCCGTACTCCTCCTGGAGGACGGCGCGCGCCCACACCCCGGTGGTGACGGTGTAGCCGCGGCTCACCCCGACCTTGTGGCCCTCCAGGTCCTTGGGGCTCTTGACCGAGGGCCAGCGGGCCGGGTTGTAGTGGATGGCTCCGTGGTGGAAGCCGCGCACCAGGAAGGCGGGGACGGCGGTGAAGCGTGCGCCGTGCTCCTTGGCGACCAGGTAGGTGGTGAGCGCCATCTCGCTGACGTCGAATGCGAGGCCGCGCACCATCCGGCGGAAGGCGTGCACCAGGACGGGGACCTCTTCGAAGGCGAAGGACCAGCCCTGCGGCTTCACCTCCCCCGTCTTGAGCGCCTCGTTGTCCCCCTGGGTGCGGGTCACCGCGAGAAGACGGCGTTCGTCGGCGGTGCCGGCCGTGTCTGCCATGTCTGCTGCTCGATTCTGTCGCGCACGGACCTATCGACTGCCGAAAGGTAGCATGGTCAGTCCATCAGGCCATAGAGTATCGTCCCGCACGCAAACCATCGCGGGAAAGCCCACCGGAGAACGTTCCCCACGGGTGAGGAGAAGTCATGGCAGAGCAGGTGTTGGCGGCGGTCAGGACGGGGCCGGGCACGACCGAGCTCCAGGAGTTCGCGATGCCGGACATCCCGGCCGACGGCGCGCTCCTGAAGGTGGAGGTCGCCGGCATCTGCGGCACGGACGTCAAGATGTACGGGAAGCCGCCGTTCACCGACCCGGTGATCATGGGCCACGAGAACGTCGGTGTGATCGCCAAGGCCGGCCGCGAGTTCACCGAGCGCAAGGGCCTGCGCGAGGGCGACCGCATCTTCGTCGAGCACTACGTGGGCTGTATGCGCTGTGCCTGGTGCCACGCGGGCGAGTACCGCCACTGCGAGGCCACCGACTGGCGCACCAACCCCGACGCGCGCCGCTACGGGTACACCTCGGCGAACAACCCGTACCACCTGTGGGGCGGCTTCTCGCAGTACCTCTACCTTCCGTGGAACTCGGTGACGCACCGCGTCCCGGACGGCGTCTCCGCCGAACTGGCCGGGCTCGTCACGCCGTTGTCCAACGGCATCGAGTGGGCGCTGGTCACCGCCGGCGTCGGCTACGCGAACACCGTGCTGATCCAGGGCCCCGGGCAGCAGGGCCTCTCGCAGGTCGTCGCCTGCAAGCAGGCCGGCGCCTCCCTCATCATCATGACGGGCACCACGAAGGACGCGGCGCGCCTCGCGATGGCCAAGGAACTGGGCGCGGACGCCGTCATCGACGTGCGCGAGGAGGACGCGCTCGCCCGGGTGATGGAGCTGACCGGCGGGCGCGGCGTGGACGTCGTCCTCGACTGCACGGCGGGCGCGGGCACCGCGCCCGTGCTGCTCGGCATCGACGCGCTCAAGCGCCGCGAGGGCACCATGGTGGTCCAGGGTGAGGTGGCCGCCTTCCCCGACTTCCCGCTCAAGAAGCTCACCGAGAAGTCCATCGCGATGAAGAGTGCACGCGGCCACAGCTACCGCGCCTGCGAACTCGCCCTCGAACAGCTGGCGTCGGGCCGCTTCCCGCTGGAGAAGCTGGCGACGCACACCTTCCCGCTCAGCGAGACCGACCGGGCCATCCGCACGGTCGGCGGCGAGAGCGGCGAGGACGCCGTGCACGTCTCCCTGCTCCCCTGGGCGGAGGCGGCATGAGCGGCACCGTCGTACGGAACACACCGCGCGCCGACAAGGACGCCGTCGAGGCGCTCGCCCGCTTCGGCGTGGCCACCGTCCACGAGGCGCAGGGCCGCACCGGCCTGCTCTCCTCCGCCCTGCGGCCCATCTACCCGGGCGCGCACATCGCGGGGTCGGCGGTGACGGTCAGCGTGCCGCCCGCGGACAACTGGATGCTGCACGTCGCCGTCGAGCAGTGCCGGCCGGGGGACATCCTGGTGGTCTCCCCCACCTCCCCCTCGGACGCGGGCTACTTCGGCGAGCTGCTCGCCACCTCCGTGGCCGCGCACGGGGTGCGCGGCCTCGTCATCGACGCGGGCTGCCGGGACATCGCCGAGCTGACCGCGATGGGCTTCCCCGTGTGGTCGCGCCACGTCTGCGCCTTCGGCACGGTCAAGGAGACGCTGGGCGACGTCGGGGTGCCGGTGGCCTGCGCGGGCCAGATCATCCACCCGGGCGACGTGATCGTCGCGGACGACGACGGCGTCGTGGTGGTGCCGCGGCTGACCGCCGCCGACGTGGCGGCGGCCTCCCGGGCCCGGGAGGACAAGGAGGCGCGCTCCCGCGACCGGTACGCGAACGGCGAACTCGGCCTCGACGTCAACAGCATGCGCGAGCGCCTGGCCGCCAAGGGCCTCACGTACACGGACTACGCAGAACCCGCGGCCGGGGAGTGAGCCCGCGGTGATCATCGACATCCACGGCCACTACACCACCGCTCCGCCGCAGCTCCAGGCGTTCAGGGACGCCCAGTTGGCGCGGCTCGCCGATCCGGCGCTGCCGGTGCCGCGGCTCGCGCCGATCAGCGACGACGCGGTACGCGAGTCGGTGGAGAACCACCAGCTGAAGGTCCTGCGCGAGCGCGGCGGCGACCTGATGGTGTTCTCGCCGAAGGCCTCCGGCATGGAGCACCACGTCACCGACCGGGCGACCGCGGCCGCCTGGGCCGAGGCGAGCAACGACCTGGTGCACCGGGCCGCCTCGCTCTTTCCCGAGCACTTCGCCGCCGTGTGCCAGCTGCCGCAGACCGCGAACGGCCCGCTGGACGACGTCATCGCCGAACTGAGGCGCTGCGTCGAGCAGTTGGGGTTCGTGGGGGCCAATCTCAACCCGGACCCCTCGGGCGGCCACTGGACGTCGCCGCCACTGACCGACCCGTACTGGTTCCCGCTGTACGACGTGCTCGCCGAGCTCGACGTGCCGGCGATGGTGCACGTGTCGACGTCCTGCAACCCGGCGTTCCACACCCTCGGCGCGCACTACCTCAACGCCGACACCTCGGTGTTCATGCAGCTCGTGCAGGACGGCGGCGAGCTGTTCGAGCGGTTCCCCGGGCTGCGGTTCGTACTCCCGCACGGCGGCGGCGCCGTGCCCTACCACTGGGGCCGCTACCGGGGCCTCGCGATGCGGATGGGGCTGCCCGACCCGACCGTGCGGCTGATGGGCCACGTCTTCTTCGACACCTGCGTGTACCACCAGCCCGGGGTCGACCTGCTGACGCGGGTCGTCCCCACCGGCAACGTCCTGTTCGCCTCCGAGATGCTGGGCGCCGTGCGCGGTGTCGACCCGGAGACCGGCGTGGCCTGGGACGACACCAAGCAGTACGTGGACGGCGCGGGGCTCTCGCAGGAGCAGCTGAGGCAGGTCTACGAGGGCAACGCCCGGCGCGTCTACCCCAGGCTCGACGCGAAGCTCACGGCGGAAGGCAGGTAGCGGGCATGCCCCGACTCGCGCTCACCATGGCCTGCGGCGACTACGACCGCACCCGCGCCCTGTGGGAGGAGACCGTAAGGCCGGACGGCATCGACCTGACGTATCTGCGGCTGCCGGTCGAGGAGACCTTCTTCCGGATGATGCGCCACCGGGAGTTCGAGGTCGCCGAGCTCTCCCTCTCCTCCTATGTGGTCTCGCTGCGGCAGGACCCCTCGCCGTTCGTGGCGCTGCCGGTGTACACCTCGCGGATGTTCCGGCACAGCTCCTGGTACGCGAACGCCGACGCGGGCATCGAGTCGCCAGAGGACCTGCGCGGCAAGGTCGTCGGCACGCCCGAGTTCCAGCTCACGGCGTGCGTGTGGATGCGCGGCGTCGTCGGCGACCGGCACGGCGTGCCGTTCGACGCGTACGAGCACCGCACCGGCGGCCAGGAGACCCCTGGCCGGATCGAGAAGGCCAGGGTCGACCTGGGCGACTCGGTGAGGATCAGCCCGATCCCCGCCGACCGCACGCTCTCCTCGATGCTGGCGGAGGGCGAGATCGACGCGCTGGTCACCCCGCGCGTCCCCGCCCCCTTCGCGCAGGGCGACCCACGGGTCAAGCGGATCTTCCCCGACGTGATCGGCGCGGAGAAGGCGTACTACGCGGACACCGGGATCTTCCCGATCATGCATGTGCTGGTGGTGCGCAGGGACGTCTACGAGCGCCACCCGTGGGTGGCCCAGTCGCTGTACAAGGCGGCGCTCGAATCCAAGCGGATCGCCTACGAGAGCATGTACGACACCTCGGCGCTGCGCTTCACGCTGCCGTGGCTCACGCCGCAGCTCGAAGAGGCACGCGCCCTGCTGGGCAGCGACTTCTGGTCGTACGGGCTCGGGGCGGACAACCACAGGACGCTCTCCGCGTTCCTGCGCTACCACCACGAGCAGGGGCTCTCCGACCGGCTGCGCACGCCGGAGGAGCTGTTCGCGCCCGAGGCGCTGGAGTCCGCGGTCATCTGACCCGCGCGCGGGCGCCGTCCCCCGGTCCGAAGGGCCCGGGGGCGGCGCCTTCCGCGTGCCGGGACACCGCGCCCGTACACGCGCCGTCCGCCTGTCCCGACGGCCCGGGTGCCCGCCCGGTTTCCGCACCCCTGGGCGCCCGGCGCGCCCGCGCGCAGGCGAGCGCCGCGCCGTACAGCGCGAGGAGCGCCGCGAGCAGCGGGTAGTACGCCGGCGGCGGCGGTGCCATGCCGAAGGAGGCGCCGGCGGGCAGCAGCGGCAGCGCGACGCCGACCGCGGCGAGGAAGGCGGCCGCCGCCCTGACCGGCGCGGGCGTGGCGCCGCCGCGCGGCCGCAGCAGCAGCATCACGAGCGCCTGGGTGAGCAGGTTCTCGGTGAACCAGCCCGCGTGGAAGGCGGCCTCGCCCCCTGCGTGGGCGCCCGGGTGCCCGGTGAGCGCGATCACGCCGAAGGTGGCGAGGTCGGCGGCCGCGTTGAGGACCCCGTACCCGGCGACGGTGCGCAGCAGCCCGGCGGGGCGCAGGGTGGCGGGCCGGTCGGCGGCCGACGCGGGCGGCCGGTCGAGCGCCAGGGTGAGCTGCGCCGCGTCGAAGCAGAGGTTCTGGAGCAGGACCTGCGCAGGCAGCATCGGCAGGAACGGCAGCAGCAGCCCGGCGCCGAGCATCGCGATCACGTTGCCGACGTTGGACGACAGGGTGATGCGCAGATAGGTGACGATGTCGGCGCTCGCGCGGCGCCCGTAGGCGACGGCGTGGGAGAGCGCGGTGAGGTCCTTGGTCGCGAGGACCACCCCGGCCGCCTCGCGCGCCACCTGCGCCGCGTCCTTCGTACAGATGCCGAGGTCGGCCGCGCGCAGCGCCGGCAGGTCGTTGACGCCGTCGCCGAGGTACCCGGTGGTGCGCCCCGCGGCGCGCAGGGCCCGTACGACCCGGGCCTTGTGCTCGGGGGCGCAGCGGGCGAAGACGGTGGTGCGGGCGGCGAGCGCGGCGAGCTCCGCGTCGTCGAGCGCGTCGACGGTGTCGCCGGTGACGACGGCCTCGGGCGCGACGGTCAGGCCCAGGTCGCGGCAGACGCGGGCCGCGGTGCCCGGGTGGTCGCCGGTGAGCACGGCGAGGGACACGCCACGCCGGGCGAGGGAGGCGAGCGCGTCGGCCGCGGTCGGCGCGAGGGCGTCCCGCAGCGCCACGAACCCGACGAGGGTGAGGCCGCTCTCGGCGGCCGAGGTGAGCGGGCGTGGCCGCAGCGGCAGATCGCCGACCGCGACGGCGAGCACCCTGAGCCCCTCGCCCGCGGCGTCCGCGGCGAGGCGGTCGAGCCGGGCGCGCGCCGCCGGGTCGAGCGCGGCCGTCCCCTCCCTGGTGCGCAGCCGGGTGCAGCGGTCGAGCACGTCCTCGGGGGCGCCCTTCACGGCGAGGGTGTGGCCGCTGCCGTCGCGCACCAGGGCGGCGGAGCGGCGGCGCACCGGGTCGAGGGGGAGCGCGGCGACGCCCTCGTAGCGGTCGGCGGCGCCGGGCGGCGCTGCGGCAAGGACCGCCTCGTCGAGCGGGTCGGGCTGCGGGACCTCGGCGAGCTGGAGAGTGACCAGGCTGTTGACCGCGGCCCAGGCGAGCGCCTCGGGGCAGGGGCCGCCGTCCGGCGCGAGGGTGCGGTCGAGCACCGGCAGGTCCTGTGTGAGGGTGCCGGTCTTGTCGGTGCACAGCACCTCGACCGCGCCCAGGTCGTGCAGCGCGGGCAGCCGCTTCACGATGACGCCGTAGCGGCCTGCGAGGCGCCCGGCGCCGCGCGCCAGCACGGTGTTGACGACGACGGGCAGCATCTCGGGCGTGAGGCCGACCGCCACGGCGACCGCGAAGGCGGGCGACTCGGGGCTGCTGCGGTGCAGGAGCGCGCCCGCGGCCAGGACCAGCGGCGGGGTGAGCGCCATCAGCCGCACCAGCAGCCACACGACGCCCTTGACCGACCGGTCGAAGGGCCGCTCCACGCCGCCCTGGCGCGGTCCGTGCTCATGGTCGGTGCCGTGCGCGGTGGCGAACCGGGTGCCGGGCCCGGTGGCGGTGACGACGGCCGTGGCGCTGCCCGCGGCGACGCTGCTGCCCTGGAAGCACAGGTGCGGCGCCTCGAAGGCGTCGGCGGCCGCCGGTGCGCGGCTGCCCGGGCCTCCTGGCCCTTCGGGGTCGTCCACCGGGTGCTTGGCGACCGGCACGGACTCCCCGGTGAGCGCGGCCTGGTGCACGCTCAGGCCGGTGGCCCGCAGCAGCCGCACGTCGGCGGGGACCAGGTCGCCGGGGGCGAGCCTGACGATGTCCCCCGGCACCAGGTCGCAGGCCGGCACCTCGCGCTCGCGCGTCTCGGTGTACGAGGGCCCCGCGCGGCGCCGCACGGTCGCCGTGGAGGGCAGCGCGCCGTGCAGGGCCGCGGCCGAGCGGTCGGCCTGCCGCCCCGCGCGGGCGCGCAGCGCGCAGCTGACGGCGACGAGGACGGTCAGGACGCAGGCCGTGCCCCAGGACGTGACGGCGGCCGAGACCGCGGCGAGGCAGAGCAGGACGCCGGTGAAGGGGTCGCGCACCCCGCCGAGGAAGCGGCGCAGCAGGGGTGCGGTGCGCGCGGCGGGCAGGGTGTTCTCGCCGTGCCGTACGAGGCGGTCCTCCGCCTCGGCCTCGGTGAGGCCGCGCGGCCCGGTGCCGAGGCGGCGCAGCACTTCGAGTGTGGTGACTGCTGTGGTGGCCGCGGTCCCTTCGCGCCGGCCGGGGCGCGGGTGCGCGGCGGGTGCGGCGCCCGCGGGCGGCGGCTCGCTGGTGCGCATGGGGCGGGCGGGTCAGGCCACCGGGCCGCGCGGGCCCGACACCGCCGCGGGCAGGCCGCCGGGCGCGTCGGCGGCCTCGCCGGGCCTGCCGAGCACCAGCAGGACGACGGTCACGAGGGCGGGGTCGTCGACGAAGTAGACCTGGCGGCGGCCCTCGCGGCGCGCGTGGACGAGCCCGGCGAGCTTCAGCTTGGCGAGGTGCTGGCTGACGGCGGGCAGCGATCCGCCGACCCGCTCGGCGAGACCGGTGACGTCGCTCTCGCCCTGGGCGAGTATCCAGACGATGTGCAGCCTGACCGGTGACGAGAGCAGGCCGAAGGTGGCTGCCGCGTCCTGCAGCGCGTCGTCCTCGGGGTCGGCCGGTCTCGCGGGCGACCGTGTCACGTGAACCTCCACAGATTGACGTGCCAGGGTGGGGGCGGCAGCCGGGCGCGTCGCCGGCCGGGCCGGTCCGTCAGCCTACGCGAGTGAGAGGATCGGCCGGGGCCCGACAGGAACAGCGCCGGGCCGCTCACTTGCTCGGTTGCGTAATGTGGCAACCTTGGGGCACCGGTGGCGTCCGCCGCCGGTCCCCGTCGTACCCGGAGGTGGCGTCGCATGCTCAGAAACGGTCTTGAGCCCTGGCACGTACTCGTGGTCGTACTCGTGGTGGCCCTGCTGTTCGGCTCGAAGAAGCTCCCGGACGCGGCGCGCGGCATCGGCAAGTCCCTGCGCATCTTCAAGAGCGAGGTCAGGGCCATGAAGACGCTGGACGAGACGGGCGGCAAGGACGCGGCGCAGGCCCAGGACGCGACCGGGGCTGCGCCCATCGGCGGCGTCGTGTCCACCGCGCGCAAGGACGCCGCGCCGGCGTCCGAGGCGGCCGGGCGGGACACCGCCACGGCCCACTGAGCCGCCAGTCGGCCGTCAGCACGCACACCGACCACTGACGCACAGGGAGTTCGCAGATGACGGACCCGAGGGCGGGCGAACGCGCCCGGCAGGCGACCCGCCACCGCCCCTCGGGGCCGCCGCGCCAGCGCACGTCCCGCGACGGCCGGGACCTCGGGGCGGGCCCGGGCGAGCCGCCCGCCGGCGGCCGGGCGGCGGCCCGCAAGGCGGCCCGCGCCAAGGACCGGGGCAGCAGGCGGCGCCGCGCCAAGCCGCTGCCGCGGCGCAAGCGGATCGTCAGGACGCTGCTGACGGTGGTGTCCGCGCTGATCCTGATCGTCGCGGGCGGCGGCGCCTGGCTCTACGAGCACCTCAGCGGCAACATCCGCAGCATCGCCATCGACGGCGGTTCCAAGGAGAAGGCGGACTCCTTCGGCAGGACCCCGATCAACATCCTGGCGATCGGCTCCGACGGCCGGAACTCGGCGAGCGACTGCAAGCTCGGCGGCGGCTGCGGGTCGAGCACGTCGACCGCCGGGCACAACGCGGACGTCGAGATGGTGGTGCACATCTCCGCCGACCGGTCCAACGCGACCGTGATGAGCATCCCGCGCGACACCGAGACGCAGATCCCCGCCTGCAAGGGCAGCGACGGGGGCCCCTCGACCGGCGGCTACCAGGGCCAGATCAACAGCGCGCTCCAGTACGGCCCCGCCTGCCAGGTCTCCACGGTGCACCAGCTCACCGGCATCCCCATCGACCACTTCGTGATGCTCGACTTCTCCGGTGTGGTGAAGATGTCCGACGCGGTGGGCGGCGTGTCGGTGTGCGTCAGCGACAACGTCTACGACACGTACTCGCACCTCAAGCTCGCCAAGGGCACGCACACCCTCAAGGGCGACGCGGCGCTGGAGTTCGTCCGCACGCGGCACGGCCTGGGCGACGGCAGCGACCTGGGCCGCACGTACGCGCAGCACATCTTCCTGAGCGCGATGATCCGCAAGTTCAAGAGCGCGGGCACCCTCTCCGACCCGCCGAAGGTCTACGCGCTGGCCGACAGCGCGACCAAGGCGATGACGGTGGACACCGGCCTCGGCAGCATCAGCAAGCTGATCGGGCTCGCCGACGACCTCAACAAGGTCCCGGCGAAGCGGATCACCTTCACCACCATGCAGACCGGGCAGTCGCCGACCGATGCGAACCGGGTGATCCCGGCGCCCGGCGCGACCGCGCTGTTCTCGGCGATCGCCGACGACAAGTCGCTGACCGCGTCGAACGGCAAGAAGACGGCGGCGGGTGGGCAGCCGTCGGCCTCGCCGTCCAAGGCGGCGCAGCCCTCGGCCTCGGTCGCGCCCTCCGACGTCTCGCTGTCCGTGGAGAACGGCACCGGCATCACCGGGCGGGCCGGCGCGGTCGCCTCGGCCCTGACCGGCAAGGGCTTCACCGTCGGGGCGTCGGGCAACGCGGGCAGCGCGGTGGCGCGTACCACGCTCGCCTACGGCCCGGGGCAGAAGGCGGCGGCGCAGACCGCGGCGGACGCGCTCGGCCTGCCGTCCTCCCAGGTCACGTCCTCGGACACCGCGGGCCTCGTGCTCACCATCGGCTCGGACTGGCCCTCGGGAGCCGCCTATCCAGGCAGCTCCTCGGGCGGCGGCTCCGGGAACGCGCACGAGGCCGTCTCCGGCGCCCACGCGGACACCGCCGACGACTCGAAGGCGTGCGCCGAGGTGAGCCGGTACAAGACGGTCGAGATCAACGGCGTACCGATGACGCCTTCTCAGGCGTACGCGGCATCTCCCAACAAAAAGGACTCCGCCTCCTGACGCGCGGGAGGCGCGCAGGACGCACGGAGGCCCGCCGGTGTGTCTCCGGCGGGCCTCCGCGTCTCGCCCCGCTCGGGCCCGCCGGTGTGTTCCGGCGGGCCCGAGCAGGGTGGTGTGTCCGTCAGTACGGGCCGTTGACGTTGTCGATCGAGCCGTACGTGGCGGCCGCGTAGTTGCACGCGGCGGTGATGTTCGCCACCGGGTCGTACGGGTCCATCGAGGTGCCCGCGACGTGGTAGGTCTGGAACGTGGGGTCGATCACCTGGAGCAGGCCCTTGGACGGGGTGCCCTGGGCGGCGTTGGAGTCCCAGTTGTTGATCGCCGTCGGGTTGCCGGACGACTCGCGCATGATGTTGCGGTAGATGCCGTCGTAGCTGCCGGGGATGCCGTGCTCGGCCATGACGGCCAGCGACTGGCGTATCCAGCCGTCCAGGTTGTCGGCGTACACCGGAGCCGCGGCCTTCTTCGCCGGGGCGGTGTCCGCGGTGTTCTCTGTCTTGATGACGGTCTTGTGCGCGGTGTGCGCGGTGTGCGCGGTGCGCTCACCCGTGCCGCCGGTCGCGCCCGTGGTGTGGGCGGCGGAGGCGGCGGCCTTGTGCCCGAGGGACAGCTTGAGGCCGGGGTGGATGAGCGACGGGTTGCCGCCGACGGCCTCCCGGTTGTCCTGGTACAGCTTGTGCCAGCCGCCGGACAGCGAGTGGTCGAAGGCGATCTTCGAGAGCGAGTCGCCGGGCACCACGGTGTACACGGAGCCCGCGGCGGTGTGCGCGGCCGTGCGGGCCTGCGCGGGGGCCTCGGCGGCCTGGTGGACCGCGGCCTCGTGGGCTGCGGACTGCGGGGCCGGCGCGGCGCCCGCGGCCGCGGCGGTCAGCAGGGGTACGGCGATCACCGCGCCGCCCACACCTGCGGCCATGAGGCCGCGGGTCAGCGATCGGGACAGGGGACGGCGGTGGCTGGCCTTTTTGGGCATGCTGAATTCCTCTCCGTCGCCTGCGAGGTGAGCTGTCGGGTTCGGGCTGGAGATGCCCGGCCGCATGGCTGCGGCTTCACCCCGAGCCGGTCCGCATGCGCGGCACGGCGACTTACCTGGGTCCCCCGCTCCTGCCGTATGGATGAGTTCAGTGGTTGAGGTATCCGGGCAGCGGCAGGATTCGGCGGTCTGTCCGGAATGACGAGAACGTAAGCGAAGACCTCGCGGCGAAACAAGTTCTGAATTCACGCAGCGATGCTTTAAACGCGTTCAGCGAGGGAATACTCGATCTTCCCCCTGCCGCCGAAAGCCCCAACGCGCCCTGGACGCGCGCGAAATGAGGCAGGCCCTCAACAGGCCCACACGCCCCTTCTGGTGACACATATCACCGACCAGCGGCGCAACCGTCCCAGACAACACCCGCCAGAGAGCAATAACTTACCCTAAAAGCCCAGACGGGAGCTTAGGTGTGAAAAGCACTAAATCGCCCATAACGGCACCATGGATCCACGCTCCCTCCTTCCGTGCGGCCCACCCTCCCGAGAATGACGCGCAATCAGGAATTCACCCCGCGGACGGCGGCCGCGCGGCCTGCCGCAAGGCCCCGGAAGATCGCCGGGCAAAGGTCGAGCGGAACCCGCACCAATTCCCACAGGAGAGTCGTCCGCAAGACCTCGCAGAAGAGAAAGACATTCCCCTTTCCCTTTCTGACGTGCAATCAAAAGGCGACCGCGGCGTAAGCTGCCGGTGCCGTGCGGGCTCCCCCACCGGGCGCGCCCGCGCCGCACCGCTCATTCCTTATCCACATGGAGGAACCCGTCCCGTGACATCGAACGAGCAGAAGCCGCCGACCGGCGCACCCGCAGGACCTGTGGGCCCCGTCGACAGCTCGGTGGTGCCGCGCTACGCGGGCATCGCCACCTTCGCGCGGCTGCCCCGCCTCGAAGACGTCGGCAGCGCCCAAGTCGCCGTGGTCGGCATCCCCTTCGACAGCGGTGTGTCCTACCGGCCGGGCGCGCGGTTCGCGCCCGCCGCGGTGCGCGAGGCCAGCAGGCTGCTGCGCCCCTACCACCCGGGGCTCGACGTGTCCCCGTTCGCCGCCGTGCAGGTCGCCGACGCGGGCGACATCGCCGTGAATCCGTACGACATCGGCCAGGCGGTGGCGACCGTGGAGGAGCGTGTCGGCCAACTCGCCGCGGACGGCGCCTCGGTGGTGACGGTCGGCGGCGACCACACGCTCTCGCTGCCGCTGCTGCGGGCCGCCGCCCGGGTGCACGGGCCCGTGGCCCTGCTGCACTTCGACGCCCATCTGGACACCTGGGACACGTACTTCGGGGAGCCGTACACCCACGGCACGCCGTTCCGCCGGGCGGTCGAGGAGGGGCTGCTCGACACCGAGGCGCTCAGCCACATCGGCACCCGGGGTCCGCTGTACGGCAAGGCGGACCTCGCCGAGGACAGGCGGCTCGGCTTCGGCGTCGTGACCGCGGCCGACGTGATGCGGCGCGGTGTGGACGAGACGGTGGCCGCCGTGCGGGAGCGGATCGGCGACCGCCCGCTGTACGTCTCCGTCGACATCGACGTCCTCGACCCGGCGCACGCCCCCGGCACCGGCACCCCGGAGGCGGGCGGCCTCACCTCGCGCGAACTGCTCGAAATCCTGCGCGGCCTGGCCGGCGCCAGGATCGTCGGCGCCGACGTGGTGGAGGTGGCGCCCGCCTACGACCACGCCGACATCACCTCGGTCGCGGCCTCGCACGTCGCCTACGACATGGTGAGCCTGCTCGCCCTGCGCCGCGCGGAGGCCGCAGCCTCCTGAGGCAGGGCCGGGCGCCGGCCCGCGGGAACAGCGGCGCCCGGCCGTTCCGCGGCGTCGGGGCCCGTACGGGCCCGGCACCGGCGCGCGAGGCGCACGCTGTTACGATGCGGCGGCCTGTCGCAGCCGTCGGCACGGCACGGAAGCCCCCGGTCGCGGGGCAGTTGGACTACTGGAGCACACATGCTGGTCGCGGGGCTCGTCCTGGCCATGGTCGCAGGGCTGATCCACCTCTACATCTTCGTCCTCGAGTCGTTCCGCTGGACGGCCCCCGCCACCCGCGCGACCTTCGGCACCTCGGCGGAGCAGGCCAAGGAGACCCGCCAACTCGCTTACAACCAGGGCTTCTACAACCTGTTCCTGGCCGTGGCCGCCCTCGTGGGCGCCGTCCTGGTGCTCGCGGGCACGGTGACGGTCGGCACCACGCTGGCGGTCACCGGCACCGGCAGCATGGTCCTCGCGGGCCTCGTCCTCGTGTCGAGCGACCGCACCAAGCTCCGCGCGGCCCTGGTCCAGGTCCTCGCACCGGCGCTCGCCCTGATCGCGCTCCTGGTGGCACACCTCACCTGAGGCGCGCCGCCGGGGAGGCGCCCGCGGGACCACCGGCACGGCTCCCCCGTGGTCGTGCCGGCCGGGCCCCCGCGCGCCACCGCCCCGGCCGCGCCAGGAGGACACTAGAGGAGCGGTCGGCAGGGGGCGAGGTCTTTCTCGCCCAGTGACCCGCGCCCCGGGTTTCGCCCCGCACAGTGGCGGGGTCCGCGGGGTCTCACAGCTCGCCGAGCGCCCTGAGGGCGAGCCACAGCTCGTGGGTGGCGCTCGGCGCGTGCAGCAGCGACCTGCCGAGGGCGTCCTCCGCCCGTACGAGGCGTTTGCGCAGCCCCGGCGGCGAGATGCCGAGCGCCGCGGCCGCCTCGGCGAGCCGGGTGCCCGCGCGCAGCCAGGCGCGCACGGCGTCGAGACCTGACGCGCCGAGCGGGCGGGTGCGGGCGCCGGCCCAGCGCTGCGCGGCGGGCGCCGCGAGCAGCGCGGGCAGCCCCGGCGCGTCCCCGGGGCCCTGCGCGGCCGCGGGGGTGCGCAGCCGCAGCGCGAGCCATACGGTCGCCCGCCCGGCGACGCCGGTCAACAGCTCTGTCTCCAGGAGCTGTTCGAGGAGCCGCACCCGGGCCGTGAGGGTGTTGCGGTGGATCTTCAGATGGCGGTCGGCCCCGGTGCCGAAGGTCAGCCAGGACGCCAGTGTGTCCAGCAGCTCCGCCGCGTCGGGATCGGAGCGCCTTGCCGGTGTGTACGCGAGGCAGGGCCCGAGCACCCCGGCGGCCCACCGGGCGCCGGCGGGGCCGAGCGGCGGCACGAGGGTGTCGTGGCTGCTGAAGCGCCCGCCGCGGCCCGGGGCACCGCGCGCCGCGGTCAGCGCGTGGAAGGCCTGCTCGTAGCCCAGGGCGGTGTCCCGCAGGGCCACTTCGGCGCTGGTCCCTATGCGGCACTCCGGCAGTTCTGCGAGCGCGTCACGCTCCCAGCCCGCGACTCCGGCGGGCACCAGCGCGATGACGTGCCGGGAGCGCACGGGGCACGGCACGATCCAGGCCGCGCCCGCCGCGACCCGTTCCAGCCTGGCCGCGGCGGCGCCGCGCTCAGCTGCCGCGGCCTCGACCACGCACACGCGCAGCGGTCCCGGCAGCCGGTCCCCCATCGCGCCGGAGACCCGGTGGGCCAGCGCGACGTCGCCGCCCACCAGCAAATGGAGCACGGCCTCCCTGCCGCGGGCGCGCGCCGTCTCCATGCGGCGCCGGTCCCTGGTGTACTCCTGCGAGCGCAGGGCCAGTTCGAGCACCCTGGCGGCGTCGGCGAGGAGCGGGCCGTGCCGGTCGTCCGCGCGCCCCTCGACCACGAGGCTCTCGCCCTGGCCGAGCGCCACCACCTGCGCGGTGCGCCCCCTGCCGGTGCCGGTCACCCCCGACGGCGCGCCGCGCAGGCGCAGTGCGCGCACGGCGGCCAGTGCGGCACGGCTCGGGCGGCCGGCCGCCGAGGCGGTGACGGAGCCGTCGTCCGCGACCACCGCCGCGGTCCCGCCGGTGCGCCGCGCCAGCCACTCCAGGGCGGGCTCTGCCCCGCTTGCCCCGCCGACCCGTTGCAGCAGGGCGAACACGTCAGCGGCGCGTGCGGACTCGTCCCGCGGCCCCTGGTCTGCCATGGGGACACGGTAGCCAGTGGCCGCCGCCGCGGAACACCACGCGTGCCCGGGGCGGCCGGGCGGCGCTCCACTCGCCGCGACAGCCCGGCGCCGCGGCGTTAAGGTCGCTGGGACTGAGTGTGATCCACGGGGTCGAGGCGGCCACCGGGCTCGCGCGTGCGGTGGAGCACGGGGCGGCTCCGGTGGGCAGGCGGGCGGCGCCCGTCGCCGTCGCCGCCACCCGCGAAGGGGATGTCATGAGCACTACACACACCACATCGCAGGGGTCGCGCAGCTCGGCGCAGGGCACGGGCCGCGCGCTGCCGCGCTCCCTCGATCCGCACGCGCTGATCGCCGAGTTCTTCGGGACGCTCGCCCTGGTCTTCTTCGCCGTCGGCACCGCGGTCTTCGCCAAGCCCTTCGTGGGCACCGTCGGCATCGCCCTCGCCTTCGGCTTCGTCCTGCTGGCCATCGTGTACGCGATCGGGCCGATCTCCGGCTCGCACGTCAACCCCGCCGTGACGCTCGGCATGGTGCTGGCGCGCCGGATCAGCCCCCTGACGGGCCTCTGCTACTGGGTCGCCCAGCTCGCGGGCGGCCTCGCGGGCGCCGCGCTGCTCGCCTGGCTCGCCAACTCCGTACCCGCCTTCAAGACCTTCGGCAGGGGCGCCTTCGGCTCCGACGGCTACGGGGCCGACTCGGCGGTGCACATCACGCTGGGCGGCGCCTTCCTCGCGGAGACGATCCTCACCGCGCTGCTGGTCTTCGTGGTGCTGTGCACCACCCACCAGAAGGGCGCCAAGGGTTTCGACGGCCTGCCCATCGGCGCGTCGCTCCTCGTGATCCACCTGGTCGGCATCCCGCTGACCGGGACGAGCGTCAACCCGGCGCGGGCGCTCGGCCCCGCCGTCTTCGCCGCGAACAACGCCATGAGCCAGGTGTGGGTCTTCCTGGTGGCGCCCCTGGTCGGCGCCGTCATCGCCTATCTCGTGCACGTGGGCACCCACGGCCTGCCGGCCGCGGGCGGCACGGCCGAGGTCACGGACGAGAACCCGCCGCTGCCCGGCGCGGGCCGCGACCCCATGGACCGCGGCGCCGACACCCCGTACACCATCCGCACCGCGGACGGCGGCGCGGGCCCGGAAGGCGGCCCGCACGCGCACGGCGGCCCGGACGCGGAAGGCGGCCCGCGCCCGGGCGGCCCCGGCCCGCGCTAGATCCGCGCCCCCGTCTGAAGGGCCGCCGGGCGGCAGATCACCAGCCGCTGGTCCGTGTCCTGGAGCGGCATGAGCACCTCGAAGTGCACCGAGAGGGCACCGGCGTCGGGAGGGCGTATCGCCTTTCTTCCGCGCCCGTTGATCCGCGCGCCCTCCCGCAGGACAGGCTCGCACGTCTGCGGATGCAGCAGGCACAGCCACATCGTGTTGCGCCGCGCCGCCGGCAGGGTCTCGAAGTCCACGAGCAGGGCCGCCATCCCAGGTCGCGCCGGCCTGGACCCTGCACAACCCGGCCGTTTGACCGCGCCGGTCCTCGGCGCGCGCACGCCCGCGCAGCTCGCGGACAACCTGGGCGCGCTCGACGTCGAGCTGACCGCGTCCCAGCCGGCCCCGCTCGACGCGGCGAGCGCGATCGAGCTCGGCTACCCGCTCGACATGCTCGCGGGCGACCACATCCGCGAGGTGACGACGGGCGGCCTGCGGATCGAACCGCGCCGCTGACCCCGTACGGAGAGCCGCGCGCCTGTCCGAGCGGGTCTCCTGCGGGAAACATGCACCGGCCACCGAAAGGGTGTATACGGGGTGAATGGGCAGGAGGAGTGTGTCGGAGCGCCTGCTGGAGCCGCCTTCGGGACGCGGCAAGCTGGCCGCGGTTCCGTTCGCGCTCATCGCGGCGATCACCGCGGTGGACGTCCAGGCACCGGACGACGTGCACCTGGGGCCGCTGCTGGTGATCGCACCCGCGCTCACCGTGGCCCTCGCGGGGGCGCGGCTGACCGCGCTCGCCGGGGCGCTCGCGCTGCTCGCGCAGGTCTTCATCGCGGTGTTCCACGGCGGGCTCGGCACGGCCAACCACGTGTCGCAGATCATCGCGCTCGCCGTGCTGTCCCTGCTGGTGGTCCTCGTCAGCCTGGCGCGCGAGCGCCGTGCGAGACAGCTGTCCGAGGCGCGGTCGGTCGCCGAGACGGCGCAGCGGGTGCTGCTGCGGCCCCCGCCCCGCAGGATCGGCCCGCTGCGCGTCGCCTGGCTGTACCTGACAGCGGAGGACGAGACCAGGATCGGCGGCGACCTCTTCGCGACGGCGCGCGCGGCGCACCCCTCGACCCGGGTGATCATCGGGGATGTCCGCGGCAGCGGGCTCACCTCCATCGGCGAGGCCTCCGTCGTGCTCGCCTCCTTCCGCGAGGGCGCCCACCGTCACCCCGCGCTGCCCGACCTCGTGGCCACCCTGGAGGAGAGCGTCTGCCGCAATCTGGAGGAGGTCGCGGACACCGAGCACGACCCGGGCGAGCACTTCGTCACCGCCCTCGTCCTCGACCTGCCCGACCAGGGGGCGCAGGCCCAGATGGTCAACTGCGGCCATCCACCGCCGCTGCTGGTGCGCGGCAGCCGGGTCGAGCCGCTGCACCCCCGCAGCCCTTCGCCGCCGCTGGGGATGGCGGGGCTGCGCGGCGGTGAGCCGCGCACCGATCCGTTCACCTTCGAGCCGGGCGACCTGCTCGTGCTCTACACGGACGGCGTGATCGAGGCGCGCTCGCCCGCGGGGGAGTTCTATCCGCTGGCCGAGCGGGTGGCGGCCTTCCTGCCCGGCAGCCCCGAGAGCCTGGTGCACCGGGTCCACCAGGACCTGCTCACCCACACCGGCGGACGCGCGGCGGACGACACCGCGCTGCTGGTCATCGAGCGGGCAGGGCCGCCGCGCGCCGAGGAGGGGCAGCGCGTGCTGCACGCGGGCGCGCCGCCGTCCGCGCGCCCGCAGGGCCGCGGCTGACGGCGGCGGCCCTGCGCGCGCACGGACGGGCGCGGCGCGCACGGCGCGTACGGCGCGTACGGCGGAAAACGCGGGCCTTCCCACTCGTGTGATACCCAGCCGAACACTCTTGCCGTACGCCGCGCAGTGCCCGTCCCCGGGGCGCGTCGTTGTCCCCGGTGTGAAGATGACCGAACTCAGCCAATACCCCGTGCGTCCCGGGCAGGTACGGGAGTGGACGCTCCATCCGCCCGCGCTGGCCGCCGCACGGCGGGCGGAGCGGGACTCCGTGCCGCCTTCGTACAACCAGGAGTCCCACGTCCTCACCACGGTCCGGCTCCAGGAGCGCGGAGCGCGCACCGCCGACTGGGGAGGCGTCGCCTTCGAGGTGGACGGTGATCTCGACACCGGCGCCTTCGGCCGGGCGCTGGTGGGCTGGATCGGCAGACATGAGACGCTGCGCAGCGGATTCCGCAGCGAGGGCGGGGAATTGCACCGCTTCACGCTCCCCCGTGAGGCGATCGGCGTGGAGAGCGCGGTGCTCGGGGAGTTCCGGGACAGCCAGGTGCTCGGCCGCTTCCTCACGGACCGGCTCGACGCGGCCACCGACACCCTGAGCTGGCCGTGCTATGGGGTGGAGACCGTGCAGCGGCCGGGCTCCGCGACCGTGCTGCTGGCCTTCGACCACACGCAGACGGACGGGTACACGCTGTTCGGGATGGTCCACGAGATCCAGGAGTTCTACCGGGCGGCCCGCGAGGGGCGGCCGCCCGCGCTGCCGGCGACCGGCAGCCATGTCGGCTACAGCCGCGAACAGCGGCACCAGGCGTCCCTCGTGGGGCGCGACCACCCGGCGGTCCTGAGGTGGAAACGTTTCATCGAGGACAGCGGCGGCCGCCCGCCCGGCTTCCCGCTGCCGCTCGGCACGGGCGACGACGAACTGCTGCCGCAGAAGTCGGTGTTCGGCTGGCTGCTGGACGCCGACGACACGGAGGCGCTCGCCGAGCTGTGCAAGCGGGAGAGCAGCGCTTTGCCGGCAGGCGTGCTGGCGGCGAGCGCGCTCGCGGTGCGCGACCTCGGCGCGACGGGCCCGTACCGCACGGTGATGCCGTTCCACACCCGTACGCGCTCCGAGTGGTCGGCCTCGGTGGGGTGGTACGTGGAGGGCGGTCCCGTCGAGATCGACCTGGCGCCCGGGTGCGGCTTCCCCGAGGCGGTACGGACGGCGCAGCGCTCCGCGCGCGAGGCGCGGCGGGTGGCGCGGGTGCCGTTCTTCCGGGTCTGCGAGCTGCTCGGGGTCGACTTCAAGAAGACCTCGCCCGACCCGTTCTCGCTGCTGTCCTACATGGACGTGCGGGACTTCCCGGGCGCGCGCGACTGGGCGGGGTGGAACGCGCGGGCGCTGCTGCGGCTCTCCGACAGCGGCAAGGCGTGCCTGTGGGTGGTGCGCACCCTTGAAGGGCTGTACCTGTTCGGCCGCTACCCCGACACGGAGGAGGCGGCGGCCACGCTCGCGTCGTACACGCGCTGCGTGCGGGAGATCCTCCAGGAGGCGGTGGGCACCGGCAGGCGTGCGGGCTCGGCCGACCGGCGGGTCGCCGCCTCGGTCTGACGCCGCGCGCCGGGGCCACCGTCGCCCCGCGGCCCGCCGCCCTCAGGGGGGCGGGCCTTCGTGCGTCCCGGCGGCGGCCGTGCGACAAGCCGTCAAAGAATCAACACTTGCCAACAGAACGAAAGACCGAACTCCCTTATTGGCAACAAATATTGACGTGTTCAAACAGCGGGCGTAGCTTCCGAGTCGGCCGCTTCGGCCGCCGCGTAGTCGAGTTCGAGCTCTGATACCCCACGTCTGGAGCACACCATGCGCGAAAGAAGATCCACCGCCGCCTCCGGGACGCGTCCCCTGCCCGTCCGCCTCCGCCGCGCCCTGTTCTCGGCGCTCGCCGTCCTCGGGCTGCTGCTCGGCCTCGGCACGGCCCTCCCCGCCGCGGCCCGGGCCGCCGGCTCCCTGCCCTGCGACATCTACGGCGCCGCCGGCACGCCCTGCGTGGCTGCGCACAGCACCACGCGCGCCCTCTACTCCTCCTACAACGGCCCGCTCTACCAGGTCACCCGCACCTCCGACGGCGCGAGCACCGACATCGGGCTGCTGTCCACGGGCGGCTACGCAAACGCCCAGGCCCAGGACTCCTTCTGCGCCGACACGCAGTGCAGGATCGACAAGATCTACGACCAGTCGCCCCGGCACAACGACCTCACGCCGGGCCCCGCGGGCACCTCGGGCATGGGCGCCGACCGCGGCGCGGACGCGGCGGAACTCGCCGTGACGGTCGGCGGGCACAAGGCGTACGGCATCTGGATCTCGCCCGGCGTGGGCTACCGCTCGAAGGGCGCGGCGTCCGGCACCGCGGTCGACGGCCAGGCGGAGGGCGCCTACATGGTGGCGAGCGGCACCCATGTGGGCTCCGCCTGCTGCTTCGACTACGGCAACGCCGAGAGCACGCCCGCCGACACAGGCAACGGCCACATGGACGCGGTCTCCATCGCGACCACCTGCTACTTCGCGCCCTGCACCGGCTCCGGCCCCTGGGTGGAGGCCGACATGGAGAACGGCATGTTCCAGGGCGACAACGGCTCCAACACCGCGAACAGGGGCAACAGCTCCCCGTTCGTCACCGCCGTGCTGAAGAACGACGGCCAGACCACCTACGCGCTCAAGGGCGGCAACTCCCAGTCGGGCGCCCTGTCGACGTGGTGGAACGGTGCCCTGCCGACCCGCGGCGGCTACCGGCCCATGCACCAGGAGGGCGGCATCATCCTGGGCACGGGCGGCGACAACAGCAACTGGAACATGGGCACCTTCTTCGAGGGCGTGATGGTCTCCGGCTATCCCACCGACGCGGCGGAGAACGCGGTGCAGGCGAACATCGTGTCGGCCGGGTACTCCGGCGAGACGAACGTGCCCAACGGCCCGCAGTCCACGATCACCGGGCCCGGCGGGAAGTGCGTGGACGTCGCCGCCGACGACACCGGCGTCGACGGGGCGGCGGTCCAGCTGTGGGACTGCCAGTCCTACGCCGAGGACCAGTACTGGACGCACCACACGAACGGCTCGCTCAGCACCATCGGGCGCTGCCTCGACATCAACGGCAACGGCACCGCGGCAGGCACCGAGGTCGAGCTGTGGGACTGCAACGGCGTCGGCGGCCAGAACTGGGTGCAGCAGAGCGACGGTTCGCTGCTCAACCCCCAGTCGGGCCGCTGCCTCGACTCGCCGAACGGCGCGACGGCCAACGGCACCCGGCTGCGGATCTGGGACTGCAACGGCTCCGCGGCCCAGAAGTTCACCCTGCACTGACGCCCCGCGGCCTCCCCGCGGCCCGGCGCACCCGCCGGGCCGCGCGCGGGGCGCCACCGCGCGGGGGCACGTCCCGTGGCGTGCCCCCGCGCCCCCTCCCCCGAGCAGGCCCCCGGTGTTCGGAGGGCCTGCTCAGCCCATCCGTACGACCGTCGTGAGGGTGCCGCCGTGCGGGACGCGCAGGACGTGGATCCTGCGCGCTCCGCCGCGCAGCAGGGTCACGTCCGTCGCCTCCACGGTGGCCGCGAGGGCCCTCCCCCACGCGACGGTGAAGGACGTGCCGCCCCGCCGTACGACGAGGCCCTCGGCGCTCGCCCCGCTGTCCTCGCCGTACGGGACGGGCGTGCCGTCCGTGAAGCGCACGGTGTCGGTGGGCAGCAGCACCAGCGGCACCTGCCCGGTGAGGCTGCCGGTGCCGCGCACCTCGCGGGTCACCGACGTGCGGTCCACGGTGAGGACCGTGCTGGTCCGCCCGTCCCGCAGGCCGTAGGCCACCACCACGGGCGCGGCGCCCGGGACGGCCTCGGTGCCGTCCCAGGGGCGGTCGCCGATGCGGTAGGAGGCGTCGAGGTCGCCGTGCGCCTCGGCGTTGCCGTTCGCCAGCACACTGCCCCACACCTGGGTGTCGCTCGCGCGCTGCGACTGGACGAAGGCCCCCGCCTCGGGGTGCCACAGCAGGCCGGGGCCGGTGCGCACGTCGGGGCTCGGGCGGGTGCCGAAGAAGGACGGGAGGTACAGGGCGGGCCTGCGGACGTACAGGTACGTCTGGTCGAGCGCCGTGTCCCTGCGCTGCACGGCGAAGTCCTGGGAGCGCAGGTAGGGCAGCCGCCGCACCGCCGCGGCCTTGGCCTGCCGCGAGGTACTCGATGCGCTCGTGGAGGCGGGCAAAGAGCGCGCGGTCGCGGATGAGCTGGAGCGACCTGGTGGCGCCCGCGAGCCCCGCGGTGTTCTGGTTGGCGTAGTGGATCGGTGTGTTCCAGATGGCGTTCGCCGGGTCGAGGAACCAGGTCATGCCCTGCTGCAGCGCCGCCTCGATCTGCACGCGGCGTGCGGGCAGCGCCCCCGCCTGCCGGAGGCTGGCGAGGGTCTTCGCGAGGTAGCCGATGCCGAAGCCGGTCGCGGCCTTGGACCGCTCGTCGGGCGCGTACTCGGGCCAGGAGCCGTCCGCGTGCTGGAGGTCCAGGTAGTGCGCGACGGCCGCGTCGAGCCGGGAGAGCAGCGCCTTGTCGCCGCTGTACGGGTTCCAGCTCCTGGCGTTGGCGTAGAACCAGCTCAGGGTGAAGACATGTTCCTGCACGCGGGAGTTGGTCGGTTCGCTCGGGGTGCGCCACCAGCCGCCGCCCAGGTAGCCGAGGGTGGCGGGGTCGTCGAGGACGACGTCGTTCACCATGCCGGGCAGGATGGCGAGGTACGGGCCGAAGCGCTGCTCACGCGGTGTGAAAAGCCTGCGGACGGGCGCGCCCTGCGGGAGCGGTGCCAGCGGCGGGAAGGGCCCGGGCGGCGGGGGTACGGCCGCCGACGCGGTGCCGCCCGCCCACCGCGTTCCCAGCAGCGCGGCGGCGCCCAACGCGCCGCCGAGGACCGCTCGCCTGCCGACCGACCGGAGTTGAGGTGCCACAGCTGCCTCCACCGCGTTAATGCGCATTAGCGACCCGGCGCGTACGTCCTCCGCGCGCCGGCCACTCGAATGCCGATGACGGTAGGCGCGCCCTGCGGCAGTGTCAACAAGCGTGTCTCGGTGGGCTGTTGGTGCCGCTGCCTGCGGTTTTCGACGGCCGGGCAGCGTGGAGCGCGGCCACCGCACACCGGCAGTGTGTGCGGTGGCCGTCGCACCGCACGGCGCGCCCCGCACGGTGCGCCCCGGGCGGCGGGCCCGGCTCCCGGGGCGCACCGCCTCAGAGGTACAGCGAGGCGGTGACGGCGAAGCCGCCGAGCGCCACGCACCACACGTACGGCAGTGTTCTCGTCATCACCTGCTGCGGGCCCACGCCCGCGTACTGCGCCGCCCAGACCGTCTGCGTGCTGGTCGGGTCGGCGACGCCGAAGACCTGGTTGTACGAGGTCGTCAGGCCGAGGACGGCGACGGCCGGGTAGATGCCCGCGGCGATCAGGACGCCCGCGATACCGGCGCCGAGCCCGTAGACGTTCAGCGGTCCCCGGTAGAGGCAGAGCGGCACGAGCACGGTGAAGACGGCGACGAACAGCACGGGGTTCTGCGGGCTGACCGCCTTGACCAGCGGCTGGAGCGCGTCGATCGCGCCGGGCAGCTGGACGGCGGCGAGCAGGATGCCGATGGCGACGAAGAGGGCGACGGGCGCGGCCGCCACCTCGAAGCCCGCGTAGAGCGTGCGCAGCAGCCGCTTGTTCATCTCCCGCGGCCGCACCGTGGTGACCAGTGCGTACACCACGCCCGCGAGCAGCGAGGGGATGATGGCGAGACCGCAGCCGAGGGCGAGCACCAGCGGCACGACGGGCGTCAGCAGGGCGTACCAGGGGGCGTCGCCGAGCTGCTTGCGGCGCGAGGGCGTGCGGGGTTTCCCGGCGGCCTCCGGCGATCTGAAGGCCCAGGCGTGCTCGACGCCCCTGCGGCGCGTCTCGATGAGGACGAAGAGGATCGCGGCCGCGAGCGCCAGCGGGAACAGCTTGATCATGAAGCCGCGCACCTCGGGGACCGACAGGTGCAGCGCGCTGGAGAAGAACTGCCAGACAGGCAGCTCGAAGGGCATGCCGGCGGCGATGCCCATCAGGATCGTGCCCGCCGCCGTCACCTTCGGGATGCCGACGGCGATCATGGCGGGGATGCCGATGATGCCGGCGAGCATCGCGGCGGGCGCCGAGCCCGTGACGGTGCCGATGAGGGTGGACACGGCGAGGACGCCGAGGCCGACCACGGTGGGCCGGTCGCCGCCGAACTCGACGATCTTGCGCACCAGGGTCCCCGCGATGCCGGTCTCGTCCAGCAGCTTGCCGAGCCAGGACCCCAGGATGATGGCGATCATGGTGGCGGCGAGCGCGGGCGCGCCCTCCTGGAGGACGGTGTCCATGACGCTGTTCTTGCCGGTGAGCGGGGCGCCCGCGACCAGGGCGATGACGACGGCGAGGAGCACGAGCGCGAACGCCGTCGGGAGCTTGCGGCTGAGCATGGCGGCGACTCCGGCCGCCATGACCAGCAGGATGACGATGCCCATGGTCACTTCTTCCTTCGTGCGTGCGGGGCCCGCGGCGCTTCGGCGCCCGCGGGCAGCGGTGGCGCCGTGGTGGCGGCGAGCGCCTCGGCGAGCAGGAGCGGGCTGCGGCCGAGGCCCGCGGCGCGGGCCGCGTAGGCGTGCGCGGCGATCTCTTCGGCGCCCGCGACGTACCCGTACACGCGCAACCGGCCGCAGGAGAGCACGAGATGGCCGACGGCGCGCCTGAGCTCCGCCTTGCCGCCGCCGTGGTGGAGCTGCTCGTGAACGGCCTCGTGGGCGAGCGCCGCGGCCCGCACGGAGCCCGCCGGGTAGAGGGCGCGCCAGCCGAGCCTTTCGACCAGGTCCTCGGCTGCGGCGATGGCGTCGGTGTACAGCTCGACGGTCGCGGGCCTCGACCGGTAGCGGGCGAGCATGCCGAGCGCGAGCCCGCCCTCGCGCTCCACGACGCGCGCGGCGGGCGGCGGCGCCGACGGCAGCGCGGCGCCGAACTCGGCGGCGGCCGCTGCCCAGGCGCGCAGCACGCCGTGCCCGCGCCCCTGGTGGACGGGGGCGGAGGCGAGCAGCCGCGCGCCGAACTCGGTGTCGTCGAGGTCCGCGAGGCCGCGGGCCGCGCGCAGCGCGGGGGCGGAGGTGACGGTCATGTCCGCGCCTCCACGACGGCGACGACGGGTTCCGCGGGCCCGCGCGAGCCGAGTTCGCTGCGGGCGAGCGCAAGCAGCGCGCCCGGGTCGAGGACGCCGGAGAGGTCCGCGATCCGGGAGCCGACCAGCAGCCTGAGGGCGGGCGCGCGGACGCCACCGTCGCCGTAGGACGTCGACTCGTCGACCAGGGCGGCGAGTACGGCAGGCGCCTCGCCCGCCGTGGTGGTGGCGACGCGCGCGTCGGGCGCGTGCAGCCGGACCACGCCGTCCGCGTCCACGACGCGCACCGGGTGGCGCGTCCCGCGCAGGCGGCGGCGCACCTCGGTGCCGTAGACGGTGTGCGCGGGGGTGTCGGCGAGCACCCGCACCGCTGCGGGGTCGCTGTGCAGGCTCGCGGCCGCGGCGCCGAGGCGCTCCGCGTCGTCGGCGCGGTGCGCGCGGTCCTGGGTGCGCAGCTCCGTCGCGCCGGTCGCGACGGCGCGCACGGTGTTGGTCTGCGGGTCGACGGTCACCTCGACCTCGACGCCTTCGGCGGCGGCGCCCTGCGCCGTCACGGCGCGCTCGGCCTCGGCGCGCACCGCGAGTATCTGTTCCTGGGTGGCGCCGGGGATGATCCGCTCGACCTGCTCGCGCACGAGGGCGAGCGCGACACCGATGGGGCTGATGACCTCGCTGTGGCGGGCGATGCGGCCCTCGTGCCCGGTGACGGCGGCGAGGTGCGGGGTGACGGAGGCCGCGCCGCCGCCCCCGCCGACGAGGACGGCCGCCTCCCGGTCGAGCCTGTAGTCCTTGACCAGCTGGTCGACCACGGCCTTGACCTGGGCGGTGCCCGCGTCGAGCACCCGGGCGGCCGCGGTGGCGACGTCCACGCCGAGCGCGGCGGCGAGCGGCGCGAGCGCCGCCTCGGCGACGTCCTGGTCGGCGCGGGCGAAGTCGCCGTCGGGCACCCGGCCGAGCGCGTTCGCCGCGCAGGTCATGGTGAGGGCGTAGCGGCCGCCCGCCGCTTCGACCACGACATGGTCGGCGGGGTCGCCCGGCAGGGGGCTCACCGTCGCGAGCCGCGCGTCGCGCAGGTCGTCGGCGGTCGCGAAGCACGCGTACGGCAGCCCCGCGATGTGCGCGCTGCGCGGGCCCACCGCGGTCACCTTCCCGCCGCCGACGCGGATCATGGAGCCGCCGCCGACGCCGACGGTGCGCACGTCGAGCGCGGAGAGGTACGACGGCTTGCCGAGGACGACGGCGTGCCGCACGGCGACCTTGCCGCGTCTGACGACGCTGATGTCCGTCGACGTGCCGCCCGTCTCCAGGAAGAGGCCCTCGCTGATCCGCTCCTGCATGAGGGCGCCGGCGACGCCGGCAGCGGGCCCCGAGAGCACGGTCAGCAGCGGCCTGCGGCGCATCTCGTCGAGCGACATGACGCCGCCGTCGCAGCGCATCACCATCAGCGGCGCGGTGACGCCCGCCGCGGCGATGGAGGAGTCCACGAGATCGGCGGTGGCGAGCATGCGCGGCAGGATCGCGGCGTTGACCACGGCGGTGCGGGTGCGCTTGTGGAGGCCGTAGAGCGAGGTGATCTCGTGGGCCGCGGTGGTGGGCAGGCCGCGCGCCCGCCCCGCGGCGGCGACGGCCTCCTCGCCGTCCGGGCGGTCCACCGCGAACGGCTGGGTGGCGACCAGGGCTTCGGCCCCCTCGCGCAGGACCGTGTCGAGCGCGGCGTCGACGGCCTCCGGGTCCTCGGGGTCCGGCACATGCGCGTAGGCGAGCGGCAGCGCCCTGCCCGGGGTGAGTTCGAGCTTGCCGAGCGCGGCGAGGCGGCGGGTCAGCACGGCGCCTGGCCCCGTCCCGACGCCGATCAGTCCGACGGTCGCGACGTCGCCCTCCAGCAGGGCGTTGGTAGCCTGTGTGGTGCCGTGCGCCAGGAAGGCCACGTCCCCGGGGGCGTGTCCCGTCCTGGCCAGCAGGCGGTCGAGTGCCTCGACGATGCCGTGGGCGACCCCGTCCTTGTGGTGGTGGCTCGTGGGGACCTTCACCTGCCCGAGCAGGTCGAGGGTCGTGGCGTCCACCGCCACGGCGTCGGTGAAGGTCCCGCCCACGTCGATGCCGACGCGGATACGGTGGGTGGTCATTGGTCCGGGCACCTCCTTGTGCTGTGTGGCGACCTCGCGGGCGGTGGTCCTGGCGGGACAGGTGGAGCTGTCCCGCCAGGGCCGTGCGCCGCGTTCTCAGTAGCCGCGTACGTCGGGCCAGTGGCGCTGCACCCCGGCCCGGTCGAGGACCGCGGCGAACGTCTCGAACCTCTTGTCCTCGGCCTGTACCTGGTGCGGTTCGACGCCCTCGGCGAGGCAGTGGGCGGCGAGGGCGCCCGCGGCCTCGCCGATGTTCCACTCCACCGGGTGGAGCCGGTAGCAGCCGTTGGTGATGTGGGTCGTGCCGATGTTCTTGCCCGCGGGCAGCAGGTTGCGGACCCTGCGGGGCACCAGTGCCCCGAGCGGGATCTCGAACGGCACGGAGCCGATGTCGATGTAGTTGTCGCCCCCGGTGGAGGGGTGCAGGTCGATGCGGTAGTTGCCGACGCCGACCGAGTCGCGGTGCCGGGTGCCGCCGTACGGCCCCACGAGGTCGATGGAGACGTCGTGCTCGGTGACGGTGGTGACGGCCTTGATGCGCCGGGACTCCCGCACGTAGGGCGACTTGGCGAGGCCGTCGGGGGTCCCGGTCACGTCGGGGCGGAGCCTGAGGCCGGGGAAGCCGGTGCCGCCGTCCTCGCGGGGCGCCTCGGTCTGGAGCCAGTACAGGACGGAGAGCGAGAGCTGGCGCGCCCCGGCGACCGCCTCGGCCGCGCCCTGCTCGCCCGCGCCGATCAGCGGCTTGAGCCAGTAGTCGTTGAGCGGCCAGTTGGCGAGGGTGATGTCCGAGTCGAAGGCGCCCGGCCTGTGCAGCTCGCGGGCGAGGATGCGGCGGAAGCCGAACAGCTCCTTGTCGCCCGCGTCGGCGGACTGGTCGGCGGAGACGGCGAGCGGGTCGGCCGCCGGGTTCGGCACGAAGGTGCGCGGCACCGGCGCCAGGGTGCGGGGGTCGGGCGCGAGGAAGCCGAGCAGCGGCCCCGGCCAGAAGTCCGGCCGGTAGGAGCGCCAGAAGTCGTACGTCTCCGGCCGGTCGACGGTGTGGTCCTCGCCCTCGTGGTGCGAGACGGCGAAACACACCGTGATGCCCTGCTGGTTGAGCGGGTCGGCGGTCTGAGGTGCGTGCGGCTCGCCGTACTCCGCGTGGGACTCGGCGCCCAGCGCGTGCTCCACGCCCGCGAGTTCGAGCAGGTCGCCGGTCTCGGTCGCGTCGATGACGTAGCGCGCCGGCAGGGTGTGCCGTGCGCCGTCGCCGAGGCTCTCGACGGTGACGGCGCGCACGGTGTCGCCCTCGGCCTCCGCGGCCACAGGGCGGTGGCGGAGCAGGACGGTGAGCCGGCCGGCGGCGCGGTGCGGCGCGAGCATCGCCTCCAGCACGGCCACCGCGACGCGCGGCTCGTGGCAGAGCTTCGAGACGCGCCCGGCGCCGGGGTTGAGCGAGGTCAGGGCGAGCGCCTCGGCGCGCATCGGGTACCACTGACGGTAGTACGCCCTGATGGACTCGCGCAGCTGCCGGTAGGTGGCGGTGGTGCCGAACTGCTCGACCCAGGGGTGCTCGTCGGGCGGCACGGCCTGGGCGGTGAGCTGCCCGCCGATCCAGTCGGTCTCCTCGGTCAGGACGACGGTGCGGCCGGCGCGGCAGGCCGCGAGCGCCGCCGCGACGCCGCCGAGTCCACCGCCGACGACGAGGATGTCGGGTTCCGGTGTCACGGTTCTCCTTGTGGTGCGGGTGGTGCCTGAGGTGCCTGTGGTGCGGTGCCTGGGTGGTCCGGGTGGTCCGGGTGGTCCGGGTGGCCCGGGTCGTGCAGGCGGTGCAGGTGGTGCGGCTGTCGGTGTGATCGGTGGTGCGTGTGCCGCGGAGGGCGGGTGCGGTGCGTGTGCCGGTGTGCGCGTGCCGGTGTGCGCGTGCCGGTGTGCGCGTGCCGGTGTGTGCGGCGGGGCGCGGGCCGCCGCACGGCCCGTCAGGCGGGCGGCGGCCCCGAGGTCTCGCCCGGTCTGAAGGTGCAGGGGACGAGCGGCTCGCCGCCCTCCTCCCCCGCGACGAGTGCGGCGAGCAACCGCACGGCGGCGGCGCCGAGTTCGGGACGCGGCACGTCGAACCCCGTGGGGACGCGATCCGCGGGGCGGCCCGGCGCGGGGCTGCCGAGCAGGGCGAGGGACAGGTCGCGGGGGGCCGCGCAGCCCGCCGCGTCCACAGCCTCCCGCAGCGCGCGCCACGCGGTGCCCGTGTCGGTCTCCTCGGCGACGAACGCGGTCACGCCCTCGGCGACCCAGTCGCGCAGCCGCCGCGCGGTGAGGTCCGCCGCCGGGTCGGCCGAGCGGAACACGGCGCAGTCGGCCGTGGAGAGGCCCGCCGCCGCGACGCCCGCGAGGAAGCCGCGTTCGCGGTCGGTGGACGCGGGCGCCTCGTCGTCCTCGCGCACCAGCACGATCCTGCGGTGGCCGAGCCCCGCGAGGTGCGCGACGACGTCCGCGGACGCGCTCACATAGTCGGCGCCCACCCAGGCGAGGCCCTCGGGCTCGTCCCTGCGGCCGATGTGCACGACGGGGAAGCCGTCGGCGACCAGCCTGCCGAGTTCGGCGGCGGGCGCATGGCGGCCGAGGAAGAGGCAGCCGTCGGCGAGGCGGACCCTGCTGAGGGCTTCGGGGGCCGCGGCGCCCGCGCCCCCGGTGCTCGACCCGGTGAACAGCACCAGGTCGAAGCCACGGGCCGCGGCCTCCTGCTCGACGCCGACGAGGAACGGGTAGTACGAGTGCTGCACGTCGGTGGGGAAGGTGGCGGTGAAGCTGAAGACGCCGAGCAGGTCGTTGCGCGCCGCCGCGAGCCTGCGGGCCGCGGGGTCCGGCACGTAGCCGAGGGCGCGGGCCGCTTCGAGCACCTTGCGCCGGGTCTCCTCGGAGATGGCGGCGCCCTGCTTCTTGCCGCCGAGCACGAGGGAGACGGTGGCCTGGGAGACCCCGGCCACCCTGGCCACCTCGGCCTGCCGCGGCCGGGACGTGCGGCCGGCGGGCGCGGGCGCCCTGCCCGGCCGTGCGCGTTTCCTCGGTTCGTCCACCGGTGCTCCTTTGCCCCTGCGTTAATGCGCATTAGTAATGCGCATTAACGCACTATGGGCCCGCCCCGGTCCGAGGTCAAGGGGCGTGCGCCGGCTTTCCGGCCCCCGTGCGCCGGCTTTCCAGGCCCCTGGGGGCGGCGGCAGGCCGAGGGGCAGCGGGCCGGGCGCGGGGCCCCTGCGACGCGCTCGGGTAAGGTGCAGGACCGGACACGGCCGGTCCTGCCGGGGCCGCCGCGGCGCAGCCGGGTGCCGCGCCGGGAGCAGGAGGCTTGGTACGACATGGACATGCGCGCGCCCGCGCCCGGCGGCGAGCCAGGCACCACGCGGCGTACCGACCGGGCGGCCGACGTGCGGGAGGCGCTGCGCCGCTGGGTCGACGCGCTGCCCGCGGCGACGTCGGCCGCGGCCGGCTACCACTTCGGGTGGCTGGACGAGGAGGGCGCTCCCGTGGACCGGCCGGGCGGCAAGCAGCTGCGGCCGCTGCTCGTGCGGGCGTGCGCCGAGGCGGTGGGCGGCGATCCCGCGGACGCGGCCGAGGCCGCCGTGGCGGTCGAACTGGTCCACGCGGCAACGCTGTTGCACGACGACATCATCGACGGCGACCGGCTGCGCCACCACAGGCCGACGGCGTGGGACGTCTTCGGCGTGCCGCGCGCGATGCTGACAGGGGACGCCCTGCTCGCGCAGGCGTTCCGGGTGCTGGCCGCCCGTCCTTCGGCCCACGCGGCACGCTCGGTCGCGGTGCTCGCCGACGCGGTGACGCGGATGGCCGAGGGCGAGGCGATGGACGTCGCCTTCGAGTCGCGCGCCGACGTCTCCCCCGCCGAGTACGCGGCGATGGCGGAGGCGAAGTCCGGCGCCCTGGCGTCGGCGGCGTGCGAACTGGGCGCGCTGGCCGGGGGCGGGGACGAGCGGGCCGCCCGCGCGCTCGCCGCCTTCGGCCTGCGGCTCGGGCTCGCCGGGCAGATCACGGACGACCTGCTGGGGCTGTTCGGCGACCCCGAGGCGACCGGGAAGCCCATCGGCAGCGACCTGCTGTCGGCGAAGAAGTCCCACCCGGTGGTGTGCGCCCTGGCGTCCGGCACCGCGGCGGGCGAGCGGCTGCGCGCGCTGCTGGCGGGCGGCGCGGCCCGCGAGGACCTGCGGGAGGCGACGCGCCTGGTGGCCGAGGCGGGCGGGCGCGAGCAGTCGGCACGGGCCGCCGCCGAGCACACCGGGCACGCGGTGGCCGCCCTCGCGGGGGCGGGGCTGCGCGCGGACGCCGCCGACCGGATGGCCCGCATCGCGGACTTCGTCCTCCACCGGACGGTGTGAAACCCCGCCCTACCGCCACGGGGCGGGCAGGGCGCGCGGCGGCTCGGGACCGCTGTCCAGCGCCTCGCAGGGCCGGCCGGGCGGCGCCCGTCCGGCCGCTCACCGGGGGCGGCCGGGTCGCTCCGGCGCGCGGACCGCGCCCCGGGCGCCGAGCCGGCCCGGCGGCGGGCGCGTTCGCGGCGCCCCCCTCCCCGGCCCCGCCCGCTCCCTGTCGCGGGTGCGGGCGGGCCGGGGAGCGGGCGGCGCGCGGAGCCGTCGCGGTGCGGTCAGCGGGACAGGGCCAGGTATTTGACGGCCATCAGGTCCTTAAGCGGGTGCTCCGCCACCCGGTGGGCCAGCGCGGTCGCCGTGGCGAGGACCCGGTCCGCAGGTACGACGCGGTTGACGAGGCCGTACCGGTACGCCTCGGCCGCGTCGAAGCGCTCGCCGGTGAGGGTCCAGCGCGCGCCCGCGGGGTGGGAAGAACCCAGCTCCCCCGGCGGGCAGTTGACGGGGATGCCCCAGGCGACCTCGGGGAGGCCGAAGACCGCGTCCTCGGCCGCGACCCGCAGGTCCGTGCGGAGCATCAGGGTCAGGCCGCCGCCGAGGCAGTACCCGCGCACCGCGGCGACCACCGGCTTCCACAGCGGCTGGGCGCGGTCGGGCCGCACCGCGGCCATCGGCTTGGCGAGGTCGAGCAGCGGCGGCGGGTGCGGGATGGTGTCCCTGAGGTCCGCGCCGGTGCAGAAGGCGCGCTCCCCCGCGCCGGTCAGCACGACGGCCCGTATCCGGTCGTCCTCGCCCGCCTCCCGCCAGGCCGCAGAGAGGTCCCGGTAGTCGGGCCCCGTGAGGGCGTTGAGGCGCTCGGGGCGGTTGAGGGTGAGGGTGAGGACCGGGCCGTCCCTGGTGGCGTCGATGGTCATGGCGTCGTTCCTTCCGTACGCGCGCCGGCGCCGCCGGGCCGCCGCCTGGTCACTTCGGCGCGACGCTCCCCCGGGGCAGTGCCTCGGGTGCGAGGTCGCCGCCCGTCAGGGCGCCCGGCTCCTCCGGGGACTCCTCGCCGAGCGCCTCGGTCAGCCGCCGGCAGACGGCGAGCAGCCGCGTGGTGGGTTCCGAAGGGCCGGGCTCCGGCAGCTGCGAGACCGTGCCCAGGATGCTGATCGCGCCGACCAGCTCCCCCGCCTGGAACACCGGCGCCGCGTACGCCCGCAGGCCGGAGAGCACCTCCGTGTAGGCGAGGCCGTCGCGCCGTACGGCCGCGAGGGTGCGTTCCCGCTCCGCCAGGTCGGCGCCCGGGTCCTGCTGGCTGTCGAACCGCTCGCGGGCGGTCGGCGAGAAGGCGAGGAAGACCTGCCCCGCGGCCGAGTCGTAGGCGGGCAGGTGCGAGCCCTCGCGGATCTTCAGCGAGACCAGCTGGTCGGTGTTGTCGTTCTCCCGCACCACCAGGGGCGCGTCGCCGTCCCAGATGGTCAGCAGCGCGGTGACCTGTGTGACCCGTACGAGCCGCTCCAGCAGGGGCCCCGCGAGTTCCGCGAGGGGCAGCCCGTTGAGCGCGACGGCCCCGAGCCGCACCAGCTTGGGCCCGAGCCGGTAGCGGCTCCTCCTGGTGTCGTACGAGAGCATGCCGGTCTGCCGCAGCGAGTGTGCGTAGCGGTGCAGCGTGGTGCGCGGCCACGGCAGCAGCTCCTGCATCTCCGCCAGGGTCAGGGTGCCCCGCCTCGACGTGAACAGGTCCAGTACCGCGATGCTGCGCTCCACGCTGAGCAGCGGGTCGCCGCGCCCGTCCGCCATGCTTCCTCCTCGAATGCCGCCGTGAGCCGAGGATAGGCGAGGCGGGTCCCACGGCCCGGGCCGCGCGGGCGGTCACGACGTCGCTCCGCCGGGCGGCTGCCCGGCCGCGGCGGCGAGCAGGGCGGGCAGGGCCTTGCGGTCGGTCTTGCCCGCGGGCGTCTTGGGGATCGCCGCCACGAAGCGCACGGTGCGGGGCAGTTTGAACCCGGCGAGGCGCGGGCGGAGATGGGCGACGAGTGACTCCGCGGTCAGGGCGGAGCCCGGTGTGCGCACCACCACGGCGGCGACCCGCTCGTCCCACTCGTCGTCCGGCGTGCCGAACACCGCGCAGTCCAGCACCTCCGGGTGTTCGACGAGGGCGCCCTCGACCTCCTTGGGGAAGACGTTCTCCCCCGCGGTGCGCACCATGTCCTTGAGCCGCCCGACGATCCTGAGCTGCCCGTCCGCTCCCCTGCGGCCGAGGTCGCCGGTGTGCAGCCAGCCGCCGTCGAACGCGGCCGCGGTGGCCTCGGGGTTGTCGAGGTAGCCGAGCATGACGGTCTCGCCGCGCACGCACACCTCGCCGGTCGCGCCCTCGGGCACCTGCCGCTGCTCGGCGTCGAGCAGGGCCACGGTCACACCGGGCACGGGGGTGCCCACGGCGTCCAGGTTGTCCGGGCGCGCGTCCTCGGGGCGCAGGGTGGTGATGAACGAGCCCGCCTCGGTCTGCCCGTAGACGTGTTCGATGCGCACCCCGCGCGCGCCGCGCTCCTCGAAGGCCGCGACGGCGCGGGGGATCAGCCGGCTCGGCTCGTAACTCGCGTACATCAGGCGGCGGAACGACGAGAGGTCGGTGCGGGCGAGCCGGGGCGATTCGAGCAGCCGCGCGAGGACCAGCGGGACCGCGAACAGCGAGGTGCAGCGGTGGCGTTCGATGAGGTCGAGCGCGGTGTCAGGATCGAACTTCCGCATGAGCACGGCGGAACCGCCCGCGAGCAGGTACTGCTTGAGGAAGTCCCAGCCGCCGGTGTGGTAAAGCGGCTGGTAGGCGAGCAGCCGGTCGTCCGGCCGTACTCCGGAGGCCAGCGCGGCGCCGAACGCGTCTCCGATGCTGCGCCGTTGGGAGAGCACAGCGGCCTTGGGCGCGCCGGTGGTGCCCGAGGTGAACAGCAGCAGGTGCGGGCTCTCGGGGCCCGCGGCTCCCGCGCCGCCGGTTTCTCCGGTGACACCGGCAGAACCGTCGGCGCCTGCGGCGGCGATGCGGTCGGCCCACGAGGACTCCTGGCCGCCGGCGAGCAGCACGGTGTCGGTGCCGCACCGGCCGAGGGCGCGGGACAGGACGGCCGCGCGGTCGGCCGCCGCGGCGGCGAGCACGGGCCGCGCCATGCCCAGCGGTACGGCCAGCTCGCCTTCGGTGAGGCGGGTGTTGAGCGGTACGAACACGGCGCCGGTGAGCGCGGTCGCCAGGTAGAGCGCGACCATGTCGGCGCACGGGTCGTCGGCGACGGCGACGGGGTCGCCCGGCAGGACGCCGAGCGCGCGCAGCCCTCCGGCCAGTTCTCTCACCCTGCGGTGCAGCGCGCCGTAGCTGTGCTCGCCCGCGTCGTCGACGAGCGCGGTGCGCGAGGGCCGCCAGCGTGCCTGTGCGGCCACCAGGTCGGCCAGGGTGGGCGGCGGCGGTGCGGGCCTGGGGCGCGCCACTCTGGCGGCGATGCCGCGCGCGGGCGCCGCATCTGCGGTGTGCGGCATCGTCACCGCCCCCGGAACTCGGCGGGCCTGCGCTCGGCGAACGCCTTGACGCCCTCGGCGAAGTCCTCGCTGTCCTGGAGCAGCCGCACCATGGCGTCCTCCAGGCGCAGCCCGGACGCGGTGTCCATGTCCCCTGAGCGCAGAGCGAGTTCCTTGGTGGCCTGGACCGCCATGGGGGCGTTGCGGGCGATGCGGCGAGCGAGTTCGAGCGCGGTGGGCAGCACGTCGGCGGCGGGGACCACGCGGTTGACGAGGCCCCAGCGCAGGGCGGTCTCCGCGTCGATGCGGTCGCCGGTGAGCAGCATCTCCATGGCCAGGGCGCGCGGCAGCTGCTGGGCGAGGCGCTGGGTGCCGCCGCAGCTCGCGAGGATGCCGTGGCCGACCTCGGGGGTGGCGAAGGTGGCGTGCTCAGCGGCCACCCGCAGGTCGGTGGAGAGCATCAGGGTGAGGCCGCCGCCGAGGCAGTAGCCGTTGACGGCGGCGACGACCGGCTTGAAGAGTTCCAGGCCGCGGTCGGGCCTGAGTTCGACGCCGGGGTTCCACAGGTCGCGCAGCGGGTGCGGGCGGGGCAGGAAGTCCTTGAGGTCGGCGCCTGCGCAGAAGGCGCGCTCGCCCTCGCCGGTGAGGACGGCGGCACGCAGTGCGTCGTCGTCGCGGATCTCGATCCACGCGTCCCGCAGCGCGTCCAGGGTGGGCATGTCGAGGGTGTTGAGTCGCTCGGGGCGGCGGATGGTCACGACGGCGACCTGTCCTTCGCGTTCGAGGGTGATGCTCATCGGGTGGCCTTTCGCTCGGCCGGGCGCGCCGCCCGGCCAGTCGTGCGGTGAGGGGTGGGCTCGCGCCGCGGTCAGCGGCCTGCGTCGTGGTAGCGGCCGGGGCGCTCGTCGTGGCCGGTCCGTGCGCGCAGTTCGGCCTTGCGGACGCGCTGGGTGTGGGTGCGGGGCAGGTCGTCCACGATCTCGACGTACCGCGGCACCATGAACCGCGGGAGTTCGCGGCGCGCGAAGCCGGCGATGTCGGCGGCGAGTCCGCCGGGCACGCCGTCCGGGTCGTGGCCCTCACGTGCCACCACGAACGCCTTGACGTCGTGCTCGCCCCACTCGGAGGGGACGCCGACGACGGCAGCCTCGGCGACGGCGGGGTGCCCGCCGATGGCCGCCTCGACGTCGGTGGAGCAGATGTTCTCGCCGCGGCGCCTGATGGCGTCGCCCGAGCGGTCCACGAAGTACACCCAGCCGTCGGCGTCGCGGCGGCACCGGTCGCCGGTGTGGAACCAGAGGTTGCGGGTGGCCGCGGCGGTGGCCTCCGGCAGGCCGAGGTAGCCCGCGGTGATCTCCCACGGAGAGTCGGTGCGCACGAGGAGTTCGCCGGTCTCGCCGTCCTCGACCTCGCGGTCGTATGCGTCGACGATGCGGATCTGCGCGCCCGGCCGCACCCGGCCGCAGCTGCCCTCGGGGCCGAGCTCCCAGCCGCTGACGACGGGGCAGCTCACCTCGGTCATGTTGAAGGCCGTGGTCAGCCGCACCCCGAAGCGTGCGGCGAACGCGGCGCGGTCGCGCGGGAAGGGCGCCACGAAGACGTTGCGGAGCGGGTTGTCGGCGTCGCCCTCGGCGGGCGGCACGGACTCCAGGTAGCGGGCCGCGCTGCCCGGCAGCAGGGTGGTCGTGCAGCCGTACGCGCGCACGTCGGGCCAGAAGCGCGAGGTGCTGAAGCCGTCGCGGGTGACGGCGCGGGCGCCGGTCAGGGCCGCCGCGTACACCGAGAGCTTGCCGCTGACGTGGAACAGCGGGACGGGCACGTACCAGTGGTCGCCGGGTCCCGCCTCGTCGAGGGGGATGCACCAGACGGCGGAGCGCTCCAGCTGGCGCCACGGGATCAGGACGCCCTTGGAGCGGCCCGTGGTGCCCGAGGTGTAGACGACGGTGGCGGTGGTGTGCTCGCGCAGCCGGGGCTCGGGCGGGAGCACGGCCGCGGGCCGTGCTCCCGCGGGGCCCGGGGTCCCGCCGGGGCCGCCGGCGCCGGTCAGGACGGGCAGTGCGAGGGACTCGGGTGCCTGCGCGGGGGCGAAGCGCTCTGCCCACCGGGGGTGCACGGCGGCGGCCGCCGGGGCTGCGTCGGCGAGCACGGTCGCGAGGACCCGGCCGTGGTAGGCGGTGTTGAGGGGCACCTCGACCGCGCCGAGTCTGGCGACGGCCATCCACACGACGAGCGCCTCGGGCCCGGTGGGGAACATCGTGGCGACCCGGTCGCCCTGCCGTACGCCCGCGGCGTGCAGCGCGCCGCGCCAGGCGTGCACGAGCTCCTCGAACCTGCCGTAGGTGACGGGGCCTTCCGCGGTGTCCTCGACGAACACCGCGTCGGGCGTGGCCGCTGCGCGCTCGCGCAGCAGCACCGGCAGCGGTACGGCCTCGGCCGCGGGGTCGCGCCAGGAGTCCTCGACGGGCGCGGACTGGTGCGGGAGCGTGGTCACTTGGTCGCCTCCGGGTCGCCGTAGGGTGCCGCGGCGTCCGCGGCGTCGAGCATCGCCTGCGCGGCGGGGGCCCGGTGCTCGTCCCAGAGGTGGCCGACGAGCCCGGCGGCGCGTGCGACAAGCGCGATGCCCCGGCACACCTGCCAGGGGATGCCCGCGGCGGTGAGCAGCACGGCGGACGCGCCGTCCACGTTGACGGGCAGCGTCCGGTGCGCGGCACGCTCGGCGTGGTGCCGCAGCAGCAGGAACCGCTCCCGCGGCGCCGGGTCGAGCCCGGCGGCGTCGGCGACGGCGAAAAGCCGGGCGGTGCGCGGGTCGCCCTCGGTGTGCACGGGGTGGCCGAGTCCGGGCAGCCGGTCCCTGCGGCTGCGCGCCTCCTCGGCCAGCCGGCGTGCGTGTGCGTCGGGTTCGGCGTCGTCGGGCCACTCCTGGAGCAGCCGCGCGGCGCCGTCGAGGGCGCCGAGGAAGCGGTCGCCCGCGCCGAGCAGCCCCGCGGCGACCGCGCCCTGGAGCGCGCCGGGCGCGCCCAGGTCGGTGAGGCGCGCGGCCACCGCGGTGGCGGTCATGCCGTGTTCCGTGAGGGCGACGAGCACCGCGTCGAGGGCGGCGCGTGCACCGGGCCCGGGCAGCCGCCCGGTGATCTCCAGGTGCACCATGTCGGTGAACGGGACGGCGCCGATGAGGTCGTCGACGAGGTCGAGGCCCTTGACGGTGACGCCGTCCGGCGTCACCGCCGCCATGGTCTGGTGGGGCTGAGGCATGCGGTGTCCTTCGGTGCGCGGCCGGCGGGGCGGCCGGGTGCGCCGGGCCGCGGCGGCCCGGTGCGGGGTGCGGACGCGTGGTCCTGGTGCGGTGGTGCGTGCGGGCGCGCGCCCGGGGGCGCGCGGCGCGGTTCAGGTGCGTGCAGGGGCCTCGGCAGGGGCCGGGGTGATGCCGAGCTGGGTGCGTACGGACATCGACTCCCAGGCGGCGGGGTCGGGGCGGGTCCTGCCGAGCACGGTGGCGAGCCAGGCGATCAGGAAGCCTGCGGGGATGGAGATGACGGCCGGGTAGTCGAGCTTGATGACCGCGTTGTCGTGCAGCCAGGTCGGCGAGAGCGCGATCACCACGATCGACACGAGCAGGCCGCCGAGCAGCCCGAAGACGGCGCCGCGCGCGGTGAACCGCTTCCAGAACAGGGTGAGCAGGACAACCGGGAGGTTGGCGCTCGCGGCGACCAGGAAGGCCAGGCCCAGCAGGAAGGTGATGTTGCGTCCCGAGCCGATGGCGCAGGTGCCGAGGGTGGCGAGGACGCCCATGCCGATGGCGGTGACGCGGGCGACTGCCGGCTCCTGCCGCGCGGCCTTGGGACTGTTGCGGTGCAGGCTGCCGGTCCACAGGTCGTGGGCGACCGCGCCGGAAGCGGACAGCAGCAGCCCGGAGACCACGGCGAGGATGGTGAGGAAGGCGACGCCCGAGATCACGGCGAGGCTGATGTCGCCCCAGGCGGTGCCCGCCCCGCCCGCCAGCTCGCGGGCCAGGATGGGTGCCACGAGATTGCCGCCGGCCGCGGAGGCCTCCTTGGCGGCGGCGGAGTTCAGCAGGGCGCGGGCGCCGAAGCCGATCACCACGATCAGGCCGAAGAAGACGCCCATGACGCCGATGGCCCAGCCGAGCGAGCGACGCGCGGTGTGTCCGTCGCGGACGGTGAAGAAGCGGACCAGGACGTGCGGCAGCCCCGCGGTGCCGAGCATGTAGACGAGGCCGTACGAGACGATGTCGGTCCGGTCGAGCGCGTGGCCGTGCGGCAGCAGCAGGCCGGGGCCGCGGATGGCGTCGCCCGCGGGGGTGCGGCCCGCCGCGGTGTGCAGCAGCCCGCCGAAGTCCCAGCCCGCGTGGGCGAGTACGGCTCCGGTCAGCACCAGGGCCGCGACCACGAGGAGCAGCGCCTTGACGATCATCACCCAGGTGGCGCCGAGCATCCCGCCGAGGGTCACGTACACCGTCATGAAGGCGCCGGTGATCAGCACGGCCGTGGTGAAGGAGAGCCCGGAGAGCGCCTGCAACAGGGTCCCAGCGCCCACGAGTTGGGCGAAGAGGTAGAAGAACGACACGACGAGTGTGTTCACCGCGGCCGAGCCGCGCACCGCCTCGCCGCGAAAGCGCAGCGAGAGCACGTCGGCGAGGGTGTACGCGCCGGAGTTGCGCAGCCGTTCGGCGAGCAGGAACAGCACGGGCAGGAAGGAGAACAGCGCGGCGAGCAGGATGAGTGTGCCGTCGAAGCCCGTGAGGAAGATCAGGCCCACGGTGCCGAGGAAGGTGCCGGCGGACATGAAGTCGCCTGCGACGGCGAGGCCGTTCTGCGCGGAGCCGATGCCGCGGCCCGCGGCCCAGAAGTCGCTCGCGGTGCGGGTGCGCCGCCCGGCCCTGATGATGATCGCCAGCATGGCCACCACCAGGACCCCGAAGACGCCGAGCGTCAGTCCGTGGTTCATGCCTCGGATCCCTCCGTGCGGTGCGGGCCCTCGGCGCCGAGGAGTTCGGCAGCGCGGGCCGCGACGGCGCCCTGGAGCGGCACGATGCGCCGCGCGGTGACCCGCAGATAGACGGCGACCAGGGCGAACGCGGCCAGCGAGAGCAGCAGGTAGACCAGCAGGCCGCTCGACCCGAACCCGGCGACGGGCGCGGAGAGCGAGCCGGGGCCGAGGGCGACCCAGAGGAAGAAGCCGAGATAGACGGCGAGCGTCACGCCGGTGAGCCACCAGGCGAGCCGCCCGCGCGCCCGGCTGAGCCGCTGGAAGTCCTCGGAGGAGTAGACCGCGTGCACCGAGTGCTCCGCGGGCCGGTCGTACGGGGGTACGGCCGGGGCGCCGGTGGCGCTGCCGTTGTCGAGGCTCATGGGAAGTCCCGCCCTTCTGGAGCATCCTTGCTCCTGCGGATGTTCCGGATTGTGGGATGGCATCCCGCGATCCGGTTTCATGACCGTAATGCGGGCGACTTGGGCCGTCAATAGAGCGGAAGAAGGTTCATGTTTTGCCAGGCGGAAGCCGTCCGGCGGCTCAAGGAAACAGACATTCAGGCCATACGACACAACTTTCGAAGGCGACCCGAGACGGCCCCCACCCACCCTCCGGGGCGCCACCCGCGCCATGCCTGCCAGGGCCCGACCAGGTTCTTATCCGACCGGTCAAAAACGATGCTACGGTGCTGCGTGCAACGCTTTCGCACCCGCACCCGCACCCGCACCCGCACAAGGAGGACGCGATGACGGCTCGCCCGGCACTGCACACCGGCACCGGCTCCGCCCGCACACCGCACACCGGAACCGCCGCCCCGCGACACACCGCGGCCGCGACCCGCGGCCCACTGCCGTGGCCGGCGGAGCGATGACCGCCACCTGCGCCGACGTCCCGGAGACCGCCGCGCCGCCCCGGGCCGGCGCCTGGGCGGCCGTGGTGTCGGTGGCCTTCTGCTCGTTCAGCCTCGTGCTCTCGGAGTTCCTGCCGATCGGGCTGCTCTCCGACATCTCCGCGGGGCTGCACGTCTCCTCGGGGAGTGCGGGGCTGCTGGTCGTGATGCCGGGTCTCGCCGCCACGGTGGCCGCCCCCGTCGCGACCCTGGCCGCGGGCCGGGTCGACCGCAAGGCGGTCCTGGTGGCGCTCGCGGCGCTGATCTGCCTTTCGAACCTGCTCGGCGCGCTGAGCCCCGGGCTCGGGGTGATGCTCGTCGCACGGCTGCTGCTCGGCGTGGGGGTCGGCGGCTTCTGGGTGTTCGGCAGCAGCGTCGCGCCGCGCCTGGTCGACGCCCGCGGCGCCACCAGGGCCACCGCCACCGTGACCGGCGGCATCGCCCTCGCCACGGTGGCGAGCCTGCCGCTCGGCGCCCTGATCGGCAGCCTCGCGGGGTGGCGGGCCGCGTTCGCGCTGGGCGCCGCGCTCGCCGCGCTCGCCCTCGTCGCCCAGCTCCTGCTGCTGCCCTCGCTGCCGCCGGGCGCCGGGCAGCGGGTGCGCGACCTGGTCGGGATCGTGCGGGACGGCAGGTCGCGCACGGTGCTGATCGCGTGCGTGGCGACGTTCGCGGCCCAGTTCGCCGCGTACACCTATCTGGAGCCCTACCTGCGCGACGAAGCCGGCTTCGGCTCCTCGGGGGTGACCCTCGTGCTGCTCGGGTTCGGCGCGGCGGGCCTGGTCGGGAACTTCGGTTTCACCCGGGCGCTCGACGCTGCCCCCAAGCGGGCCGTGGCCGTCTTCATGGCCCTGACGGCGGCATGCGTCGCCGTGCTGCCCTGGGCGGCCGGCAGCCGCCCGGCGGTCGTCGCGGCGGTCGCGGCGTGGGGGGTGTTCTGGGGCGCGCTCCCCATCAGCCTCCAGATCTTCATGATGCGGACGGCGGGGGCCGGTGCCGAGGGCGGTCAGGCGGTGTTCGTCTCGACCATCCAGATCAGCCTGGCGGCCGGCTCCGCCGCCGGGGGCCTGCTGGTCGACTCGGCAGGGCTCGCGGTCACGCTGTCCCTGGCCGCGGCCGCCGCCCTGCTCGGCGCCGCCGCTGTGACGGCGCGGGACCGGCGCCGCGTCCCGGGGCAGCCGCGGCCGGACACGCAGCCGGAGGAAAGGTCCCAGGAGGCGGAATGGAGGCCACCGCCCGGGCGTTGACCCAGCCGGAATACGAAGGAAGACCGCGGCGCACGGGCTCGGCCCCGGCGCCGCGCCCTGTGACAGCCAGTCGAGGAGTATACCCGTGTCCACACTGTTCGACCCGATCACCGTCGGCAAGCTCACCCTCGCCAACCGCGTCGCCATGGCCCCGATGACCCGCAACCGCTCCGACGACGACGGGGTCCCGACCGCGCTCGTCGCCGAGTACTACGCCCAGCGCGCAGGGGCCGGCCTGCTGATAACGGAAGGCACGCAGCCGAGCGCCACGGGCCAGGGCTACTTCGCCACCCCAGGGCTGCACTCGGACGCGCAGGTGGAGGGGTGGCGGGCGGTCGCCGACGCGGTGCACGCGAGAGGCGGCCGCATCTTCGCGCAGCTCATGCACGCGGGCCGGGTCGGCCACCCCGACAACAAGACGACGCCCGAGCTGGTGGCGCCGAGCGCCGTCGCCGCCCCCGGCGAGATCTTCACCCGCACGGGCATGCAGCCCCAGCCGGTGCCGCGCGCCCTGGAGGAGGCCGAGATCGCCTCCGTGGTCGAGGAGTTCGCGCACGCCGCCCGGCAGGCGGTCGCCGCGGGCCTGGACGGTGTGGAGGTGCACGCGGCCAACGGTTACCTGGTGCACCAGTTCCTCGGCCCCACGTCCAACCTGCGCACCGACGGCTACGGCGGTACGCCCGAGAAGAGGGCACGCTTCGCCATCGAGGTGGTGCGCGCCGTCGCGGACGCGATCGGCCCCGAGAAGACCGGCATCCGCATCTCCCCCGCGCACGACATCCAGGGCGTCATCGAGGACGACGAGCAGGCCACCGCGGCGACGTACGGCACGCTCGTCGACGCGATCGCCCCGCTGGGGATCGCCTACCTGTCCTACGTGGCCGACCCGCGCTCCGCGCTGGCCAGGGACCTGACCGCGCGCTTCGGCGGCGTCACCGTCGCCAACGACGGCTTCGCCGCGGTCACCAGCCTGGAGTCCGCGCAGGCGATCGTCTCCGAGGGCCTCGCCGACATGGTCGCCGTCGGGCGGCCGCTGCTCGCCAACCCCGACCTGGTCGAGCGGTGGCGCAGCGGCGCCGCGCTCAACGAGGCGAACCAGGCCACCTTCTACGGCGGCGGTGCCGAGGGCTACACCGACTACCCGGCCCTCGTCTGACCGCTCCGCCGCCGGTGGGCCGTGGGCCCGCCGGCGGGCCCGGGGCTGCCCGTGCCCGCGGCGGCGCTCACCCGCCGAGGACGCGGGCGGCCGCCGACTCGACCGACCGCAGTTCCTCGGCCGAGTAGCCCGCCTTGCCGAGCGCCTCGATGCCGCGGGTGACCGCGAGGAGCAGCCTGGCGAGGTCGCGGGGGTCGGTGTCCTTGTCGATCTCGCCGTCGTCCCGGGCCCGCGCAAGCGAGCACGCGAGGCGGTCCTCGACATGGTGGAGGGTCCTCGACGCGCGCTCGACCACCGCTTCCGAACTCACCGCGAGCTCCGCCGTCGCCTTGCTGATCATGCAGCCGACGTGTTCGCGGTCGGCGATCGTGTCGCCGGTGACCTGGTCCAGGTAGCCGAGGGCCGCGGCGAGGCCCGCGGCCCTGCGGAACGCCTCGTCCGTGGCGGCGTCCGCCTCGGCGCAGTAGCCGTCGAAGGCGCGCTCGAAGATCTCCTCCTTGTCCCCGAACGCGTTGTAGAGACTGCCCTTGCCGAGGCCCGTGGCCTCGACCAGGTCGCTGAGGGACGTGCCCGCGTACCCCGTACGCCGGAACGCCGTGCGGGCGGCGGCCACGGCCGCCTCTTCCTCGAACTTGCGCGGCCTTGCCATGGCCCCAGGGTACCCGTCCTTGACCGATCGGGACAGAACGGGCCCTGCGGCCCGTATCCCCGCTAGCCGGCGTCCGGCAGGGGCGCGTAGGAGGCGGGAAGCCAGGCGTACCCCGATCCGTCGCCGCGCAGATGGCCGAGGCCGGGGAAGGGCAGGTGCGCCGCCGCGACCCACCATCCCTCGCGGGCCGCGAGGCCGAGCACCTCGGCGCGGCTCGCGACGGCCCGCGCGGGATCGCTGTCGATGGCCACCGAGACGTCCGGGTACGGCAGTTGGACGGTGTGGCTGTGGACGGTGTCGCCCCAGAAGAGGACGGTGTCGCGGCCCGTGCCGACGAGGTAGCCGGTGTGGCCGGCGGTGTGCCCGTGCTCGTCGAGCGCGCGCACGCCCGGCAGGACGTCCGGGCCGGTGAAGGCGTCGAGCCTGCCGCTCTCCCGGTACGGCGCGAGCGCCGCGGCCGCGTCCCGGTGGATCTGTGCCTGCACGCCCTGCGCCCTGCCGGTGCGCCCGGCGTCCAGCCAGTGGTCGGTGTCGGCGCGTGCGACGTGCACGGTCGCGGCGGGGAAGGCGGCCAGCCCCTGCGGGGTGACGAGGCCGCCGGCGTGGTCCGGGTGGAGGTGGGTGATCAGCACGTGGTCGACGCTGTGCGCGGGCACGTCCGCCGCGGCCAGGCTCTCCCAAAGGTGCCCGGTGGCCGGGCCGAGCGTCGTCCCGCTGCCCGCGTCGACCAGGATCCTGCGGCCGTCCCCCTCGACGAGGAAGGCGAGCACCGCGGTCCGCGGGTCGCCGTCCTCCGGCAGGTGGGCGGCGGCCAGGCGGCCGCGCACCAGTTCGGCGGGCGCCCCGCGCAGGTCGTCGGCGCGGATCGGCACATAGCCGTCGTACAGGGCGGTGATCAGGAGGCCGCCGATGCGGAACCGCTGGAAGCCGGGTGCCTGGCGGGCCGTCGGGCTGGTCATGGTGGGCTGCTCTCTTCCGGTCGCGTACGGGATGGGTGAGGGGACGCCGCGCGTCAGGCGACGGCGGCGAGGAAGCCGCCGAGGGCGGTCGGCGTCCTGACGGCCAGGCCGGAGTCGCGCACTTTGCTGCGGCCCCGTGCCACGGCGGGCACCGGGGCGCCCGCGTCGGACGGGGCCCGTACGGCGCCCGAGCCGGCCGCGCCGGCGGCCGCCGTCACGACGACCGGTGCCGCGCCCTGCGGGAACGGCGGTGGTACGGGCGCGTGCGGGGGTTCCGTGTCCATGCCCCCACTGTCGGCCGCCGTGGGGCGGGCAACCAGACCACGCGGTGGATACCCTCGCCCGGCGTACGGGGCCTGCGACACTGGACTGCATGAGGAATCCGTCGCGTGAGCTCGGTGCGTTCCTGCGCAGCCGCAGGGCCGCCGTGACGCCCGAGGAGGCCGGGGTGGCCTTCCACGGGCGGCGGCGGGTGCCGGGGCTGCGCCGCGAGGAGCTCGCGGAACTCGCCGGGATCAGCGCGACGTACTACACCCGGCTCGAACAGGGCGAGAGCCACCAGGTGTCGGACTCCGTGCTCGACTCGCTCGCCCGGGTCCTCCGCCTCGGCGCCGACGAGCGCGCCCATCTGGTGCGGCTCGCGTCGCCCGGCCGCGCGGCGCTGCGCGGCGGCGGCCCCGAGCGGGTCAGGCCCGCGGTGCGGGCGCTGGTGGACGGGGCCGCAGGACAGGCGGCGATCATCGTGGGGCGCCGCGCCGACCTGCTGGGCGGCAACGCGCTCGGCTTCGCCCTGTGGGGCCTTCAGGATCCCGCGGCGGCGTGCGGTGAAGCCCCCAACGTCGCGCGCTTCACGTTCCTCGACGCCGCGGCGCGCGGCCTCTTCCCCGACTGGGAGGCGCAGGCGCGCGACCTCACCGCCTATCTGCGGCTCGCCGCCGCGCAGTACCCCTGCGACCAGGAGCTGGCTGACCTGATCGGCGAACTGGGCACGCGCAGCGCCGACTTCGCCCGTATCTGGGAGGCGCACCCGGTCAGCGACTGCGTGCACTCGGTGCGGGAGTACCGCCACCCGCTGGTGGGGGCGATGGTGCTGAACGAGGAGGTGGTCAGGCTGCCGGACGACCCCGGGGTCCGGGTGGTCTTCAGTGGCGCGGAGGCGGGCACGCCCGCCGCGAGCAGGCTGCGGCGGCTGGCCGCCGCGGCCTGAGAACGGGGCAGCCCGGGTGCGGGCGCGCACCGCCGGTCGTGGGAAGCACCCGGCGGACAGGAGTGGACGCCGCCTGCGCGGTTACCTTCCAGGCATGCAGACCTGGCCGGGACAGCCCTATCCCCTCGGAGCCACCTACGACGGCTCCGGCACCAACTTCGCGCTCTATTCCGAGGCCGCCGAGCTGGTCGAACTCGTCCTCCTCGACGAGCGCGGCACGCAGGAGCGCGTCCGGCTCAACGAGGTGGACCGCTTCGTGTGGCACGCCTGTCTCCCCGGCGTACGGCCCGGGCAGCGCTACGGCTACCGCGTGCACGGCCCCCACGCGCCCGAGCGCGGCCTGCGCTGCAACCCGTCGAAGCTGCTGCTCGACCCGTACGCGAAGGCCGTCGACGGCCAGATCGACGGCGACGAGTCGCTGTTCGACTACCGCTTCGGGCGGCCCGACGAGTCCAACACAGACGACAGCGCGGCGCACACCATGACGGGCGTCGTCGTGGACCCGTACTTCGACTGGGGCGACGACCGGCCGCCGCGCCGCCCCTACCACGAGACGGTGATCTACGAGGCGCACGTACGCGGTCTGACGATGAACCATCCGGACGTGCCGGAGGAGCTGCGCGGCACGTACGCGGGGATCGCGCACCCCGCGGTGGTCGAGCACCTCACGGCTCTCGGGGTGACGGCCCTGGAGCTGATGCCCGTGCACCAGTACGCGCAGGACGGCGTGCTGCGCGAGAAGGGCCTGTCCAACTACTGGGGCTACAACACGATCGGCTTCTTTGCCCCGCACAACGCCTACGCCGTGAGCGGCCGTCCGGGCGGCCAGGTGCAGGAGTTCAAGTCGATGGTGAAGACCCTGCACGCGGCGGGCATCGAGGTCGTCCTCGACGTGGTCTACAACCACACCGCCGAGGGCAACGAGAAGGGGCCGACGCTCTCCTTCAAGGGCCTCGACAACACCGCCTACTACCGGCTGGTCGACGGGGACCCCGCCCACTACTACGACACGACAGGGACGGGCAACAGCCTCTCCGTCAAGCACCCTGCCGTCCTCCAGCTCATCATGGACTCGCTGCGGTACTGGGTCACCGAGATGCACGTCGACGGCTTCCGCTTCGACCTGGCGGCGACCCTGGCCCGGCAGTTCCACGAGGTCGACCGGCTCTCGGCCTTCTTCGACCTGGTCCAGCAGGACCCGGTGGTCAGCCAGGTCAAGCTGATCGCCGAGCCGTGGGACATCGGGGACGGCGGCTACCAGGTCGGCAACTTCCCACCGCTGTGGACCGAGTGGAACGGCAAGTACCGCGACGCCATAAGGGACTTCTGGCGCGGTGCCGAGTCGTCCATGCCGGAGCTCGCGTCCCGCTTCGCCGGCTCGTCCGACCTCTACCAGCACGACAGCAGGCGCCCGCTCGCCAGCATCAACTTCGTCACGGCGCACGACGGGTTCACCCTGCGCGACCTGGTCTCGTACAACGAGAAGCACAACGAGGCCAACGGCGAGGGCAACCGGGACGGCGAGAGCGAGAACCGCTCGTGGAACTGCGGCGCCGAGGGCGAGACCGACGACCGGGAGATCCTCGCCCTGCGCGCCCGGCAGCAGCGCAACCTGCTCGCCACCCTGCTGCTGTCGCAGGGAGTGCCGATGATCGCGCACGGCGACGAACTCGGCCGCACGCAGCGCGGCAACAACAACGTGTACTGCCAGGACAGCGAACTCGCCTGGGTGGACTGGGATCTCGACGCGGAGCGGCGCGGCCTGCTGGACTTCACCCGGCGGCTGATCGAGCTGCGCCACGCCCATCCCCTGCTGCGCCGCAGGCGGTTCTTCACCGGCCGGCCGGGTGAGCGCGGCGGGGACCTGCCCGACATCGTCTGGCTGCGGCCGGACGGCGAGACGATGGGCGAGGCGGACTGGGCCCGCGGCGACGCCCACGCGCTGGCCGTCTTCCTCAACGGCGACGCCATCACGGAGCCGGGCCCGCAGGGCGAGCGCATCGTGGACGACTCGTTCCTCGTGCTGCTCAACAGCCACCACGAGCCGGTGGAGTTCCGCATGCCGGGGCCCGCCTACGGCACCGGCTGGCGCGTCGCCGTGGACACGGCGGCCCCGGCCGCGCCCGACGAGGAGGCGTCACTGCCCGCAGGCGGCGCCCTCAAGGCGGAGGGCCGCAGCCTTGTCGTCCTCCTGAGGCCCCGGCAGCCCTCGCAGGGGCGCTGACGACACGCGCGCGACCGGCCCGCGGCGGGCTGCGGCACACGCCTCTCGCCGCGGCCGGGCCCGCGCGGCGCCAGGCCTGCTGCGCGGCGCCGGATGCTCTCGGTCGTATCAGGGCCTCTTCTCCGCGCGGCCCACACCGGGCTGGTGCGAAGGTCCCGTGCCCTCGTCGTCCGGCTCGCTCCCGTCGCGTCGGCGGCGGGCCGGCTGCTCGTCCGCCGGCGAGCCGGTCGCCCCGCCGGGGGTGCGGCGGGGGTCAGGCGCCTTCATCGAGCCGTCTTCGACGGGCCCGGTCGCGCCGCCCCTGCGCGGTGTGCTCCCGCTCCGCTCGGCGCCGCTCTCGACGTCCGCCGACTTCCGTCGGCCCTCGTACGGCGGCACGGCCTTGCCGCGCGTGTCGGTCTCCCGGTGTTCGTCCGGGTCCCTTGCCATGGTGTCGCCTGCCTCTCGTGGTGGCGGTCAGCCGCCTCCGGACTGGAGGTGCGGTGTGTCCGGGTCGGACGGCTTGTGCGGCTTGACGGAGGTGTCGATGTCGGCGCGGTCGCCGCGCGCGTTGTCTGCCGGCCGGTCCGCGGGTCCCGCCGAAGGCCGGTCCGAGCCCGTGTCACGCGAGCCCTTCGCTCCCCGTTCGCTCTGCGGTTCTTCCTCGGTGTGCGCGCCGGGCTTCTCGGCCATGCGGAACACTTCTCTCGGTCGTGGAGGGCGTGTCGCTCGTCTCGCTGCGCCCGGCGCACGGCCCCCGCCACGCCCCGGGCCCACTCCTCCGTCGTACCACGCCGGAAAACACCCCGCGACGCGACGGCACGCGCCCTCAGGGCGCGGCGCTCCCCGGCGTCCGCCGCGCCCGGCGGAGCCGGGAGCCGGCCGGAGGGGCGGTGTGCGGCGCGTGCTAGCGTGCTGGGGCCGAGTGGCCGGTGCTGAAGTGCCGGTTCTCGGCTGCGCGCCAGGCAGCGAAGCCGGTGAAGCCCGCGGTGCGGGCCAGTCCGGCGCTGTCCCGCAACTGTGAAGGCCGCCCCGCCGGGCGGCCCAAGCCAGGTCGCCTCCTGCCGCGCGACGACATCGGCCCTCGTGGGAAGGGCGGTCCGTCCTGCCGTCCCGGCGCCTGCCCGGGTCCGGCATGCCGATGGATCGGCTTCTTCCCGTCCTCACCGGGAGGAAGCGCACATGGCGCACCCCACGGCCCCGCGCCGGCTGCCCAGGCGCCCGGCGCTCCCGCGCGCGCTGGCGGCGGCCGCAGCCGTCCTCGTCGCCGCGCTGCTCGGCGGCTGCGGCTCCGGGGGTTCCGGCGGCGGCGCACAGTCCGCCGCGCCCTCCGCCTCGGGCGGCGCGTCCTTCCCCGTCACGGTGGCCCCGCAGAACGGCAGGGTCACCCTCGGCCACCGGCCCGAGCGGGTCGTCTCGCTGTCGCCGACCGCGACCGAGGACCTGTACGCCGTGGGCGCGGGCAAGCAGGTCGTCGCCGTCGACGCGGACTCCGACCGCCCCGCGAACGCCCCGGTCACCAGCCTCAGCGGCCTGACCCCGAACATCGAGGCGATCGCGAAGTACCGGCCCGACCTGGTGGTCGCGTCGCAGGACTCGGGCGGCCTGGTGAGCGGGCTGCGCAAGCTGGGCGTGCCGGTGCTGATCGAGCCCGCGGCGGCGACGGTCGACGACGCCTACGCGCAGATCGACCAGCTCGGCCGGGCCACCGGGCACGGCCAGCAGGCCGCGCGCACGGTCGCCGGGATGAAGTCTCAGATCGCCGCCACGGTGAAGCGCGCGGGTGCGCACCACACCGGCCTCACCTACTACTGGGAGCTGGGCGCGGCCCCGTACTACTCGGCGACCTCTTCGACCTTCGTGGGGCAGCTGGCCTCGCTGTTCGGCCTGAAGAACATCGCGGACAGGGCGGACAAGGCGTCCGACGGCGGATACCCGCAGCTGTCGCAGGAGTACATCGTCTCGGCACGCCCCCAGCTGATCTTCCTCACCGACGGCGGGCCGTCCGACGGCGGGCAGAGCCCGAGGACCGTCGCTGCGCGCCCCGGCTGGTCGGGCGTCCCCGCGGTGCGGGAGCGGCAGGTCTTCGGCCTCGACAGCGACGTGGCCTCCCGCTGGGGCCCGCGGCTGCCGCAGCTGGTCGCCGGGATCGCCGGAGCGGTGGAGCGGGCGGAGGCCCGGTGACGCGGGGCGCGCGGCAGCGGTGAGACGGCGCGTCGAGGGGTCGGAGGCGGGGCGGCCGCGGGCCGGGGTGCCGCACGCGGGGGCGCCGGAGGCGGGGGCGCCGGAGGCGGGGAGGCCGCCGCGCAGTCGCGCACGCACCGTGCGCCTCTACGGCATCGCGGTCGCGTTCCTCGCGGTCGCGGTCCTGGTGGGCGCCAGTGCGGGCGCGGCCGACCTCGATCCGCTCGGCACGGCCGCCGCGCTGCTCGACCGGCTGCCGTTCGTGCATCTGCCGTCCGGGATGAGCGCGTTGGACCGCGGGGTGCTGTTCCAGATCCGGCTGCCGCGCGTGGTGCTCGGCGCGCTGGTCGGCGGGGCGCTCTCGCTGGCGGGCGCCGGCTACCAGGGCGTGTTCCGCAATCCGCTGGTGGACTCGTCGCTGCTGGGTTCCTCGGCGGGCGCGGGGCTCGGCGCCACGGTCGCCATCGTCGCGCTGGGCGGCGCCGCCTCGCCCGCCGTGCCGGGGGCGGCGTTCGCCGGGTCGCTCGCCGGGGTGGCCCTCGCCTACCTGGCGGGGGTGACCGGCGGCCCCGGCACGTCCACCCTGCTGCTCGCCGGCCTCGCCGTCTCGCTGTTCCTCTCCGCCGTCCAGACGTATGTGCTCCAGCGCTCCAGCCAGGACATCCAGCAGGTCTACTCGTGGCTGCTCGGCTCGCTCTCGGCCGCCACCTGGCACCAGACGGTGCAGATCCTGCCGTATCTGGCGGTCGCCTTCGCGGTGGTGCTGCTGCACGGCCGCCACCTCGACGTGCTGTCCGTGGGCGACGAGGAGAGCCGGGCCCTCGGGCTGCGCCCCGCCGCCGTGCGGCTGGTCGTCGTGGCGGCCTGTGCGCTGGCCGCGGCGAGCGCCGTGGCGGTCAGCGGCCTGATCGGCTTCGTCGGCATCGTCGTGCCGCACGCGGTGCGGCGGCTCGCCGGCACCTCGTACCGCCTCGTGCTCCCGCTCTCCCTCCTCTTCGGCGCCGGGGCCCTGGTGCTCGCCGACGCGGCGGCCCGCACCGCCGTGGCACCGGCCGAGCTGCCGATCGGCGTGGTGACCGCGCTCGTCGGCTCGCCCGCGTTCGTGCTGATCCTGCGGACCACCAGGGCGGTGCGCACATGACGGGCCAGGCGCGGGAGGCCGCGGGGCTCGACGTGTCCCGCCTCTGCGTCGAACTGGCGGGCGCCCCGGTGGTGCGCGAGCTGTCCTGTGCCGTCGCCCCCGGCGGCTGGCTCGCGCTGATCGGTCCGAACGGCGCGGGCAAGTCGACCGCGCTGCGCGCCATGGCGGGTCTCGCCCGGCACACCGGCGCCGTCCGCTTCTGCGGCACCGACCTCGGCCGGCTGCGCAGCAGGGAACGGGCCCGGCTCGTCGCGTACGTGCCCCAAGCCCCGGTGCTGCCGCCGGAGATGACCGTACGGGAGTACGTGCTGCTCGGCCGCACCCCGCACCTCGGGCACCTCGCCAAGCCGGGCGCCCGCGACCGGGAGGCGGCGGCGCGCGCCCTGGGGGCGCTCGACCTCGGCGCGTTCGCCGGCCGCCGCCTGTCCGCGCTCTCCGGCGGCGAGCGGCAGCGCGTCACGCTGGGCCGCGCCCTGGCGCAGGAGCCGCGGCTGCTGCTGCTCGACGAGCCCACCTCCGCGCTCGACCTGGGGCACCAGCAGCACGTGCTCGACCTCGTCGACGACCTGCGCGCGCGGCAGCGGCTCACGGTGGTCACCACCCTGCACGACCTGACCGCCGCGGCGCAGTACGCGGACCGGCTGGTCCTGCTCGACCGCGGCAGGACCGCGGCGGCCGGTCCCCCGGCCGAGGTCGTCACCGAGAGCCTGGTCTCCCGCGTCTACACGGCCCGGGTCGCGGTCGCCCCCGACGCGGCGGGCCGCCCGGTCGTCACCCCGCTGCGCAGGCCCTGACCGGGCGGTTGGGCGGCCGGCCTCATGCCGCGGGCGCGGTGGCCCTGCGCAGCAGGAGGTACATCTCGCAGCCGAGGCAGTACGCGAAGGCCGCGTTGAGGAACGCGGCCGCGAGCGCGCACGCCGTGGCCGCAAGGGCGAGCCAGTCCTGCCCGAAGAGGTAGCCGGCGAGCCCGGCGAGGGAGAAGACGAGGCCCACCCCCTGCGCGAAGCGCGGCGGCCCCGGTGACTCGGTCTCGGCGGGCGGCGCGAGCCTGGGACGTATCAGGAAGCGGAAGAAGAGCCCGTACGGGGACCTCTGGACGCCGAGCGCGGTGCCGAGGGCGAAGCAGAGCGCCTGCCAGGCCAGGAGGCCCGCGCTGCCCGTGAGGAGGACCACGGCGAGCACCACCGTGGTGACGGCGGCCCCGAATCGTGGTCCCCTTGTGTCGATGTGCATGGTCACCATGCTCTCCCGCCCGCGGCCCGGTGGCCCCGGGAGGTGTTTTGCAGTCGTGTGAACTCTCGGAGGCCCTGGACGTGGCTGGGTTGGTCGTGTGTGTGGCGGTGCTGATGGCGGCCGCGGTGTTCGGGCTCGTGCGGCGGCGCACCGAAGGGAGGCTGCGGGCGCGCACCGCGGCCCGTACGCCGGTGGGCGACGCGGGGCGGCTCGCGGCGGCCGACCTGGGCGGGCCGCTCGGGGCCAGGGCCACACTGGTCCAGTTCTCCAGTGAGTTCTGCGCGCCGTGCCGTGCGGTGCGGCGGGTGCTCGAAGAGGTGTCGGCCGAGCACGGCGGCGTGGTGCACGTGGAGCTCGACGCGAGCGAGCACATGCGCCTGGTACGGCTGTTCAATATCCTCAGGACGCCGACGGTGCTGGTGCTCGACCCCGAGGGCCGGGTGGTCGGCAGGAGCACGGGCCGGGTGCGCAAGGACGAGCTGGTCGCCGCCGTCGCCGGGTGACCCGGGCCCTCACTCGTCGGCCGACAGCTCGTTCTCCCGCCCCGAGAGGCGCTCCACCTGGAGGAGCAGCGCCGAGTGGTCGAGGTGGCCCGCGCCCTGGGCGCGCAGCGAGCCAAGCAGCCCGGCCGCCGCGGCGCCGAGGGGGACGGCCACGCCCGCCTCGCGGGCGGCGGCGGTCACGATGCCCATGTCCTTGTGGTGCAGGTCGACGCGGAAGCCGGGCTCGAAGGCGCGGTCCAGCATCGCCGGGCCCTTGCGGTCGAGCACGGCGCTGCCCGCGAGGCCGCCCGCGAGCACGGTGGTGGCCTTCGCCGGGTCGACGCCGTGTGCGGAGAGGAACACCAGTGCCTCGGCGAGGAGTTCGAGGGTGCCGGCGACGATGAGCTGGTTGGCGGCCTTCACGGTCTGGCCGGAGCCCGGCGGCCCGACGTGGACGACCGTCTTCCCCACGGCGGTGAGGATCGGCAGCGCGCGCTCGAACGCGGCCGGACTGCCGCCCACCATGACGGACAGCGTGCCCGCCACGGCCCCGGCCTCGCCGCCGCTGACCGGCGCGTCGAGGGCGTCGAGCCCCTTCGCGGCCGCGGCGTCCGCGACCGCGGCTGACGCGTCGGGCCTGATGGTGCTCGCGTCGATGAGCAGCGCTCCGCTGCGGGCGTTCTCCAGGACGCCGCCGGGCCCGAGTACCACGTCCTGCACGTCGGGGGTGTCGGGGAGCATCGTGATCACGACGTCGGCCTGGCCGACGGCGTCCGCGACCGTCGCCGCCGAGCGGCCGCCCTGCTCGGCGAGGAGCCGCGCCCGGGCGGGCGAGCGGTTCACGCCGACGACGTCGTGCCCGGCTCCGACGAGGTTCTTCGCCATCGGCAGCCCCATCACCCCGAGACCGATGAACGCGATCGTCTCCATGCCGCTCCTTCCGCCGCGACGCGTGCCCGTCGCCGTGCGTCACCCGGCAGGGGTTCTGCGCCAACTCACTGTGATGCCTGACAAGTTTACTTCCCTGGCAAGTGACGCGTCAGTCCCCCGGCGCTGCCGGTGTGCGGGACCATCTGACAACGGGCCTCGCGCGCAGGGGGTCTCACACCGGCTCCTGCTGCCCGTCCGGTTCGGCGCGCGCGGCGAGCAGCCGCTCGCGCGCGTGGTCGAGGTGGTCGCGCAGGCGGGTGCGTGCCGCCTCCGGGTCGCCCGCGCGGATGGCGTCGAGCACGGCGGCGTGCTCGGCCGCCACGGTCTCGGGATCCGTGGTCCTGTGGGCCTGGTACTGGCCCATGCTCAGCTGCACCTCGCCCAGGATGACGTGGTGCATCCGGGAGAGCCGGGAGCTGCCGGTGCCGTCCACCAGCGCCGAGTGGAAGGCGATGTCGGCCTCCACCTGGGCGTCGAAGGTGCGGTCGCGGGCGGCGAGTTCCATCGCGGCCTGGGCCTGCTCGGCTCCGGCGGGGACCGAGCGCCCGGCCGCGAGCGCGGCGACGGCCGCCTCCTCGACGGTGGCGCGGCTGAGGAACAGGTCCCTGATCTCCGCCTCGTCGAGCCGGGGCACGACCGCCGTCTTATGCGCCGACCTGCGCAGCAGGCCCCCGACCACGAGGCGTTCGAGGCACGCCTTGGCGGTGGGCCGCGCCACGTCGTACTCGGTCGCGATGCGCACCTCGGTGAGCTTCTCACCGGCCTTGATGTCACCGGTGACGATGCGGCGCCGCACCGACTCGTACAGCGCCTCGGTCAGCGAGGAGGGGCCGACCCGGAAACGTGTTTCGTTCGCCACGGCCTCAGTCTGTCACAGTCAGACAAGTGCACCCGCCAGACCGTGTGCGTCTCCCCGGGTGTACGTCTGCCCGGTGTGCGGCGGGTGTTCAGTAGCCGGCCTCCTGGTCCACCACGTTGAGCAGCGGCTCGCCCGCGGCGAAGCGGCGGAGGTTGGCGAGGAGGACGGCGTGGCCGCGGTCCGCGGTGGCCCGGGTGGTGGCGCCGTTGTGCGGCGTGACGATCACCCCGGGCAGCTCCCACAGGGGGCTCTCGGGCGGCAGGGGCTCCGTCGCGTACGCGTCGAGGCCGGCGCCGGCGAGCCGTCCCGCGCGCAGCGCGTCGATGAGCGCGGCCTCGTCCACGATGCCGCCGCGCGAGACGCAGACGAGGAACGCCGTGGGCTTCATCAGGGCGAGTTCGGCGGCGCCGAGCAGGTGCGCGGTGGCGGGGGTGCGCGGCGCGGTGACGACCAGGAAGTCGGCCGCCGCGAGGACCTCGGGCAGCCCCTCGGGGCCGTGCACCTCGTCCACACCTGGCGCGGGCAGTCCTGGGCGGCGCCGGACGCCGAGCACCCGCATGTGGCAGGCGCGGGCCTTCGCCGCGAGGTCGAGGCCGCTGTGCCCGAGGCCGACGACGCCGAGGACGCGGCCCGCGAGTTCGCCGTGGGTGTGCCGGTCCCAGCGGTGTTCCGCCTGGGCGCGGGCCCAGCGCGGGGCGTCCCTGCTGAGCATCAGCATGAGCAGCAGGGCGTGTTCGGCGAGCGGCACCGCGCCGTTGCCGGCCGACGAGGTCAGCACGGCTCCGGAGGCCCGTAGTTCGGGGGAGAGTTCGGCGTCGACGCCGGCCGCCTGGCTGTGCACCCAGCGCAGCCGCCCGGCCGTGCCGAGCAGGTGCGGCGGCACCCGGCCGACGACCGCTTCGGCCGTGGCGAGCGCCCCTCCGGCCGCCGCAGCGTCCGGGGCGAAGACCACGGCGGCCGGCTCGGCCGCGGCCCTGATCTCCGCTCGGCGCCGCGCGTCGTTCTCGCCCGTCACCACGATGAGCGGGGCGCCGGGGCCGCTCACTTCATCCCCGTGGTGGCGATGCCGCGGATCAGGTGCTTCTGCGCGAAGGCGAAGAAGGCCAGGATCGGCAGGAGGGAGATCACCGACATGGCGAACAGCATGCCGATGCCGCTCTGGTTCTCCGCCGAGACCATGGAGTTGAGCGCCACGGGCACGGTGAAGGCGCCGGTGCGGGTGAGGTAGACGAGCGGCACGAAGAAGTCGTTCCACGTCCAGATGAACGTGAAGATGGTGGTGGTCGCGAGCGCGGGCCTCATCAGCGGCAGCACCACGTTCCAGAACGTGCGGTACGGACCGGCGCCGTCGATCCACGCGGCGCGGTCCAGGTCGCGCGGGATGGTGCGGATGAACTGCACCATCAGGAAGACGAAGAAGGCGTCGGTGCCGAGGAACTTCGGCAGCAGCAGCGGTACGTACGTGTTCACGAGGTGCAGCCGGGAGAAGACGATGTACTGCGGGATGATCAGCGCGTGGATCGGCAGCATCACCGCGCCCAGGGTGATGGCGAGGTAGGTCTTGCGGGCGCGGAACTCCAGGCGCGCCAGGGCGTAGGCGGTGAGCGAGCAGGAGAAGAGGTTGCCGACGATGGCGCCCACGGAGACGATCAGGGAGTTGACGAAGAAAACCGAGAAGGGCTGGCTGAGGACGTTCCAGCCGTCGGGGAAGTTGCGGAGGGTCGGCTTGTGCGGCACCAGGCCGGGTTCCGAGAGCACCAGGTTGCCGGGTTTGAAGGCGCTGACGAGCATCCACAGCAGGGGGTAGAGCATCAGCAGGACGAACGCGCCGAGCGCGGTGTGGGTGAGGGTGGAGCGCAGCCGGGTGCTCATCATTCGTCTCCGTAGAAGACCCAGTACTTCGACGCCAGGAAGTGGCCGGCGGTGATGACGCCGATGACGGCCATCAGCACCCAGGCGAGCGCGGAGGCGTATCCCATGTCGAAGTTCACGAAGCCCTGCTTGTAGAGGTACAGGGTGTAGAAGAGGGTCGAGTCGGACGGTCCCCCTGTGCCCTTGCTGACGATGTCGGCCTGGGTGAAGGACTGGAAGGCGCCGATGGTCTGGAGGATCAGGTTGAAGAAGATGATCGGTGTCAGCAGGGGCACCGTGATGTGCCGGAACTGCCGCCAGAGGCGGGCGCCGTCGACCCGGGCGGCCTCGTAGAGGTCGTCGGGTATCTGCCGGAGCCCGGCGAGGAAGATGACCATGGGGGACCCGAACGCCCAGACGTGCAGCAGGATCAGGGTGGCGAGTGCGGTGGCCGGGTCCTGGAGCCAGCTGTGCCCGTGGACGCCGATCAGGGAGAGGGCGCGGTTGACGAGTCCCGTGTCGCCGAAGATCTGCCGCCACAGGATGGCGACGGCCACACTGGCCCCGAGCAGCGAGGGCAGGTAGAACGCGCTGCGGTAGAACGCCAGCGCGCGCAGCCCCCGGTCGAGTACGAGTGCCAGCAGCAGGGCGAAGGCGAGTTGGAGCGGCACCGACACCGCCACGTAGATCAGTGTGACCCGGGCGGCGTGCCAGAACTGGGTGTCCTGGGCCATCCGCCGGAAGTTATCGAGGCCGGTGAAGTGCGGTGAGGCCAGGATGTCGTAGTCGGTGAAGGCGAGGTAGAGGGAGGCGAGCAGGGGCACGGCCGTGATGAGCACGAGGCCGAGCTGCCAGGGGATCAGGAAGACGTGTGCGGCGCGCCCCTGCCGGTGCAGGTGGGAGACGGCGCCGCCGGGGGACTTGACGGTCCGCCTGGCGCTCATCCGCGCTCCAGGTCGGCCCGGACACGGGAGATCATCTCGCGGGCTCCGTCCTTCGGTGAGGTGCTGCCGAGTGCGATGTCGCCGCCCACCTGGGTCATGGTGTCGCGCCAGGTGTTGGCGCCGGGCGGCGCCTCGAAGCGGCCGCCCAGCTGCGGGGACGCCTCGTCGGCCGCGACCAGGTCGAGCATCTCGGTCTCGTCGCGGGTGGCGTGGGGGCGGTAGGCGGCGACGACGGCGCGGTTGGCCGGCGCGCCCATCGAGAGCCCCGTGCGCAGCGGCATGACCGCGTTGTTGACGTTGAAGTCGAGCAGCAGCCCGGCGGCGTGCAGCAGGGAGCGGTCGATCTCGCCGGAGATCGCCATGCGCGGCCAGTAGAGGAACTTGTGGTGGGCGGCGGCGCCCGGCGCGACGGGCGCGGGGCGCAGCCTGAAGCGGTACTGGGGGAACATCTTGGCCTCGTCGACGATGTGGTTGGAGTCGCCGAAGTTGGCGAGGACCTTGCCGCCCACGGTGGGCCAGTCGAAGGCCATGCCCTCCTGCTCGCTCATGCTGAGCGCGGCGCCGGCGCGGCGCAGCTTCTCCCACCACTCGAACCAGGAGGCGAGCCCGTCCTCGGTGAAGCCGATGCGCCCGTCCTCGGTCCACAGCTGCTCGCCGTGCTGCCGCAGCCACGACTCGAAGGGCAGGTCGATGTCGGACCTGTAGGGCAGCGCCTTGCGGCCGTGGGTGTTGTGTCTGCTGTAGTCGACGAGGAGTTCGGCGAGCTTGTCCCAGGTCCAGCCGGGGCTGTCGCCCTCGGGGAAGTCGATCCCGTCCTGCCGGGCGAAGTCCTCGTTGAAGCGGAACGCGGAGACGTAGGTGCCGAGGGGCAGGGTGTCGAGGGCCCCGCCGAGCCGGAACGACTCCAGCTGGCCCGGTGTGTAGTCGGTGAGGCGCAGTGTGGGGATGCCGTCGAGGCGGTGGTAGAGCTTGTTCTTGCCGTACGTGCCCACTTGGGGCGAGGCGATCCAGAAGACGTCCGGCAGGTCGTGCGCGGCGATCATCGTGGTCATCCGCTCCTGGGCGGGCGCGTAGGAGGCGAACTCCGGGACGACGCCGATGGTGCGGTGGGCCGCGGAGAACGCGTCGAAGCCCCTGGTGTACGTCTTCAGCCGGATGTTGTCGCCCCAGAAGGCGTAGCGCAGCGAGGTGTGGCCGTCCCAGGTGCCGCTGTCGTCCCTGCCGACGCCGCAGGCCGCGGCCAGGCCGCCGGCGAGGGCGGCCGCACCGGCCTTCAGCAGAACCCTGCGCTCCATCGCGCTCTCCCGTCGTCGCGGTCCCTGCGTCGTGGCCGGGTGGGTGGGTCGATGTGGTCATTGCACTGCCGAGCCGATTGCCCGTCAAGAGTTCTTGCATACTTGTTTGACAATATTCTGACGACCGGTGAGCGGCCCGGCCGTGTGCCTCACCCGCGGGCCGTCAGCACCTCGAAGAGGCCGAGGCGCGGCAGGACGACCCTGGCCCCCTCGGCGGTGCGCTCCACCGGCAGGGACCGGCCGGCGCAGAGCGCCTCGACCTCGGCGGGCGCGTCCTGCCACGGCAGTGTCAGCCCGCACTCCCCCAGCGGGAGCGGCGCGAGGAACCGCCCGGCGGCGTCCCCGCTGCGGTTGAGCACGTGCGCCACCCGGCCGGCGGCGGACCTGCCGAGGACGATCTCGGCCCGGTCGGGCAGCTCCGTCGCCACCGCGAGCCCCGCGCCGCCCGCCTCGATCGCCCGGTCGGCGACCAGGTCGCGCAGCGCGCCGAGCCCGAGCTCCAGGTAGCCGAGGCCCGGGTGCCAGGGCAGCGCCGCCACCCGGCCCCCGCCGTACGCGGCGGCGACCAGGCCGGGGTGCGGCAGCGGTCGCGCACCGTGGCACTTCTCCGGCGGCCCGTACGGGTGCCGGGAGAGCGCGTGCAGCGCGGTCGCCGAGCCGCGCCGCGGCTCGACCACGTGGAAGGCGCCGGTCACCGGGAGGTACGGCTCCGGTGTGCCGTCGCCGCTCAGGTGCAGCGAGCGGGTGGGCTCCTCGCCCTCCCAGCCGGCCCGCACGCGCGCGTACGGCAGCCACGCGGGGACGCCGTCACCGCCGAGCCCGGTGCCCCCGGTGGCCAGTACGGCGCCGCCGCCCGCCGCATGGGCCCCGACCGCGTCGCTCTCGCCCGGCGCGAGCGGGGCGAGGTCGGGCAGCACGAGCAGCCGGTAGCGGCCGAGCGACGCCGTCGCGCGGTGTCCCGCGCCCTGCGGCACGCGGCCGCCCATCTCGGCGAGCGCATCCTGGGGGACGACGTCGAAGGGTATGTGCCGTTCCTGGAGGGCGAGATACACCCCGCGGAACTCGCCGAGCGCGCGCTCGGCCCGCTCGGGCGCCGCCCGGTCGGCCGCCGGGCGCACCAGCAGCACGGGGGCGTCGGGGCGCAGGTCGCGGTAGACCTCGGCGTGGTCCCGGTGGAAGCGGGTGACGCGGGCGGCGGCGCCGAGGCAGCCGTAGGCCGCCGTGTCGGGCGTGCCCATCACGTACGTGGACGGGTTGGCGCCCCTGGACACCGCCTGCACCAGGTACTGCGCGAAGTGGTGCGGGTCCTCGCCGCCCCAGCGGTAGGGCATGTCGAGGAACGCCACCGCGTTCACCAGCACCGGCACCCCGGGCCTGCGGGACTTGGCCGCGCTCACCGCCTCGGCGGCCGCGTGGTGCCACAGGGGGCGGCCCACCGCGTTGTTGGCCTCGTGGAAGACGACGTCGGCGCGGTCCCCGAGGATGAGCGCGGCTCCTGGGCGCCGCCGCGCGACATGGGCCCTGATCCGCGCGGTGAGTTCGTCGAGCGCGGCGCGCGCCAGCCGCCGCCAGGCCGCATAGCCGGGGTCGGCGGGCCCCGCGGGGAGCGGGGTGCGCGCGCCGTGCTCCGCCGCCCATCGCTCCCGGCACCCGGGGCAGTGGCAGACGCCGCGGTAACGCCTGCTGTAGTCCACCTCGTTGAAGGACATCCAGTTGAGGAAGAAGCCCGCGACGCCGTAGCGGTCGAGCACCTCGGTGAGGACGTCGAACAGCCGCTCCTGGTAGTAGGGCCCGTGCGGGCAGACGCTCACCAGCCCGTTGTAGACCTGCCGTTCGCCCGCCGCGTCGACGAAGCACCACTCAGGGTCGGCCTCCGCGCGCGCGTGGTCCACCTTGGAGAAGTCCATCCTGGCGAGCACCCGCACACCGCGCCGCGCGGCCGCCGCGACCGCGTCCCCGACGAGGTCTCCGGAGGCGCGCCGCGCGAGCGCCGGATTGCGGGTCTGGAAGCCCAGCCCCGTGGGGTAGTTGGAGACGATGCCGCCGACGCTCAGCAGCCAGGTGTCGGCGCCGAAGTCCTCGATGAAGTCCAGCACCCGCTCGACGTCGAGGCCCGCGTCGGTCTCGCGCAGGTTCGTCTGGAACATCCTGAACGGCTCGCGCCACCAGGGCGCGGGCCCGCCGGGCGCGCTCACCCCGCACCGCCCGGCGCCGCCTCCCGCTGCCAGTCGAACCGCACCACCTCGATCAGCCCGGCCCCCGGCACGGTCACGTCGGCGCGTCCCGCCGCGACGCGCACCCGCGCCTCCTCGTCGGCGACGAGGAGGCGCGCCGCTGCCCCCCGCACCCCGGGCGGCAGCGCCACCGAGACGGTCTGCGGCGGGAGTTGCTGCACGGAGCTGCGCGTGCCGCGCATCGCGGCCGGGTCGTTGATGTTCACCAGCGCCACGCTCAGCGCGCCGGGGCCCTCGCGCACCGCCACGTCCACCAGCCCCTCCCCCTCCACGCGGACCGCGGGCGGGGCGCCGAGCGCCCAGCGCACCGCGTTCGCCAGCAGCCGCGCGTGGTCCTCCTGGAGCGCCTCCCAGTACACGGCGCCCAGGTCGAACGCCACGTACACGGTGCGCCCGCCGCCCTCTCGGCGGCGGCAGACCACCGCGGGCGCCTCGGGCTCCGCGCGCGGGTAGACCTCCTCCATCGGCAGGTCGGGGAAGTCCGGCACGAAGCGGAAGGGCACCTCGGTGTCCTCGGCCGCCACCGCGTCCAGCACACTGCTGCCGCCGATGATCCGCGCCGCGCCGCCGTAGCCCTCGTGCAGCGGGTGTGCGGGCCCGGTGAGCGCCGCGTACTTGTTGCGCACCGCGCGCGGCGGTCCCGCGAGGCGCACGCCGAGCAGCTCGCCGAGCGCCGAGTCGTGCCGCTCGGCGCCTTCTTCGTCGAGCAGCCCGGCGCCGTGCAGCGCGACGAGCCCGCCGCCGCCGGCCACATGGCCGCGGATCAGGGCGAGTTGGCCGGGCCCCAGCCGCTCGGCACCGGTCAGGACGAGGACCCGGTGCCGCGCGAGCCGCTCGGCGCTCAGCGCGTCGTCGGAGATCAGCTCGAACGGGATGCGGGCCGCAGTCAACGCCTGGTGCACACCGTCCTGGTGGCCCTCGCGCAGCTGCTCGCGGCCGGTGCGGTGGGGCGGCGCGGGGGCGTCGAGCACGGCGACGTCGGCGGCGGGCGCGAGCGCGGCGAGGGCGGGTTCGATGCGGGCGTGCAGGCGGAACAGGTCGGCCACCGGCGCCACCCAGCGGCGGTCGGGCACCGTCGCGTTGAACTTGGTCACCCAGGGGTTGATGCCGTGCGCGAAACCGTCCGCCATCCAGGTCAGCACCTCGGCGGGCGGCGCCACCGAGTCCTTCCAGCGGTGCCGGTGCTCGGGGCCGACCGAGGCGATCAGCTGGGCCGGGCGGTCGGCGTGGACGGCCCGGCTGCGCCGCGCCAACTGGCCCGCGGTCCAGAGGGGTTCTGTACCGGAGCGGCCCTGTCTGTCGATGACGAAGAACGGCGAGTGCCGCTCGGCGACCACCGGGTCGAGGTCGCGTACGGTCGTCGCGCCCAGGTTGGGGATGAACGAGGCGTGCGGGCGCTCCTGTTTGACCGCCGCGTCCCAGCGGGCCACAAGACCGCCGAGCAGGCGGCGCCGCCACGCGCCGTACGCGGCACGCACCGGGTCGGGCCCGGCCGGCCCGGGCTCCTCCGGGGGCAGTTCGCAGCCGCTCTCCGCGCGGAAGGAGCGGCGCGCGGCCTCGCTGTACGAGATGCCGCCGTGCCCGTCCCAGCGGTTGGCGAAGACCGCGTCGACGTCGTAGTCGCGGACGATCTCGCGGGCCACCTCGGTGACGAACTGCCGGTGGTAGTCGCCAGCGGGGCAGGTCAGCCACGCGCCGGGATACGCCCAGTGCTCCAGCGGGCGGCCCTCGGGGTCGCACGCCAGCCACTCGGGGTGCGCCCGGGCGGCGTCCGCGTGCACGGCGTGCGGGTCGACGCGCGCCATCACGTGCAGGCCGAGGCGGCGCGCGCCCTCGACGAGGGTGCCGAAGGGGTCCGTGTCTCCCAGGTACGCGCTGCGGTGGTGGAAGGGGATGCGCGTCGGATAGTAGGCGATGTAGCCGCCCGCGCTGAGGCAGAGCGCGTTGGCCCGGCTCTCGCGCATCAGGTCGAGCCAGAAGCCGGCGTCGAAGTGGGCGGGGTCGTCCTCGGCGAGGGTGAGCTGGATCCAGCGGGTCGCGGTGCGCACCCAGGCGGGCGTCCTCGCGGGGGTGGCGGGCGGTGCCGTGACATCGGACAAGAGCGGCCTCCCGTGGTCGAAGTCACCTCAGTAGAGCATCTTGTCAGACAAGTACACAAGCCTGTCGCATCAGGTCGGCGTACGACGCCCCCGGTGTCCGCCTGCCCGACCGTGGCGTGCCCGTCGCCGCGCACCGCAGACCTGACCGAGGTGCGCACCGCCGCGCGCGATCGGCGACCCGCGCGGTTACGTGGAGACGCTGGAGCCCTACCTGGACCGTGTGAAGTGGACCGCAGGCACCCAGCGCCTGCCGCCGCACTCACAGGTGCGCGAGATCAACAACTACCTGCACGCCAACGGCATCGAGGTCTCCAGCGGCGGGGCGCCCGCCGCCGTGGGCAGCGGACGACCGCGCGGAGCCCCTGGGCGTCGTCCGGGCGGAATGCCCTGCCGCGCTCCGGCAGCCGGGGCGGTCCCGGTCGCCGGTCAGCTGCTGGAAGCGGCGGCTGCCGTCGCCGCGCTCCTGCGCCGCCACAGCGTGAGCACCACCAGACCGGTGAAGACCTGGAGGGGCGCGGGCACGTCGGAGAGGTCGGCGGTCAGCCCGCCGCGCAGGCCGCTGCGCCGGAACTCGCCGACGCTGCGCCCGCCGAGCAGCAGCCGCCTGCGCCCGCGCAGGCCGGTGGCGCGGGTCAGCTCGTACTCCGCCCCCTCGCCGACGATGCGCCAGTGCGCGCCCTCGCGCGTGGCGGAGGCCCGTACCCGCTCCCCCGCCAGCATCTCGAAGCTCCTCCCCCAGCCGGCGGAGCGCAGCACGAGGGTCTCCCCCGCCAGCTCGATCTCGCCGCCCGACCGCAGGGCGCGGGCCGACCAGCGCGCCACCGGCTCGCCGTCGAGCAGCACCTGACAGCTCCGTCCGGCGAACCGCTCCGGCCTGATCTCCAGCATCGGGACCTCCCGGGTCCGGGGCGGGGCGCTCCGGTGCGCGTCCGCTTCCTTGAGGGCGTCTGCCCGCCACCGCCCGCGGGATGCCGGACGAGCGCGGCGCGGTGTGCGGCCGCCGGGTCCCCGGCCGGCACCGCCGGGTCCCCGGCCGGTTCAGAGCGGGCCGGCCACCTTCCAGACGCGGACGAGCACGTCGAGCTGTGCGGGGTTGCAGAGGTCGGGCATCGCGCCGGCGACGGGCCGGCGGCGATCCCTCGCAGATCCACAAGATCTACGGGGCCGTCCTGGTCCCCGTGTTCCTCACCGAGCTGGTCCTGGTGCTCGTGCTGCGCGGGCGCCAGGGGCGCACGCTCGCCGCCTCGCTGCCGGCGCCCGCGGGGCGGCGCGGCGGCGGGCGGGCCGCCGCACGTCCCTGGCCACCGCCCGCTTACCAGGCGGCGGTGAGCGGTCCCGGCATCGGACCGGCACGCGCGCGCACCGCGCGGGACCAGGACGCGCTCGCCGGACAGGCGCGGCACACGGCGGCGCCGCGCGGCCCGTGGTCTGCTGGCCGTCGGACGGCTGACGGCTGACGGCTGACGGCTGACGGCTGACGGCACAGGGACGGGACGGCGATGAGCGGGAATCCCGACGCGGGCGCGCGCCGCGGGCGGCTGCGCTTCGACGGATGGATCGCCGGCACCGGCACGGCGTCGGGCACGCGGCTCGTGCTCGGGCACTGGCCGCGCTCGCCCTTCGGCGCGTTCAGCGACGTGATGGCCGAGCGCCCCGACGGCCACCGGCTGCTCCTCGCGCCCACCCGGGAGGCCGCCGGCTTCGTCGCGGCCACCTATCTCTTCGACACCGTCCTTGTGGTGCCGGTCGCGGTGACGGCGTCCGGGCCGAGCTGGACCGTCGCCGCGGGCCCGCTCGCCTGGCGCTTCACCGCGGGCCGCAGGGGGCCGCTCGGGCTTGCCCTGCGCGCCGTGCCGGGGCCGCTCGCCCGCCGCCCCGCGTGGAGCGCGCTGACGGACCTCCCGGCCCGCGTCCTGCTCGACGGCGTCCGTACGCGCGGCACCGCGGGCGGCGGGCGCCGCGAGTGGTACGGCGCCAGGGACCTGCGGCCGCTGGCCGCGGTCTCGGCCTCCTGGGACGGCACCGGCCTCGGCCCGATGGCGCGGATCGAGCCGCCCGTGCGCTTCGGCTTCGGCTCGGTGCCGCCGGCCCCCTCGCTCGTTCGCGTCACCACCACGGTCGAACTGCCGGGCCCGCCCAACACCCAGGCATCAGGGGGGCTTTGAGGCCGGGGTTCGCCACCGCGCACCGCGCTGCGGCCCGCACGCGCCGATCCGGGGCGTCGGGGGGTCGTCGACGGAATGCGGGCGCTCGCTGAACCGGGGCGCGCACCGGCTCGTACACGCTTCCGGCAGGACGCCTCCAGCGTCCCGCGCAGACAGGAGGCGGATCGATGCCGGTGCCCTCGCCGGAAGAGGCTCTGATGACCGCGTTGCACCGCGACCACTACGACGTGCTGATGGCCTTCGTGCTGCGCTACGTCGACGGGCGCGACGAGGCCGAGGACGTGGTGCAGGAGACTCTGCTGCGGGCCTGGCGGACGATCGAGCGGGTCGACAGGAACACGGCGCGCTCCTATCTCTTCACCGTGGCGCGCAACGTCGTCACGGACGGATGGCGTGCGAAGCGGGTGCGCCCCGCCACGGTCAGCGACGACCGGGCGATGCACCGGGTGTCGGCCCACGACGACATCGAGGCCGCGTTGGAGGCACAACTGGTCGCCACTGCCCTGGAACGGCTGACCGCGGACCACCGGGCCGTGGTCCGACTGCTGTACTACGACGGGCTGAGCGTCGCCGAGGCGGCACGACGGCTCACGGTGCCCGAGGGCACGGTGAAGTCCCGGGCCTACTACGCGGTGCGCAGCCTGCGCACGGCCTTCGAGGAGATGGGGGTGCTGCGGTGAACAGCGGCCACGCCGAGGTGCGCACACTGATGGGCGGCTATGTTCTCGGCGGCCTCGACGAGAGTGAACGCCGCTTGTTCGAAGCCCACTTGGCGGAGTGCGCCGCGTGCAGGGACGAGCTGGCGGGCCTGACACCGCTGCCCGGCCTGCTGCGGCGCGCCGTCCCCGCCGCCCGGCCGGACGACGCGGACGCGGGGCGCCCGGCGGGCCGGGCCCCCGGCCCCGAACGCCCCGAGCCCCCTGAGCCCCCTGAGCACCCTCAAGGCACCTCCCCCGCACGGCAGTCGGAGGACGGAAGGGTGAGCGCCCGCGACGCCTCCCTCGAACGGCTGCTGGACGGGGTACGCCGCCAGACGGCGGGGCCTCGCAGGCGCGGGCGTCCGCAGCTGCGGCTGCTCGCGCCGGCCGCCGCGCTGGTGGCGGCCGCGCTGCTGGGCGGCGTACTCGTCCGCACCGGCCAGCCTGACGGCCCGCCGCCGCTGGCCTTCGTCGCCGCCGGCGGGACGGACGTGGCGGGCGAGGCGAAGCTCACCGCCAAGCCCTGGGGCACGGCCGTCGATCTCGACCTGCGCCATCTGCCGGCGACGGGCTCGTTCACCCTGCGGGTGGCCGACGACGACGGCCGTACCCAGCAGGCGGCAGCCTGGGGGGCCACCCCCGGCACCGCGGCCCGGGTCACCGGGGCGAGCTCGGTGCACCCCGGGCACATCAGGACCCTGTCGGTCCTCGACCACTCCGGGCGCGTCCTCGCCACCGTCCACCCGTCCTGAACCACACCGCAACACCACCGCACACCGCACACCGCGCCCGGCGGCCCCCGGCCCGCCGGGCGCGAACGGACCGCCGGCCCCCGCACGCCCCGCCGCGCGCCGCTCCGGCATGCCCCGACAAGCCCGTGCCCGCCGCCAAGGGCACCCACCCAGCGGGCCGCCACCCGCACACCGGCCCACCCGTACGCCGTCGGCACCACCACCGACACGGGAAGAGAGAGAACACCATGATCCGCGCCCTGCGCACCCCCGCGATCGCCGCAGCCGGCCTCGCCCTCGCCGCCTTCGCCACCGCCTGCTCCTCGGGGGGCGGCTCTTCCGACTCCGCTGCTTCTGCGCCGGCGACGCCGAAGGCGGCCGCGTCGGGCACGGCCGCCGCGCCGAGCACACCGGCGGACGGCGCGGGCGGCGTCGGCGTCTCGGACTCGCCGGCCCTCGGCCGGGTCCTGGTCGACGGCTCCGGCCGCACCCTGTACGTCTTCGACCAGGACGCCACCACCCCCGGCGCCTCCTCCTGCTACCAGGACTGCGCCGCCAAGTGGCCCCCGGTGCCCGCCACCACCCACGCCGACGGCGTGAACACGAGCCTGCTCGGTTCGATCACCCGCAAGGACGGCACGCACCAGCTCACCGTCGGCTCGCAGCCGGTGTACCTGTTCGCGGGCGACAGCGCCGCGGGCGACACCAAGGGGCAAGGCGTCAAGGGCGCCTGGCACGCCGTCGACCCGCAGGGCACCAAGATCACCAAGGCCGCACCGGCCACGTGACGCCGCCCTCCCCGCCTTTCCCCCACCCGCACACCACGAAAGGAATCCCCATGCAGCGCAACGGGAAGAAGCTCAGGCGCGTCCTCGCCGGCGGCGCCGCCCTCGCGGCGGTCGCCGGCGGTGTCACCGCCTCCCTCTCCACGGCGAACGCCGCCACACCGGACACGCACCGCGCGACGGCCCACTACGGCAAGCCGTCCCCCGTGCGGCCCCCGCACACCGCGCCGGTGTCGGTCGAGGTGTTCGCACCCGAGCGGGGCGACAACACGGGCGCCGACGGCAAGGGCTGGTTCGTGGACATGGAGCTGTCCTTCCACAACGCCTCGCTGAAGCAGACCGGCTTCACCGGGCCGCAGCTGACGGGGCCCGCCGCGCACAACGACATACCGCCCTTCCCCGGCACGTTCTCGCCCGGTCAGGACGACCGCAACCCCGGTCTCGTCGTCCTCGACTCCACCGTCAACTCCACCGCGCCGTTCTCCGGCCCAGGGACGAACCTGGCCAACCTCTTCAACCTCACCGGCGTCACCGACCGCACCCCGCACGGGACCGAGCTGTGGGACACCTGGATCGTCGGCGACTCCATAGCGGGCAAGGACGTCGACAGCGTCCTGACGGTCGCCGTCGTGGCCGACCTCGACCACGACGGCGTCTACGACGACGCGCCCCCGGTCGTGAAGGACGCGAACCACGACGGCAGGATCGACGCGAAGGACCTCCGGCTCCTCGGCGTCGCCTCCAACATCGTCCAGGTGCCCTTCCACATCAACGGCGCCCCGGCCGCCTGACCCGCCCGGCCCCGCCGTACCGGACGCCGGCCCCGGGTCCCCTCGGACCCGGGGCCGTCACCCTCCCGACGGGCGACACCGCGCGCGTACTACTCAGCGTTCCGAGTCGCCCAGGGCGCCGGGGGACCGGTCCCTGGCGGCGTCGGCGCCCCAGCTGGCCAGCAGGCGCAACGCCTGCTCGGAGGCCGATGAGGGTGCGGCGTGGTAGCTGCTCAGGTACTGGTCCTGGTCGCTCTGGAGCGCGAGGGTCTCGTAGCGCAGGGTCAGCCCGCCCACGAGCGGATGCGTCAGACGCATGGTGCCGTGGGTCTTCTTCTTGACGTCGTGCGCGGCCCACAGCCTGCGGAACTCCGTGCTTTCCATGGAGAGTTCACCGACCAGCGAGGCGAGGAGGGCGTCGTCCGGGTGCAGGCCCGCCCACAGCCGCAACTGCCCCACCACGTCCCGGGCTTTGCCGTCCCAGTCGGTGAAAAGCCTGCGAGAGGCAGGGTCGAGGAAGGTGATCCTGGCCCAGTTGCGGTCCCGCGGGGCCCGGGCCGCCCAGTCGCCGAATACGGCAGAGGCCGTCTGGTTCCAGGCCAGCACGTCGGAGCGGCGGCCCCACACGTAGGCCGGCACCCCCTCCATGGCCGCGAGGAGATCCCGTACCTCGGGCCTGACCTGCTGCCGTGGGGGTTCGATGTGCTTCTCCGCGTGTCGCCTTGGCTGGGCCAGCTGCACGAGGTGGGCGTGCTCGGCGTCCGAGAGACGCAGGACACGCGCGATCGCGTCCACCACCTCACGCGAGGCATTGCGGGCGTTCCCCTGTTCGAATCGCGTGTAGTACGCGGCGGAGACTCCGGCGAGCTGTGCCAGCTCCTCGCGCCGCAGCCCCGGGACGCGACGCCGGCGGCTGTGGTCGGTGAGACCGACATCGGCCGGCTTGAGGCGGCCCCTGCGGGTGCGCAGGAACTCGCTCAGCTCCGCGCGCGGGTCGAGACCCTCGTGCCGCTGGTTCCGGGGTTCCGGTTGCGGGCCTGTTCCTGCCGCTGCTGAAGCGTCTTCCCGGGCCCCGTGGTGGCTTGCCATGTTTCGAGTATTGCGCGGTTCGCGCGGCCGGTCCTGTCCCTGCCGGTGGTAGCTCCGCGAGACGTGGACGACAGGGGTGTCTGGCTGATCCCGGGCTTTCGGGCGACTCTCGAACTGCCCTGATCAGCGGCGTAAGCCCGCACCGGAAGGCTCGCCCCGCGGGCTCCCCCACCGCGGGGCACACCGCCGCCGCGCGGGCACGCACCCGGCAGTCCACAGGAGAGCGGAACACGAGATGAGCGCCACCGACCTCGCACCACGCCCCCGTACCCGCACCGGTCACTGCCTGTGCGGATCGATCAGCTACCGGTTCGACGCGGAGCCCGCGGCCGTCGTCGTGTGCCACTGCGGCCACTGCCAGCGCCACACCGGCTCCGCGTTCTCGGTGAACGTTTTGGTGCCGCGCGACTCCCTGCGGGTCGAGGGAACCCCCAAGGCGGTACGGACCACCGGCGCGGAGAACGGCAGTCCGCGCGACCGGCAGTTCTGCGGCGACTGCGGCACACCGGTCTTCACCGTCCTGCACGAGGCGCCCGAACTCATGATCGTCAAGGCGGGCACCCTCGACGACCACACCGGCATCGAGCCGACCGCCGAGGTCTGGCTGCGCCGGGCCCAGGACTGGGTCGAGCCGTCCGCACACCGGCCGCTGTTCGAAGGCGACGCCCAGTAGCCCGAGACCTGGGGCACGGCACCCCCGGCCCCCGAGATGTACGACAACAAGGAGCAGACCATGAGCTTTCAGACAATCAACCCGGCGACCGGCGCGTTCGTGAAGGAATTCCCGCTCCAGTCGGACGAGGAGGTGTTCGCCGCGCTGGACACCGCGGACCGGCTCTACCGCGAGGACTGGAGGTTCCGTCCCGTCGCGGAGCGGGCCCGTATCGTCGCCCGGGCGGCGGAGATCCTGCGCGCGAAGCACGACGAGTACAGGGAACTGCTGACCCTGGAAATGGGCAAGGTCACCCGTTTCGGCGACTTCGAGGTCGATCTCGTCGCCGACATCATGGACTACTACGCCCGGCACGGGGAGAGGTTCCTCGCGGAGCAGGAGCTGCCCGAGGAGCCCGGCGCGAAGGTGGTCACCGAACCGATCGGCGTGATCCTGGCGATCGAACCCTGGAACTTCCCCTTTTACCAGCTGGTCCGCGTCGCCGCTTCCCAGCTCGTCGCGGGCAACGTGGTGCTGATGAAGCACGCGGAGAGCGTCCCCCAGTGCGCGCTGGCCTTCGCCAGGCTGTTCGAGGAGGCCGGGGCGCCCGAGGGCGCGTACACGAACCTCTTCTGCGGCGTCGAGCAGGTCGGCATGCTGATCGACGACTTCCGCGTGCGGGGCGTCACCCTCACCGGCAGCGAGCGTGCCGGCACCGCGGTCGGCGAGCGCGCGGGCCGCAACCTCAAGAAGGCCGTCCTGGAGCTGGGCGGCAGCGACCCGGCGCTGATCCTCCCCGGCGCGCGGATGGACCAGGCCGTCGAGCAGGTCGTGAGGGGCCGCACGTACAACTCGGGCCAGGGCTGCGTCAACATCAAGCGCGTCATCGTCGTCGGCAGGGAACGGGGCGAGCAGATGCTCGCCGCGCTCACGGACGCCTTCGCCGCGCTCACGGTGGGCGACCCCGCCGACAAGGAGACCCAGCTCGGCCCGCTGTCCAGCGAGCGCGCCCTGGAGGGCCTGCTCCGGCAGATCCAGGAGGCCGAGAACGCGGGCGCCACCGTCGTCACGGGCGGCAGCCGTGTCGGCCGCCCCGGCTTCTACCTCGAACCGACGATCATCGCCGACATCACCGAGGACAACCCGCTCTACCACGAGGAGGCCTTCGGACCGGTCCTGTCCTTCTACGTCGTCGACAGCGAGGAGGAGGCCGTCCGGCTGGCCAACGCCACCAGGTTCGGCCTGGGCGGCTACGTCTTCGACGCCGACGTCGAGCACGCCCGGCAGGTGGCCGCCCGCCTGGAGGCCGGCATGGTGTTCGTCAACTCCTGCTTCGCCGACTCGCCGAGCCGCCCCTTCGGCGGGGTCAAGAACTCCGGCTTCGGCCGCGAGCTGGCCGAGGCGGGCATCGGTGAGTTCCTCAACCGCAAGATGGTGAGGGTCGCACCGTAGCCCCGCCCGGCGGCCCGCCGGCTGAGCGCCCGGGGCCGCGGTCGGCCGGCTGGTCCGGCCCGGAAGCCTTCGTGTCCTCAGTGGTGGCTTCGGGCCCCAGGAGTGACAGCACCTCGTCGGCCGGTCCGCGCCGGGTGCAGCGCCCGCTGTCGAACACGACGGCCTCGGTGCACAGGGCGCGTACCGCGGACGGGTCGTGGCTGATGATGAGCAGGGCCGTCGCCGCCGGGGCGAGCAGGTACGGCAGCGTGTCGAGAACGCGTTCGCGTGAAGCGGTGTCCAGTGCCGATGTCACCTCGTCGCACACCAGCAGCGCGGGGTGTGCGGCCAGCGCCCGGACCAGGGCGCAGCGCTGCAGTTGGCCGCCGGACAGCCGGTCGGGAGTCCGGTCGAGCTGCTCGGCCCCGAGGCCGAGGGCGGCCGCCATGTCCACCGCCTCTGCCTGCGCCTGCCCGCCGGGCAGGCCTCGCAAGAGGGTTGCCGTGGCCGCGAGTTGGTCCAGCATCGGCCGGTGCCGCTCGAAGGAGTCGGCACTGTTCTGGTGCACGTACTGGACGGCTCGGCGCTGCGCGGTCGTACGGCGGTCGATCCGCGCGGGAAGCGGTACGCCGTCGACGCGGACCTCGCCCGAGGTCGGGGCGGTCAGACCGGCGAGGGCGCGGGCGAAGGTGGTCTTCCCCGAGCCCGAGGGGCCGAGCAACGCGGTTCTGCTGCCGGGCGGAAACGTCAGTGACACCGGGCCCGCGAGGAGCGCGGCGGACCGGCGGCGCACGACGATGTCCCGGGCGGTGACCGCGCCGAAGCGTGCCGCCGCCGGTCCTTCGGGCACCGGGGCCGTACGGCTCGCCGTGCCCGTGCGGCACTCCGCGGCGAGCAGTTCCCGGGTGGCTCGGTGACGTGCGAGGACGCGCGGCCCTGCGACGCGTACGCCGGGGCCGAGGAGCTCGGCCGTGGGGCCGTACTCCACGGCCCGTCCGTGCTCAAGCACGAGGGCCCGGTCCGCTGTGCGCCGCACCAGGGGCAGGTCGTGGCTGAGCAGCAGCACGCCCGTACCGGCGTCGGCAAGGGCCCGGACGGTGCGCCCCACGGCCTGGGCTAGGGACGGGTCGAGGCCGCTGGTCGGTTCGTCGAGGACGAGGAGCCGGGCGCCCGTGACCAGGGCGGAGGCGAGCGCCAGGCGCTGCTGCTGGCCGCCCGAGAGCTGGTGGGGGAAGCGCCTGTGCACCAGGGCCCTGTCGAGGCCGGCGGCGGCCAGGGCCTGCGATGCGGCGGCTCTGCGCGCGGCCCTCCCGGCGTGTCCGAGAGCGGCGAGTTCCCTCAGTACGCCCTCCGCGCGGCGGACCGGGTCGAGAGCCGATTCGGGGTGCTGTGGCACGTGGGCCGCCCGTCCGGCCCGCGCCGTGCGGCGCGCCGCCGGGGTGAGGGTCAGGAGGTCCGTGCCCTCCAGCAGGACGCGTCCCGACAGGCTCACGCCGGCGCGCGAGGCGCCCAGGGCGGCAAGACCCAGCGTGGTCTTGCCGCTTCCCGACGGTCCGACGACGGCGACCACGGTGCCCGCCGGCACCGCAAGGCCGACCTTGTCGAGGAGCGGTCGTGGCGCCCCCTCCGCGTGCGCCGAGATCTCCGCCAGCTCCACCAGCGGTGCGGGGGACGGGCCGGTCACGTGTGGCTCCTCTTCCGGGCGAGGACGCGGTCGACGAGCAGGTTGCCTCCGACGCACAGGGAGGTCAGCAGGCCGGCCGGGACCAGGACGGCGGCGGGCTGGGTGAACAGGGCACCGCTGTTGCGCTCGATGAGCACCGCCCAGTCCGGTGACGACGCGGGCAGGCCGAGGCCGAGGAAGTTGGCGGACGCCAGCAGGTACAGCACGGTGGAGAAGCGGCCGCCCGCGTCGGTGGCCAAGGGCGCCGCCACCTCCCGTACCAGGTGCCGGAGATGGATGTAGGCCCAGCCGTGCCCCTGCATCCGCAGCGCCTCCACGACGGTCCGCGAGCCCGGTGCGAGCGCGGCGCCGCGTACCAGGCGTGCCACGGCCGGGACCTGGAGCACCCCTGCGACCGCCACCAGCCAGATCCCGTCGCGGTGGCCGGTCGCCGCCAGCGTCATCAGCACCAGCAGTCCCGGGAATGCGAGGACGAGGTCCATGGTGCGCATGACCGTCTCGTCGAGGCTCCTGCGCGGGCCCGCGGCCAGCAGTCCGAGCGGGATGCCGAGCAGCGTTCCCACGGCGAGCGCGGCGAGCGCACCGCCCACGACCGAGGCGCCGCCCCGCAGGACGAGGGAGAGCGCGTCGCGCCCCAGGACGTCCGTGCCCAGGGGATGCCCGGAACCGGGCGGCCGGGACGGGAGAGCGCCGGGCAGGGGTGCGTCGCCTCCGGCCGCCAACGGCCCCAGCAGGGCCAGGATGACGGGCACGCCCAGCAGGGCCAGGGCGGTCCACGGGCGGCGGTGCCCCGTCGCGACCGGGCCGGATGCCGTCGTCGAGGGCAGGCTCACGCGGTCACCTCACGTCGGGGAGCGAGGCGGTGGGCGACCAGATCGCCGATCAGGTTCACGAGGACGGCCGTCCCGGCGAACAGCAGCGCGTACGCCTGCACTTGGGGCAGGTCCCGGTTCTGGACCGCCTCGACGAAGCCCTCCCCGAGTCCGCTGAATCCGAAAACCGCTTCAACCAGCACCGCGCCGCCGAGCAGTCCCTCCACGCAGCGCGCGTACTGCTGTGCCGCCGGGCCCAGCGCGCCGGGCAGCACATGCCGCAGCACGACGGTGCGCTCGCGCATGCCGAGCAGGCGCAGGTGCTCGGCGACGGCGCCGTGCCGCTCGGCCGCCACGCCCGCCCGGATCTGCCGGGCCAGGTCGCACAGGTGCCGGGCCGTCAGGACGACGACGGGCAGCACCAGCACGGCCGGCTGGGCGAGCAGGGCGTCCGGGTCCATGCCGACGGCGGTGGCGGGCAGCAGCCCCGCCGCAAGCGACACCGCAGCGACCAGCAGCAGTCCCAGCACGAACTCCGGCACGGCGTGCAGCACGACGGCAGCGGTGTTCAAAGCGCGATCGACGCGGCTTCCCTCACGCAGTCCCGAAACCGTGCCCACGACGGGCGCCAGCACGGTGACGAGCACCAGGGCAGGCGCCCCCAGCAAGAGCGTCACCCCGACGCGGCGGCCGATGTCGTCGCCGACCGGCACCCCCGTGGCCAGGGAGTTGCCCAGGTCGCCGGTGAGCAGGCGGCCGAGCCAGTGCCAGAAGCGGACCGACGCCGGTTCGTCGAGCCCCAGCTGCTCGCGCAACGCCATCACCTGCTGAGGAGTGCCGAGTTCGCCGCGCAGCACGTCGGCCGTGTCGCCGGGCAGCAGCGAGCCGACGGCGAACACGGCCACCACCACCGCAAGGCACTGCAGGAGGGCGAGCAGACAGCGTCGCACGACGTAGGCGCGCACGGCGTCAGCCGACGCGGACCCGGTCGAAACGGGCCCAGTCGTGCGAGTTCGGCGGCGCGGCACGCAGGCCGCCGACCGAACGGGCGACGGCATCGTTGGCATCGGAGAACGCCCACACCAGAAGCCCGGATTGGTCGCGGGCGATCCTCTGGGCGCGTGCGAGCAACCCGAGCCGCTCCGCCTCGTCACGGCTGGTGCGGGCCCGGTCGAGCAGCGCGTCGAACCTCTTCGAGGAGTACTGCGTCTGGTTGCGCGCGGCGCCTCCGCGCACCCGCTGCTGCAGGAAGTCGGAGACCGGCAGTGTCGAGGTGGTGTTGAAGGCCGCCACCCCGTGCGTCTTGATCTCGCTGAAGTACGTGCTCGACGCACGGGTGTTCGCGGTCAGCCGCAGCCCGATCTCGCGCAGCTGGCGCGCCATCAGGTCCGCGGCCGGCTCCCAGGCGGCGTCCACGGAGCTGGTCTCCACCGTGATGTGCAGCCCCTCCGCGCCGGCCTCCCTCACGAGTGTGCGGGCCGCGTCGACGTCTCGCCTGCGGGGTTGGAGACCGTCGGGGTAGCCGCGCAGGCCCATCCCGAACAGGTCGTTGCCGACCTCGCCGTGCCCGGCGAGCGCGATCCGGACCAGCGCCTCGCGGTCGATGCCCAGCTGCACGGCGCGGATCAGGCGGGGGTCGTCGAACGGCGTGCGCCCCGTGCGCAGGAGCAGTTGCTGCGCAGTGGCCCGCTTCGCGGTGAGCAGGCGGATGGAGCTGTTGTTCTTCAGCCGCTCCACGGACGCTCCGGCCATGTCGGCGCCGTAGTGCACCTGGCCGGACAGCAGGGCGTTGAGCCGTGCCGCCTCCTCGTCGGCGGGGACGATCTCCAGTTCTGCGATGTGCGGGGCGCCGTCCCAGTGGTCAGCCCAGCCGCGGTAGCGTGCGGTGCCGCCGGGGGTGAACGACACGTAGGTGAAGGGCCCGGAGCCGACCGGCTTGCGGAATTCCGTCGTGCCCGCCGGAATGATCTCGGTGCCTGGGCCCGCGAAGACCGTGGGGAACTCGAAGTTCGGCGCCTTCAGTACGAGGACGACGGAGCGGTCGCCGTCGGCCCTGCTCGCGGTGAAGTCGATCGCGGACAGCAGGACCTGCGAGGGCGATCCGGTCTTGGGGTCGGCGGCGCGGCGGTAGCTGTAGAGGACGTCCTCGGCGGTGACCGGCTTGCCGTCGTGGAACCGTGCCGTGCGCAGGCGTATGCGCCAGCGGGTGCCGGAGGCGCCGCTCTCCCAGGACTCGGCGAGCCGCTTGCGCACCGACATGTCGTCCGCGTACGTGCCGAGCGTGTCGTAGAGCGCCTTGGCCCTGGCCTGGTCGACGAAGTTCGGGGCGACGTGCGGGTCCAGGGTCTCCTGGGAGCCGCCGGAGGTGAACGCCGCGCGGAACCGGTCGCCGCCTCCCCCGTCCCTGGTGTCGCCGCCGCAACCGGTGAGCAGGCCGGTGCCGGCGAGCGCCATCGCGCCCGAGGCGGCCAGTACCCCGCGTCGGCCCGGCTCCTTGCGCCCTTCCGGCCCTGTTCGGGCATGCGTCGTCACATCGATCCTCTCCGGGGTGTCCTCGCCCCTGCTGGCGGACCGGCGACGGGTCAGTCTCCTGGCTCCCGGATCGTCGCTCGCCTCCGCCTTCCCGTCCGCTCGCGCGGGCAGTGGCGTGCGGGAGGGTCGCTTCCCGGTCACAGTGGCGGGACCGCGCCGGATTCGCACCGGCTTCCTGGTCTCCGTCGCCTCGTGTGCTCATTGTGACGCACGGGCGGTCGTCGGCAGGAGCCCGGTCCCTTCAACCGGCCGGGGAGGAGCGCTTCCGGGCCGTGATCGGCACGGTCGAGGCGGTGGCGGGCCCGGCGCCGCGCGTCCCGGCCCGGCGTGGGCTGGCCCGGCCCGGCCCGGCGTGGGCTGGCCCGGCCCGGCCCGGCGTGGGCTGGCCCGGCCCGCTGCACCGCTGCCGTCACGGACCGGGTGCCGCACCGGTGCCCCGGCGCCGGGGCCACCGTCCTGCACCGGCCGGACACCGGGCCGCCGGTCCGCCTCCACGGCGTGCCGGCCTGCCTGCCGCGCGAGGGCGGTGTGTTCCTCGACGCCGAGCACATGCAGGACGAGTCGGCGACGCGGCGGGTGTCAGGCGACGTTCCCGCCGCTCCCGCCCGTCTCCCCTGGCGGCACCGACGCGGCTGCTCGCGCCGGCCCTTCCGCGATCCGCAGCAGATACGTGTCCATGATCCAGCCGTGCCGCTCGCGGGCCTCGGCGCGGACCCGCCGGATGCGGTCGGCGACCTCGTGGAGCGGCCCGGCGACGAGGAGTTCGTCCGGGGTGCCGAGGTAGGCGCCCCAGTAGATCCATACGTCGTCGCCCTCGACCCGGCTGAACGACTCGTCCGCGTCGAGCATGACGACGATGTCGCCGTCGTCGTTCTGGGCGACGTCGGCGAGGCGGCGCGCCGGGGTGATGTGCACCGGGCGGCCCACCTGGTTGAGCGGGATGCGGTGGCGTGCGGTCAGGGAGGCGACGCTGGTGATGCCGGGAATCACCTCGACGCTCATGGAGAGCGCGCCGCGGTCCTCGATGTCCCCGAGGATGCCGAGCGTGCTGTCGTACAGGGACGGATCGCCCCAGACGAGGAACGCCCCCGTCTCACCTGCCGCCATCTCCTCGCGCATGGCCCTCGCGAAGATCCCGCCGCGCCGCTCGCGCCAGTCCTCGACGGCCGCCGTGTAGCCGGAGCGGTCCATCGGACGCCTGTCGCGGCCGGGATCCTCGACCTCCACCAGACGGTACGGGCGCTGCGCGTGCTCCTCGATCATCCGGCGGCGCAGGTCGGTCAGGGACGCCTTGTGCGGTCCCTTGCCGACGATGAAGAAGACGTCGGCCCGCCGGATCGCCTTCACGGCCTGAAGGGTCAGGTGGTCGGGATCGCCGGCCCCGATGCCGATGACGAGGATCGCGCGCTGCTCCGTACTCATGCGGACAGTCTTCCAGGGCCCTCCCACGGCAGGGGCTCGCTCCGCGTCGGCGGGGGCTGCCGGGGAACCGCCGCCGCGGGGCCGCCGGCCGCACGTCCTTCGGTGCGGCACGGCCTGAGGGCGGTGCGGGCGGCTCCGGGCCGTGCGAGGGTCAGGCGCCGCCGGTGCCCGGGCCGATCTTCATGCCGAGGGCGGGGATGAACGCGAACTCCTCCTCGATCTCGGGAGTCAGGAGGGCGCCGCTGCCGGGCACGGAGAGGTCCGCGCGGGCGATGGTGCCGCCGCGGATCGGGAACGGCGCCGCCTGGGTCGCCTCGCGCAGCGGGTTGCGCAGGGTGCACACCTCGACCAGCGGCATGCCGAGGGCGAACGCGACATGGGTGCTGTTGAGCAACTGGACGCCGCTGCCCCACACATGCGGGATGGCGTCCAGGCCCCGGACCCTCGACTGCTCGACGACGCGCCGGAAGTCGGCGAAGCCGCCGATCATGCCGACGTCGGGCTGCACCACCCGCACGCCGTCGGCAGCCATGAGGTGCTCGAAGTCCTGGATGACGCTGTAGCTCTCCACACCCGAGACCGGTACGTCCAGGGCGCGCGTCACGGCCGCGTACCCCGCGATGTCCTCGGCCGCGCACGGCTCCTCGAACCAGCCGTACGGCAGGGTGTCCTGGAAGGCGCGGCCGACCGCGACGGCGTCATCGACCCGCCAGGGGTGCGAGGAGCAGCCCTGCACCAGGTCGAGGGCGACCTTCGTGCCGGGGGACAGCCGCCGGGCCAGGTACTCCAGGAGGTCCACGGTGGTCTGCGGGTCGCGCATGGCGCGGATCTTCACGATGCCGAAGCCCGCGTCCTCCTGCTCGCCGACCCACGCGCGGATCTGCTCGTGGGTCACACCGAGGCCGCCGCTCGCGTAGCCCCGCACGGTCTCGGGCACGGCGGCAGGGTCTTCTGCCAGGTGCTGCCAGAGCGGCACGCCCGCCTCCCGCGCCTCCGCGTCCAGGCAGGCCATCTCGATCGCGGCGACGACACCGGAGGCGATGCCGCCGCGGGCCCAGAAGCGGGTGTACGCGCGCAGGTGGTCGCCGATGTCGACGGCGCGGAACTCGCCGGCCGGCAGGTACGGCTCGAAGGCGCTCAGCAGCCCGGGCACGGCCTCGGCCGCCATCGTCGACTGGGAGACCTCGCCGAGCCCCCGGGCGCCGGCCTCCGTGGTGACCTCCACCAGGGCCGCGTTCCACGCCCAGATCCGGCCGCCCACCCACTCCAGCGGCGGATGGCCGGAGTTGTCGTGGCTCAGCAGTACGGAGCGTATGGACCTGATCCTCATGGTTCTCCCTGTGGCGGTCCTGGTCGATCGTTCCGGCGTTCCGGCGGTCCGACACCAGGATTATTGGCAGGGCCAAAAGTGCCCTCAAGAGGGAGGTTAGTGCCGGGTATCGCGAAACTCCATGACTTTGGCCCGACCAATTCCTGTCGACGGAGGGTGTCGGTGGAAGGCGTGCGGGAGCGGCACATGCCGCGGGTGTGCGCCACGGGCCGTGAGCGTGCGGCACGGGCCGGTCCCGCGCCGCGTCGCACCGCGTCGCCCTCCGGGGCGCCGCACGTCCCCGCCGGTACCGTCAGCCTCAGGGCGCGACGCCGGCGCCGTCCTCGTCGAGCGCGGCGCGCAGGGCCGTCTCGACGGCGATGACGTGGGCCGCGGCCAGCGTGGTGGCCCGGGACGGGTCCCGGTCGCGGACCGCGGCGAGGATCGCCTCGTGCTCGCCGCGCGTCCCGACGGCGCCGCCGCTGGTGCGGTACATGCCGGCGGCGATGCGGACGCGGAAGGTCATGCTGTTCAGGGCCGTGCCCAGCGCTTCCAGGGCCGGGTTGCGCGCTGCGGCGTTGAGGACGGCGTGGAACTCGATGTCGGCCGCCAGGTCCTCTTCGGTGTGCTCGGCCGCGTCGCCGGGCGGCGACATGCGCCCGACGCAGGACTCCAGCCTCGCCACCTCGTCGTCGGTGATGCGCACGGCCGCGAGGGCCGCCGTCTCCGCCTCGACGATGCGCCGGATGGTGAGGTATTCGAGCAGCCGCTCGGTCGGCGACACCTCGACCATGAAGGCCATGCTTTCGAGCAGCGACGTCGACGCGACGTTGCGCACGAAGGCGCCCGAGCCGCGCTTGACCTCGACGAGGCCCATCCGGGCGAGGGTGGCGAGCGCCTCCCTGATGGTGTTGCGCGAGACGCCCAGCTCCGCCGCGAGCTGGCGCTCGGGCGGCAGCCTGTCGTTCTCCCTGAGCTGCTGCGAGGTGATCATCAGCTTGAGCTTCGCGACCACCGCGTCCACCGCGGACGAGCCGTCGGCGGCGCCGCCGGAGCTGTCTGCCACCATCGACTCCTCCCCGCTTGCGCGCCGCCGGCCCCCGGGGTCCGCGTGCCGGCAAGTCTACTGAACGGGCCGGGTCTCATCTGTGGTGGCCCGGCCGCCGCGCGCCGGTCAGTCGGCCGTGGCCACCGGCTGCGCGGGCGCCGCCGCCCTGCGGTGCCTGACGGCGGGGAGGAACGCGATGTAGTTGACGGCGCCGACGACGGCCAGCGCCCCGGTGATCACCAGGGGCGGCACGAACGAGCCGGTCGCCGCGACGAGGGCGCCGGTCACCACGGGGCCGAGGAACCCCGCGACGTTGCCCGCCGAGTTCTGGATGCCGGCCAGCGACCCGATGTGCCGCGCGGTCGGCGCGAACTCGCTGGGGAACGTGCCGAGCGAGGGGCCGCCGATCAGCAGTGCCCCGTAGCTGACGCTCAGCAGGAGCAGCGCGGTGGCGGCGTTGGGCGCCACGACGGCGATCGCGATGAGGCTGGAGACCAGCATGCCGGAGACGATGAACCCCTTGCGGACGGCGTTCACATCGCGCCCCGCACGGATCAGCCGGTCCTGGAGGAACCCGCTGGCCAGCTCGCTCAGGACGGCGACGATGCCGGGGATCGCGCCGAAGACGCCCAGCGTGAGCAGGCTGAAGTGGCGGGCCTCCACCAGGTAGGTGGGGAACCAGGTGATGAAGAAGTACGCGACGTAGTTGAAGCAGAAGTACCCGATGACCATGGCCCAGGTCGCGCGCCTGCGGAACAGGTCGAGCCACCGCACCTGCCCGGCCCCGGCCGGCTCCGCGGGGTCCCGGTCGTTCGCGATGTGGTCGAGCTCGGCGCGGTTGGCCCGCCGGTGCGCCTGCGGGGTGCGGTACTCGGCGATCCAGCCGACCGACCAGAGCAGCGCGAGGGCGCCGATGATCACGAACGCGGTGCGCCAGCCGGCCCAGGCGATGATCCCGGACATCAGCGGCAGGGTGACGACGCCGCCGACGCGGGCGCCGATGTCCCAGACGGCGGTGGCCGTGGTGCGCTCCCGGCGCGGGAACCACTCGTTCGTCGCCTTCGTGCACGCGGGGTACTGGGTCGACTCGCCGGCACCGAGCAGCAGCCGCAGGCCGATCAGGGCGCCCACGCCCTGAACGGCCGCGGTGGCCACGGTCGCCACGCCCCAGACGATCGCGCCCACGCCGTAGGCGAGGCGCGCGCCCAGCTTGTCGACCAGGTAGCCGACCGGCAGCAGGAACGCCGCGTAGGCGAGAAAGAACCAGCCGAGGACGAATCCCTGCGCCACCGACGAGATGTGCAGGTCCTTGCTCATGTACGGCAGTGCCACGCTGATCGCGGACCGGTCGACGTTCGTGATGACCACACCGACGCCCGCCAGCACGGCCAGCCGCCATCTGATGCTGCTGCGCCGTGCCGCGGCGCTGTGGGCGGGGGTGTCCGCGTGCGTCATTGCACTCACTCTCCTCTGGAACCTGCCCTCGGATTGGACCGACCAATATGGCGGATCGCCGGTCACGTTAGCAGCGCACTGGAGATGTTTATAGCTTTTGGTCGGGCCAATTTCCTTGACGGGTCTTTCGTCGCCGCCTACGGTGAGCAACCGGCGGGGGCACGCGGGGCGTGCCGCGGCAACGTTAAGGAGCAACGAACTGTGGCCATCACCGACGACCGGCAGGACCCGGCGCCCCACCGCGGGCTGCCCCCGCTCGACGAGCGGGTCACCGCGGCGCAGCTGTCCGACTCGCTGGACTCGCTCCAAGTGCGGGGGCAGGTGCTCGACGGCCGCGTCCGCCCCCTGCGGAAGGGCTTCCGCGTCGTCGGGCGGGCCAGGACGATCCGGTTCGAGCCGGTGACCCGCCCGGCCGAGGAGGTGTACGCCGAGCCCGACCCGTACCGGCCGTTCATCGACTTCATGGCCGGGGTCCGGCGGGACGAGGTCGTGGTGGTCGCGACCGGTGGCGACGAACGCACCGCGTACTGGGGCGAGTTGTTCTCGGCGGCCGCGCTCGGCCAGGGCGCCGTCGGCGTGGTCTGCGACAGCTACACCCGGGACCGCGGCAAGGTCGAGGCCCTCGGCTTCCCCGTCTTCTCGCTCGGCACCCGGCCCCTGGACTACCGGGGGCGTATGCGGATCGCCGCCGCCCAGCAGCCGGTCGTCTGCGCCGGTGTGCGGATCGCTCCAGGCGACCTCGTGGTGGCCGAGGACGACGGCATCGTCGTCGTCCCCGCCGGGGTCGAGGCGGCCGCCGTCGAGCGGGCCAACCAGCGGGCCGCCACCGAGTCCACGGTGCTGGAGGAGCTGCTGTCCGGCAGGACGATCGGCGAGGTGTGGGACGACCATGGCGTCCTCTGAGCCGGCGGTGGGCGGGGCAGTCGCACCGATTTCGGTCGCACCGGCCCCGGTCGCACCGGCCACGGTCGCACCGGCCCCGGCCGCACCGCCGCCGGTCACACCGTCCCCCGCCGCACCGATGTCAGCCGCACCGACGTCAAAGGAACCCACCATGCGCGCAGCCGCTTACACCGGCGAAGGAACCATCGAGACCATCGAGCGCACCCCCGCGCCGCCCGGGCCCGGGCAGGTGCAGATCGCGGTCGCCTACGTCGGCCTGTGCGGGACCGACCTGCACGTCCTGCACGGCGACATGGACGCCCGGGTGACCACGCCCGCCGTGCTCGGCCACGAGATGTCCGGCACCGTCGCCGCGGTCGGGCCGGGGGCAGGCGGGGCGTGTGTGGACGACCCGGTGACCGTCATGCCGCTCGACTGGGACGGCACCTGTCCCGCCTGCCTGGCCGGCAACGAGCACATCTGCCAGCACCTGACCTTCATCGGCATCGACTCGCCCGGCGCCCTCCAGCAGCTGTGGAACGTGCCGGCCCGCTGCGTCGTCCCGCTCCCCGCCGGGCTCTCGCTCCGGCACGGCGCGCTGGTGGAGCCGGTCGCCGTCGCCGTGCACGACGTGCGCCGCGCGGACGTGCGCTACGGCGAGCGTGTCGTGGTCATCGGCGGGGGCCCCATCGGGGTCCTCGTCGCCACCGTCGCCCGCGAGTTCGGGGCCTCGGTCGCGGTCGTCGAGATCGACCGGGGGCGCCGCGGGCGCGCCGCGGCCCTCGGCTTCGAGACGGTCGACCCGGCCGCGGTCGACCAGGTCGCGTGGGTCGAGGAGTGGACGGGCGGAGCGGGCGCCGACGCGGTGTTCGAGGTGTCGGGCGCGGCGGCCGCCGTGCTCGGCGCCACCTCGCTCGTGAAGGTGCGCGGCCGCCTGACGGTCGTCGCGATCCACGGGCAGCCGCGCCCCGTCGACCTGCACCGGGTGTTCTGGCGCGAGCTGACCCTGCTGGGCGCGCGGGTGTACGAGCGGCGCGACTTCGAGACCGCGGCGGCGTTGCTCGGCCGCGGCGCGGTCCCCGCCGACGAGCTGATCACCGCGGTCGTCCCGCTGGAGGGGACCGCGGACGCGTTCGCCTCGCTCGCCACGGGAGAGGCGCTGAAGGTACTGGTGGACGTCGCGGGGGAGGTGGCGGCGTGAGCACCGACTTCGGACTGCACGGCTCCACCGCGCTGGTCACGGGGGCCAACCGCGGCATCGGACGCGCCATCGCCGAGGGGCTGGCCGGCGCCGGGGCCGACATCATCGGCGTCTCGTCCGGCATCGAGCCCCGCGGCAGCGAGGTGCAGCGCAGCGTCGAGGCGCTCGGCAGGCGCTTCGAGGCGCACCGGGTCGACTTCGCCGACCGGGGGGCGGTGGCCCGGTTCGCGCAGCTGGTCGCCGAGCGTCCCGAGCCCGTCGACATCCTGGTCAACAACGCCGGCACGATCGCCAGGACCCCGGCGCTCGACTACCCGCTCGACTCGTGGGACACGGTCCTCGAAGTCAACCTGTCCAGCCAGTTCGTGCTGACCCAGGCCGTGGCCCGCCGGATGGTCGAGCGGGGCGCCGGGCGGATCATCTTCACCGCGTCCCTGCTGAGCTTCCAGGGCGGCATCAACGTCCCGGCGTACACCGCGTCCAAGTCCGCCGTCGCCGGGCTCACCAGGGCCCTGGCCAACGAGTGGACGGGGCAGGGGGTGACGGTCAACGCGATCGCGCCCGGCTACATCGCCACCGACAACACCACGGCCCTGCGCGAGGACCCGGTGCGCTCGCGCGCCATCCTGGAGCGCATCCCGGCCGGACGGTGGGGAAGCGCCGAGGACATCGCGGGCGCGGCCGTCTTCCTCGCGGGGCCCGCGGCGGCCTACGTCTCCGGCACGGTGCTCGCGGTCGACGGCGGCTGGCTCGGGCGCTGAACCGGCGTCCGTACAGGGGGCGTCGGCGCGCCCGCGCACACCGGCCCCGGGGAGCGGGGAGCATCGCCCGACGGGGGCGCGGCGCGGCAAGGGGCCGGCGCGACGCCCGGCACGACAGCCGGTGGGACACCCGGCACGACAGCGAGAACAGGAGCGACGGCGTGAACGCAACGACATCCGCGGCAGCGGCCCCGGCAGGCGGCGGGGGCGCGGACACCATCAGGCGCATCGAGATCCGGGTCTGCCGCGGCGACAGCGCCCCTGACGACGTGCGCGCCTCGTCGGCGCTCCCCGGGGGGAGCCGTCCGCCGTTCGTGGTGCTCACCCTGGAGACCGGGGACGGGGTGACCGGCACGTCGTTCGCCTTCTCCACCTTCAACCCGCGCGCCGCGGGCGAGGCGATGGTGCCGGTCAAGCAGTTCTTCCTCGGCCGCGACGTCTTCGAGCGGGAGCGCGCGCAGTACGACTTCCGCCGCTTCGACCGCAGTTGGACGCTGTCGCCCATCTACGCCTACGGCCCCTTCGACAACGCCAGCTGGGACATCATCGGCAAGAAGGCAGGCAGGTCGGTGTCCCGGCTGCTCGGCCGGGCGCGCGACACCGTCCCGGTGTACGTCAGCTCGATGTTCCTGCCGCAGGGCGAGGACGCCTACGTCGCGCAGGCGTGCGAGGCCAAGGCGGCCGGCTTCCGCGGCTACAAGATCCACCCCGGCGGCCGGCTCGACGAGGACCTCGCCGTCTACGCGGCGGTCCGCGAGGAGGTCGGGCCCGACTTCGCCCTCATGGTCGACCCGGTCGGCGCCTACACCTACGCGGAGGCGCTGACCGCGGGGCGCGCGCTCGAACGGCTGGGCTACCGCTGGCTGGAGGAACCGGTCCACGACGTCGACTGGCTGAGCCAGCAGAAGCTGACGGCCGCCCTGGACATCCCCGTCGTCGGTACCGAGACGCTCGCCGGCGGCCACCGCGGCACCTCGCAGGCGATCGCCCAGGGCCTCGTCGACGCCGTGCGCACCGACGTGTCCTGGCGCGGCGGCATCACCGACGTCATGAAGACCGCGTCCCTGGCCGACGCGTTCGGCATGCGCTGCGAACTGCACACGTGCGTCTACCACGCGCTCGACCTGGTGAACCTCCAGTGCGTCTCGGCGCTCACGAACTGCACGTACCTGGAGCTGCTCTACCCGCTGGCGGACAACGACTTCGGCCTGGCGCACGGCATCGACATCGTCGACGGCCACGCGGCCGTCCCGGACGCACCGGGCCTCGGCATCGCGTACGACTGGGACTTCATCGACGACCGCACCGTGACCGTCCTCTGACCGGCCCCCGCCGGTTCAGCGCTCGCATCCTCGGCAGGACCGCGGCTCAGCGCCGCTACTTGACCGGTTCGAGGATCGCGACACACTCCGCGTGATGTGTCATCGGAAACATGTCTCACGAAGCAAGGCTGAAGGTGGACCACCCGGGCCGTCCTGCCCGGTATGCGCGAGCGCGGCGGCGGCCGCATCCTGATCCTGCAGGTCTCCTCCCCCGGTGGCGTCGTCGCCTACCCGTCGCTCGGCCTCTACCACGCCTCCACGTGTCCTGGAAGCACTGAGCCGGTCGCTCGCCGCCGAGGTCACCGCCTACACCGTCCACGTGACGCTCATCGAGCCCGTCGTCTTCCACACCGGCCTCATGGCCTCCTCCCCGCAGGCCCGCCGGGACGACGCCTACGACCACGCCCGCGAGGCGCTGTTCGCCGGCGCCGCGCACATCCTGCCCGGCCCCGCCGCGGCCCCGGCCCCCTCCCCGCTTCTCGGCGAAGGCGTCTGGCGTGGCCGATGGGTCGCTGTCACGCCTGCCTGATTTGGCGTGCCTTTCTGCGATAGGCGCCGGGTGGTTTGCCCAGTTCGCGTTTGAAGGCGAGGGAGAAGGCTGCTTCGGAGCCGTATCCGACGGAGTCCGCGATGGCGGCGATGGTCTGCTCCGTGGTCGCCAGGCGTTGGGCTCCCATTTCGAGGCGCCAGCGGGTCAGGTACTCGAGAGGTCCTTGTCCCACGGTCCTTTTGAAGCGGGTGGCGAAGGCGGAACGGGAGACGTGGGCGGTGTCGGCCAGGAGCCGCACTGTCCAGTGGTGCGCCGGGTCGGTGTGGATGGCGCGGAGCCCGGTGGCGACGACGGGGTCGTTCAGGCCGTGGAGCCAGCCGGTACCGCCGGTGTGGTGGCTCAAGTGGTGGCGGATCATGTCGATGAGCAGGACGACGGCGAGGTGTTCGGTCACGGGGTTGGCGCCCGGACGGCGGGTGCGGGTCTCGTGGTCGATGCGGGTCAGCACATGGGGGGCCATCGAGGCGCCGTCGGCGTGGGCGGGCAGGTGGATGACGGGCGGGAGGGCGTCCAGCAGCAGGGTGCGGGCCTGTCGGCCGAAGGTGAAGCTGCTGCCCACCAGCCGCGCGGTGACCGGCTGCGTGGGAGGACCGGTCACCGCGGCGTCGTCGCGGGTGGCGCGGAAGAGGGGTGAGGCGGCCTGCGCGGGCAGGTGCGGCACGGTGGAGAGGGTGAACTCCTGGGGCCTGGTCAGCAGGAACGTGTCACCTGCGCGCAGAGTGAGCGGGTGCTCCAGTACGTCCGAGGTGAGGTAGCAGGAGCCCTCGAGTACGGCGTTGAACTTCGCCCCCGCGGGCGGAGGAAAGCGCAGGGACCACTCCCCCCGCCCGGTGAGTGTGGCGGCGCGCTCCGCCCGTGCCCCGATGAGGGCGAGAACATCCTCTAGAGGGTCGACGGTATCGGGGAGATCCGCGCCATATGGACGATCTATATGATCCACGGTACTCATGATAGCCAGAAGCCTAATCGGAGGCGCCTACCGTGGACAAGTCAAGAGAAAGACGCGAAGGAGCAAGCCATGACAGACGCCGCCACCGACCGTCCCGCCGACAACCGTGCGGCCGTCCCTCCCGCCGTGCCCTCCAAGGGGCGCGTCGCGGTGCTGACCGCCGACGTGGTCGAGGACGTCGAGTTCTTCTACCCGTACTACCGCTTCACCGAGGCCGGGTACGAGGTCGAGGTGATCACCCCGTCCGGTGGGGAGCTGACCGCGGCCCGCGGGATGAAACTCCAGCAGACCACCGCGCTCTCGGCTGTCGACCCGGCCGACTACCTCATGTTGTACGTGCCCGGCGGACACGCCCCGCTGGAACTGCGTGAACTGCCCGCCGCTCTCGATTTCGTGCGGGCGTTCGCCGCCGCGGGCAAGCCCGTCGGGCTGGTCTGCCACGGCCCGCAGGTCCTGGTCAGCGCGGGCCTGGCCGACGGGCGGCGGCTGACCTCGTGGTACGGCGTCGCCGAGGAGGTCACGGCAGCAGGCGGCACCTGGGTCGACGAGGCCGTGGTCCACGACGGCCCGTTCTTCACCGCCCGCAAGCCCGGCGACCTGCCGGCCGAGATGCACGCCATCATCGAGCACCTGAGCCGAGCGACCCGGACGGCGGGTGTGGGCAATGCCTGAGCTGCTCAGCACCCCGTTCGGGCCGAAGGCCACCGCAGACGACGTAATCGCCGGAGTCGACCTGGCGGGGAAGAGGATGCTGGTGACGGGGGGCGCGTCCGGGATCGGAGCCGAGACCGCCGCCGCGCTGGCGCGGGCCGGCGCCGAGGTGACCGTCGCGGTCCGCGACCCGGCGGCCGCTGCCGCGCTCACCGACCGCGCGCACCACGAGGAATGGACCGGGCAGGTCCGGGTCTGTCGGCTCGACCTCGCCGATCTCGCCACCGTCCACGAGCTGGCCCGCAGTTGGGAGGGGCCCCTGCACGCCCTGGTGGCCAACGCCGGCGTCATGGCCCTGCCCCACCTCAGTCGCAGCCCCGAAGGCTGGGAGATGCAACTGGCGACCAACCACCTCGGGCACTTCGCCCTGGCCACCGGCCTCCTGCCTGCCCTGCGGCAGGCCGGGGCGGCGCGGATCGTCGCCGTCAGCTCCGGCGCCCACCGCCCGCACCCGTTCGACTTCGACGACCCCCACTTCGAGCGCACCCCCTACGACCGCTGGGTCGCCTACGGCCGCTCCAAGACCGCCGACGTGCTGATGGCCGTGGGCATCGCCCGCAGATGGGCCGACGACGGGATCACCGCCAACGCGCTCATGCCCGGCTGGATCAACTCCGGACTGTCGCGCCACCTCGACCTGCAGACCCTGCAAGCGATGGGAGCCGCCGACGAGAACGGCAACCGTATCGACCAGCCCCACTACAAGAACCCCCGCCAGGGAGCGGCCACGAGCGTCCTGCTCGCCGCCTCACCCCTCCTGGAAGGAGTCAGCGGCCGCTACTTCGAAGACAACCAGGAATCACCCGTCACGATCGACGGCGCCGGGGACGGCGTCGCCGCGCACGCCCTCGACCCCGGCAACGCCGACCGCCTGTGGGGCCTCGCCCAGGCGGCACTGCGATGATCCCCGCACGCCGGCCGGCCTTCGGCGCCCGTCCCCGAGCCCAACCGGCGCAGCGCTCGCATGAGTGAATCAGGTCAGGCGGCAGGATCCTGCATCACTGGCGCTTTAGGCGCGGCCGCGTGAATACCGAATCGCAAACCATCAAGGTGGGAGTGACATGTTTACTGGTCGTGCGTGGCGTGTGGTGAGGTTCGGTGAGCCGAAGGATGCGGCCGAGCTACAGGAGATGACGTGGGCTGAACCGCCGGCCGGACAGGTCCTCATCCGGGTGCGGACCGCGGGGGCCGGATTCCCGGACCTCATGATGACGGGCGGCCACTTTCCCCTGCTGGGTGCCCCTCCCTTCGGTCTTGGTGAAGAGGCAGCAGGAGAGGTCGTCGCCGTGGCACCGGGTTCGCGATTCTCGGTCGGTGACCACATCACTGGCATTACCGCGTTCCTGCAAGGGTGGGGCGGGTATGCCGAATACGCATACGTCCGCGAGAATTCCGCGATCCGGATTCCCGACGGCATGACGGACGAGCAGGCAGGCGGGTTCCCCATCGGCTTCCGTACCGCTTATGCGGGGCTTGTCGAGCGAGCCCCTGTGCAGTCCGGGCAGACCCTCCTCATCCTCGGCGCCGCCGGCAGCAGCGGCGCTACCGCTCTGCAACTCGGCAAGGCTCTCGGCGCGACGGTCATCGCCGTCGCGGGCAGCCGCGAGAAAACCGAATTCTGCATCGGGCTCGGCGCGGACCATGTGGTGAACCGTCGAACGGACGATTTGACGGCCCGGATCGCCGAGATCACCGGCGGGCAGGGTGTGGACCTGATCTACGATCCAGTGGGCGGCGACACGGCGGCCACCGCGGTGAAGAGCCTGGCACGTAACGGGCGTATCGCCATGATCGGCCTCGCGAGCGGCGCACCGGTCGCACTTGATCCGATGGACATGGTGGTGCGCAACTATGCAGCCGTTGGCGTACTGGCGACTCCGAACGAGGACCCGGAGGCGGAGGCCCTGGTATGGAGCCGTCTGGCCGACCTGGCGGCCAAGGCCGCGATCACGACACCGGTGGGCCGGGTGCACGACTTTGAGGAGGTGCCTTGGATGATTGCCCAACAGAGCGCCCCGGGGCCGGGGAAGTCTGTGGTCCGGGTGGCCTCCTGAACCTGGGGCCGTGCTCCCTTCCTGGCCGCCCTCGCCCCAGCTTGGCCGACGCGGACGTGCGTGACGTGGCCTCTCCGCAACCGCCGGCGCTGGTTGAGCCGGCCGCGGAGCCGCGTGCGCAGGGCTTCATCCGACACAGCCTGCGCCGTCGGGGCATCCGCCACACCATCCCGGAGAAGACCGACAGCCAGACCGCCCGCCGCAAAGGATCACGCGGCGGGCGGCCATCCGGCTTCGACAAGCAGCGCTACAAGAAACACAACACCGCAGAGCGGGCCATCAACAAACTGAAACAGTCGCGGACCGTGGCCACGCGATACGACAAACGCGGCTACGTCTGCCTCGGCCCCGTCACCGCCGGGGCCCTCGTCATCTGGCTCCGCACCTGACCGACCGGACAGACCCCACAGCTCAGCGCCGCTTCTTGACCGGCTCCAGGATCGCCACGCACTCCATGTGGCGGGTCATCGGAAGCATGTCACCCGGGTGGGCCCAGAGAAAACCGCAGGTCAGGTGAAGTCTCTCGTCTCCGCCTTGGAGCCACCAGGCGCGAAGAGCGTCGAACGAGCGTCACGGCGGAGAAAACAATGACGCCCAGTGCCCCCAGCAAGGAGTGCACCAGACGTCGTCCACCGTGGTCAGGTGCAGGCTTCGGCACCCGCACGAGGGAAGCATCGATTCTTAGCGGCGTCGATCGTTTGGACCGTCTCATGCAGGCGGCACCTCGCTCAGGAAGCGGATGACGTACTCCGCCGCTTACTTCGTTCCGGCCACCGGAAGCACGTACTCACCGGCGAGACGCGCCCAGTGCAGCGGGAGAGGCCGGGCGAGCGGCGGGTAGTCGTCGTGGTAACGCAGCTGGTGCGTGAGCGTTGCCCACTCCGCCGGCCGGTCGGGCGGGTCACCCGCACGCCCCGAGTCCGTCAGCGCCTTCTCCGACAGACAGCCGAGCACCGTGATCTCCAGTTGCCCGGGGTTCCACGCGGTCTTCCCGGGCGCTGTCCGGCCCTGTGCCGTGGGCACCAGCTTCATGAGCCCCTTCGGCAGTTTCGCCACCGTGTGCGGCTTCGAGGCCGTACTCGCGAAGACACGGCCCTCCGTATCCGCCGTCCCCCACACACCTTCAGCGAAGCCGACCCCATCCTCGGTGTCGTGGGCGTACCACTCCGCCACTTCACCCCGGGCGTTGGCGTCCCGTACGAGCAGCACCCGCAGGTCGTGGCCGTAGAGCGTGTGCCGCTGAGCGGGTTCGGCCCCGAAGCCGAGCGTGTCGCGGTCCAGTGCACCGTTGCGCAGGCCAGGCCAGCACTGGCGCAGATTGCCGGCGTCCGCCAGCAGCAGCGTCGGGCGGTCGCGGAGCTGGAAGAGCAGTGCCCGGATCTGCCGCTCGGTCTCCCGCTGCCTGTCCTGTTCCACGCCCGGGCGGGCAGCGGGCTGGGATCCTCCCGGGGCTGCCGAGTCATCGACGAACTTCCCCGTGCCGGTCTCCTTCCCGCCGCTCGCCGCCGGTCCCCCTGCCTGGGAGAGCAGCAGCAACAGCCTTGGATACGGCACCCATTCGGCTCGTTCTGCATCCCACCCCTCGATGACGCCCGGTCCGTCCCCGGGGCGCACCCGCACCGCCACCAGCCGGTGGACGGGGCATCGCGTTGGCCCCTTCCTGGTGTGGCGTACGAGCCAGAGCGCCGCGTACTGAAGGTCGCCCGGAATGCCGGCTCCCACCCGATGGGCGGGCGGGCTGATCGCGCCCAGCTGCCGGAAGGCGTCCAGCCAGGCCCATCTGGCCCGGTGTTCCAGAGCGCTGTCGGTGTCGTCGGGCGAGTTCACGAACTGGGTCAGCCGTCCCTGCCGTGCCCAGGCGATGCGCAGCGCGTGCTTGGGGTCGGAGTCCGGGACGGCAGCGAAGCGCTCCTTGCCGGCGATCTCCGTGATCACGACTCCGGTCCCGCCGAGGAGCGGGTCCGCCCGGTCCGCGACGAGCCCGCAGCGCCCTTCGATGGCCTCGGCCAGCCGGACGGCCCTGAGGCGCCCGCGGGCTCGGGTGGCCGGCAGGGCGTCAGCCAAGGGTCCCGCGGGCCTGGCCCGGACGCGGATGTCGACCCCCTCGCACTGCCACTGCCAGGTTTCCCCGTCGGCTGACGGCACTTGCTGCCCGGCGGGAAGACCAATGAGCTTGGGCAGCTCGGCGAGCAGTGCCGCACGGGTTTCCGGGGACTGCCAGAAGACGTCGATCTCCAGGGGGCAGCCGTTCAGTGCGCGTGTCAGCGCCACCCGCCGTTGCAGAGCCAGCTGGGCGTCGCGGACGCCCGGGACGCGCCGGGCGCCGGAACGGGGCAGCAGGGAGGGTGTGTTGCTCCGGGAGACGCGCGTGAGGTCGGGCACCCGGCTCAGCAGGGGGCGCAGACCTTCCTCGACCCAGGCGTCCAGATCCGCCCGCTCCCGTGGCATCAGCCCGGGTCCGACCTCGTGCGGGCCGATCGACGGGTGGTAGACGATGCCGGCGGCCACATCCCCGGAACCGTTGATCCAGCGTTCGGGGTCGGAGAAGAGCGCTTCGGGCCGGGGATAGTTGCGCACGATGTCCAGCTCGGGCACGAGCGGTGCGGGGCTGTGCCGGCGCCAGGCCAGTTCCTTCGACCGCCGGTCGTAACCCAGCGTGTTCACCATCAGCCGGTGGCCCCGGTCCGGCCCTTCCGGCCACGGCAGTGGAGCGTCGAGCAGGACGGTCGTACCGCCGAGCTGGTGGGGACATACGTCCAGTCGGGTGACCCACCGGCGTACCTGGGTGGACACATGGACACGGAACCGCGGGGCGAACGGCACTGTGTGGACGGTGATGGTGAGGCAGGCCGAGTAGTACCAGGTCTGCCGTCGGCGCTCGTATCGCTGAGGCGGCCAAGAGACAAGTCGCGCGCCGTCACCCGAGCTCTCGACGCGGAAGTGGAGTGTGATGCCGCCCGTGCGGAACGTCCGGGCGGCCAGCCGGAAGGCGATCCACTCGGGCAGCAGGCTGTAGAGTCGCGCGGCGGGTTCGGCGGTTCCGCCCGCCGAGAGCACGCTCTCGGCGAGGTCGACCGGTTCCGTCTCCCAGTGGGGCAGACGTACCGTCTCGGCCGGGTCACCGGCACGGAGCCTCTCCTCGAGATCGGCACCCTCCGAGTCGTCGTCCTCCCGGTGCATTCCCGCCGCCCAAGCTCCTACCACCGGGGCCAGCACACCCGGCGGGACGGCTTCCCGCGCGTAGAGCCACGGCAGACGGCCATCCGTCCCGGCGTTGCGGCCGGTCGCGATGACGCCTGGCGCCATCGCCTGAAGCAGGGAGTTGAGCCTGCGCACGGGGAGCCGGTGGGGGTGGACGGAGTTCTTGTTCGCCTCGGCATGCATCCCGGTGAGCTCGGCGTGCACGTCCTCGCCGAGCCGCAGCACTTTCATCTCCTCCCGCCAGGGTCCGTGGAGCGGGTCGGGTTCGTAGGCCGCAACGCGAATGTGGTGGTACACGGAATTACCTCCTGGGACAGGGGTTCGGCGCTTACGGATGGGCGGGTACGGCGGCAAGCAGGCGGGTGAGCATGCTGCGCAGTGGCGCGTACAGGGCGCGGACGATGAACTGCTCCTCCGCGGCCGTCGTACCGCCGTCGAAATACGGGTCCAGGACGGCGAGGACGCTGTGCAGCAGACTGGATTCGGGGGTGTCGGGCCGCGCCGGCACGGCGCCGCGGTTGGGGGCGAAGGCGGCGTCGACGAAGACCACCCGGGCCGGTACGCCACCGCGTACCAGTCGCCCGATCACCTGCCACAACAGGACCAGCATGTCCCAGGTGACCTGTTCCCGTACATCGTCGTGGAGACGGCTCCACGCCATCGAACGGGCGAGTACCTGGTACCAGTACGAACGGGCGAGGCGGCGGAACTCCTCCGCTCCTTCCTCGACGGTGGGTTTTCCCTGTACCAGGGTGGCGAAGTCACCGCCGGTGACGGCGCGGACGACCCAGTCGTTGACGGCATTGACGGCCAGGTGGAGGTCCTCTGGGTGCGGATGGGGCCGTGCCAGGAAGTAGACCGTGCCGATGGCCGCCTCGTCGTCCTCGTTGAGGATGTTGTGGCCGCGTTCCAGCGCGAGCAAGGGCGCCACCAGGATGTCCGCCTCGAGGTCCTTCAGGTGCTCGACGTCGCCCCGGCGCAGTGATCGGGCGTGGTAGGCGGACGGCGCCTCGTCCTCCGCGGTGATCTCCTCGTCGTCCGACACCAGGCACAGCACCTTGTTGCGCCAGCGGACGTTGAGGTTGTGCAGTGTGTCGGCCACCACACGTGCCTCGGCATAGCTGCCGACCAGCAGAAGGATCTGGTCGCGCCCTGGAGGAAGAGAGAGCAACTCCTGCTGGAGCGGACCACCTTCACTGACCTCGTACTCGTCTCCGCCCTCACCAAGATGGCACGCGATGCGGCGCAACTTCTCCGGGCGGTCGTCCGGATGGGTTCCCGACATGCGCAGTTTCTCGTCGCCGTCGTCGATGAACTCGAAGCGCATAGAGCTCTCGTTGGCGATGCGTTCGGTCACCTTTGCCGGCGGTTCGATGACCACACCGACCGGGACGCAGACGTGGTAGCGGCTGGACGCGCCCGCCCAGCTGCTGCCCGACATGAGCAGCAAGTGGGCACCGGGCCTGCCGTCGACGGAGGTGAGATCGGGGATGGCGCGCAGCAGCTCGCGTCCGATGCCGCTGCACCGGAAGAAGGTCAGTTCGCCACTGCGGACTCCGCCCTTGTCCTCACCCGGGACCCGGAACTGGAAGCCGAGCACATTGCCCATCGGGGCCTCGGGCACCATCGGGCCGTAGTCAAGCGGCCGGCGGTACATCGTGTTGAAGCCCAGGCTGAGGGCGGCCTCGACGCGGGGCCACATGGCGTCGATCATGGCGAGCCGTGGTTCCAGGGCGCTGAGCAACAGTGTGAACTCGAAGCGCTCCGCGAGTTGCTTCCGCCATTCCTCGGGAGTCTGGGGCGGAGGCTTGGACTTCCTGCGGCGTCCGCGCTTCTTCTCTTGTTCCTCCTCCTCGCGCCGCCACTCGTCGTACATCTCTTGGTACTTCCGCTGCCGGACAGCCATGTACTTCGGGTCGATGGCGAAGACCTCGTCCATGACCTCGGTGAGGCGGCGCCGAGTGTTCTCCGGGTTGCCGGTGTGGAGCAGTTCGTTGAGGAGGGCGGTCAGTCGGCTGAAGTCCTCCTCCGTCCTACGGAGACGGTCACCAAACGGATTGTCCCGGAACGCGTCGAGCAGTTTCCCGAGAGCCTCGCGGGGGGCGTGATAAGGGTGATCCTGACCGCTGTCGTCGGGGAGTTCGTAGCGTTCGTCGAGAAGCCCCAGCTGGAGCGTCCAGGCGCTGAAGTAGCCCGTCCGCACCCACTTGCGCAGCTCGTACCCGGCGACGAGCATCGCGTACAGCCGGTCGGTGGCCGCGCCCGCGGTGTTGAGGGCAGCGGCGAAGGTCTCGACGTCCCGTTCAGAGAGCTGGGTGCGTCCGCCGGCCGCGAGTTCCCGGATCTTGTGCCGGCTCAGCTGGTCGATGAGGCCCTTGTCCTCGTCGCTGGCGAGGACCACAGCGGGGGCGAAAGTCTGATCGAGCTGCATCTGGACGCGGTCGGCCTCATCGATGATTACGAGGTCACTACGGCGGCAGGCGAGTTCGAGGAAGCGGATGCGCTCGCCGTTCTGAGGGCGGGGCGGCGAGGCGTCGATCAGTCCGGCCGGCGTGGCCACCCAGATCAGGGCGCCGACCAGGGTCCGAGCTCCATGGTGCCGGGGACAGGCAGACCAGTACGGGCAGCTCGTCACCCTCTTCTGCCACTCGGAGCGCCGTCCGTCGCTCGGGTCACGCCGCAGGGCCGAGGGGGGCCGGAGCCGAGTGCAAGGTGCCTCACCGTAGGCGAGTGGTTCGGTCGTTGACGTGGCGCCCTGCCGTCTGACGTTGAGCAGGCAGGATGTGCCGAGGTAGGCGAAGGCGGGGTCGTCGTGGGCGAGCAGTCGGTGCTCGCCCCGGCCCGCCAGCCGACGGTGCAACCGCTGGGCGTGCCGCTGACGGCCCGAGGAGCCGAGCACGGGTGCGGCGGCGCCGTCGGTGTAGAGGTCGTAGAGCCGGACGAGCTTCAGCACCTCCGCTACATCGGTGACGACGATGGTGGTGCGCTTGCCCAGCTTGGCGAGATGGACGGCGATGATGTCGCGCAGTGTGCTCTTGCCGGCGCCGACGATGCCGAGCAGGTGCTGGATGCCGTCGACCGTGAAGGCGAAGTCCTCGTCCTTCCTCGCCTTGTGGAAGGTTCCGTTTTCCTTGGTGGACAGGTCGAACGACCGTAGCCGCTCCAGCCACCGTGGAGCCCGGCCCTTGCCGAAGCGAGCGTGCTGGGTGTCCATCTCCGCCGCCGTGCGCTCCAGGCTCTCCCTGGTGAAGCTCAAGGGCTCGCCGCCGCCGGCCGGTTCCAGGTCCATGTCGTGGGCGACGAGGGGGATGCGGGGAACGGGCGGCAGGTCGACGACGGCCATAGTGCGACTGACGGGGAAGGCGTGCGGGCCCTGGCCCGCGACCGGCAGGCGCCTGCCCGCCAGCGGCGGTGCGGCACGCAGCAGTTGTTCGTAGACGGAGAAGCGGTCGCCGGCGACGGAGAGGTCGCGGTGGGCAGCGGGTGTCTCGGCGTCCGGTACGTCGTAGGCGCGCACCCTGGGGTCGAACCTCTGGTATGTGTCCAGCGCCTCGAGCCAGGTACGGCTCCGGCGCAGCGTCCACAGTGAGTACCTGGCGATACGCAGGGTCTTCGCCGCATCGGATGGCAGCGGTGCCCGGTGCGCCTCGGCGAACCCGTACCCGCTGAACAGCACCCAGGCGCTGCCCGCGGGGCTGCCCGGCATCATTTTCTGCTGGAGGTACAGGCCGAGTTCGACCTGGCAGAGAGCTTCCAGCGCGGGCTGGGGCACGGAGGACCCCAGAAATGCTTTGAGCGCGTTGAACACGTCGGTCAAGGGCGGGGTGAGGCTACGCATCGTCCTTCTCCTCTTGCCAGGCCTGTCCCAGGTCGGGCACAAGGTCCATGGGGGTGGTGAGCACCAGCCGGTCCCGCAGGAGCACGGGAAGGGCGTCGGTGAAGGCCTGCCGGTAGCCATCCCGTCCGGCGAGCGCGTCGGGGACCACGACGAGGGTGCGGTCCGCGAGGGGTGTGTTGTCGGTGAGATGGGCTGCGAGGAGCGCCGGCTGCAGGCGGTCGTACACCTGGATGTCCACGATGCGGGGGCCGGTGTCCCTGAACCGGTAGGCGGGCAGAAGACCAGGCAGGGTCTCGTACGCGACTCCGGCGCGCTCCAGTGCCTCCCGGGCTGCTTCGTCGATGCGGTGCGGCAATACGAGGTACCACCGCAGCGAGCGCTGCAGGATCCACACCTGATCCGGCTCACGGATGAGCCGCGGAGGGGCGTCGCGCGGGCAGTCCTCCCCCTCGCACCAGAATTCCGCGCCGGTGCCGCACGGTCCGGGTACGGGCACGGCACTGTCCCGGGGCAACGCGGGGAGCCTGCACAAGGGGCAGTACAGGAAGTCTCCGTCGACGAGCAGGCACTCGGGCAACGGACCGTAGAGGTTCTTGACCCGGCTCCAGACCGCCCTGTTCCAACCCGGCGCGAAGCGGTCCTGCTGGTGGACGACCGGGTGACGCGCCAGGAACGCCCTGCATTGCCGGTAGCGCTCCTCCGTTCCACTCCGCGCGTGCAGGTCCCCGAGGAGCGCGCGGGCGTGTCCTGCCACGCCTCCGTCCGGTCCGTGCGAGGCCACCTCGAGACACGACCGGGTCGGCATCCGGCCGACCCGGTGCACCAGCGTGGTGCCCGGCGAGACCAGGGAGGAGGGGACCGCGAAGAGTGGGTCGTCGGACGGCCTGGTCCGGCACCACTCCCACAGCTCCGGAAGACTCCTCGGCGGCGCCTCCCCCGCATCGAGGCAGCGCATCACCGTGTGATCCAGCGCCCGCTGGGCGAGGCCGGGATAGGGCAGGGTGAAGGAGCGCAGCCCTTGGACCTCGGAGAGAGCCGCCACCATGCGGGCGAGTTCGCCGAAGAGGTCGCTGCCCACGCCCTCGGGCGCCTCGCCGGCGTCCGGCCGATCGGCCCGGCCGGCCGCCCCCGCCCTCATGCCGCGGCCTCGCTGACGGACGACGCCGTGCACCAGCGGGCCACTTCGCACCGCTCGCAAGAGCGTCCGGGCCGGGCCGCGTACTGGTCGTCCCCGTGCCAGTCGGCCACCATCGCCCGCAGTACCTTCTCGGCGGTGACCCGATTGGCCGGGGCGAAGGGATCGATGATCTCCAAGTCGGCGCCGCCGGGGCGCAGCACCTCCAGCTCGACCCGCGCGCGGAACGGATCACCGCCCAGGTCACCGCGGGCGATCAGCACGACGGCCAGGGCCAACTGCGGATACCTCTCCAGCAGGGGGCGGTCGGACCGCCGATCGGTGACGGAGGTCTTGGTCTCGCGCCACACCCATGACCCGGAATCCCGGTAGAGCAGGTCGGGCGCGGCCAGGACCACCACGTCGGCGGCTGTGTCGTGCCGGACCACCCGGGGCTCGGTCCGCACATCCGTACCGTCCTCGACGTATCGCAGCGGACAGACCGCGGCGTGCCGCCGCAACAGTCGGGCGCCGAGTGCGCGTTCGTGTGCGGGCAAGTCGAATCCCTCCGGTACCCACTCCTCGGGGACCTCGACCGTGCAGGGCCGAGGCGACCCGTGGGCGTGCCGTTCGGCGAGGTAGGCGTGCAGTGCCCGGCCGCGCTCGGCCGTCACCTCGCGTTCGACGGAATCCGCCGTGGGCAGGTGCAGCCGACGCATATGGTCACGCGCCGGGCAGGCTCGGTAGGCCCGCCCGTTGGTGACCGACCAGGAGCGGCGGGGCCGGTCGTGCGCCTCGATGCCCAGCAGCCCGGGCGCTGTGCGCAGGGCCGGGCACTCCGACAGGTAGGGACATCCGCCACAGGCGGACCCCGGGCGGTATTCCCGTCCGTCCAGTACGCCGGCCAGGGCAGCGGGGCCGTGCTCGCGGTACCGGGCGCGCGCCTCTTCCCGGCTTCCCGCGAAGAGTTCCCGCGTACGGCCGTCGAAGAGCGCGAACTCCACGATGCGTACGTGCTCCGGCGGTGGTCCGGGGGCGCCCTCGGCCAGCACCAGGGCGACGGCCGCGGTGAACCCGTCGGGCGGCAGGTCCCGCAGGCGGTGCACGGGCAGACGAAGCTCGCGGTAGGCACCGTCGGGGGAGGCCAGGCAGCGGCCCCACACGGTGAGGCGGTACTCCTGGGCGTCGCGCGGGTCGGGACCGGACGGCCGGTAGCGGTACGTCCACGGCTCGGGCACCTCGTGCAGGGCGCGTTCCGGGTCGAGGGGGAATGCCGCTTCGTACAACGTCACGCCGTGCTCCGACCAGGTCCGCAGACCGTCGTGCAAGGGCCCGGTACGTGTCCGGGGCGGGTGGCCGGCAGGCCTCGAACGGATGTCACAGGCAGCCATGAAGGGGCCCAGAGCGAAGTGCTCCAACCGCTCACGGCGCCGCGGTACAGGGTCGGTGGTGTGGTAGCCGCGGGTCTTGAGAGCGTCAGCGGCGGGGCATCGGAACTCTCCCCCCTTGAACATTCCGGCGGATACCGTGATGACGTCGGACGCGCGGGTCACCCCGTCGGGGGGCAGCCATGGCTGTGACATTTCATGCTCCATTTCCGTACAGAGGAAAGGTGGATGGCCGTGAGGGAGATCGAGGAGGTCGGCGATGTGGAGAGGCGCTACGAAGTGCTGGACATGGTCGGCGACGGCGGCCAAGGCGACCTTTTCCTCGGGCGTGACCGCAACAGCGGGCAGAAGGTGGCGTTGAAGCTTCAGAAGGCCCGGGACCTCGGACCGGAGAGCGATTTCCACTGGGCCGGCGATGAACTCCTCAAAGAGGGATCACGCATGATGATGCTGACGGGAATCCAGGCGATTCCCGAAGTCATCGCCAAGGGGACACACCGGCGACGCCGGTGTCTGGTCATGGAATTTGTCGAAGGGCACCAACTGCAGAAGGTCCTGTCGGCGGCCCTGCCCGTTAAGGATCCTGGGACCGTTGCGGCCGTCCTCGGCCAACTGTGCGAAATTCTGGCAGAAGTCCACGACCGGAATCTGGTGCACTGCGATCTCAAGCCCGAGAACGTCATCGTGCAGCCGGACGGCCGTCTCCGGCTCATTGACATGGGCCACGCGGTCGTGGCGGATCAGGAGACGGAATACGCACGCGGCACGCGCGGCTGGGCCTCCCCCGAGCAGTCTGACGCGTGCCCGTCAGGTCTGACGCGGCAAGCGGACATCTTCGCACTCGGCTGCATCCTGCTGGAGATGACCGTGATGCGCCTGCCATACGGCGGACAGGACGAGCGGGCGGAAGAGGGCATCCCGGTGCTGCCGGCCGACCGGCTCGCCAAACTACCCCCGGAGTTCGCTTCCCTGGCGCTGTGGATGGTCCGGTGGAAGGCGGCGGAGCGCCCCGCGGATGTCCGTGAAGTGTTCGATCGGCTCCGCTGCTATCTACCCCAGCTCGGCTCGCAACGGCCATCGAAGCCCCTGCGCCCGGACCCGACCGAGTACTACCGCACGCGTTCGCCCCGACTTTGACGGTGAACCGACGGCCGCCGACCGGGCGGGTCACCTCAGCCCTTCCAGCCGCTCTCGGACCTCCCGCACCCCCTCACCGTCCATCAGCTCACGCAGCACGATGACTCTCTCCAGCTCCCGCACCGCCGCGTCGGTGTCGCCGGCGGACACCAGGACCTCAGCGAAGAGCATCCGTACCTTGTCCTCGTTGGGCCAGTTCTCCTGTTCGCGGTAGATGTCGGAGGCCTGCCGGTACAGGGTGATGGCCTCGTCCCGTTCGGAACGGGCCAGGTGCACCTTGGCCAGGGTGAACAGCACATCGGCCAGGCCGCTGCGCTCCGTCGTGCGCTCCACCACGCCCAGGGCGTCGGCGCACCGACGGAGCGCCTGCTCGTGCTCGCGCCGGTCGAGGTCGATCGCGCCGAGAACGTTCAGAACAGCCGCCTCCCCGACCCGGTCGGACACCTCCCGGCACAACTCCAGCGCGCGGCCGAGCGCTTCCTCCGCTCCCGTCCGGTCGCCCTGCTTGCGCAGGGTGAGTCCGAGCCGGTGCAGCGTACGGGCCAGACTCAGCCGGCCTTCCGTGCTGCGGTCCTCCTCGCTGAGCCGGACGGCCCTGCGCAGGTTGCCCACAGCCAAGTCGTACTCACCGAGCCGCCAGTGGGTCCCTGCCAGCGACCGGTAGACCATGGCGCAATCGACCGGGCCGGCAACGGTTTCCGCCGCCTCGGCGGCGCACCGGAGGTTCTGCCGCGCATCATCGAGCAGGCGACGGCGCCACTGGTAGATGACCAGGGCCATCGGAAGCAGCCACACGTACCGGTCGATACACCGATTGATCGCTAAGCGAATGCCTCGCTGGACGGCCGGGTACTCCTCGTCCAGGAACGCCATCGCCTCCGCGAGGTCCGCGGGGTCGGTGACCCTGACCGCTCCGGGCTCGCCGGTGGGCAGGGGGTGTTCGCGGTCGAGCATCCGGTCACAGGCTCGGACGTTGTGCAGCTGGTGTTCCAGCACCTGCCGTACGGTCGCCCGCTCGATCTCCGCGTTCTCTCCGTCCAACACCGGCCGCACGTGCCGAAGGGCGAAGGCCCGCACGAGGTCGTGCAGCCCGTAGCGGTCGCCGTGATGTTCCACTAGGTTCGCCGCCACGAGGTCCACCAGGGCCCGGTCGGTACGCGTCCCTTCCTCCACCGCCCGTCCCAGATCCATCACAGCCTTCCAGGAAGCGCTGGGCCCGGGGTGGACGGCGAGCTGCCACAGCAGCAGTCGGGCTTCCTCATTCAGCACGCGCACGGAGCAGTTGAGTGCTGCGCGGACCGACAGTTCGTGCTCGGGCAGGTCCAGGGTGTCCAACATCGCCCGCTTGCGCTCCTCCTTCATCTCTTGCACCAGGAGAGGGAGGGTGTGCAGCGGACGCGCACCACCTTCCAGGAGCCGGGCCACCACCACAAGGGCCAGCGGCAGTCGGCCACACAGGTCGACAAGTTCGCTGAAGGCCATGGCGTGCTTGGCCCGGTCCTCGGCCGACACTTTCTCTTGGAGCACCTCCAGCGCGTCCGCCTCGTGCAGTGGCTCCATCTTGCGGAACAGCACCTTTCTCTCGGACTGCAGCCGCAAGAGGTCGTTACGACTGGTGACGATAACAGCGCAGGTACCGTCTCCGGGAAGCAGCGGCAGCACCTGCTGGGCGCTGAGCGCGTCGTCGAGGACGATGAGCACCGACCGGTGGGCCAGCGCCGACCGCAGCGCGTTGCTCTTGCTCTCCGTTCCGGTCACCGTGGTGTAGGGCGGTAGCGCGGCCAGAAAGCCGTCCAGGACCTCGTCCGGTTCGGCGGGCCTCACGTCTCCGTCGGCGAATCCGTTCAGTTCGCTGCGCAGCACCCCGTCGGGAAACCGCTCCCGCAGCCGACCGGCGAGGTTCTCGGCCACCGTGGTCTTCCCGACACCCGCCATGCCGCTGATCAGGACCAGCGCCAGGTTGCCGGCATCCTGTTCCTCGCACACGGCCTCGAAGAGGTCGCCGATCAGCTCGTCCTGCCCGATCGGCTTGCGCCTGCCGCCGGGCAACTGGTCGGGAACGGGGGGCAGGAGCACCCCGCCCGGCCGGTGGCTCTCTCCCCGGACCTGGTCAATGGCGCTCTGTACATCGACATCCGCTTTTCCGTTGCGCTTCTCCCACTTCTTGATGAGCCGCTCACGTCGGGACTCCGGCAGGTCTGCGTGGGCGAGCAGGTAGAATCGGAATATCTGGGATAATTCAGGCGCGCGCTCGAACCATTTCTCCGTCTCCTCGCGCAGCCATTTGACCTCCCTGGACTTGTACGCTGCGTCCAGCCGCGCGTACACGGCGGCCATCAACTCGGCCCGTAGCTCCTCCCGACGCAGGTGGAAGCCGGTCTCGGACAGTCCGTGCAGCGGTTCGTCCTCGTCGTCCCACTCCTCCAAGGCCGCACCGAGCAGCTCGAACTGCGCTTTGCTGGTCAGCCCCTCAGCCTGCTTCACCTTTTCGCGAAAACGGAGCAGGTCGACGTCTCCCACTGGCACGCGGAGCGTGCAGTAACCCGACTTGCCGCTATGGGGCACGGACTCCTGGCCCAGCCGCTTCCGCAGGTCGGCGACGACGCGGTTAACCAGATCGCCGACGTCCTCGACGCCCTCCCAGAGGACTTCGGCTATGTCCTTCCTCTTACATCGGCAGTCCGGCGAGGTCACCAGGAGCGCGAACAGGGCCGCCACCTTCGACCCTTCGACCACCCTCCTGCCGCCGCCCCCTTCGGCTCGCACCGGGCCCAGCACGTACCCCTCCATCGCCCTCCCCCTCACCGCGCCGCAGTCAGTGATCCGGCCCCTCGCCGACGCTCCTTCATCTGTGCGCCGCGCTGTGCCACTTCACACGCGTTTGCTTCTTCACGCCCCCCGGGGACTCAGTTATCCCTCAGTTTTCGCTCTGCGGCCCCGCTTCGCCCCCGGGCACGATGGCACCAGCCGCTCACAGAAGCACGAAACGGCGGCTTAATCATCCATCGACTCATCAGAGAGGAACCGCGAACCCGATGAACAGCCGTCAGCGCAACCGCCGGGCAGCCCGTCTGCGCCAGTCCCCCGACTGGCCGCCGAGCCGCCGCCGGCGGGCGGCCGTCCGGACCGAGGACACCACCCCGGCGAGCCCGCCCACCGAGGCGCCGGGCACCTCGTCCTCCGAGACCGCCTGAGCGCAACAGCTCGTGGGTGCCCGTTCTGTACGGGCACCCACCAGCCTCGCGAACTTCGTCACCGGCGAGCTCGCGGCGTGGCCGCCGTGCTTGTTACACGCTCGTGGTCAAAGGCGGCGTTACCTGGTCGAGAAGACCACTACCGCATGCTCACGCCTCAAAGTAAGGCTGGTGGGACTCGTCTCCGCTTGACGCGGATATGAGGCGGTACGTCCCCACCACAGGACCCACCTCGTCCAGCTCCTCGGTATCTCCAGCACCTCCGGACTCAGATTTCCGCAGTCCGAAGAGAGGACATTTACTGATGTATCCACCGCACAGCAGTGCGTTCGCCTCGGTGAGGCGGCACTTCGACGATCCCCGGACCAGTGACGCGGTCTTCGTGCTCGTCCCCACGGACGCCGGCGAGGCTGATCCGGTCCGGCTGACCGCCGCCGAGACGCACGAGGCCTTGTACGGCCCCGGCTCTGACCCGCAGTTCGCCACCGCGGTCTGGAAGGAGGTCATCCGCAGGGCGCAGAGCGACCTGACTTCAGACAGCACGGGGAAACTCCTGGCGATCTGGCTGGCCCTGCCTCGATTGACCGGAACGGTCCACCGGGTCTGCACGCGCCTGCGGGCTGACCGGTCGGACGTGGAGGCCGAGATGGTCCTGGCTCTCCTGGAGAAACTGGCGGATCGGGACGGCGCGAGCTGTCTCAACGACTCCTCCCTGCTGCATGCGGCGCGCACCAGGGCGTGGCATCTCGCCCGGGAAGGGCTGCGGGAGCTTCCCTCCACCCAGATCGAACGCATCACCGAGGAGCGCGCTCTCACTGCGCCCGGCGAGGAGGCGGACGCTCCGGCGGCGGAGAGCCTGGACGTACGGGTCGACCGTCCAGACGGCCCGGACGGGCTGTGCGCACCGCTGCGTTTCCGGGTCCGCCCGGAGCATCTACGCCGACAGGGAATCTTCATCGACACCGACGACGGATCGCAGGACCGTTCGGCTGGTCACAGCCCCGGGAAGAGGCGACGGCCCGGGCGCCGCGCGGACACCCGGCCGGTCCGCCCTGCGGGAAGGCGAGGGTGAAGGGCCCGGCAGAGGCCCGCCTCAGTTTCACGGAGATGTTCGACCTGCCCGTCGCAGTGGACCTGCGCACGGCGGCCCGAGCACTCGGAATCGGCTCGACGACCGCGTACCGGCTGATCCGCGAGCACGAGTTCCCCTGCCCCGTCCTCCGCATCGGACGTAGGTACAGGATTCCGACCAACGAGCTGATGCGCGCCCTGGGGATCGAGGACCGCCCGCTGTACAGCGTGGACCCGGAAGAGGACACGGACGATCCGAGCGTCGGCTTCTGACGGTAACCGCCGTGCGGCTCCGTGGCATCCGCCACGGAGCCGCACGGCCCTGCCTCCTAAGACGGGCCGTTCGCCGCCGACGTGCGCCGCACGGTTCTCCACGGCTGCTCGGCAATCGGAGGGCGAAGAAATGCCCTCCTTCTTCGCTGCGCGGTTCGGCGGGCGACAGCCCGCGCGCGTCGGCCACTTCGTGGACCCGCCGGCGATCACCGACTCGAGCTACGGCGAGCACGCCCGTCAACCCCGAACTTGCCGGTGAGCCGTCGACGCACGCTTCGGCGCCCGCGTCATGATCGCGGCGCCCGGCCGGGGTGCGGATCTGAACGGCCCGGCGGCCCAGCCCTACGCAGCGCTCGAACGAACGGGTCAGCCCCCGTTATCTTTTTCGCGGTCCTGCAAGAGGGCCGCTGGCCTCCGGGCCCGGCATGACTGTGTCCCCCTGTCGAAGGCATGACCTGGGGGGGGTCACCGGGCCCGGGAGGTGTCCGTCGGAGACGCTGATCAGAGGTCCGGCCACCGCCTGGTCCGGCGCAACGCCGGGCGGTCCGCGGGCGGCAGGTCTGCATAACGTGGATGCGCGAGCACGACACCACTGCCGAGGCCGGCACCGTCAACCCCCTGGAAAGGGCGCAGTGTTCGACACCGAAGACGTGGGCGGGTTCCTCGGCCTGGACGTCGGCAAGAGCAATCATCACGGCCACGGGCTGACCCCGGCCGGCAAGAAAGTCTTCGACAAGCAGCTGCCCAACAGCGAGCCGAAGCTGCGGGCCGTCTTCGACAAGCTGACCGAGAAGTTCGGGACCGTGCTGGTGATCGTGGACCAGCCCGCCTCGATCGGAGCCCTCCCGCTGACCGTGGCCCGGGACGCGGGCTGCCACGTCGCCTACCTGCCCGGGCTCGCCATGCGGCGGATCGCCGACCTCTACCCGGGTGAGGCCAAGACCGACGCAAAGGACGCGGCTGTGATCACGGACGCCGCCCGCACGATGCCCCACACCCTGCGCTCGCTTGAACTCACCGACGAGATCACCGCCGAGCTGACCGTGCTCGTCGGCTTCGACCAGGACCTCGCGGCCGAGGCCACCCGCACCAGCAACCGGATACGCGGCCTGCTCACGCAATTCCACCCCTCGCTGGAGCGTGCCCTGGGCCCTCGCCTCGACCACCAGGCCGTCACCTGGCTCCTGGAGCGTCACGGCTCCCCGGCCGCCCTGCGCAAGGCCGGCCGCCGCCGACTCGTCGAACTGATCCGGCCCAAGGCGCCACGCATGGCCCAGCGGCTGATCGACGACGTCTTCGACGCCCTCGACGAACAGACCGTCATCGTCCCGGGCACCGCCACCCTCGACATCGTCATGCCCTCCCTGGCCGCCTCGCTCACCACCGTCCACACCCAGCGCCGGGCCATGGAAGCCCAGATCAACGCCCTCCTGGAGGCCCACCCTCTTTCCCCGGTCCTGACGTCGATGCCCGGCGTCGGCGTCAGGACCGCCGCCGTCCTGCTGGTCACCGTCGGCGACGGCACCAGCTTCCCCACCGCCGCCCACCTCGCCTCCTACGCCGGTCTGGCCCCGGCCACGAAGTCCTCCGGGATCTCGATCCACAGCGAACACGCACCCCGAGGCGGAAACCGCCAGCTCAAACGAGCCATGTTCCTCTCCGCCTTCGCCTGCATGAACGCCGACCCCGCCTCCCGCACCTACTACGACAAGCAACGAACCCGCGGCAAAACCCACACCCAGGCCCTCCTCCGCCTCGCCCGCCACCGCATCAGCGTCCTGTTCGCCATGCTCCGCGACGGCACCTTCTACGAACCCCGCATCCCCAAGGACGTCGAACTCACCGCATGACCCCACCCAGCTAAACCACCCCAAACCCAACCCGGGCGCCTTGACGAAAGACATAGAGGCACCCCCCGGCGGACTGCCAGGAGCCAGCACCGCTCCCAGAACCTCGTTCCGTCCCGTACTCCGCGACGTCGAACGTCAGGAAACGGGGAACCAGGCCGACAGACGCTTGGCAATAGCCGGAACATCGATGTTGTCCTGCGCGACTTCTTCGACGAACGGGCCTGCGATGGAGACGGGCGGCGGGACGGTACTGGCGCTGACGCCGTTGAACCGCAGGAAGACGCGCATGGCGAGCCAGGCGGTGCGCTTGTTGCCGTCGATCAGCGCGTGATTGCGAGCGACGGAGTGCAGCAGGGCCGCCGCCTTCCCGTGCAGCGTGGGATACAGCTCGGCCCCGAACACGTTCGTCCGCGGCCGTTCGATCGCTGACACCAAAAGCCCCATGTCACGCACGCTGTGCTCGGTACCGTTGACCGTGCGGGCGATGGCCAAGACCTCGTCAATCTGGAGATAGCGCACTTCGGTCACTTCAGGTAGTCCAGGATCTCCGCATCGCTGTCCATGAGCTCGCTCAGGACGTCGCCAACCTTCAGCTCGGCCCGATTCTGGGCGTCACGGATAGCCTCGATGGCAAGTTCCTGCTTGCTGCGGCCCTCCCGCCGAGCCCGCTCGGTGAGCTTCGCGTCCAGGTCCTCGGGGAGTCGCAGTGTCATCGCCATACAGTCATGATACCGGCCTGGTATCTGAGTGGCGAGGTGATACCAGCCACTCAACACCTCGGACCACGGCACTGCCCTTTGTGGCCGGTCGGGCCGCGCTCTCGGTTCCAAGGTGCGTACGACGAGGTAGCAGCACGCGCCGCCGCTGGCGAGGTGCAGTCGCCCCCCGAACCGGAGTCCTTGCCCCGCACCGACGGCCCCGATCTGCGGCCCAGGGCCGGAGAGGTCCGAGGTTGAGGCTTCCGATATTCGAGCGTCAAAGATTCTGCATTGCGCATTGCCACGTCGCCGCGAGACCCACGCCGACCTTTGAACCTGCAGCTCAGAGCGTTCTGCACAAGCGAACCTCAGTCGACGCATTCCGCGAGCGAAAACAGGTCGAGCTAACCACCTGAAATGCAAAGTAGCAGGTCAGCGACCCTTCGCGACCGGCTCCAGGATCGCCACGCACTCCATGTGGTGCGTCATCGGGAAGAGGTCGAAGACGCGGAGGGTGCGGGGGCGGTAGCCGCCCTCCTTGAAGTAGGCGAGGTCGCGGGCGAGGGCCGCCGGGTCGCAGGCCACGTAGGCGATGCGGCGGGCGCCGAGGGTGGTGAGGTGGGCGACCGTCCTGCGGCCTGCGCCCGCGCGGGGCGGGTCGAGGACGATCAGGTCGGTGTCCGTGATGCGGGTGCGCGGCAGGACCTGGTCGACCTTGCCGTGCTCGATGCGGACGCGCGGCATCTCGCGCAGGTTGTGCGCGGCGTCCTCCGCCGCGCGCTTGCCCGACTCGATGCCGAGGACGGCGCCGGTGTCGCCGACGCGTTCCGCGATGGCGCCGGCGAAGAGGCCGACGCCGCAGTACAGATCGAGGGCCGTGTCGCCCTTGCGGGGCAGCAGGCCCTGCATGACCGCGTCCACCAGCATCTGCGGGGCCTGGGGGTGTACCTGCCAGAAGCCGCCTGCGCCGACCCGGTACGTACGGTCGTCGGCGCGCTCGCGCACGAAGTCGCGGCCGTGCACGCGGTGCACGCCCCCGTCGCGCTCCTCGATCCGCAGGACGGAGACGGGCTTGTCGAGTTCGACCAGGGGGAGGCGCCCGCCGGGGCGGGGGGTGAGGACGACCTGGCGGTCGGCAGAGCCGGTCGCCGCGATCGCCTCGACCGTCGCGATGCCGGGCCACGCGCGGCGCTCCACGCCCAGTTCGTCGACGCCGGGCGCGGCGATCATGCAGTGGTCGACGGGCTCGACGTCGTGCGAGCGGTGCCTGCGCAGGCCGGCGCGGCCTTCGGCGTCGATCGCGTACTGGACGCGGGTGCGCCAGGCGGGCACCTCGCCCGCGGGCAGCTTGTCGCCGGGCGCGGGGACGACGGTGCCGTCCCAGCCCGCCTCCTCGGGGGTGAGCCCCGCGAGGCGCGCGAGCTGCTCCGCCACGACCTCGCCCTTGAGCCTGCGCTGCGCGCCGGGCTTGGCGTGCTGCCAGTCGCAGCCGCCGCAGCGGCCGGGGCCCGCGTACGGGCACGGCGCCTCGACGCGGTCCTTGGAGGCGTCGAGGATCTTCACGGCGTCGGCCCGCAGGAAACGTGCCTCCGCGTCGCCCTCGGTGATCCGCGCGACGACCCGCTCGCCGGGCAGCGCGTGCCGTACGAACAGCACCCGGCCCTCGTCCGTGCGCGCGACGCAGTGGCCGCCGTGCGCCACCGGGCCCACCTCGACCTCGTACTCGTCGCCGACGGGTGAGGCGGCGGCGTTCGACTCGGTTGGCATGAGGGGGTGGCTCCAGGGGGTCGGGAGAGGCGGCGGACCGTGACGGGATCGCGCGGGGGACCCGGAGACACGGCAGCGGTCCAGTTTACGTCCCGGCGCGCCGTGCTCCGGTCGCGGTGCCGTACACGTACTCCCCCGCTCCCGCCCGGCGTCCGGCGTGCGTCCCGTGGGCCGCGCCCGGCGGCGGCTCCTGCGGCGCCCGGCTCGGGAAAAGGCGGCGGTGCATCGCGTGGAAAACCGCCTTTCCGGGGTGCGCAATTCCCTTTCGCATTACCCGGGCGCGGGGGCGCGGGCGAATTGAGCGGGCGGGTCATCGGGGCAGTCCCGGCCCGTGTAGCCTGAGGTCGGCCCGGTCGGGTCCTGTCCGGCGGACGGCGCGCACCACCCGCCTGACCAGGCACGACGGGGTGGGCCTCGACAGAGGGACCCGACGATTGAGGGGCTCTGCCTCTGGTAGGGTAGACTACCTTGGCGAAACTTTTGGTGCCTGGCTCGTAATCGGCTGATCGCACCCCCTACCAACACGTGGAGAGAAATTCCAATGTCTCAGCGTTGCGACTTTTGCGACAAGGCACCCGTTTTCGGCAGGACCGTCTCGCGTCTCGGTCGCCAGGCCATCAAGCGCCGCGTGAAGGGCCGCAGCCCCCGCCGCTTCAACCCGAACATCCAGTCGGTGCGCACGGTGGTCAACGGCACCCCCAAGAAGCTGAACGTGTGCACGTCCTGCCTGAAGGCCGGCAAGGCCACGCGCGCCGTGAGTGCCTGACGACTTGACGCGCCGGATGGTCCGCGTGGCCGGTTCGAGCGTCCGTCCGAGATTGGCACCAGGCGCCACCGCGCTTACTCCCCCTGGGAATTGACCGAGGGGGAGTTTCGCTTTTCCGGGGCCCGCCCGCCGATTCCGGGGCCCCGCAGGACTCCAGGCGTGTTCTGGGCGCGCCTCAGCCCTTCTGCCCCGGCGTCCCGCCCGCGCCCGTGCTGGTCGGCTCCTTGCGGCGGACGTCGACCGGGCCGCGGCGCACCGAGCCGGGGGCGCTCCACTCCGCGCGCCTGCGGGCCCGGCGCTTGGCCAGCTCGGAGGACTCCAGCTGGTAGGGGACGGACGTGACCATGACGCCCGGCATGAACAGCAGCCGGCCCTTGAGGCGCAGCGCGCTCTGGTTGTGCAGCAGGTGCTCGTACCAGTGGCCGACGACGTACTCGGGGATGAAGATGCTGATCGCGTCGCGCGGGTTCTCCGTGCGGAGCGAGCGCACGTACTCGATGATCGGCCGGGTGATCTCCCGGTACGGGGAGTCGAGGATCTTGAGCGGCACATTGATGTCGCGCCGCTCCCACTCCTCGCGCAGGGCACGTGTCTCGGCCGGGTCGACGCTGATGCTGAGCGCCTCCAGCGTCCCCGTGCGCATCAGCTTGGCGTAGCCGAGGGCGCGCAGGGTGGGCCTGTGCACCTTGGAGACGAGGACGATGGAGTGGACGCGCGAGGGCTTCACCGTGTCCTCCGACGGGCCCTCGGGCGCGGCGAGCTCCTCGGCGATCCGGTCGTAGTGCTTCCTGATCGCCGTCATCGTGCCGTAGAAGATCACCATGCCGAGCACGGCGACCCAGGCGCCGTGGGTGAACTTGGTGGCGAGGACGACCACGAGGACGAGGCCCGTGAGGACCGCGCCGAACGCGTTGATGGCGCGCGAGCGGATCATGTGGCGCCGCTTGGCGGGGTTCCGCTCGGTGCGCAGGTGCCGGTTCCAGTGCCGGACCATGCCGGTCTGGCTGAGCGTGAAGGAGACGAACACGCCGACGATGTACAGCTGGATCAGCCGCGTCGAGTCGGCCCCGTAGATGACCACCAGCAGGGCCGCCGCGCCGGCGAGCAGGATGATGCCGTTGGAGAAGGCGAGCCGGTCGCCTCGGGTGTGCAGCTGCCGCGGCAGGTAGCGGTCCTGCGCGAGGATCGAGCCGAGCAGCGGGAAGCCGTTGTACGCGGTGTTCGCCGCGAGGAACAGCACGAGCGCGGTCGCCGCCGCCAGCACCACGAAGAGGAACGTGCCCTGGCCGAAGACGGCGGCGGCGACCTGGGTGATGACCGGGTCGACGACGAAGCCGCCGCCGACCGCGTGCCCGTCGGCGCGCAGCAGGTCGACGGCGGGGTTGTCCGCCATCCGCACCTTGGTGGTGATGGCGAGCGCCATGATGCCGCAGAACATCACGACGGCGAGGCCGCCCATGAGGGCCAGGGTGCTGGCCGCGTTCCTGCTCTTGGGCTTGCGGAAGGCCGGTACGCCGTTGCTGATCGCCTCGACGCCGGTCAGCGCGGCGCAGCCTGAGGAGAACGCCCGCAGCAGCAGGAACAGCATGGCGAAGCCCGCGAGCCCGGTGTGCTCGGGCTTGATGTGCAGGTGGGACGTGGGCGAGCGCATGGTGTCGCCGAGCGCGAGCCCCTTGAAGGCGCCCCAGGCGATCATCACGAAGACGCCGCCGACGAAGACGTAGGTCGGGATGGCGAAGAGCTTCCCCGACTCGCGCACGCCCCGCAGGTTCATCACGGTCAGCAGGGCGATGACGACGACCGCGCAGATCACCTTGTGCTGGACCACGAACGGGATCGCGGAGCCCAGGTTCTCGACACCCGAGGAGATGGAGACCGCGACGGTCATCACGTAGTCGACCAGCAGGGCGCTCGCGACGGTGAGGCCCGCCTTGGCGCCGAGGTTGGTGGTGGCGACCTCGTAGTCGCCGCCGCCGCTCGGGTAGGCGTGCACGTTCTGCCGGTACGAGGCGACGACGGTGAACATCAGGATCGCGACGGCGATCGTGATCCAGAGGGAGAAGTGGTAGGCCGACACACCCGCCACGGACAGGACGATCAGCACCTCGCCCGGCGCGTAGGCCACGGAGGAGAGGGGATCGGAGGCGAACACGGGCAGCGCGATGCGCTTGGGGAGCAGCGTCTCCCCGAGCTTGTCGCTGCGCAGCGCCCGCCCGATGAGGATCCGTTTGGGCACGTCGGTCAGTTTGGACACGGGGAGGATGGTATGCGTTCGAACAGCTGAGTGCGCAGCCAGCACCCGGAATCCTCGGTTTCCCTGCTCACACCGCACGCGACCCGCCGCGAACACACACCTCGGCGGTGTCGCGTGTCGCACCTGTGTCGGGCCTGCGGCGCCGCGTTCGTACGGGCCCCGCTGCCGCCCGGCGTGCGCGCGGTGAAAGCGGTGGCAGGCGGTCGCGCGGGTGCGCGGGCGGGTCCGCGCCGGTACGGGGATGGCGGCGGGCCGGGGGGTGCCGCATAAGCTCGTACGGCGGGGTCGTCACGCACGGCGCTCCCGTGGGTCTCTCCCGCTCGCACCAGCCCGGCGCGGTCCGGACGGCGGAGCCCTGGTGCCCGGCACGTCGACAAGGATGAGTGACAAGGTGTTTTCGCAGATCGGTGCGGCGACCAGGAGTGCGGGGTACGTCACGTGCACATCGTGATCATGGGATGCGGGCGGGTGGGCGCCGCGCTCGCGCAGACCCTGGAGGAGCAGGGCCACTCGGTCGCGGTGGTCGACCAGGACCCCACGGCGTTCCGCAGGCTCGGCGCCGGGTTCGGCGGCCGCCGGGTGAGCGGCGTGGGCTTCGACCAGGACACGCTGCGCGAGGCGGGCATCGAGGAGGCCGGGGCGTTCGCCGCGGTCAGCAGCGGCGACAACTCCAACATCATCGCGGCCCGGGTGGCGCGCGAGATGTTCGGCGTCGAGAACGTCGCGGCCCGGATCTACGACCCGCGCCGCGCCGAGGTCTACCAGCGCCTCGGGATCCCCACGGTGGCGACGGTGCGCTGGACCGCGGACCAGATGCTGCGGCGGCTGCTGCCTGCGGGCGCCGAGCCGCTGTGGCGCGACCCGAGCGGCGGGGTGCAGCTCGCCGAGGTGCACACGCCCGACACCTGGATCGGCCAGCGCGTGAGCAGGATGCAGGAGGAGACGGGCGTGCGGGTCGCGTTCCTCACGCGGCTCGGCGAGGCGATGCTGCCCACGTCAGGCACGGTCCTCCAGGAGGGCGACCTCGTGCACGTGATGATGCGGACGGACGAGGTGGAGAAGGTCGAGTCGGCGTTCGCCGCCGGCCCGGACGGAGGGCACAGCTGATGCGCGTCGCGATTGCCGGAGCGGGCGCGGTGGGCCGGTCCATCGCCGGTGAGCTGCTGGAGAACGGCCACGAGGTGCTGCTCGTGGACAAGGCGCCGACCGCGATCTCGGTCGAGCGGGTGCCGATGGCGGAGTGGCTGCTCGCCGACGCGTGCGAGATCACGTCGCTGGACGAGGCCGCGCTCCAGCGGTGCAACGTGGTCATCGCCGCGACGGGCGACGACAAGGTCAACCTGGTGGTGTCGCTGCTCGCGAAGACCGAGTACGGCGTGCCGCGTGTGGTGGCCCGGGTCAACAACCCGAAGAACGAGTGGCTGTTCAGCGAGGCGTGGGGGGTGGACGTGGCGGTGTCCACGCCGCGTCTGATGTCCGCGCTGGTCGAGGAGGCCGTGAGCGTCGGCGACCTGGTGCGGCTGCTGCGGTTCAGCCACGGGGACGCGAATCTGGTGGAGCTGACGCTGCCGCCGGAGTCCGCGATCTCGGGCACGCAGGTCGGGGACGTCACCTGGCCGGAGGACACCTCGCTGGTGACGATCATCCGCGGGACGCGGGTGCTGACGCCGAGCCCCGAGGAGACCCTCGAAGCCGGTGACGAGCTGCTGTTCGTGGCGGCCCAGGCCCGCGAGGAGCAACTGGAGGAACTCCTCTCGGTCCACCGCGAGCCCTGACCCGTACCGCCCCGCGGCCCGCTCCCCCGCGGCCCGGCCCGCGCGTCGCCCCGGCCCGCGCGGGCCGCATCGCGCGTCCCACACCCCCGGTTCCGTACGGGCCCCTGCAGGCGCGGCTGCGCCCCCGGCGCGTGAGGGCGGCGGGGGCGCTGCGGCGTGCGAGGCGAGGGGAGCCGGGGCGGCTACGCCTCCCTGCGGTGGCGGGCCGGGCCCTTGGCGGCCGGCTCCTCGGGGGCGGCGGCCGGCGCCGTGCCCTCCGTGCGGGCCTTCTCGGCCGCCTCCGCCGCCTCCATCTCGGCGAACACGTCGATCGGCGCGGGCGCCTTCGCGAGGAAGACCCAGGTGAGCCAGACCGCCAGCAGGAACGGCGGAATCTTCAACGACACCAGCACCCAGCCGAGCTGCGCGGTGTCGGCCCACAGGTAGAGCGGGAAGAGGATCGCGCACTTGGCGAGGAGGATCAGCCCCCAGGCCCAACTGGACTTCGCGTAGGCCTTCTTGCGGCCGGGGTTGCGGGTGCGCCAGGAGAGGTTCTCCTTGAAGATCGGGCCGAGGATCAGGCCGATCAGCGGGACGCCCGCCATGGTCGTGACGAGGTAGGCCACGGCGAGGCCGAGCGTGTAGATCATGCCCGGCAGGTAGAAGTCCTTGGCGTTGCCTGTGATCATCGCGAAGACGACGCCGAAGGCCACACCGAAGACGCCGCTGAAGGCGTGCTTCACGGTGTCCTTGCGCACCAGCCGCACCACGACCAGCACGAGCGACACCGCGAGCGCGGCGATCGCGGACGTCTTCAGGCTCTGGTCGACGGTGTAGATCGTGACGAACAGCAGGCCGGGCAGGACGGTCTCGACCATCCCCCGCAGGCCGCCGAACGCCTCGAAGAGCGCGGCTTCGGTGACCGCCCTCGCGTCGTCGGAGGAACCGCTCGCAGAGGGCTCTGCCGACTCCGCGGGCTTGTCCAGTGACGTCACGGACTACTCCTGTCCGAGCGGTCGCAGCTCGTATCGGGGGTTGAAGAGGACCCGGCGGCCGTGGCTCATCGAGATCCTGCCGTACGCGGTCATCCTGCGGCCCGGCTCGATGCCCACGATGGAGCGCCGGCCGAGCCACACCACGTCGAGCAGCGCGGTGCCGTCGAACAGCTCCGCCTCCAGCGCGGGCACGCCCGCACGGGGCCGGAAGGTGACCGTCCGCAACGTACCAGTGACACGCGCCATCTGGCGGTCGTCGCACTCGGCGATGCGGGTGCAGCCGGATGCCTGGGCGTCCTCCCGCAGCTCCTCGGACTCAAGGTCTTCCTGGGAACTGGAGAGCCGGTCGAGCATCCGGCGGAACCGGCCGGTGGCCTTCTCAGCACTCATACCTAGAGCGTACCGGGGCCCGAGGGCCCCCATGCCTCCTGGTCGAATCATCGTTCGAAGCGGTAGCCCATGCCCGGTTCCGTGACGAAGTGCCGGGGGTGGGACGGATCCTGTTCGAGTTTGCGCCGCAGCTGCGCCATGTACACGCGCAGGTAGTTCGTCTCGGTGCCGTAGCTCGGGCCCCAGACCTCCTGGAGGAGCTGCTTCTGGCTGACGAGGCGGCCCGCGTTGCGTACGAGCACTTCCAGGAGGTGCCACTCGGTGGGGGTGAGGCGGACGTCGCGTCCTTCGCGGTGGACCTTCTTCGCCGCCAGGTCGACGGTGAAGTCCCCGGTCTCCACGACGGCGACCCCGTCGTCGCCGTCCGCAGCGACCGGCTGCGCCCTGCGGACCGCGGCGCGCAGCCTGGCGAGCAGCTCGTCCATGCCGAAGGGCTTGGTGACGTAGTCGTCGGCGCCCGCGTCGAGCGCCTCGACCTTCTCGTCCGAGGTGTGGCGCGCGGAGAGCACCAGGACCGGCACGCGCGTCCAGCCGCGCAGCCCCCTGATGACCTCGACGCCGTCCATGTCGGGCAGGCCGAGGTCGAGGACGACGACGTCGGGGTGGCGGGCCGCCGCGAGCTCCAGCGCGGACGCGCCGTCGGCGGCCGCGTCCACCTCGTACTTGCGGGCCCTGAGGTTGATCACCAGGGCGCGCACGATCTGCGGCTCGTCGTCCACCACGAGCACCCGGACGGGGGCGCGGGGTTCTCCCCCGGCGGGATGCGGCATGCCTGTCTGCCTTTCTGCCTGCCGGGTCACGAGGCGGCCTCGGCGGGGACTCCGGGGCGTGCCGGGGTGTCCCCCGCGGCCGCCTTGAGGGTGAGGACCATGGTGAGGCCGCCGCCCGGGGTGTCCTCGGCCGCCAGGGTGCCGCCCATGGCCTCGACGAAGCCGCGGGCCACGGCGAGGCCGAGGCCGACGCCCGCGCCGCGCGGCGCGTCGCCGTGGCGCTGGAAGGGCTCGAAGATGCGGTCCTTGGCGTCGTCGGGGACGCCGGGGCCGCGGTCGGCGACGCGCAGCTCCACGCGGTCGCCGATGGCGCTCGCGGCGACGGAGACGGGCCGCCGCGCCGGGCTGTACTTGACGGCGTTCTCGACGATGTTGGCGACAGCGCGCTCCAGCAGCCCGGCGTCGACGGCGACCATCGGGAGCGTCTCGGGGATGTCCGGGTCGACGCTCTCCTCCTCCACGCCGACCAGCGCCATCGGGACGACCTCGTCGAGGTCGACGACGCGGATCATCGGGGTGACGGTGCCGGTCTGGAGGCGGGTGATGTCGAGGAGGTTGCCGACGAGGTGGTCGAGCCGGTCCGCGCCGTCCTCGATGCCTTCGAGCAGCGCCGCCTCGTCCTCCCGCGACCAGTCGACGTCCTGCGAGCGCAGCGAGCTGACGGCGGCCTTGATGCCGGCGAGCGGGGTCCGCAGGTCGTGGCTGACGGCGGCGAGGAGCGCCGTGCGGATCCGGTTGCCCTCGGCGAGCTCGCGGGCGCGCGCGGCCTCGCCGATCAGGCGCTGCCGGTCGAGTACGACGGCGGCCTGTGCGGCGAAAGCGGCGAGGACGCGCCGGTCCTCGGCGGGCAGCACGCGGCCGGAGAGGGCGAGCGCCATGTGGTCGCCCACCGGCATGTCCACGTCGGCGTCCTCGGGGCGCAGGCACGGCTCCGGCCCGACGCTGCCCGCGCGGGTCCACGGGTCGACGTCGCTGCTGCGTTCGAGGAGCGCGACCGACTCCATCGCGAACGTCTCCCGCACGCGTTCGAGCAGCGCGTCCAGGGTGGTCTCGCCGCGCAGGACGCTGCTCGCAAGGAACGAGAGGATCTCGGACTCGGCTCTGAGCCTGGCCGCCTGGTGGGTGCGGCGTGCGGCCTGGTCGACGACGGACGCGACGCACACGGCCACCGCGAAGAACACCACGAGCGCGACGATGTTCTTCGGCTCCGCGATGTCCAGCGTGTGCGTCGGCGGCGTGTAGTAGAAGTTCAGCAGCAGCGAGCTGAGGGCCGCGGAGGCCAGCGCGGGCAGCAGGCCGCCGAAGAGGGCGGCGAGCACCGTCATGAACAGGAAGAGCAGGACGTCGTTGGAGAGCCCGAGCGGGTCGGAGAGCGACGAGAGCAGCAGGGTGAGCAGGACCGGTGCGACGACGGCGAGCAGCCAGCCCCAGATGATCCGGGAGCGGCCGAGGCGCGCGCCGCGGGCCACGGGCAGGCCGCGGCCCTTGGCGACCCGGTCGTGGGTGACGATGTGCACGTCGAGGTCGGGGCCCGAGTCGCGGGCGACGGTCGCGCCGACGCCGGGCCCGAACACGTACTGCCAGGTCTTGCGGCGGCTTGAGCCGAGCACGATCTGGGTGGCGTTGACGCCGCGTGCGAAGTCGAGCAGCGCGGAGGGGATGTCGTCGCCTATGACGTGGTGGAAGGTGCCGCCGAGGTCTTCTAGCAGGGTCCGCTGGACGGCGAGTTCCTTGGGCGAGGGGGCGGTGAGGCCGTCGCTGCGGGCGATGTAGACGCCGAGGATCTCGCTGCCCGAGCCCTTGGCGGCCATCCGGGCGGCGCGGCGGATCAGGGTGCGGCCCTCGGGGCCGCCGGTCAGGCCGACGACGATGCGCTCCCTCGCCTGCCAGGTGGAGCGGATGTTGTGCTCGCCGCGGTACTGCTGGAGGTACTCGTCGACCCGGTCGGCGACCCAGAGCAACGCCAGCTCGCGCAGCGCGGTCAGGTTGCCGGGCCTGAAGTAGTGGGAGAGCGCGGCGTCCATCTTGTCGGGCTGGTAGATGTTGCCGTGCGCCATGCGGCGGCGCAGCGCCTCGGGCGACATGTCGACGAGCTCGATCTGGTCGGCGCGCCTGACGACCTCGTCGGGGACGGTCTCGCGCTGGCGGACGCCGGTGATGGTCTCCACCACGTCGCCGAGTGACTCCAGGTGCTGGATGTTGACGGTGGAGACGACGTCGATGCCCGCCTTGAGCAGCTCCTCCACGTCCTGCCAGCGCTTGGCGTTGCGGGAGCCGGGGACGTTGGTGTGCGGCAGCTCGTCCACCAGGGCCACGGCGGGCCTGCGGGCCAGCACGGCGTCGACGTCCATCTCGGTGAGGGCGGCGGCGCGGTACTCGGTCCGCCTGCGCGGCACCTGTTCGAGGCCGTGCAGCAGGACCTCGGTGCGCGGCCTGCCGTGGTGCTCGACGAAGGCCACGACGACGTCCGTGCCGCGCTCCGCCCTGCGGTGGGCCTCGGAGAGCATCGCGTACGTCTTGCCGACGCCCGGTGCGGCGCCGAGGTAGATCCGAAGCTTGCCGCGTCCCATGGCTCCATTGTCTTCCGGTGCTTCCCGGTACGAGCCGGTACGAGCCGGTACGTCCGGCGCACTGGCCGCGCCGGCGGATTCGACGCTACCCCCGCCCACCAGGAGGAAAGGTACGGGAAGGGGGCGCGAGGGGGCGTCTTGACACGATTCTGACGGCGGCCGCGGCCCCGCCGCGAGGGGCGGGGCCCGGCGCCGGCGAGGTCAGCGGCCGTGGGCCCCGGCCAGGTCGCGCACGGCGATGTTGAGCTGCAGGACGTCGACCCTCGGGTCGCCGACGAAGCCGAGGAGCCGGCCCTTGGCGTGGTCGTCGACGACCTTCCTGACCTGCGCGACGCCCAGGCCGTTGGCTCTGGCCACCCGGTGGACCTGGAGGTCCGCGTACGCGGGCGAGATGTCCGGGTCGAGCCCCGAGCCCGAGGACGTGACCGCGTCCGCGGGCACCTGGGAGGGCTTGACGGTGTAGCCGGGCACGGAGTTCTCCTCGGCCACGGCGGCCCTGCGGTCCCGCACCGCCGAGATCAGGTCCTTGTTGTCGCCCGCCAGGTTGGAGGCCCCGGAGACCAGCAGGTCGTACTGCGTGTTGACCCCGCCTGCCCGGTTGGAGCCGAGCCCGGCGGAGGGGCGCGGCTGGAACCAGCGCGGGTCGGGCTCCGGCGTCTGCTGTCCCTTCTTCAGGGGCAGGTCGTACGTCTGCCCGATGGAGGAGGAGCCCGCGACCCTGCCGTGGTCGGTGATCTCGGATCCTTCGGCCCTGCCGGGGAAGGCGGCCTGCGCGATCCCGGTGACGGCGAGGGGGTAGAGGACGCCGGTGACGAGGCTGAGGACGAGCAGGGCGCGCAGCCCGGCCCACAGGAGCCGGACGGTGCCGCGGGCGGAGGTGGTGGTGTGTGCCATGGGGATCACCGGATGCCGGGGACGGTGGACAGGAGAAGGTCGATGGCCTTGATGCCGACGAAGGGCGCTACCAGTCCGCCGAGCCCGTAGACCAGCAGGTTCCTGCGGAGCATCCGGTCGGCGCTCTGCGGCCGGTAGCGCACGCCCTTCAGGGCGAGCGGCACGAGTGCGACGATGACCAGCGCGTTGAAGACGACCGCGGACATGATCGCGGACTGCGGCGAGTCGAGCCGCATGATGTTGAGCTTGTCGAGGCCCGGGTAGGCCGCGGCGAACATCGCCGGCAGGATCGCGAAGTACTTCGCGACGTCGTTGGCGATGGAGAAGGTCGTCAGGGCGCCGCGCGTGATGAGCAGCTGCTTGCCGATCTCGACGATCTCGATGAGTTTCGTCGGGTCGGAGTCCAGGTCGACCATGTTCCCGGCCTCCTTGGCGGCCGAGGTGCCGGTGTTCATGGCGACGCCGACGTCCGCCTGGGCGAGGGCGGGGGCGTCGTTGGTGCCGTCGCCCGTCATGGCGACGAGCTTCCCGCCTGCCTGCTCGCGCTTGATCAGCGCCATCTTGTCCTCGGGCGTCGCCTCGGCAAGGAAGTCGTCCACGCCGGACTCGTCGGCGATCGCCTTCGCGGTGAGCGGGTTGTCGCCCGTGATCATGACGGTTCTGATGCCCATGCGCCGCAGCTCGTCGAAGCGCTCGCGCATGCCGTCCTTGACCACGTCCTTGAGGTGGACGACGCCGAGCACCCGGGCGCCGCGGGCGTCCGTCTCGGCGACCAGCAGCGGGGTGCCGCCGGCCGCGGAGATGCGCCGGGTCAGGGCCTCGGCGTCCTCGGGGACGGTGCCGCCGTGGTCGCGGACCCAGGCGACGACCGAGCCCGTCGCGCCCTTGCGCACCCGGCGCAGGGCGCCGTCCGCGCCGAGGTCGACGCCTGACATCCGCGTCTGCGCGGTGAACCCGATCCACTCGGCGCCCTCCAGGTCGCCCTGGCTGCGCTCGCGCAGCCCGTAGCGCTCCTTGGCGAGCACGACGACGGAGCGCCCCTCGGGGGTCTCGTCGGCGAGGGAGGACAGCTGCGCGGCGTCGGCGAGCGCCTCCTCCGCCACGCCCGGGACGGGCACGAACTCCGCCGCCCTGCGGTTGCCGAGCGTGATGGTGCCTGTCTTGTCGAGCAGCAGCGTCGAGACGTCGCCCGCGGCCTCGACCGCGCGGCCGGACATGGCGAGCACGTTGCGCTGCACGAGGCGGTCCATGCCCGCGATGCCGATCGCCGAGAGCAGGGCGCCGATGGTCGTCGGGATCAGGCAGACAAGCAGCGCGATCAGCACGATGCTGCTCTGCGGGTCGCCCGCGTACGAGGCGAACGGCTGGAGCGTGACGACGGCGATCAGGAAGACGATCGTGAGGGACGCGAGCAGGATGTTCAGCGCGATCTCGTTGGGCGTCCTCTGCCGCGCCGCGCCCTCCACCAGCTTGATCATCCGGTCGATGAAGGTCTCCCCCGGCATGGTGGTGATCCTGACGACGACGCGGTCGGAGAGGACCTTCGTACCGCCGGTGACCGCGCTGCGGTCCCCGCCCGACTCGCGGATCACGGGGGCGGACTCGCCGGTGATGGCCGACTCGTCGACGGACGCGACGCCCTCGACGACATCGCCGTCGCCGGGGATGACGTCGCCCGCCTCGCACACCACCAGGTCCCCCACGCGCAGGTCGGTGCCGGGGACGCGGTCCTCGACGCCGCCGCTCAGCCGGCGCGCGACCGTGTCGGTCTTGGCCTTGCGCAGCGTGTCGGCCTGCGCCTTGCCGCGGCCCTCCGCGACGGCCTCCGCCAGGTTGGCGAAGACCGTCGTCAGCCACAGCCAGGCGGCGACGGCCCAGCCGAACCAGTCGCCCGGCGTCCTGAAGGCGTAGACCGTGGTCAGTACGGAACCGATCTCGACCACGAACATGACGGGAGACGTGACCATCAGCCGCGGGTCGAGCTTCCTGCACGCCTCGGGGAAGGACTTCAGCAGCGCCGAGGGGTCGAAGAGGCCGCTTTTGACGCGCCCGCTGTCCGCGGGCCCTTCCCGGTGCGGCGCGGGGGCCTGGGGGGCGGTGGACATGGGGGCGTCCTCTTGCTCCTGACGGGACGGGGTCACGACGCGAGCCCTTCTGCGAGCGGGCCGAGCGCAAGGGCGGGGAAGTACGTCAGGCCCGTGACGAGCACGGTCGTGCCGACGAGGAGGGCCGCGAACAGCGGCTTGTGGGTGCGCAGGGTGCCCGCGGTCTCGGGTACGGGCCGCTGCTCGGCGAGCGATCCTGCGAGCGCCAGCACGAAGACCATCGGCACGAAGCGGCCGAGCAGCATCGCGAGGCCGATCGTGGTGTTGTACCAGTCGGTGTCGGCGTTCAGGCCCGCGAAGGCGGAGCCGTTGTTGTTGGCGCCCGAGGTGAAGGCGTACAGGATCTCGGAGAAGCCGTGCGCGTGGGAGCCGGACACCGCGGTCGCCGCCGTGTTGAGCACCGAGTCCTGCGGGGTCGACAGCGCCACGGACAGGGCGGTGAGGACCAGCACCAGCATGGGCGTGACCAGGAGGTAGAGCGCCGCGCACTTCATCTCGCGCGAGCCGATCTTCCTGCCCAGGTACTCGGGCGTGCGGCCGACCATCAGACCGGCCACGAACACGGCGATGACCGCGAGGACCAGCATGCCGTACAGGCCTGACCCGACGCCGCCGGGCGCGACCTCGCCGAGCATCATGCCGAGCATGGCCAGGCCGCCGCCGAACCCGGTGTACGAGGAGTGGAAGGAGTTGACGGCGCCGGTCGAGGTGAGCGTCGTGGCCGTGCCGAACAGCGCGGAGCCGCCGACGCCGAACCTGGTCTCCTTGCCCTCCATGGCGGCGCCCGCGGCGTCGAAGGCCGGGCCGCCGTGGTGGAACTCCGTCCACAGCATCAGGGCGGTGAAGCCGATCCAGATCGCGGCCGTCGCGGCGAGGATCGCGTACCCCTGCCTGACCGAGCCGACCAGCGTGCCGAAGGTGCGGGTCAGGGCGAAGGGGATGACGAGGATCAGGAAGATCTCCAGGAGGTTCGAGAGCCCGTTGGGGTTCTCGAAGGGGTGCGCGGAGTTGGCGTTGAAGTAGCCGCCGCCGTTGGTGCCCAGTTCCTTGATGGCCTCCTGGGAGGCGACGGCTCCGCCGTTCCACTGCTGCGGGCCGCCCGTGAACTGGCCGACCTCGTGGATGCCGGCAAAGTTCTGGATGACGCCCGTCGCGGCCAGCAGGACCGCGCCGACGAGCGCGAGGGGCAGCAGGATCCGGACGGTGCCGCGCACCAGGTCGGCCCAGAAGTTGCCGAGCTCTCCGGTGTGCGGGGAGGTCCCTCCGCCCGAGCGGAGCCGGGCGTGCGGGAGGGCGAAGCCGCGTACGAGGGCGATCGCCACGGCCATGCCGACGGCTGCCGACACGAAGTTCTGCACGGCGAGGCCACCGGTCTGCACGAGGTGGCCCATGGTCTGCTCGCCCGCGTACGACTGCCAGTCGGTGTTGGCGACGAACGAGGCGGCGGTGTTGAACGCCTGGGCCGGGCTCACGGCGGCGAAGCCGAGCGAGCCGGGCAGCACGCCCTGGAGGCGCTGCATCACATACAGGAACACCACACCGACCAGCGAGAAGGCGAGGACGCCGCGCAGGTAGGCGGGCCAGCGCATCCCGGTGTCGGCGTCGGCGCCGACGCACCTGTAGATCCACTTCTCGACCCGCAGGTGCTTCTTCGCCTGGTAGACGCCTGCCATGTAGTCGCCGAGCGGGCGGTAGGCCAGCCCGAGTGCCGCGACCAGGGCCAGCAGCTGGAGCACGGCGGAAGGTACGGGGCCCATGCTCAGAACCTCTCGGGGAGGACGAGCGCCACCACCAGGTAGACCAGCAGGGCGGCGGCCACGGCGAGCCCGATGATGTCCTCTGCGCTCACAGCTTCGCCACCGCCTTCGCGACGACGGCCACCAGCGCGAACGCGGCGAGCGCGGTGAGGACGAAGGCCACGTCGGCCATCGTGTGCTCCTAGGTACGGGAGGGAAGTTCCTGACGTCTTGAGGAAACCCCCGGCGGAGGAGCAGGTGACGCGCGTTGACGCGTCCCGTACGGCACGGGCCGCGGCTTTGACGGAGTCCGTACGCCGCACCCCGTGACCTGCGGCGGACCGCAGGCACGGCGAAGGGCCGCACTCCGTGGGGAGTGCGGCCCTCGGCGGGTCGGCGCTGACGCGGTGCGGCTCAGCGCACCTCGGTGATCTCGGGCCCGCGCTGGAGCTGGCCCATGCCGCCGGAGAAGCGGGAGCCCTCCTGCTCCTCCTGCTGCACGCCCTCGGGGACCATCTGCGCGTCGTTCGGCAGCTTCAGCACGATCGGGTCGCGCGGGGCCATCGGGCCCTCGCCGCGCACGACGACGGTGTCGAGGAAGACCTGTTCGAGCAGGCCCGCCGCCTCGGGCTGGACCGCGCCCTGGCCCGAGATCACGCCACGCAGGAACCAGCGCGGGCCGTCGACGCCGACGAAACGCACCATCTGCACCCCGCCCGTGCCGTCGGGCAGCTGCACGGGCACCTGAGCCCGCAGCTCCCAGCCGAGCGGGCCCTCGACCTCGTCGATGATGCCGCCCTGCTGGGTGATGCCCGTGGCGATCTCCTCGCGGACCTCGCCCCAGATGCCCTCGCGCTTGGGCGCGGCGAACGCCTGGAGCTGCACGGCGCTGTCGCGCAGCACGACCGTGGCGGCGACGATCGCGTCGCCCGCGACCTCGACGCGCAGCTCCATGCCCTCGACCCCGGGCACGAACATGCCGCCGAGGTCGACCCTGCCCTCGTCGGGCCTTGAGACCTCGGAGATGTCCCAGGGGCCGTCGGGGCGGGGCGCAGGAGGGAGGTTCGCGCGGCGGCCGCCGTCGTCCTCGGACGGGTCCTGCTCCTGGACCGTCACGTCTTCGCCGGCCTCAGTGCCGTCGAGGAGCGTCGCGTCCTCGCCGGCCGCGTCCGTCGCGTCCTGTGCGGAACCGTTCTTCTTGCGACGTCCGAACACGTCACTGTCCTTCCCGGTCGGATACGACCGAAGCGTATCGATTCCCACCCTGTGAACCGTCCGTGGCGGCATGACCACCGGTGGACCCGAAGCCCCCCTCGGCCCGAGCGGAACCGGGCAGCTCCGCCACCTCGTGGAAGCGGACCTTCTCGACCTGCTGGACCACCAGTTGGGCAATCCGGTCGAACCGCTCGAACCGCACGCTCTCGCGCGGGTCCAGATTGACCACGATCACCTTGATCTCTCCACGGTACCCGGCATCCACCGTCCCGGGGGCATTCACGAGAGCCACCCCGCACCGGGCGGCGAGGCCGGAGCGCGGGTGCACGAAGGCCGCGTACCCGTCCGGCAGGGCGATGGACACTCCGGTCGGCAGTACCGCGCGCTCGCCGGGCGCCAGCTCGGCCGCCTCGGTGGTCACCAGGTCAGCTCCGGCGTCGCCCGGGTGCCCGTAAGCGGGGATCGGCACCTCGGCGTCGACGCGGCGGATGAGGACGTCAACGGGGGTTCTCAGTGGGGTGTGGCTCACATGCGCAGACCTTACCCGCGCGAAGGCTCCCACAGGCCGGCATGCCAAGCTGGCCCTCATGGAGCCTTCCGCCGTGCGTTACGAAGAGCGCCTCACCGCGCCGAAGTCCTGGTGGGTCATCGCCGGTCTGTTCGGCGTCTGCGGGGCACTGATCCTGCTTCCACTCGGCCCGGTCCCGATGCTCGCCGGCCTGGTGGGCGCGGGCGCGGTCGCGATGGGCTGCGTCAGCTCGTACGGCTCGGTGCGCATCCGCGTGGTGGGGGACTCCCTGGTGGCGGGCGACGCGAAGATCCCGCTGTCGGCGCTCGGGGAGCCCGAGGTGCTCGATCCGGAGGAGACCAGGGCCTGGCGGCTGCACAAGGCGGACCCGCGGGCGTTCATGCTGCTGCGCAGCTATGTGGCCACGGCGGTACGGGTGGAGATCACGGACCCGGCCGACCCGACGCCCTACGCGTACCTGTCGACGCGGGACCCGCGGGGGCTCGCCGCCGCGCTGGACGGCGCGCGGGCGCTCTGACCCGAGCGGTCCCGGCCGAGCCTTCCGACCGCCGGGCCGGGCGGCGCCGGGTCAGTCGTCGAGGCCCTTCGGCAGCTCGGGCGGCAGCTCGGCGGGCGCCGGGCGCTCGATCGGCGGGAGCGCGGGCAGGTCGTCTCAGGCCACCTGCTTCTTGCGCAGGTCCTTGCGCACGTGCTCGGCGACGTGCCGGGTGTCCCTGCGGTTCATCATCGCGCCGACGGCGGCGCCGATCATGAACGGGACCAGGTTGGGGAGGCTGCGCACGGTGCGCTTCATGATCTGCTGGCGCAGCTCGCGCTTGACGGTGTTGCTGAGGGCGCCGTTGAACGTGGTGGGCCTGGTGACGTCCACGCCGCGCTCCTCGGTCCACGCCGTCACATAGGCGAGGCCGCGCTCTCTGATGCCGCCGGGCGGGCGCCGTCCGTAGACCTCGTGCAGCTCGGCGATGAGCTTGATCTCGATGGCGGCGACGGCGGTGATCTCGGCGGCCAGCTCGGCCGGGAGGGCCGGGGGCACGGGCAGCATCGCGGCGGCTCCGACGCCCGCGCCGACCGTGGCGCTGCTCGCCGCGGCGCCCGCCACGAGCTTGTCCGCGATCTCCTCGGGGCCCAGCCCGGGAAAGTGTCCGCGCAGGGTCTCCAGGTCGCGTACCGGAATGCGCGGTGCGATGTCGAGGATGCGGTCGGCGACGAATCCGAGGCCGGCCTTGGCGCCTGCCCCGCCCCTGCGTACGCCCCGCCGCACGGCGTCGAAGCGCCCCTTCGTCCTGGGGGGCTCCGCCGTGCCGTCCTGGCCCGCGGAAGCGCCGGTGTCCTGGTCCGCAGCTCCGAGCGAGGCCGGCAGGCCCCGCTCGCCGTCCTGTGCGCCGCCGCTCGGGGGCAGGGGGGCGGCACAGTGTCCGGAGCGCTCGGGGGCCTTCGAGGCGCCCGCCGCCGTGTCCTCGCCGCCCTGATGCGCCGGGGTCGAAGCCTGGTCGGACTTCGGCCCGAAGCGCCGTTTCCCGGACTTCCGGAAATCCCTCGCGTCCCGTGAGTCCCCGGAATCCCGGGAGTCCCGTGACTTCCCGGAAGAGGAGTCGCCTGCCACGGTGGCCCGATCAGTCGCAGTCGCGGCAGATCGGCTGGCCGTTCTTCTCGCGGGCCAGCTGCGAGCGGTGGTGCACGAGGAAGCAGCTCATGCACGTGAACTCGTCCGCCTGGCGGGGCAGGACGCGGACCGAGAGCTCCTCGTTGGAGAGGTCGGCGCCGGGCAGTTCGAGCCCTTCGGCCTGCTCGAACTCGTCGACGTCGACCGCGGAGGTCGACTTGTCGTTCCGCCGGGCCTTCAGCTCCTCCAGGCTGTCCTGGTCGACGTCGTCGTCGGTCTTGCGTGGGGTGTCGTAGTCGGTAGCCATCTCAGTGCTCTCCCCCTGTGGGTGTCTGTGGTGTCTCCAGCGCACGTAACGCGTGAGAGGCCGGACTTGTGCCCGACCTGAGGCGGAGATTTTGCCTCACATCAAGGTCTGTTACTCAATCGACACCCAAAAGCGCTGCTCACGGATGATCGGCTCCGGGTGGCGAAGGGGACCGTACACGGTCCTGAGGTCGTGCGACGCAGGCACCACCCCGTGTACTTCCCGTGATCTCACCCCTCGGAAACCCGGACGTTACCGGCCTTCCGACAGATGTTTGATCACTGAACGTAGATGAATGCGAAAACATTCCTGTGATCCCTCGCACAGGAGACCGATCGCGCACCAGGGCGAAATTCCGCGCAAAGCGAACAGATTCGGGGCTCCTGTGGCACCTGAGGCACGGGGTCACATGGGCAACGTGACACGCATCACGAGTCCGCCTCCCTCGCGCGGATCTGCCACGATGCGCCCTCCGTGCGCCCTGGCGACCGAACGTGCGATGGAAAGGCCCAGGCCGACGCCCTTGTCGCTGCCGGTGCGCTCGGTCCGCAGCCGCCGGAACGGCTCGAACAGGTTGTCCACCTCGTAGGCGGGCACGACGGGCCCCGTGTTGGAGACCTCCAGGACCGCCTGACCCTGCTCGACGTCCGTGCGGACCTCGACCCAGCCGCCCTCCGCCACGTTGTACCTGACGGCGTTCTGCACGAGGTTGAGCGCGATCCGCTCCAGCAGCACCCCGTTGCCCTGGACGACGGCGGGGCCGCAGTGCGCGCGCACCTCGACGCCCTTCTGCTCGGCCTCCGCGTACGCCTGGTCGACGGCGCGCGTGGCGACCTCGGCCAGATCGACCGGTTTTCGCTCCACCAGCTCGTTCTCGCTGCGGGCCAGGAGCAGCAGCCCCTCGACGAGCTGCTCGCTGCGCTCGTTGGTGGCGAGCAGCGTCCGGCCGAGCTGCTGGAGCTCCACCGGCGCCCCCGGGTCGGAGAGGTGCACTTCGAGGAGTGTCCTGTTGATCGCGAGCGGTGTCCTCAACTCGTGGGAGGCGTTGGCCACGAACCGCTGCTGCGAGGAGAAGGCGCGCTCCAGGCGCTCCAGCATCTCGTCGAAGGTGTCGGCGAGCTCCTTGAACTCGTCGTCGGGCCCGTCGAGCTCGATGCGCCGCGACAGGTCGGAGCCGACGACGCGGCGCGCCGTGCGGGTGATCCGGCCGAGGGGCGAGAGGACCCGTCCCGCCATCGCGTACCCGAAGGCGAACGCGATGACCGTCAGGCCGACCAGCGCGAACAGCGAGCGGGTGAGCAGGTCGTCGAGGGCCTGCGCGCGCTCGTGGTTCACGCACTGGTTCATGGCGCTGTTGAACTGGTCGGCGGTGGTGAGGCCGCCGAAGTTGCAGACCTTGCTGGTGATGGTGCCGGAGACGATCTGGAACGGCAGGTCGCTGCCCACGTTCAGCGCCTGCGCGGCCAGCAGGTAGATGATCGAGAGCAGCAGGATGCCGGCGATCAGGAACATGCCGCCGTACAGCAGCGTCAGCCGTATCCGGATCGTGGGGCGCAGCCACGGCACGACCTGCTCCGCGGGCCGGCGCGGGTCCCAGGTCGGCTTCGGCGGCGCCTCGGGCGGCGTCGGGTGCGAGGCCACGGCGGTCAGATCCGGTAGCCGGAGCCGGGCACCGTCACGATCACGGGCGGCTCGCCGAGCTTGCGGCGCAGCGTCATCACCGTGACCCGCACGACGTTCGTGAACGGGTCGGTGTTCTCGTCCCACGCCTTCTCCAGCAGCTGCTCGGCGGAGACGACGGCGCCCTCGCTGCGCATGAGCACTTCGAGTACGGCGAACTCCTTGGGCGCGAGCTGGATCTCGGCGCCGTCGCGGAAGACCTCGCGCCTGTTGGGGTCGAGCTTGATCCCCGAGCGTTCGAGCACGGGCGGCAGCGCCGCGGTGGTCCTGCGGCCGAGCGCGCGGACCCTGGCGGTCAGCTCGGTGAAGGCGAACGGCTTCGGCAGGTAGTCGTCCGCACCCAGCTCCAGCCCCTCGACGCGGTCGCTGACGTCCCCTGCGGCGGTCAGCATGAGGACGCGGGTGGGGATGCCGAGCTCGATGATCCTGCGGCAGACGTCGTCCCCGTGGACCAGGGGGAGGTCGCGGTCGAGCACGACCACGTCGTAGTCGTTGACCCCGACCCGTTCGAGGGCGGCCGCCCCGTCGTACACGACGTCGACCGCCATGGCCTCCCGGCGCAGTCCGGTCGCCACCGCATCGGCGAGCAGCTGCTCGTCCTCGACGACGAGTACACGCACGTCCGTGTTCCTTCCTCCGAGACCCCGTGCCCCTCGCCGGGGCAGGCGTCACCATGCTGCTTGCGCCCCCATCCTGCCCTTTTCACGCGTAAACCGGCGGTAAGGCGCAGGCGGGCCGAGGGCGGCGGGCACCCGCGGCTGTCGCCGGGCGGGCGGCGGGGCGAAGATCCGGCGGGAATAGCCGTGAAGACCGGAGAAGTTGAGGTTTCCTGCGCGCCCGGCATGGGGATGAGCCCTTCACACCCGAGATCACGCCCGAGCGCGGCCGCTCCTTCCGCGTTCTGTTTTCCAGTAGGCAGAGGGATCGTGATCACCCGCCGTCGGCACTTCCGTGCCACCCGACACCACCACGTCGGCACACCCCCGTGCCACTGACCCACGACGAGGGGGCGCAATGGACGCATTCACCGCAGGACTGCTGCAGCGCATAAGGACGACCGAGACCGATCTGACCAGGGCACGCGAAGAAGGCGACGACTTCCTCGCCGACGTCGAGCAGGAAGAGCTGGAGGACCTGCGCCGGCTCGCCGCGGAACACGGCGTCGAGGTGGGCGCGGCCGGCGTGTGAGCGCAGACCGCCCGCCGCCGTGGCGGAGACGTGAGGGGCCCCGGTGCCGAGGGGATCGGCACCGGGGCCCCTTCGCGTGCCGGGGCGAGCCGGTTCAGTCGTGCCAGGCGCCGTACTCGTCGAGCAGGGCCTGGAGGGGGCCGAAGACGCCGGGCGAGGCGGCCACGGTGAGCCCGTCGTGCGGCCGCTCCCCCGGCCTGCCCCCGGTGAGGGCGCCGGCCTCGCGGGCGATCAGGTCGCCCGCCGCGTAGTCCCAGGGGTGCAGCCCGCGCTCGTAGTAGCCGTCGAGGCGTCCTGCGGCCACGTCGCACAGGTCGATCGCCGCCGAGCCGGCCCGCCTGATGTCCCGCAGCTGCGGGATCAGCCGCTGGGCCACGGCCGCCTGGTGGGCGCGGACGGCGGTGACGTAGTTGAAGCCGGTCGAGACCAGGGCCTGGTCGAGGAAGGGCGAGGGGCGGACGGCGAGGCGCCGCTCCCCCGCCCAGGCGCCGCCGCCGCGCACCGCGCGGAAGGTCTCGCGGCGCATGGGCGCGGCGACGACGCCGACGACGGTCTCGCCGTCGCGCTGCGCGGCGATCGACACGGCCCAGGTGGGCAGCCCGTACAGGTAGTTGACGGTGCCGTCGAGCGGGTCGACCACCCAGCGGACGCCCGAGGTCCCCTCGGTGCTCGCGCCCTCCTCGCCGAGGATCCCGTCGTCGGGGCGGTGGCGGGCGAGGAAGGCCGTGATCTGCTTCTCGGCCGCGATGTCCATCTCGGTCACCACGTCGATGGGGCTGGACTTGGTGGCGGCGACGGCGAGGTCCTGAGGCCTGCCGTCGCGCAGCAGGGCGCCCGCCGCCTCTGCCGCCTCGACGGCGAGGGCGAGCAGCCGCGCGGTGAGCTCGGGATCGGGGTCGGTGTACGGGTCGTGCGACGCGTCGCTCACGCGGGGCTCCTTCAGGCGTACGGGCTGTCGGCGCCCGCCGCGGCGGGCCTGGGGGCGCGTGCCGGGCAGCACCCGACGGGACACAGGTCGTGGTCGGCGCCGAGGGCGCCGAGCGCGCACCGCTCGCGCGGCTCGCCCCGCTCGGTCGCCGCGCGCTCGACGACGAGGTCGCGCACGGCGGCCGCGAAGCGCGGGTCGGCGCCGACGGTGGGCGAGCGGCGGACCGGGAGGCCGAGTTCCGCGGCCTTGGCCGTGGCCTCCGTGTCGAGGTCGTAGAGGACCTCCATGTGGTCGGAGACGAAGCCGATGGGCACCATGACGACGGCGGGGGCCCCCGCGCCGTGCAGGGACTCCAGGTGGTCGCAGATGTCCGGTTCGAGCCAGGGCGTGCCGGGGGCGCCGCTGCGGGACTGGTAGACGAGCTCCCAGGGGTGCTCGACGCCGGTCTCCTCGGTGACGGCCGCGGCGACCACGCGCGCCACGTCGAGGTGCTGGGCGACGTAGGCGCCGCCGTGGCCGTGGCCCGGCTCGGGGCCCGAGGTGTCGGCCGCGCCGGTCGGGATGGAGTGGGTGGTGAAGGCGAGGTGGGCGCCGTCCCGCACCTCGCCCGGCAGGTCGGCGAGCGAGGCGAGGACGCCGTCGATGACGGGGCGCACGAACCCCGGGTGGTTGAAGTAGTGCCGGAGCTTGTCGACCCGCGGCAGCGCGAGCCCCTCGGCCGCCAGGGTCGCGAGGGCGTCCGCGAGGTTCTCGCGGTACTGGCGGCAGCCCGAGTAGGAGGCGTAGGCGCTGGTGGCGAGGACCGCGATCCTGCGGTGGCCGTCGAGGACCATGCCGCGCAGGGTGTCGGTGAGGTACGGCGCCCAGTTCCGGTTGCCCCAGTGCACGGACAGGCCGACGCCGTGCTCGGCGAAGTCCTTGCGCAGGGCGTCGAGGAGCGCCCGGTTCTGCTCGTTGATCGGGCTCACTCCGCCGAACAGGTAGTAGTGCTGCCCCACCTCCTTGAGCCGCTCACGCGGGATGCCGCGTCCGCGGGTCACGTTCTCCAGGAACGGAATGACGTCATCCGGTCCTTCGGGGCCGCCGAAGGACAGCAGCAGGAGGGCGTCGTAGGGGGTGGTGTCTGGGTGCTCGGGCATGGTTCCGATCCTCCCACCGCGCGCATATCGCGTCACAACCGGCACCGCGGAGCTCGTAACCTGTACGGGCGCGTACGGTTCCTTACCGCGGCGCCCCTTCTTCCCACCGCATGTCCCCACCACAGCAGCGCCGGAGGGTGCCGTGGCCAGTCCGTACCGCGAGATCTTCGCCGCCCCCGGCGCCTGGAAGTTCAGCGCGGCGGGGCTGCTCGGCAGGATGCCGCTCTCGATGACCGGCATCGGCGTGGTGACGATGGTCTCGCAGCTGACGGGGCGCTACCGGCTCGCCGGCGCGCTGTCGGCGACGATGGCGATGTCGGTGGCGCTGCTCGGGCCGCAGGTCTCCCGGCTCGCCGACCGGCACGGGCAGCGGCGCACGCTCAGGCCTGCGGCGCTGCTCTCGGCGGTGGCGCTCGCCGGGCTGCTGGTGTGCGCCGCCGGGCGCGCGCCCGACTGGACGCTGTTCCTCTTCGCCGCCTGCACGGGGTGCGTGCCGAGCGTGGGCGCGATGGTGCGGGCCCGCTGGGCGGCGCTGCACCGGGGCGGGGGCCGGCGGCTGCACGCGGCCTACTCCTGGGAGTCGATGGTCGACGAACTCTGCTTCGTCGTCGGCCCGATCATCTCCATCGGTCTTTCGACGTCGTGGTTCCCCGAGGCCGGGCCGCTGGTCGCCGGGGTGTTCCTGCTGGCCGGGGTGGCCTGGCTGTGCGCCCAGCGCTCGACGGAGCCCTCGGTGCACCCGCCCGCAGAGCACGGCGGCCGCTCCGCGCTGCGCTCGGCCGGGCTCCAGGTGCTCGTGGCCACCTTCGTGGCGACGGGTGCCGTCTTCGGCGCGGTCGACGTGGTGACCGTGGCCTACGCGGACGAGCTGGGGCACAAGGGCAGCGCCAGCCTGGTGCTCGCCGTGTACGCGCTCGGCTCGTGCCTCGCCGGCGCGCTGTTCGGCCTGGTGCGGCTCTCGGGCCCGGTGGCGCGGCGCTGGCTCGTGGGCGTCCTCGCGATGGCCGTGAGTATGATCCCCCTCCAACTGGCCGGGAGCCTGCCGCTCCTGGCCGCGGCGCTGTTCGTCGCGGGGCTCGCCGTGGCACCGACCATGGTGTCGACGATGGGCCTCGTCGAGGCGCACGTGCCACGCAGCGCGCTGACCGAGGGCATGACCTGGACGAGTACCGGGCTCGCCGTCGGCGTCGCACTCGGCTCGTCGGCCGCCGGCTGGGTGGTCGACGCCGCGGGGGCGCGCGCGGGGTACGCGGTGCCCGGTGCGGCGGGGGCGGTCGCGGCCGTGGTGGCGCTGCTCGGCCACCGCCGGCTGACCAGGCCGGCCACCGTGTCCTGGCGGAAAGGGCGTGAGGCCGATGGAGTCCCGCAGCACCTCGGAGAACAGCGCGAACAGGCCGACGGGGCCGGGCGCGGCGGTGAGGACCAGGACGGCCAGGAGGCCGCGGCTCCGGTGGCGTGACCCCGGCGCGCAGGGACCCTGGCGCAACTGGGCGGGCAACGTCGCGGCGCGCCCCGCCCGCACCGCGGCCCCCGGTTCCGCAGCGGAGGTCGCACAGGTGGTGCGCGCGGCGGCGGCGGACGGGCTGAAGGTGAAGGCGGTCGGCACGGGCCACTCCTTCACGGCGGCCGCGGCCACCGACGGCGTACTGATACGCCCCGACCGGCTCACCGGCATCCTCGCGCTCGACCGCGCCGCGGGCACGGTCACGGTCGCGGCGGGCACCCCGATGCGCGCGCTGAACGCGGCGCTCGCCCGCGCGGGGCTCTCGCTCACGAACATGGGCGACATCATGGCCCAGACGGTGGCGGGCGCCGTCTCCACCGGCACGCACGGCACCGGCCGGGCGTCCGCGTCGATCGCGGCACAGATCACGGCGCTCGAACTGGTCAGGGCCGACGGGACGCCGCTGCGCTGCTCGCGGGAGGAGAACCCCGACGTGTTCGCGGCGGCCCGGGTCGGGCTCGGCGCGCTCGGCGTGCTGACGTCGGTGACCTTCGCCGTCGAGCCGGTCTTCCTGCTGACGGCGCGCGAGGAGCCGATGGGCTTCGAGCGGGTGCTCGCCGAGTTCGACGAGCACGTCGCAGGGAACGAGCACTTCGAGTTCTACTGGTTCCCGCACACCTCGAACTGCAACACCAAGCGCAACAACCGCAGCGCGGGCCCCGCGGCGCCGCCCGGCCTGCTGCGCGGCTGGCTCGACGACGAGGTGCTGTCCAACGGCGCGTTCAAGGTCGCCTGCTCGGTCGGCCGGGCCGCGCCGGCCGCGATCCCCGCGATCGCCCGGGTGTCGAGCCGCGCGCTGTCGGCCCGTACGTACACGGACATCCCCTACAAGGTGTTCACCTCGCCGCGGCGGGTGCGCTTCGTGGAGATGGAGTACGCCGTGCCGCGCGCGGCGGCGCCCGCGGCGCTGCGCGAGCTGAAGGCCGCGGTGGACCGCTCGCCGCTGCGGGTGAGCTTCCCCGTGGAGGTGCGCACCGCGCCCGCGGACGACATCGCGCTGTCGACGGCCTCGGGCCGGGACAGCGCGTACATCGCCGTCCACCTCTACCGGGGCACGCCGCACCAGGCGTACTTCGGCGCGGTGGAGCGGATCATGGTCGCGCACGGCGGGCGGCCGCACTGGGGGAAGCTGCACTCGCGGGACGCGGAGTACCTGGCGGGGGTCTATCCGCGGTTCGGCGAGTTCACCACGGTGCGCGACCGGCTCGACCCCGACCGGGTCTTCGGCAACGACTACCTGCGGCGCGTGCTGGGCGGGTGAGCCGGGGGCGCGCGGCTCCTCCGGAGAACATACGTACCTTTGCACCCCGTTCGCCGCGCTCGGTGGGCTTACGCCCGGCCTGCCCTTCCGGGTGCGGGCGGGTCAGCCCCCCGAGGGCGCGCCCGCGCCCTCGGGGGCCTCGGCGGGCGCACTCGCGCCGTCGCCGCCGTCTCCGGTGCTCGGCGAGGGGGTGGGCGCGGCGGGGCTCTGCCCGGTGCCGCCCGAGGGCGTCGTGCCGGGCGAGGGGGTGCGGCCGCCGGGGCTCGTGCTCCCCCTGCCCTCGCCCCGGCCGCTGCCGGGGCTCGGCGAGGTGCTCGCGCCGCCGGGTTCGGTGGAGCCGCCCTGCCCGGTACCGGCGGACTTGTCCGGCTTCCCCGAGTCGCCGGTGGAGGGGGTGGCCGGCGACGGGCTGCGGCCGCCGCTGCCGCCGCCGCTCACCACGGAGCCGATGGTCGTACGGGCGTTGCCGCCCAGGTCGTGGCCCGCGGCCAGCTCGTAGCCGGTGATGCAGACCATGGCGAGGAGGAAGACGACGACGGCACCGAGCACCGGCCGCTTCCAGCCGCGGCGGCGACTGCCGTGGCTGGTGGCCTCGCCGTAGTCGGCGCCGAGCACGTCGAGCGTGTCGGGCAGGCCGCCGCGGCTGTCGGGGCCCGCGGCCTGCGCGGGGATCTGACGGCCCCTCGGGCGCGTCTGCTCGGCGACGTCCTTGATGCGCTCGCCCGTGCGCCGGAAGAGGTAGTGGAAAATCGATCCGCCGCAGGTCGCGATCACGCTGACCACGCCCGCGCCGATGATCGTGCCGTACACGTCGAGCTGGGAGGCGAGGACGGCGGCCGCGACGGCGGCGAGGGCGCTGCCCGCGACCTGGGGAACGCTCAGATCGAGGCGCCTGCCCCTGCGTTCCGCCCCTTCCTCCCCCGGGTGCGCCCCGCCGTCGTGGCGTTTCGCCCCGCTGTCCAGCTTCTGATCCATCTCCAACCCCTGCTCGACGACTGCCCCAGCTTGCACCAGATGGGGACCGATGGGCGAAGCGAGAGGTTCCGCTCCGGCGGATTGTGTGAAGGGCAACACCCTCGGGGCGGGAAGCGAAACGCGTGTTCCCACGGGCCACGCGGAACCCGGGCGGCGCGTCTCTCCTCCCCGGTGGCCCCGAATGGAGTACTGTTGCGAGCCCTGGGGCCGGACGCCCCCACCAGCGCGTCCGGGACCTTCGGAAGGGGGCCGCACGTGGCACTCGATCCGGCGGGGCCGTTGCACCGCACGGACGCCTGCTGCACAGAGTGACCGGGTACGTCACTCTGCGTCGCAAACAGGTAACCGTGGCATAACGGCGATCCAGGGGCCCTGCCCGACACGCCGGGCAACACGGCAAGGTTGTGGCAGGCTGCACCCGGGCAGGCCACACTCGACCAGCGGAAGCAGCGACGCACGTGACGTCGGCAGGCACCACCCGGGAGGTTCCCATGCCCGAACTGCGTGTCGTGGCCGTCTCGAACGACGGCACACGACTGGTGCTCAAGGCTGCCGACAGCACGGAATACACCCTTCCCATCGATGAGCGGCTGCGCGCCGCCGTCCGCAACGACCGTGCGCGTCTCGGCCAGATCGAGATCGAGGTGGAGAGCCACCTCCGCCCCCGTGACATCCAGGCGCGGATACGAGCAGGTGCCTCGGCCGAGGAGGTCGCGCAGCTCGCCGGCATCCCCGTCGACCGGGTGCGCCGCTTCGAGGGGCCCGTGCTCGCGGAGCGGGCCTTCATGGCGGAGCGCGCGCGCAAGACGCCCGTACGCCGCCCCGGGGAGAACGCGGGGCCGCAGCTCGGCGAGGCGGTGCAGGAGCGGCTGCTGCTGCGCGGCGCCGAGAAGGACACCGTGCAGTGGGACTCCTGGCGGCGCGACGACGGCACCTGGGAGGTGCTGCTCGTCTACCGGGTCGCGGGCGAGCCGCACTCGGCGAGCTGGACGTACGACCCGCCGCGGCGGCTGGTGCAGGCGGTGGACGACGAGGCGCGCGCGCTGATCGGCGACACCGACGACACGGTCATGTCGCAGGAGCCGAGCTTCCCGTTCGTGCCGAGGATCGCCCGGCTGCCCAGGGAGCGCCAGGAGCGCTCGCTCGAGCGCGCCCTCGACCGGGCGCCCGAGCGCCCCGCGGTCACCGGCGAGCGGTACGACGACGACGGTGCCGGCACAGGCACCGGCGGCGCCGACGTGCTCGAAGGCGCGGACGGCCGCGAGCGCGACTCGCTGACGAGCCTGCTCGAGGCGGTGCCGAGCTTCCGCGGCGACCTGGTGGTCCCGGACCGCACGGGTCCGTCGGAACCCACCGTCCCGGAGATCGCCGAGGAGCCCGAGGAGGAGGAGCCGGTGGCGCCCGCCGCGTCGGCGGGTTCCGCGTACGCGGACGTGCTGATGCCCCGGTCAGTCGCGGGCCACCGCGAGCGCCTGACCGGCACGACGGACCGTCAGGCGGAGGCCGACGGCGTACGTCCCGGCCGCCGCGCCGCGGTCCCCAGCTGGGACGAGATCGTCTTCGGCACGCGCCGCAAGAAGAAGGAGTAGCCCCCGGGGGGGCACCGCACGGCGAGGGGCCCGGCCGGGAGGCCGGGCCCCTCGCCGCTCCCGGGACCACCGGGGCAGGCACACTCGTCGCCGCGGCCGCCGAGACCGGATGCCGCTCGCCGCCGACGGCCGTGGGCGCCCAAGGGCAGGCGCCGCGCGCCATCGGCCGTGGAGCCGCGGCCGTCAAGCAGACGCCCCCGCCGGCGCGAGTGCGCCCGTGGCTGCCGCTCGCCGGTCGGCGGTCGCGGTCGTCAGGGCAGGCGCCCCCTCGCTGCCGCGAGTGCGCCCCGCGTCGCGGTCGTGGGGCCGTGGGTGCCGGGGTGGGGTCAGGCGCCGGTGGCCGCCGGGCGGGACGGGTCGCGCGACCATTCGGACCAGGAGCCCGCGTAGAGCGCGGCCGGTACGCCCGCGAGTTCGAGGGCGAGGACCTCGTGGGCCGCCGAGACGCCCGAGCCGCAGTACACGCCGACCGCGGGCGCCGTGTCGGTGCCCAGGGCCGCGAAGCGCGCCGCCAGTTCGGCAGCGGGGCGGAACGTGCCGTCCGCCGCCGCGTTCTCGGTGGTCGGCGCGGAGACGGCGCCGGGGATGTGGCCGCCGACGCGGTCGACGGGCTCGACCTCGCCGCGGTAGCGCTCCCCCGCCCGCGCGTCGAGCAGCAGGCCGTCCCTGGCGAGGGCGGCCGCGCCGTCCGCGTCGAGCAGGGCGAGCGCGCCGGGCTCGGGCCGGAAGTCGCCCCCCGCCGGGACCGGCTCGCCGGTGCTCAGCGGGCGCTCGCCCCAGGCGGCGAGGCCGCCGTCGAGCACCCGTACGTCCGGGTGGCCGCACCAGCGCAGCAGCCACCAGGCGCGGGCGGCGGCCCAGCCCTGCCCGTCGTCGTAGGCGACCACGGGGGTGTCGGAGCGTACCCCCGCGCGGCGCATGGCGGCCCCGAACTCGGCCGTGTCCGGCAGCGGGTGGCGGCCGCGGTCGCCCGGCGGGCCCGCCAGCTCCCGGTCGAGGTCGACGAAGACCGCGCCCGGCAGGTGTCCGGCCGCGAAGGCCGCCCGCCCGTCGAAGGGCGGCGCGCCCGGCGCGGTCAGTCGCCAGCGGATGTCCAGCAGGACGGGCGGGTGTTCCCCCGCCAGGGCGTCGCTCAGTTCCCGGGCGCTGATGATGGCTGTCATACGGCCATCATCACGCACGGGCAGCGGGCGCGGCGAACGTCAGGCCGCGCGCAGCGGGCGCAGCGCGGCCTCGGTGCGCACCAGTTCGTCGAGCATGGTCTTCACGGCGCCTTCGAGGAGCTCGTTGGGCGTGAAGACGGCCTCGTCGTCGAGGAACTGCTGGACGAACGGGATGGAGACGGCCTCGAAGACCGGCGTCATCTTCAGCGTGGTGACGACCTGCTTGATCATCTGGGCGGCGCGGGTGCCGGCGGAGACGCCGCCGTAGGTGGTGAGGCCCACGGGCTTGTAGAGCCACTCGCTGTGCAGGAAGTCGATGGCGTTCTTGAGCTCGGCGTTGAAGCCGGAGTTGTACTCGGGCATGACGAAGACGAACGCGTCGCAGGCGGCGACGCGGGCGCTCCAGTCGCGGGTGTGCTGGTGGGTGTACTGACCGAGCCGCGGGTGGTTCGGCTCGTCCATGAAGGGCAGGCCGACCTCGGCGAGGTCGATCAGGTCGATTTCGTCGAAGCCCGCGTGCGCGCCGGCCTCCTTCTCCACCCACTGGGCCACGGGCAGGCCCACCCTTCCCGGGCGGGTGCTCGCGACGATGATCCCCAGCTTCGGCATACGTGCTCCTCGGATGCGTACGCGCGCGCGGTAGCGGCCGCGCCGCGGTCGCGGACAGTTGGTGCGACTCCAGTTGTTGCGAGTTCAACTAGTGTACGTACCCGAGGCGCCGCCCGAGAACCCCGGTCCCGCGTGACGGACGCCACGTGCCCGGCTCAGGCCGGGTTGACGGGCAGCACGTCCGGCGAGAGCGCGGCCGCCCGCGCCGCCGCAGCGGTCATGCGCCTGCGGTGGTGGCGTCGGCAGAGGACCTCGTAACCGGTCTCCCTGGCCGGGCGGTTCACGTCGCCGACCACGACCTGCGCGCCCTCGACCACCATCTCCCCGTCCACCGTGCGGGCGTTGTGGGTGGCGCGGGCGCCGCACCAGCACAGCGCCTCCACCTGGAGCTGCTCGATCCGGTCCGCCAGCTCGATCAGCCGCTGCGAGCCGGGGAACAGCCGGGTGCGGAAGTCCGTGGTGATGCCGAAGGCGAACACGTCGAGCCCCAGGTCGTCCACGACCCTGGCCAGCTGGTCGATCTGCTCGGACGCGAGGAACTGCGCCTCGTCCACGATCACGTAGTCGGCCCGGCCGCCGCCGGACATCATCTCCACCAGGAACGCGTACAGGTCGAGCCCCTCGGCCGCCTCGACCGCGTCCGTCACCAGGCCGAGCCGCGAGGAGAGCTTGCCCTCCCCCGCCCGGTCGTCCCGGGTGAACATGACGCCCTGGAGGCCGCGCGCGGACCTGTTGTGCCCGATCTGGAGCGCCAGCGTGCTCTTTCCGCAGTCCATCGTTCCGGAGAAGAACACCAGTTCAGGCATGGGAGAGCAGAAACCTTTCACGATCGGGGCGGCCGGGCGCTGATCCGGTGCGCGCCCGCGGCCCGCCGGGCGCGGGCGGACCGGCTCTGCGCGGGCTAGGTACGGACTTCGAGGAGCGGTACGAGCTGTTCGACGGGCGTCATCGAGCCGTGCATGCCGACCATGACCGACTCGCGCGGCTCGCGCTCCGACGCCGTGACGACGACATCGGCGCAGGCCGCGGCGACGACGTCGCCGATCCGCCCGTACGTGCGCTCGTCCACGGAGTCCGGCGGGCCGAACCAGCCCGCGGCGACGGCCTCGTCCCTGCCCGCCACCCAGAACCGGTCGCCGAGGACATCGCGCCAGACGGCCAGCACGTCGGCCGCGGCGCCCGGCACCGCGTAGACGTGCCGCGCCCGGCCCTCGCCGCCGAGGAGGGCGACCCCGGCGCGCAGCGCCCAGTCCTCGTCGAAGTCGATGCGCGACTCCTCGTCGAACGGGATATCGATCATGCCGTGGTCGGCGGTGACGTAGAGCGCGGAGCGCGGGGGCAGCGACTCGGCGAGCCGCTGGGCGAGCCGGTCCACGTACGCCAGCTGGCCGCGCCAGGCGTCGGAGTCGACGCCGAAGCGGTGCCCGTTGCTGTCGACCTCGCTGTAGTACGTGTACACCAGCGAGCGGTCGCCCGCGGCCAGCTCCTCGGCCGCGGCGTCCATCCGGTCCTCGCCCGCGAGCTTCCCCCGGTAGGTGCCACCGCTCAGCGCGACCTTGGTGAGCGGCGTGGACTCGAAGGACGGCGCCGAGACCTGCGCGGTGTGCACGCCCGCCGCGAGCGCGGCGGCGAAGACGGTGGGGTGGGGCTGCCAGGCGTGCGGGTCGGTCCACGGCTTCCACCGCAGCTGGTTCATGAGCACGTCCTTGGCGGGGTCGCGCACCGTGTAGCCGAGCAGGCCGTGGGCCGCGGGCACCGTGCCCGTGCCGACGGAGGCGAGCGAGGTCGCCGTTGTGGAGGGGAAGCCGGCGGTGAGGGGGCGGCCCGTGCCGCCGCGCGAGGTGCCGAGGAGCGAGGTGAGGAACGGCGCCTCGTCGGGATGCGCCCTGATCTGCTCCCAGCCGAGGCCGTCGACGAGGAAGACGCAGTTGCGGTCGGCGGGCGCGAGTTCCCCGATGGCGGCGGTGCAGCCGGGGACACCCTGGCCGGCGGCGAGCGTCGGCAGCAGGTCGGCGAGGGAGCCCGAGCCGTAGGCGGGCAGCGGTGCGGCGGCCGGGTCGAGCTGCTCGGGCTCTGCCGCGGCCGCTGCCCCGGGCCATTCGAAGCCGTCGGTCATGCGCGGCCGGCCGCCGGGCTCGCGGTGGCCTCGGAGAGCGCCTGCGCGAAGGCGAGGGTCTCCTTGACGGCCTCGATGCCGTCGCCCGCCTCGCTGACCCTGAGGCTCAGGTCGTCGGCGGTGGAGTTGCCGGTGTAGCCGTGGTCGGCCTCGCAGTCGGGGTCGCCGCAGGCCGCGGGCTCCAGGTCGATGCGCGAGACGGCGCCCCAGCCGATGGTGAGGACGACCTCGCGGGGCAGGGTGCCTGGCGCGTACGACTCCGGGTTGGCGACGACCCGGCTGACGACGACGGACGAGATCCGGTCGCGCTTGACCGACTCGGTCGACGTGGTGGCGTACGGCGTCGGCGAACCGGAGTCGGCGGCCTGCTCGTCGGTGTGGCTGACGATGAACCGGCGCTCCGTCAGGACCAGGACCGTGACATGGCGGCGCACCTCGTTCGCGTCGAACGTGGTCTCCTGGTGCACCAGATACGACGCGATCCGCTCGCCGCCGACGGCGGCCTCCACCGCCTCGGCCACGAGGGCGGGGTAGTAGCCGCTGCGCTCGATCGCCGTGCGCAGCCCCTGGGTCGTCGTGCCGGTCTTCGCCATGGCCCCCATCCTACGGGGGCGCCCCGGCCGCCCCGGCACCCGCGCGGCGGCCGGGAAGGGCCGCGGCGCTCAGTACTCGGGCAGCCGCCGCGGCCCGAGGTCGTCGAGCGCGGGCGGCGGCGCGAGCCGGGTGTGCGCGTCCAGCACGGTCAGGCCGCCGGTCGCGACGACGACGGGGTCGAGGGTGAGCGAGACGATCTCGGGGTGGTCGTCCACGAGGCGCGAGACGCGCAGCAGCAGCTCGGTGAGCGCGTCGGTGTCGACCGGGTCGGCGCCGCGCCAGCCGAACAGCAGCGGCGCGGTCCTGATGGACCTGATCAGTTCGGCGGCGTCCCGGTCGGTGGTGGGGATCAGCCGGTGGCCGAGGTCGCCGAGGAGTTCGGAGGGCGGGCCTGCGAGGCCGAAGGACAGCACGGCGCCCGCCGCGGGGTCGAGGGTGGCGCGCACCACGGTGTCGACGCCGCGCGGCGCCATCGCCTGGACGACGGGCCGCAGTTCGGCGGGCGCGCCGAGCGCGGTGGTCAGGTCGCGGTACGCGGCGCGCAGCTGGGCCTCGTCGCCGAGCCCGAGCCGTACCCCGCCGAGGTCGGCGCGGTGGCGCAGATGGGGCGCCGTGGTCTTCAGCGCGACCGGGTAGCCCACGGCGCGCGCGGCCCGCACGGCCTCGTCGGCGTCCTGCGCGGGCCTGGTGCCCAGCACGCGGATGCCGTAGTGGCCGAGGAGTGCGCGGCTGTCCGCCTCGGTGAGGGCGGTGCCCTGCGGCCGGTCGGAAGCGGCGAGCACCCGGGCGATCAGCGCCCCGGCGGCCGCCTCCTCGATGTCGTCGTACTCCGGCACGCGCCCCGGCTCGGCCGCCTCGTGCCGCCAGCGCGCGTACGCGGCGGCGACGGACAGCGCACGCGCGGCGCGCTCGGCGGCCGGGTAGGCGGGGATCCTCGGCTCCTTCGGCGCGGGCGCGGGCGCGGGAGGCGGCCCGGCGTGGGGCGCGGGCGCCCCGGCCGCGACAGGGGAGGCCGCCTCTTCCGGCGCCTCCGCGGGCGGCTGCGGGACCGGCGGCTGGGCGGGGGCGGTGCTCGCGGCCGCGGAGAGCGCCTCGGCGAGGCCGCCGATCTCGACGTACACGACGGCGACGGGCTTCGCGGGTGCGGCGGCGGCCGCCTCGCGCAGGGCCGCGGCGAGCGCACCGCCCGCCGTGGGCGCCTCGGTGCCGACGCGCGGGATCGCGGTGATGACGACCGCGTCGCACTCCGGGTCGTGCAGCGCCGCCGCCAGGCCGGCGCGGAAGTCCTCGGCCGTCGCCGAGGTGGTCAGGTCGCGCGGCGGCAGCGGGCGCAGCCCCTCCGTGAGGCAGGCGTCGTAGGTGAGCAGGCCGAGCGACTCGGAGTTGCCGACGATCGCCACGCGCGGGCCCGCGGGCAGCGGCTGGCCCGCGAGCAGCAGCCCGGCGTCGACGAGCTCCGTGACGGTGTCGGCGCGCAGCACGCCCGCCTGCCGCAGCAGCGCGGAGACGGTCGCGTCCGGGATGCGGGTCACCGGGACCGCGTGGCCCTGCGGCATGGAGCCGCTGTGCCGGGCGCCCTTGACGACCACGACGGGCTTGGCGGCCGCTGTGCGGCGCGCGAGGCGGGTGAACTTGCGCGGGTTGCCGATGGATTCGAGGTACATGAGGACGACGTCGGTGTCCGGGTCCTCGAAGCCGTACTGGAGGAAGTCGTTGCCCGACACGTCCGCGCGGTTGCCCGCCGAGATGAAGGAGGACAGGCCGGCGCCGCGCCGGTGCAGCCCGGAGAGCAGCGCGATGCCGATCGCGCCCGACTGGGTGAAGAGGCCGATCCTGCCGCGCGCGGGCGGGGCCGGCGCGAGCGACGCGTTGAGCCGCACGCCGTCGGCCGTGTTGACGATGCCGAAGGCGTTCGGGCCGATGATCCGCATGCCGTACGTGCGGGCCCCGCGCACCAGGTCGCGCTGGCGCGCCCGGCCCTCGGCGCCGCTCTCCGCGTACCCGGCGGAGAGCACGACCAGGCCCTGCACGCCGTGCTCCCCGCAGTCCGTGACGACCTCGGGCACCCGCTCCGCGGGCACGGCGACGACCGCGAGGTCGACGGGGCCCGGCAGGTCGGCGACGGCGCGCGCCGCCGGTACGCCGTCGATCTCGGTGGTGCCCGGCGGGAAGGCCGCGTTGACCGCGTACGTACGGCCGCGGTAGCCGCCGGCCAGCAGGTTGCGCAGGACACTGCGGCCGACGCCGCCCACCTCGCGGCCCGCCCCGACGACGGCGACGGAGCCGGGCGCGAGCAGGCGCTGCACCGAGCGCGCCTCGGCGCGCTGCTCGCGTCCTCGCTGCACGGCGAGGGAGCGCTCCGTGGGCTCCAGGTCGAGCGTCAGCCGGACCGCGCCGTCCTCGAAGCTGCGGCGCTGGGTGAACCCGGCGTCCATGAACACCTTGATCATCTTGCCGTTCTGCGGGAGGACCTCGGCGGCGAAGCGCCTGATGCCGCGCTCCCGCGCGACGGCCGCGATGTGCTCGAGGAGCGCGGAGGCGACGCCGCGCCCCTGGTGGGTGTCCTGGACCAGGAAAGCGACCTCGGCCTCGTCGGCACCGGTCCCGGCGGCCGCGCGCCCGTCGGCGCCGATGCGGTCGTAGCGCACGGTCGCGATGATCTCGCCGCCGACGGTCATCGCGAGGCCCACCCGGTCGACGTAGTCGTGGTGGGTGAAGCGGCGGACGTCCTTGTCGGACAGGCGCGGGTAGGGCGCGAAGAAGCGGTAGTACTTGGACTCGTCCGAGACGTGCTCGTAGAAGCTCACCAGGCGGCCCGCGTCGGCGGGCGTCATGGGCCTGATCCTGGCGGTGCCGCCGTCGCGCAGGACCACGTCCGCTTCCCAGTGCGCCGGGTAGGCGGTCTCGGAGGGCATCTCCATGACGAAAGCCTACGGCGGGGCACATCCGGTGGCCTCGGCGGCGGGTGCGATACTGGTCTAGACAACCTCTGGCAGATCCGAAGGGCAACACCATGGCTGAGCGCCGTGTCAACGTCGGCTGGGCCGAGGGCTTGCACGCCCGCCCCGCCTCCATCTTCGTCCGCGCGGCGACCGCCTCCGGCGTCCCCGTGACCATCGCCAAGGCCGACGGCTCCCCCGTCAACGCAGCCTCGATGCTCGCGGTGCTCGGCCTGGGCGCCCAGGGCGGCGAGGAGATCGTCCTCACCTCGGACGCCGAGGGCGCGGACGCCGCGCTCGACCGGCTGGCGAAGCTGGTCTCCGAGGGCCTCGACGAGCTGCCCGAGACCGTCTGAACGCCCGGGGCCACCGGCCCCGGCACCGCGACGGCACCCGGGCCCGGCGCGCATGCGCCGGGCCCGGGTGCCGTCTGCCGCAGCGCTAGACCACCGACACGGGGCCGATGCCCAGCGCCTCCACCGGCTCCTTGATGCGAGCCGCGTCGCCGACGAGCACCGTGACCAGGTGGTCGACGGGGAAGGCCGCCACCGCGGCCGCGGTCGCCTCGACCGTGCCGGTCTCGGCGAGGCGCGCGTACAGCCGCGCCTGGAAGTCGTCGGGCAGGTGCTGCTCGACCTGGTCGGCGAGGGTGCCGGCGACGGACGCCGCCGTCTCGTACTTGAGCGGGGCGACCCCCACGAGGTTCTGCACGGCGACGTCGCGCTCGGCGTCCGTGAGTCCCTCGGCCGCCAGGGTGCGCAGCACCTTCCACAGGTCGTCGAGCGCGGGCCCCGTGGACTCGGTGTCGACGGAGCCGCTGATCGCGAGGAGCGACGCGCCCGTGCCGTCGGCCGCGGAGCGCAGCACCTGGCCGAAGGCCCGCACGCCGTACGTGTAGCCCTTCTCCTCGCGCAGCACGCGGTCGAGCCGCGAGGTGAGCGTGCCGCCGAGGCAGTACGTGCCGAGCACCTGCGCAGGCCACACCCGGTCGTGCCGGTCGGGTCCCACCCGGCCGAGGAGCAGCTGCGTCTGTACGGCACCCGGCCGGTCCACGACCACCACGCGGCCGGTGTCGTCGGCGGTGACCGCGGGCACGGGGCGCGGCGAGCCCGGGTCGCCTGTCCAGGCGCCGAGCGTGTCGGCGAGCACCCGGTCCAGGTCGACGCCGGTCAGGTCGCCGACCACGACGGCGGTGGCCGTCGCGGGGCGCACGTGCGCCTCGTAGAAGGCGCGCACACCGGCGGCGTCGATGCGCGCGACGGTCTCCTCGGTGCCCTGGCGGGGCCGAGACATGCGCAGCGACGCGGGGAACAGCTCCTTGGAGAGCTGCTTGGCGGCGCGCCGGCCGGGGTTCGCGGTCTCGTGCGGGATCTCGTCGAGCCGGTTGCGCACGAGCCGCTCGACCTCGCCGGGCGCGAAGGCGGGCGCCCGCAGCGCGTCGGCGACCAGGCCGAGCGCCTTCGGCAGGCGGCGCACGGGCACTTCGAGGGAGACCCGGACGCCGGGGTGGTCCGCGTGGGCGTCGAGGGTGGCGCCGCAGCGTTCGAGCTCGGCGGCGAAGTCCTCGGCGCTCAGCTTGTCTGTGCCCTCGGACAGGGCGCGCGCCATGATCGTGGCGACGCCGTCGAGCCCCTCGGGCTCCGCGTCGAGCGGCGCGTCGAGGCAGACCTCGACGGCGACGACCTGCTGCCCCGGGCGGTGGCACCGCAGCACCGTCAGGCCGCCTGGCAGCGCGCCGCGCTCGGGCGCGGGGAAGGCCCACGGCTTGGGCTCGCCCGGCACGGGCCGCGGGTGGAACTCCATGGTGACGTCGGCGCCGCTCACTCGGCCGCCCCTTCCTGCTCGTCGCTGTCCGCCGCGCCGTCCGCCGCCTCGTCCGCGGGCAGCGGCTCGTACACCAGGACGGCCCGGTTGTCGGGCCGCAGCCGGGCCGCCGCGACCGCCTTCACCTCGTCGGCGGTGATGTCGAGGACGCGCTGCACCGCGGTGAGCGCGAGCTGCGGATCGCCGAACAGGACGGCGTACCTGCACAGTTCGTCGGCCCGGTCGGCGACGGTGCCGAGCCGGTCGAGCCACTCGCGCTCCAGCTGGGCCTGCGCGCGCTCCATCTCCTCGTCCGTGGGGCCCTCTTCGGCGAGGCGCGCGAGCTCCTCGTCGACGGCGGCCTCGATCTGCGGGATCTCCACCCCTGCGGACGTCTTGACGTCGAGCCAGCCGAGCGAGGGGGCTCCGGCGAGCCGCAGCAGGCCGAAGCCCGCGGCGACGGCGGTGCGGTCGCGGCGCACCAGGCGGTTGTGGAGGCGGGACGACTCGCCGCTGCCGAGGACGGTCAGCGCGAGGTCCGCCGCGTCGGCCTCCCGGGTGCCGTCGTGCGGCAGCCGGTAGGCGGCCATCAACGCGCGCGCGGGGACCTCCTCCCTGATCTCCTCGCGCAGCTCGCTGCCGATGGTGTCGGGCAGCGTGCCGTCGCGCGGCGGCTGCTTGCCGTCGTGGGAGGGGATCGAGCCGAAGTACTTCTCGATCCAGGCGAGGGTCTGCTCCGGGTCGATGTCGCCGACGACGGAGAGGACCGCGTTGTTGGGCGCGTAGTTGGTGCGGAAGAACGCGCGGGCGTCCTCCAGCGTGGCCGCGTCCAGGTCGGCCATGGAGCCGATGGGCGTGTGGTGGTACGGGTGGCCCTCGGGGTAGACGAGGGCGGTGAGGCGCTCGAACGCGGTGCCGTAGGGGACGTTGTCGTAGCGCTGGCGGCGCTCGTTCTTGACGACGTCGCGCTGGTTCTCCATCGACTCCTCGTCGAGGGCGGACAGCAGGGAGCCCATCCGGTCCGCCTCCAGCCACAGGGCGAGCTCCAGCTGGTGCGCGGGCATCGTCTCGAAGTAGTTGGTGCGCTCGAAGCTGGTGGTGCCGTTGAGCGAGCCGCCGGCGCCCTGCACCAGTTCGAAGTGGCCGTTGCCCTTCACCTGCGCCGAGCCCTGGAACATCAGGTGCTCGAAGAGGTGGGCGAGTCCCGTACGTCCCTTGACTTCGTGGCGTGAGCCGACGTCGTACCACAGGCAGACCGCGGCGACCGGGGTGAGGTGGTCCTCGGAGAGCACCACGCGCAGACCGTTGTCCAGGCGGTGCTCGGTAGCTGTCAGGCCGCCTGAACCGGCCTGTTCGGTGGCCGTGTGACCCATGGGCATGTACGTCCCTTCGCTCGCGGTGAACTGTGCTGGTGCCAGCCTGCCACTGTAGGCAAGCCCGCCGTCGGCCGCCGGGGCCGTGAAGCGGCTCGGACGGGTCTGCTACGGCGGTGCGCGCAGGCGCCGCTACGGCGGTGCGGGCGTCGGCTCACGTCGGTGCGGGCGTCCGCTCACGGCCGGTGCGCGCGGCCGGCGCGGCCCGCGGGCGGGCACGCGCGTACGGCCCCGCGCCGTTTCGCGCGTACGCTCCGACGCGCGGGAGCGGCCCGGGTCGATTCCGGCGTTGTCCGTGGCGCGGTCCACAATGGTCCGTGTCAGCCCCAGAAGTTGTCGCCGAACCCGGCGCGCGCGTCGTCGTACGCGCCGCGCTGTCCCTGTGAAGGAGCCGCAGCAGCGATGGCCCGCCGCAGCACGAAGACCCCGCCGCCCGAGGACTTCGAGGAGCGCATCCTCGACATCGACGTGGTCGATGAAATGCAGGCCTCCTACCTCGAGTACGCGTATTCGGTGATCTACTCGCGCGCCCTGCCGGACGCGCGGGACGGGCTGAAGCCGGTGCACCGCCGGATCGTGTACCAGATGAACGAGATGAACCTCCGCCCCGACCGCGGCTATGTGAAGTGCGCCCGGGTCGTCGGGGAGGTCATGGGCAAGCTGCACCCGCACGGCGACGCCTCGATCTACGACGCGCTGGTGCGCATGGCGCAGCCCTTCTCGATGCGGCTTCCCCTGGTCGACGGGCACGGCAACTTCGGCTCCCTGGGCAACGACGACCCGCCGGCCGCGATGCGGTACACCGAGTGCCGGATGGCCGACGCGACGTCGCTGATGACCGAGTCGATCGACGAGGACACCGTCGACTTCGAGGCGAACTACGACGGGCAGGAGCGCGAGCCGCTCACGCTGCCGGCCGCCTATCCGAACCTCCTGGTCAACGGCGCCTCGGGCATCGCGGTCGGCATGGCGACGAACATGCCGCCGCACAACCTGGGCGAGGTCGTGCAGGCCGCGCGGCACCTGATCAGGTACCCGGGCGCCGACCTGGAGACCCTGATGCGGTTCGTGCCGGGCCCCGACCTGCCGACGGGCGGCCGGATCGTCGGGCTCTCGGGCGTGCAGGACGCGTACGCGACGGGCCGGGGCACGTTCAAGATCAGGGCGACGGTCTCGGTGGAGGACGTGACGCCGCGCCGCAAGGGTCTCGTCGTCACGGAACTGCCGTTCACCGTCGGCCCCGAGAAGGTCATCGCCAAGATCAAGGACCTGGTGTCGGCGAAGAAGCTCCAGGGCATCGCCGACGTCAAGGACCTCACGGACCGGGAGCACGGGCTGCGGCTCGTCATCGAGGTCAAGAACGGCTTCGTGCCCGAGGCGCTGCTCGAACAGCTCTACAAGCTGACCCCGATGGAGGAGTCCTTCGGCATCAACAATGTCGCGCTGGTCGACGGCCAGCCGCTGACCCTCGGCCTCAAGGAGCTGCTTGAGGTCTACCTCGACCACCGGTTCTCGGTGGTGCGCAGGCGCAGCGAGTTCCGCCGCACGAAGCGGCGCGACCGGCTGCACCTGGTCGAGGGCCTGCTGGTGGCGCTGCTCGACATCGACGAGGTCATCAGGCTGATCCGCTCCAGCGACAACTCGGCGCAGGCGAAGGAGCGCCTGATGGAGCACTTCTCGCTCTCCGACGTGCAGACGCAGTACATCCTCGACACGCCGCTGCGGCGGCTGACCCGCTTCGACCGGATCGAGCTGGAGAGCGAGCGCGACCGCCTCAAGGCGGAGATCGAGGAGCTGACCAGGATCCTCGACTCCGACGCGGAGCTGCGGAAGGTCGTCTCGGCGGAACTGGCCGCGGTCGCGAAGAAGTTCGCCACCCCACGCCGTACGGCGCTGATCGAGGGCGGCGCCTCGGTCGCGGCGGTTCCCGTGCCGCTCCAGGTCGCGGACGACCCGTGCCGGGTGCTGCTGTCGTCCACGGGGCTGCTGGCCCGCACGGCGGACGACGGGCCGCTGCCCGCGGGCGACGGCAAGCGCGTCAAGCACGACGTGATCGCCTCCGCGGTCCCCGCGACCGCGCGCGGCGAGATCGGCGCGGTCACCTCGGCGGGGCGGCTGCTGCGGGTGCCGGTGGTCGACCTGCCGCAGCTGCCCGAGATGTCCGGTGCGCCGAACCTCTCGGGCGGTGCACCCGTCGCGGAGTTCCTCACGCTCGAAGGGGACGAGTCGGTGATCTGCCTGACCACGCTCGACGAGTCGTCGCCCGGCCTCGCGATCGGCACGCTCCAGGGAGTGGTGAAGCGGGTGGTGCCCGACTACCCCTCCAACAAGGAGGAGTTGGAGGTCATCACGCTGAAGGAGGGCGACCGGATCGTCGGCGCGGCCGAGCTGCGCACCGGCGAGGAGGACCTGGTCTTCATCTCGTCCGACGCCCAGCTGCTGCGGTATCAGGCGGCGCAGGTGCGGCCGCAGGGCCGGCCCGCGGGCGGGATGGCGGGCATCAAGCTGGCCGAGGGGGCGCGGGTCCTCTCGTTCACCGCGGTCGACCCGTCGGCGGAGGCGGTGGTGTTCACGGTCGCGGGCTCCCACGGCACGCTGGACGACTCGGCGCGCACGGCGAAGCTCACGCCGTTCGACCAGTACCCGCGCAAGGGCCGCGCCACGGGCGGCGTGCGCTGCCAGCGGTTCCTGAAGGGCGAGGACACGCTGGTCCTCGCATGGGCGGGCGCGAGCCCGGTGCGGGCCGCGAAGGCGGACGGCTCGGCCGCGGCGCTGCCCGAGCCCGACCCGCGCCGCGACGGCTCGGGCACGCCGCTGACCCACGAGGTCGCGGCGCTCGCGGGCCCGGCGCACTGAGGCGCGGCGGCCCGCCGGGTCCCCCGCGGACCCGGCGGGCCGCCCCTGCTCCCGCGCGAGGCCGCCGGGAAGCGGGCGGCGGCGCGGCGGGCTCAGGTCTCCGGCGCCGCGACGTAGCGCAGGACGCCCCACATGGCGGGCCTGCCCTCGGGCGCGGGCTCGGGGTCGGCGGCGGGCGGGGCGCCCTCCGGTGCCTCGCACGCGGCGAGGGCCGCGGTCAGGGCGTCCTTGTCGATGCCCATGCCGATGAGGACGAGCTGGGTCAGGCGCTCGGCGCCGGGCGGCCAGGGCTCGGGGGTGAAGCGCAGGAAGCGGCCGACCGCGTGCACGCCGTACCGGTTGCCCGGGTCGGCCGGGCCGAAGTCGACATGGCCCTTGATGCGGTACAGGCCCTCCGACCGGTCGTCGAGGAACGCCATCAGGGCGCGCGGGTCCATCGGCCGCCGCGCGGTGAACTCCGCGCTGTCGTAGGCGGCGTGCAGATGGGCGCCGTGGTCAGCGGGCGCGAGGAGGTCCTCGAACGACAGCTGGCCGGCCGTCTCGCCCCGCGGCCTGCGGTCGAGCAGCAGGTCGGGGGCGAGGCGGCCGTGGGTCACGGCGACGGCGGGCACACCGGGCGCCGCCTCCGCCACGGCGGCGCGGACCGCGGCGAGCCCCTCGTCGCCCGCCAGGTCCGCCTTGTTGAGCACCACCAGGTCGGCGACGGCGAGTTGCTGCGCGAGGCCCGGGTGGCGCGCGCGCACCGCCTCGAACCCGGCGGTGTCCACCACCTCGACGAGGCCGCCGTACCGCACGCGCGGGTTGTCGGAGGCGAGCAGCATCCGCACCAGTTCGCGGGGCTCCGCGAGGCCGCTCGCCTCGATGACGACGACGTCGATGCCGAGCGCGGGGTCGGTGAGCCGCTCCAGGTAGGCGTCGAGTTCGCTCGCGTCGACCGCGCAGCACAGGCAGCCGTTGCCGAGGGAGACCATGGACGAGCCGACCTGGCCTGCGACGGTCATGGCGTCGATCTCGATGGCGCCGAAGTCGTTGACGACGACGCCGATCCTGGTGCCGCGGCTCTCCCGCAGCAGGTGGTTGAGGACGGTGGTCTTGCCCGCCCCGAGGAACCCGGTGAGGAGGACGACCGGCACGGGCTCCGCGGGCGCGGGCCGCCGGATGCCGGGCTCTGCGGCCGCCCAGGGCTCTGCGGGTGCGGGCTCTGCCGATGCGGGCTCTGCCGGATCGGACGCGGCGAGGTCCGACGCGGCGGGGCCGGTCGCGGCGGGATCGGACACGGCGGGGTCGGGCTGCGGATCAGGCGTGGTCACGGGCCCCGATCGTAGTCGCGGTGCGGCCGCAGCCCGCGTCGGCGACGCCCGTCACGGCGCGGGAACCGGCTGCGGGGGCGGCGGGCCCGCATAGCGCGCCGCCGGGCGGATGATCTTCGTGTCGGTGGCCTGCTCCAGGACGTTGGCGCTCCAGCCGACCACCCGCGCCACGGCGAAGGTGGGCGTGAACATGGCACGTGGCAGCCCACACTGGTCCATCACGACGCCCGCGTAGAACTCGACGTTGGTGTGGAGTGCGCGGCCCGGCTTGAGCTCGGCGAGGATCGCCTCCACGCGCTCCTCCACCTGGACGGCGAAGTCGGCGAGCGGGCCGCCGTGCTCCCGCGCGATGCCGCGCAGCAGCCGGGAGCGCGGGTCCTCGGTGCGGTAGACGGCGTGCCCGAAGCCCATGATCCGCTCGCCCGCGGTGACCCGCTCCCTGATCCACGGGTCGATCCGGTCGACGGAGCCGATCGCGTCGAGCGCTTCGAGGGCGCGGGCGGGCGCGCCGCCGTGCAGCGGTCCGGAGAAGGCGCCGACCGCGCCGGTGAGGCAGGCGGCGAGGTCGGCACCGGTGGCGGCGACGACCCGGGCGGTGAAGGTCGACGGGTTGAAGCCGTGGTCGATCGTGGCGACGAGGTACTGCTCGACGGCCCGCACGTGCGCGGGCTCGGGCTCGCGGCCGGTGAGCATGTGCAGGTAGTCGGCCGCGTGTCCGAGGTCGTCGCGGGGTGCGACGGGGGCGAGGCCGCGGCCGAGCCGGTGCAGCGAGGTCAGGATGGCGGGGACGGCGGCGCAGGCGGCGAGCGCGTCCTCGGCGCGGCGCGCGGGGCCGGTGTCGTACAGGGGCCGCAGGCCGGTGGCACAGCCGTAGAGGGAGAGCGCCGTGCGCAGCCCGGCGAGCGGTCCGCCGCCCGCGCGGGCGATCGCCGGCAGGGCGTCGCGCACGGCGTCGGGGAGCCGGCGCAGCGCGGCGACCCGGGCGGCGAAGGCGGCCGACTGCTCGGCGTCGGGCAGCTCCCCGTGGAACATCAGGTGCCACACGTCCTCGAAGCTGCGGCGCCGCGCGAGCTCGATCGCCGAGTACTGGCGGTAGTGGTAGAAGCCCTCGCCGCCGCGCACGTCCCCGAGCGCGGTCTCGGTGACGACGACACCCGCGAGCCCCCGGGGCACGTCGACGGCGGCGGGCTGCGTCCTGCTGTCCTGCATGGTCTCTCCTCCTCGGCTTGACTCGACTGTCCATGGTGGATAAATACGTGTCAATATTGATTGAATCAATGTGTCAGGGTCTGTGTACAGTGATCTCATGACGGAGACGACGGGCGAGGGGCCCGCGGTCGACGGCGCCCGGCTGACCACCCGGGAGGCCGCGCGGCGGCTCGGGGTGAAGCCCGAGACCGTGTACGCCTATGTCAGCCGCGGCCAGCTCACCAGCCGCCGCGACCCGGCGGGCCGCGGCAGCACCTTCGACCCGCGGGAGGTCGACGCGCTGGTGCGCAGGGGCCGCCGCGAGCCGCCCGCCGACCAGGACGCGAGCCTGCGGGTGAGCACGGGCATCACGCTGATCGAGGCGGACCGCTACTGGTACCGGGGGGTGGACGCCGTGGAGCTGGCCCGCCGCCACCGGTACGAGGAGGTCGCGGAGTGGCTCTGGACGGGCACGCTGCGGGCGGGGCTGCGCCTCACCGCGCCCGCGGGGCCCCTGGCGGCGGCGCGGCGCGCGGTCGGCGCGCTGCCGCCGTACAGCGCGAGCACGGACCGGCTGCGGGTGGCGGTGGTCGCCGCGGCGGCCGCCGACCCGCTCCGCTTCGACCTGTCGGGGGACGCGGTGCTCGGCACGGCGCGCTCGCTGATCCCGACGCTGGTGGACGCGCTGCCCGTGGCCGCGGGCGCGAGCGGCGGCGACGCCGGGCCGCTGGCGGCCCGGCTGTGGGCCCGGCTGACGCCGAGGCCGCCTGACGCGCCCGCGCTGCGCGCGCTGGACACGGCGCTCACCCTGCTGATCGACCACGACCTCGCGGCCTCCACGCTGGCCGTGCGGGTGGCGGCGTCGGCGCGCGCCCATCCGTACGCGGTGGTCTCGGCGGGGCTCGGCGCGGTGGACGGGCCGCTGCACGGCGCGGCGAGCGGTCTGGTGCACCGGATGCTGGCCGAGGTGCTCGACCGGGGCGGCGCGGCGGCCGTGGTGGCGGACCATCTGCGGGCGGGTCGGGGGGTGCCGGGGCTCGGCCACCGGCTGTATCCGCGCCAGGACCCGCGCGCGACGGCCCTGTTCGAGGCGCTCGGCGCGGTGCCTGAGGCCGCGTCCGCGGTGGCGGCGGCGCGCGAGGTGGCCGCGGTGGCGGCGCCGCAGGACCGGTCGGGCGCCACTGTGGACCTGGCGCTCGGCGCGCTCACGGTGGCCGCGGGGATGCCACCGGAAGCGGGCGAGACGGTGTTCGCGGTGGCCAGGACGGCGGGATGGATCGCGCACGCGATGGAGGAGTACGGCGAGCCGCCGCTGCGGATGCGGCCGAGCGGGCACTACACGGGGCCGCGTCCGCCCCGGCCGCTGCCCTGAGGCGGCGGGCCGGGGCGGACGCGGGAGGACGCGCGGGCGCTGCTTCGGCTGCGGCCGGCCGGGCGGTCGTCCCACGCCGTGTCCCAGCCGGAGTCGCCGGGGCCCAGGTCGAGCGTGAAGGTGCCGCTGCCCTGGGGGAAGGGTCAGTCGCAGACGCCGGCGGCGCCGACTCCGGTGGCGCGCACGTTGCGGACGGAGGCCGGTCCGGGGGCTCGGCCTGCACGGCGACGGTGCCCGCGCCGTCGCCGGTCGCGCGTCCACGGTGACGCTCTTCACCGCTTGCCCGTGCCGCCGCCTGAGACGGACCCGAAGGCGCTGTACGGGCTGCCGGTGAGGGCCTCGGGACCGGGGCGCGGGCCGCGGAGTGCGGAAGGCGGCGTCAGGCGCTCAGCCAGACCGCCGTGTCGGCGGGCAGCCGCCCGTCCTCGGTGAGCGGCCCGCTCGCCAGCAGCACAGCGCCGTGCGCGGGCAGCCGTACGGGCGCCGCGGAGAGGTTGGCCACGCAGCGCAGCCCCTCGCCGCGTTCGAAGGCCAGCACGCCGGGTGCCGCGTCGAGCCAGGTGAGGCCCGTGGAGCGGAACCCGGGTCTGGCCCTGCGCAGCGCGAGCGCGGCGCGGTAGAGGGAGAGCATGGAGTGAGGGTCCGCCGCCTGCCGGTCCGCCGCGTAGGCGGCCCAGCCCGCGGGCTGCGGCAGCCACGGCTCGCCCGTCGAGCCGAACCCGGCGTACGGCGCGTCCGCGACCCACGGCAGCGGCACCCGGCAGCCGTCGCGCCCCGGGTCGGTACCGCCCGACCTGCTGTGCATCGGGTCCTGGATGAGCTCGCGCGGGATCTCCGCCTCCGGCAGGCCGAGTTCCTCGCCCTGGTAGAGGTAGACCGCGCCGGGCAGGGCGAGCGAGAGGAGCGCGGCCGCGCGGGCCCTGCGGGTGCCGAGTTCCAGGTCCGTGGGGGTGCCGAAGCGCTTGCGCTCGAAGGCGAAGCCGGTGTCGTCGGCGCGGCCGTAGCGGGTGACCGTGCGCGTCACGTCGTGGTTGCACAGCACCCAGGTGGCGGGCGCGCCCACCGGCGCGTGCTCGGCGAGCGTCTCGTCGATGGACGCGCGCAGCCGCCCCGCGTCCCAGGGGCAGGCGAGGAAGCTCAGGTTGAAGGCGGTGTGCAGCTCGTCGGGGCGCAGGTAGCGCACGAACCGCTCGGTGTCGGGCAGCCAGACCTCGCCGACGAAGACGCCGTCGTACTGGTCGGCGACGGCGCGCCAGGAGCGGTAGATGTCGTGCAGGTCGTCCCGGTCGACATACGGGTGCGGGTCGGTGCCGGGCGTGAAGTCGGGCAGCGCGGGGTCCTTGGCGGGCAGCACCGCCGAGTCGATCCGTACGCCCGCGACGCCGCGGTCGAACCAGAAACGCAGCACGTCCTCGTGCTCGGTGCGCACGGCCGGGTGGTCCCAGTTGAGGTCGGGCTGCTCGGGTGCGAAGAGGTGGAGGTACCACTCGCCGTCGGGCAGCCGGGTCCAGGGCGTGCCGCCGAACTCGCCGATCCAGTCGTTGGGCGGGATCTGACCCGCGTCGCCGCGGCCCGCGCGGAAGTGGAACAGCGCGCGCTCGGGGCTGCCCGGCCCCGCGGCGACGGCGGCGCGGAACCACGGGTGCTGGTCGGAGACGTGGTTGGGGACGATGTCGACGATCGTCCTGATGCCCAGCTCCCCGGCCTCGGCGATCAGCTTCTCGGCCTCGGCGAGCGTGCCGAACTGCGGGTCGATGGTGCGGTAGTCGGCGACGTCGTAGCCGCCGTCGGCCAGCGGCGACAGGTACCAGGGGGTGAACCACAGGGCGTCGACGCCCAGTTCGACCAGGTACGGCAGCCTGGCGCGGACGCCGGCGAGATCGCCCGTCCCGTCGCCGTCACCATCGGCGAAGCTCCGCACGTAGACCTGGTAGATCGCGGCGCTGCGCCACCAGTTCCGGTCGGCGGGCTCCAGGGGGCTGCCTTTCATGCGTGATCCTTTCAGGCGTGTGCGTCGGCCGCACGGCGGTGCCGTCCGTGACGGGGCGTCGGTGGTTCGCGGGCCGCGCACCGCAGCGGCGGGGCGTCGTCGGGCTGCGGTGCGCGGGTCGTACGGGCAGGGACGGGCGCGGGCGGGCGGCGCGGGGCGGCGGGCCCCCGCGCGCCGCCCGCCGCCCGGAGGCGCCACGCGGCCTGCCCTGCCTAGCCCTTGGTGCTGCCCGCGCTGATCCCGGCGATGATGTGGCGCTGGAAGACGAGGAACATGACGACCATCGGCACGCTGGCGATCACCATCGCGCCGATCAGGTCCGTCTGCGGCACGTCCTGGGAGAGCTGGACGAGCGCGACACTGATGGGCTGGTGGTCGGGGGCGGCCGAGAAGACCATCAGCGGCCACAGGAAGTCCTGCCAGACCGCGACGAGCGCGAAGATCGACACGACGCCGAGCACGGGCCGCGACATCGGCAGCAGGATCGACCAGAGCTGGCGCAGCTTCCCCGCGCCGTCGATCTCGGCCGCCTCCAGCACGTCGCGGGGTATCTGGTCGAAGAACCGCTTGAGCAGGTACAGGTTGAAGGCGTTGGCGACGGCCGGCAGCCAGATCCCGGCCGGGTTGTCGAGCAGGCTGGTGTGCAGGAGCGGCAGGTCGGCGACGGTCAGGTACTTCGGTACGACGAGCGCCTGCGCCGGCACCATCAGGGTGGCGAGGATCGCGCCGAGGATCACCTTGCCGAAGACGGGCTTCAGCTTGGACAGCGCGTACGCGGCCGCGGTGCAGAAGACCAGTTGGAGCACCCAGGCACCGGCCGCCTGCACCACCGTGTTCCACAGGTGGTCGGGCAGCTGCATCAGGTTCCACGCCTCGCCGTAGTTGCCGAAGTGCCACTTCTCCGGCGCCACGGTGGGCGGGTTGCGGTTGAGCTCGTCGGGCGACTTCAGCGCGCCGGTGGCCATCCAGTACACCGGGAAGAGGAAGGCGAGCACGAACAGGAGCAGGACGAGCCCGAAGACGCTCCAGTAGACGGCCCTGCCCCGGCGGCTCGCGAGGGCCAGCGGCGAGACCAGGGTGCGGACGCCGGAGCCCGCGCCGCTGCGCCGGTCTGCCCGGCGCGCGGGGACCGCGGGCGCCTGCGGCTCGGGAGGCGCGATGGTGGTGGTCATGACGGCGCGCTCCTCAGTCGTCGGTGCGGGTGAGCCGCAGGTAGAGGGCGGAGAAGAGGCCGAGCAGCACCAGCAGCATGACACTGAGGGCGCACGCCCCGCCGAAGTTGTTGTACTGGAAGGCGTACTTGTAGATCAGGTACAGCACCGTGACGGTGGCGTCCTGCGGCCCGCCGCCGGTGATCACGTACGGCTCGGTGAACACCTGCATCGTCGCGATGATCTGCAGCAGCATGAGCATCAGCATGATGAAGCGGGTCTGCGGGATCGTCACGTGGCGCACGCGCTGCAGGACGGACGCGCCGTCCAGCTCGGCCGCCTCGTACAGCTCGCCGGGGATGCCCTGGAGGGCCGCGAGGTAGATGAGGACGGTGCCGCCCATGTTGGCCCAGGTGGAGACGAGGACCAGAGAGACCAGCGCGGTGGAGGTGCCGTTGGTCCAGTTCGAGGTCGGCAGATGCGCGAAGCGCAGCGCCTCGTTGGCGAGGCCCGCGCCCGGGTCGTAGAACCACTTCCACAGCAGGGCGCTGACCACCGGCGGGATCATCACCGGCAGGTAGACCACGACCCGGAAGAACGACTTCGCGTGCCGCAGCTCGTTGAGCACGAGCGCGGTGACGAACGGGACGAGGAAGCCGATCAGCAGCGCGATCACCGTGAAGGAGAAGGTGTTGCGCCACGCCGCGGCGAACTCGGGGTCGTGCAGGACCTGCGTGAAGTTGCGGGTGCCGACCCACTGCGGCGGCGAGCCGGGGATGTAGCGCTGGAAGGAGATGACCACCGCGCGGATCGCCGGGTACCAGGAGAACAGCGCGAAGCAGATCAGGCCGCCGAGCAGGAAGGCGTAGGCGCGGGCCTGCTCGGTCAGCCTGCGGCTCAGGGGCCTGCGGGGGGCCGCGGTCCGGCCCGGCGGGCGCGCCCCCTCGGTGAGGGGACGGGCCGCGGCGGGCCCTGCGGGTGCCTGGGCGGTCTTCATCGGCTGTCAGCCCTGCTGGGCCAGCACGGAGTCGATCTTGGTCTGGGCGTCCTTGAGCAGCCCGTCGATGTCCGCGCCCTTGTCGGTGAGGACCGCGGAGACCGCCGAGTCGAGGACGGAGTAGATCTGCTGGGCGTCGGGCGGCTCGATCACCGGGGTGAGCTTCGGGTTGCCGTCGGCGAACGCCCGGTAGTTGCCGACCGGGATGTTGGCGTACTGCTTCTTGAGCGCCAGGTTCTTCGTGTCGTAGCTGCCGCCCTGGGTCCACAGCCGGGGTTCCGGCAGGCCCACGGGGGACTTCTGCTCGCTCAGGTACTGCCAGTTGCTCAGGCCCTTGCCGGGGGTGTTGGTCTCCAGCGCGAGGAACTTCAGTCCGGCCCTGATCTGCGCGGGAGTGTCCTTCTTGTTGAACATGTAGCCGTCGCCGCCCGCGAGGGTGGCCTTGCCGCCCGGCATCGGGGCGAGCGCCATGTCCTTGTAGTCGCCGCCGTACTGCTTGGCGATGGTGGGCACGTTGTCCGGCGCCGCGATGTACATGCCGAGCTTGCCGGTGCCCATCATCTGCTGCACGTCGTTGAGGATGAGCAGCTGCTTCGAGCCCATGGACCCGTCCGTCCAGCGCATGTCGTGCAGATTCTGCAGGACGGCCCTGCCCTGGGGGGTGTCCACGGTGGCCTTCTTGCCGTCCGCGCTCACGGCCTGCCCGCCCTGTGAGTACAGCTCGGCGACGAAGTGCCAACCGCCCTGGTTCTGCGCGCTGTAGTCGGCGTAGCCGACCGTGCCGTGGCCGAGGGCCGCGATCTTCTTGGCGTCGGCGCGCACCTCCTGCCAGGTGGTGGGCGGCTCGGCCGGGTCGAGCCCGGCCTTCTTGAAGAGGGTCGGGTTGTAGAGCAGGCCCATCGTGTAGTTGGTGCGCGGGACGCCGTACACCTTGCCGTCGACCGTGTACATCGCCCGCAGCTTGGGGTCGATCTCGTTCCAGCCGGGCAGGTCCTTCACGTAACGGGTGATGTCCGCGGCCTGGTTGATGCCGACGACGTGCTTCACGTCGGTGAAGTACGTGTAGAAGACGTTCTCCATCTGCCCGCCCGCGAGCTTGGCGTCGAACGTCTTGGGGTCCTCGCACGGGAAGGTGTCGTGCGCGGTGAGCTGGATCTTCGGGTTCTGCTTCGCGAACGTGGCGATGTCGTTCCTGAAGGCCGCGCGGTCGACCTTGTTCGACTTGGGCGGCATGCAGTTGACGGTGAGTGCCGTCCTGCCGTCGGCGGTCGTCGCGCCGCCGCCCTTGCCTGAGGAGCAGGCCGCCACTGCGGTGAGAGCCATCGCGGCGGCTGTGGCGGCGGTGCACGTGCGGCGGAACCCGGGACTTCTCATCGGTGGGACCCCTCTAGGGCAGGAGCGTGGGAACCCGCACAGCTGCTCGCTGTGTGGCGGCGCTCACTCAACCACTAACTACGGATGTCCGCAATATGTCGCTCCTATTTCGCAAATACCTGACAGCTCGCTGCATCCGGGGACCGGGGTGCGTCGCGTCAGCCCCTCGGCGCCTGCGCGGTGGAGCTGCGGACCACGAGCTCGGGCTCGAAGAGCAGCTCGCCCGGCGGCACCGCGCCGCCCTGGATCTGCGCGGAGAGCATCTCCACCGCCGCCCTGCCCATCGCCTCGATGGGCTGGCGCACGGTGGTCAGCGGCGGCTCCATGCAGTTCATGAACGCACTGTCGTCGAAGCCGACGACGGACACCTCGGACGGCACGCCGAGGCCGCGCCTGCGGGCCGCCCGCACGGCGCCGAGCGCCATCGGGTCGCTCGCGCAGATGAAGCCGGTCACGCCGCGGTCCAGCAGCCGGGAGGTGGCGGCCTGACCGCCTTCGAGGGAGAACATCGTGCGCTCCACGTACTCCTCGGGCAGCACGGTGCCGCCCGCCTCCGCGGTGGCGCGCGCCGCGCCCAGCTTGCGGCGGGAGGGCACGTGGTCCTCGGGGCCGAGCACCAGGCCGATCCGCTCGTGGCCGAGTGAGGCGAGGTGGCGCCACGCCTGCTCCACGGCGACGGCGTCGTCGCAGGAGATGCAGGGGAAGTCGAGGTTCTCGATGGGGGCGTTGATGAGCACGACCGGGATCCTGCGCTCGGCGAGCAGCCGGTAGTGGTCGTGCGGCGCGTCGGCCTGCGCGAAGAGGCCGCCCGCGAACACCACACCTGACACCTGCTGCTGGAGCAGCAGCTCCACGTAGTCCGCCTCCGAGACGCCGCCCTTGGTCTGGGTGCACAGCACGGGAGTGAGCCCCTGCTGGGCCAGCGAGCCGCCGATGACCTCGGCGAACGCGGGGAAGATGGGGTTCTGCAGCTCCGGCAGGACCAGGCCGACGAGCCGGGCACGCTCCCCGCGCAGCTGGGTGGGGCGCTCGTAGCCCAGGACGTCGAGCGCGGTCAGCACGGACTGCCGGGTCGCCTCGGAGACCCCCGGCTTGCCGTTGAGGACCCGGCTGACCGTGGCCTCGCTGACTCCCACTTTCTTGGCCACCTGAGCAAGTCGTCGCGTCATGGCTGCAAGGCTATCGCAATATATGCAAGCTTCTTTCTCGCTGGTGCAAAGGTGGCGACAAGCGAATGCCGGCCGGATGACCCGGCCGGCATCGCTCCCGCGCGCCCCGCCGCACCGCCCTACGGGCGGATGCTCACGGGTTGATGTCGATCTTCATGGTGCTGGTGGTGTTCCGCACGTCCTGGCTGTTGTCGCTGAGCTTCAGCCCGTTGAACGTGACCTCGCCGACCGCGGGCCCCTGGCCGGGCTCGGGCAGCTCGTTCGCCCACAGCGCCCAGCCGGACTTGGCGTCGAACTGGTCGCCGCTCCTGTGCGCGCCGCTGATCGACACGTCGGTGAAGACCGTGTCCTTGATCGGGTTGAGCGGCCGGCCGCCCACGTAGTCGGTCTGGAACATGATCCCTCCGTAGGTGGGGTCCGTGATGTCCAGATCGCTCACGCGGATGCCCTGGAAGGGGTCGGTCGCCGAGTAGACCCAGACCGCGCCGAAGACCTGCTGCCCCCAGAAGTGCCCGCCGTCGCGGATCAGGGACAGCCCCTTGACCACCGTCTGCGGACTGGACCCGAACCCGGAGAAGGGGTAGCCGAAGTCCAGCGAGCTGAGCGTGAGGCCCGAGTAGGTCAGGGTGTCGGCCACGGTGATGTTCTGCAGGGTGTTGCCCTGGCCGCCGTAGACGGCGAGCCCGGCCGCGCGCCACGGCAGCTTCGCCGTGAGGTTCTGGAACGTGTTCCCGGTCAGCGGCGAGGAGTTGTGGTCCTCGGCGGCGAACAGCGCGAAGCTGTCGTCGCCCGTGCTGCGCGCCTCGTCGTCGGCCACCAGGTTGTCCTGGCTGCCGTTGGTGAGGTTGATGCCGTCGGCGAAGGTGTCCCTGATCCGCATGTCGGTGGCCTTCAGACCGGTGACGTGCGTGCCCCAGATCGCGCACACCATGTGCTCGACCCAGACGTCGTCGACGGTGATGCCGGAGACGTCCGTGAGGTCGAACTCCTTGCCGGGCCCGTCGATGCGCGAGGTGTAGTTGCCGAAGGCCGCGAAGCCGGAGAACATGGAGCCGTTCGCCGTCGACTCGACCCGGAAGCCGATGTCGGTGTTCTCCTGCGTCGAGGGGGCGAGGAACCGGGTGAACCAGGGCCCTGCCCCCACCACCTTGACCGGCTTGCCGTAGACCTGGAACTTGCCCGAGGTCTGGTAGTCGCCCGCCGGCAGGTAGACGCCGACGAGCTTGCCCGTCGTGTCCATCCGCACCTTGTCGAGCGCGTTCTGCACGTCCTGCTGCCCCAGTCCCGCCGGGGTCGCATAGGCGGCCGGGTCGGGGTTCTGGACCTGGGCGACCTGTTCGAGGTCCACGAAGTCGATCGCGTACCTGGAGGTGTTGGCCGCGTCCTTCTGGAGGCGGATGGTGCTGCCCGCGGGGACGGTCGTGCCGAGCAGGACGTTCGCCTCGTCGTAGATGTGCCGGGGTGCGCCGGATCCCGGCGAGTTGCCCGGGCCGGTCTCCGCGCCGTACAGCCAGGCGTACCTGGAGGTGAGGTCGACCGGCTTGAGCAGCTTGCCGTCGACGTAGATGTCGAGGGTGGCGTCGGTGCCGCCGCCGCCCGCGGAGTCGGGGACGGAGAACCGCGTCACCAGCGAGTTGGTGGCGGCGCGCGTGGTGAACTCGACGTAGTTCCCGGTGCTGTCGAGCGTTACGGCCCTGCGGCCCGACGCCTCGCCCGCGAGGTCGCCGATGGTCCTGTTGGGGCCGACGACCTGCGCGCCGCCGCCCAGGACGCCGTCCTCAGCCTCGTAGGTGTCGTACGGCATGTCGGCACCGCGGCCCACGAAGAAGGACTGCGTCGAGGTGTTGTTGGCGCGCTTCACCGGCAGTTCGTTGGCGTCGTCGGCGATGACCACCTTCTCGGTGTACGAGCCGTCGGCGGCGGTCCAGCCCCCGAGGGCGACCGGGGCAGAGGTGGCACCGGGCGCGAGGGCCCCGCTGAAGGATCCCGTGAGGGTCTTGACCGTGCCCCCCGAGGAGTTCAGGAGCGTCAGGGTGACCTGGTGCGCGCCGGCCGCCGCCGCGACCGTGCCCTGGTTGCGCACCGCGACAGAGAAGGTGACGGTGTCGCCCGCCGACGGCGCGGACGGGGAGGCGGCGACGCCCGCCGCGACCAGGTCGGAGCTGGCGACGGGCTTGACCACCAGGGCTGAGGGCGCGGTGTAGGTGTTGTTGGTCTCGTTGGACTCGATGATCTTGTTGTCGGGGTCGGCGACGGCGCTGAGCTGATACGTGCCGGCGTTCTGCGCCCCGATGTCTGCCGTCACCGTGGCTTGGGCGCCGGCCGCGAGCGCGCCGACGGCCGCGGTGCCCGCCGTGGAGCCGCCCAGGTCGAACCGGACCGTACCGGCGGGCGCTGCGAGGGCCCCGGTGTTCTTCACGGTCGCCGACAGGGTGACCGGGTCGGACTCGACCGGTGAGGCGGGCGACACGGTGAGCGAGGTGATCTGGAGGTCGGGGTTGGGCGCCGGGGTGCCGAGCACCTGGAACTCCGCCGCCTGGCCCGCGGGCGCACCGGTGTTGGAGGTGAATTTGAGCTGGACGTCCGCGACACGGGCGGAGACCGGGATGGTCACCGTGTTGCCGCTCGCCGGGGTGAAGGAGTAGTCCTTCGCGGCCACCAGGCCGGTGAAGCCCGAGGCGTTCTGCTCGCGGCCGAGCACCTGGATGTTCTGGGTGCGCGGGCCCCACGAGGAGTCCGGGTTGAGCCTGACCACGACGCTCTGCGTGTCGGCGTTGGCGCCGAGCTGCACGGTGAGGGTGTCGGGGTAGCTGCCGCCCGCGCCCTCCCAGTAGGTGCTTGTGCTGTTGTCGTTGGCGTTCGCGGCGACGAAGGTGAAAGTGGACGAGGAGGCCGTGATGGGCTTGCCCGCGGCCAGGTTGGACGCGGCGGTGGTGGAGCCGTTGCGGGTCACGCTGTTGCTGTCGCCCGAGACATTGCCCGCGGCGTCCTTCGCCCGCACGACGTAGGTGACGGTGCCGCTGCCCGCGTTCGCGTCGGTGTACGAGGTGGCGCTGCCCGCGGCACTGCCGAGCAACTGGCCGTTGCGGTAGACGTCGTAGCCCGTCACGCCCTTGTCGTCGCTCGACGCCTGCCAGGTGAGCTTGACCTGGCCCGCCGCGGGCTCCGTGTAGGCGAGGGAGCCGGGCGCGGTGGGCGCCTGGGTGTCGCCGCTCTCCCCCGCGCTGGTCACGCTGTTGCTGTTGCCCGAGACATTGCCCGCGGCGTCCTTCGCGCGCACGAAGTAGGTGACGGTCGCGTCGGCCGGCCGGCTCTCGGTGTACGAGGTGACATTGCCCGCGACGCTGCTGACCAGCTGGTTGTTGCAGTAGATGTCGTAGCCCGTCACGCCGGTGTCGTCGGTCGACGGCTTCCAGGCCAGCTGGACCTGCCCGGCGGCCGACCGGCTGAGCGTGAGGCCCGCGGGGGCGGAGGGCGCCCGGGTGTCGCCGGTGGCGGGGCCGTAGACCTCGAACTCGGAGACCTGGCCCGCGGGCCACCCGGAGTTGGCCGTGAAGGCGGCCCGTACGTACCGGGTGGTGGTGGAGTTGAAGGAGACCGTCACCGTGTTGCCGGACGCCGGGCTGAAGGCGTAGGACTTCGACGCGGCGATGTCGGAGAAGCTGCTGCCGTCGGTGGAGCCCTGGACGCGCAGGGTCTGGCTGCGGGCAGGCCAGTCCGCCGGCAGCTTGAGCACGACGCTGTTCACGGCGACGGAGGAGCCGAGGTCCGTCTGGAGCCACTGCGGGAAGGCGTTGTTCTTGCTCTCCCAATAGGTCGACTGGTTGCCGTCGTTGGCGTTGGACGCCGGGTAGACGTCGTTGAAGCCGCTCGCCGTCATGGGCTTGCCGAGCGCGAGGTCGGGGGTGGCGGCAGCGGCCGCGGTGTGCACCTCGAGCTCCGACAACTGGGCTTTCTTCCCGGCCGAGTTGCCGGTGAAGACGGCGCGTATGTAGCGCTCCTGGGTGGCGGGGAAGGAGACGGCGACCGTGTTCCCCGCTCCGGGGCTGAAGGTGTACGTGGCCGAGGACTTGAGCGTCTCGAAGCCGGAGCCGTCCCTGCTGCCCTGGATCGAGAGGGTCTGCCTGCGGGCCTGCCAGTCGCGGGGCAGCTTCAGCGTGACCCGGTCCACGCGTTCGAGCGAGCCGAGGTCGCGCTGCACCGACTGCTCGCCCCTGCCGGTGCCCTGCCAGTAGGTGGACTGGTCGCCGTCGACGGCGCGCGCTGCGGTGGTCCTGCTCGCCGCGGCCGCAGAAGCGCCGGCCGCCGGCCCCTCGGAGGCCGCGGCGTACGCGGGCCAGCCGACCAGCAGGAGGCTGGTGGTGGTGACGACGGCGAGGGTGCGCCGTCTCGGACGTTGCGATCTCATGGATCTCCGATCCTCGGCCTCGCACGGGAGCGGCGAGGCGCGGCTCTGGTCGCACACCGGTCCCCGGCATGCGTTTCTGCACTGCCGAACGGAGTCTTTTGCGTAGTGCGGTCAGAGAGTTGCAGAGAAATACCATGTCGTCTACGTCTTGGACAGAACCCGCCCGTCAGGCGGCCTCCCGGGACCGGAGGCCAATTCCCGTACCCCAGCGGGTTTCCGACCGTGCTTTACGCGCCTAGAAGCCGGCCGCAAGCCGCTGGAAACCCTGCAAATTCTTGCGGCGTCCTGTCGGCCGGACCGTCGCCGCCCAGTCGCCGCCAGGGGCCCGTACGACGGCGCCGGCCCGCTCCCGCGCAGCGTGGCGACGGTGAGCGGGCCGGCGCAAGCGCTGCGGGCCCGGACGCAACGGGTGTCAGACGGCGCCGGCTCCGGTGAGCGAACGCACCTCGGTCTCCGCGTACGCGGTCGGGTCCGCGGGCTCCCGCGAGCACACCGTGCCGAGCCAGCCGGCGAGGAAGCCGCACGGGATCGACACGAGCCCCGGGTTCTCCAGCGGGAAGAGGTGGAAGTCCACGCCGGGGAACATCGCGTCGGGCCCGCCGGAGACCACCGGCGAGAGGACCACGAGCAGCACGGCGGGGACGAGTCCGCCGTAGACGGACCAGACCGCGCCGCGCGTCGTGAAGGAACGCCAGAACAGCGAGTAGAGCAGCACGGGCAGGTTGGCCGAGGCGGACACCGCGAACGCGAGCCCCACCAGGAAGGCGACGTTCAGGTCCTGGGCGAGCAGGCTCAGCGCGATGGCCACGGCCCCGATCCCCGCGGCCGACAGCCGCGCCACCGACACCTCGCTGCGCTGCGCGGCGGCGGGCCGCTTCGCCGGCTCGCCCCGCCGCTGCTTCGGGATGCGGAGCCTGCGGGAGGCGTACAGGTCGTGAGCGACCGAGGCGGACGAGGCCAGGGTGACGCCCGCGACCACCGCGAGGATGGTCGCGAAGGCCACGGCTGCGACCACCGCGAACAGCACCGTGCCGCCCGTGGAGCCCGCTCCCCCGCCGAGGTGGAGCGCGAGCAGCGGTACCGCCGTGTTGCCCGCGGCGTTGGAGGCGCGCACCGCGTCGGAGCCGACCAGGGCCGCGGCCCCGAACCCGAGGACGATCGTCATCAGGTAGAAGCCGCCGATCAGGCCGATGGACCAGACCACGGACCTGCGGGCGGCGCGCGCGGTGGGCACCGTGTAGAAGCGCGACAGGATGTGCGGCAGCCCCGCCGTGCCGAGCAGCAGTGCGAGGCCGAGGCTGATGAAGTCGAGCCGTGCGGCCCAGCTCCCGCCGTACGCGCGGCCCGGCGTGAGGAAGTCCTTGCCGTAGTCGCTGTGGGCGGCGGCCCGCGTCAGCAGGGTGTTGACGTCGCCGTGGAAGCGCAGCAGCACCAGCACGGTCAGCGCGATCGCACCGGCCATCAGCAGGACGGCCTTGACGATCTGGATCCAGGTCGTCGCCCGCATCCCGCCGAGGGTCACGTAGACGACCATCAGGGCGCCGACGCCGATCACCGTCCAGGCGCGGGCCGCCGGCCCCGAACCGCCGAGCAGCAGCGACACCAGGCTGCCCGCGCCGACCATCTGCGCCACCAGGTAGAGCACGGAGACCGTCACGGACGCGGTGCCGGAGGCGACCCGCACCGGCCGCTCCCGCATCCTGGCGGCGACCACGTCCGCGAGCGTGAACCGCCCGACGTTGCGCACCAGTTCGGCCACGAGCAGCAGCACCACGAGCCAGGCGACGAGGAAGCCGACGGAGTACAGCATGCCGTCGTAGCCGAACAGGGCGATCACGCCGGAGATCCCGAGGAAGGACGCGGCCGACATGTAGTCGCCCGCGATGGCGAAGCCGTTCTCCATCGGCGAGAACAGCCGCCCGCCCGCGTAGAACTCCTCGGGCGAGCCGTGCCTGTTGCGGCTGACCCAGGTGGTGATGGCGAGGGTGACCGCGACGAACGCGCTGAACAGCACGAGCGCCAGGGTCTGGTGGTCGCCCCTCACGAGGTCCCCCTGCCCGCGCCGCCCCCGACGCCCCGGTCGAGCACGGCCCAGCGCAGTTCGAGCGCGGCCCGGTCGCGCCCGCGCCGGGCGTTGCGCACATAGGCCCAGGTCAGCACGAACGTGGTGAGGAACTGGGCGAGCCCTGCGACCATCGCCACATTGACCGCGCCCGCCACGGGGCGCGCCATCACGCCGGGCGCGAGCGTGGCGGCCAGCACGTACGCCAGGTACCAGCCGAGGAAGGCGGCGCTCGCCGGGACGACGAAGCCGCGGTAGCGCCCGCGCACCTCCTGGAAGGCGGCGCCGCGCTGCACCTCCAGGTAGACGTCGGCGGCGGCGCGGCCGTCGCGCGCGGCGGGCGGCGCCACCTGCGGGCCGTCCTGCCCGCCTCCGTACGGGGGCGTGTCCGCGTCGTCGTCCAGGGGGCCGCCGGGCCGCACCGCGGCGGCCTTCGGCCCTTGCTGCATGTCCACCGGTCGCATCTCCTTGTCAGGCGGCCGTTCCAGCCGTCCGACAAGGATGGGGGCCCCGCAGGGCCGACATGCCAGGACCTGACCCTCTTCACCCCATCAGGTGACCGATGTCCCAGGAGGCTCGATCAGTCCCCGTTGGTAGGCGTATCGCACGGCCTGCGCACGGTCCCGCACGCCGGTCTTGGCGAAGAGGTTGTTGATGTGCGTCTTCACCGTGGCGGCCCCGATGTGCAGCCGGGCCGCGATCTCCTTGTTGGACAGGCCGTCGGCGACGAGCCCGAGCACCTCGGCCTCCCGCGCGGTGAGCCCGTCGGGCAGCTCGGCGGGCGCCGCGGCCCGGGGCGGCGGCGCGGTGAACCGTTCGAGCAGCCTGCGCTGCACGGCGGGCGCGAGTCCGGCCTGGCCCGCGAGCACGTCGTCGACCGCGCGGACGATCTCCTCGCCCTGCGCGTCCTTGGTGAGATAGCCGCGCGCGCCGGCCTGGAGCGCGGCGAACAGCGACTCGTCGTCCGCGTACGTGGTCAGCACGACGACCTGGGTCCCCGGGTGGTCCTGCCGGATGCGCCGGGTCGCCTCGACCCCGTCGCAGCGGGGCATCCTGAGGTCCATCAGCACCACGTCGGGGGCGAGTTCCGCGACGAGCGCCACGGCCTCCTCGCCGTCCCTGGCCGCGCCGACCACCTCGATCCCCGGCAGCAGCCCGAGGAGCATCACGATGCCCTCGCGCACCACGGCCTGGTCGTCGGCGACGACGAGCCTGGCCGGCGGCCTGCCCGCGCCCCCCGCGGCCTCCGCCGCACCGCCGGTCATGCCGGCACCCGCAGCCGCACTCTGTACCCCTTCCCCCCGGCCCCTTCGGGGCCCGCGTCGAGCGTCCCGCCGAGCAGTTCGGCGCGTTCCCGCATGCCGAGGAGACCGTATCCGGAACCGGACGAGGCGAGCTCCGCGGGTGCGGCGGCGCCCCCTCCCCCGCGCCCCCAGTCGCGTACGCACAGGACCAGTTCGCCTTGCCCGTACGTGAGGTCGATGCGCACCCGCGCGCCCGGCGCGTGCTTGCGCACGTTGGTCAGCGCCTCCTGCGCGACCCTGCGCACGGTCTGCGAGGCCTCGGCGGGCACCGGGCGCGGGGTGCCCGCCACCTCGATCTCCGCGCCGTCGCTCGCCGCGACCTCCCGCAGGTAGTCCCCGAGCGGCGCCATGTCGCCGCGCAGCGCGGACAGCGCCTGCCGGGTCTCGGCGAGGCCGTCGCGCGCCATCGAGCGCGCGGCCACCACCCGCTGCAGGATCTGGTCCCTGAACGGGCCCGGCTCCTCCTGCTCGATGCGCAGCCGTGCCGCCTCCAGGTGGACGAGCTGCGCGGAGAGGCTGTGCGCGAGCACGTCGTGGATGTCGCGGGCGATCCTGGCGCGCTCGCCGAGCGCGGCCGACTCCGCCTCGGCCGCGCGCGCCGCACGCTCCTGGACTCTGAGGCGGTGGCGCTGCTCGCCGTCGATGCGCAGCACGTACCCGCCGAGCGAGCTCGCGCCGAGCGTGAGCACGGCGCCGAGCCAGCTCTGGTGGGTGACGAGCACCCAGCCCCCGAGCCCGACCGCAAGGACGGCCGCGCCCAGGGCGAGCGGCAGCCGCTGCATGGCGACGATGGAGCAGCCGAAGGCGAGGACGCCCGCGGCGACCGTGAAGCCGCGCCACTCGGCGAGGCCCGCGACCGCGAGCAGCAGGGCGGCGCAGCCGAGCGAGACCCAGGCCGTCTGGAGCCGGGTGGCGCGGTGGAAGGCCCAGATGAGGAAGCCGACGGCGAGGACGCCCGCGGCCGCGGCGAGCCCCTCGACGAGCCCCCCGGGGTGGTGGTCGGCGAAGACGGAGTAGAGCACGGCGGCGGCAGGGACCGAGCGGAGCATGAGCCTGCGCAGCCGCGCGGGCCCGCTCTCGCCCTTGCCCGCCGGCAGCGGGGGGCGTGCCCCGAGCCGGCCCTCCTGGGGCTCGGCCACGGGCCACGCCGTCCACGGTCCTGGAGTCACCTGCGGTCCCTTCACACCCGGTCGGCCACGCGGCCACGGTACGACGGACCCCCGGCGGGCGACAGCGCGCCCCCGCGGTGCAGCAGCAGGGCGCCGCGCAGGGCGAACGAGACGCCGAGGGCGATGAGCAGCGCGCCGGTCGACTGGTGGACCCCGGCCAGCGCGCCGAGGCCCATGAGGGCGAGCCGGGCGACGAGCCCGCCCACCCAGACGCCCGCGGTCGCCTTGGTGCCGCGCGACCAGACGGAGCCGTCGGGCTCGGCCCACACCCGGCTGGTCCAGGCCCAGCCGGCGCCCATCACCAGGCCGACCACCAGCTCGGCGGCGAGGAGCCCCGCGGACAGGGCGGTGTGGTGCGGGTCGATCACCCCGCCCTGCTTGGCGCCCAGCACGACCAGGACGACCGGCACGACGAGCCACTTGCGGCCGCCACCGCCGATCCGCTGGGGCCTGACCTGGCGCGCGATGATCAGTACGGCGACTGCGACGGCCGCGAGCACGTACAGCAGCTCATTCATGAGGGGCCCTCTCCGGTGACGAGGCGTTCTCCGACACCTCGAAGGTACGGAGAACCGCAGGTCAGCGGATCGGCGCCAGGGTTGAACTCCGGTGGATCCCCGGCCTCCACCCGGGGGTGGAGACCGGGGGCCCGCCGGGTCAGGTGAGGTCCCCCGCCGGTCAGGTGTCGATGCGCGAGCGGTCGAGCGTCGAGGCCGAGCTGCTGATGAACTCCTTGCGCGGCGCGACCTCGTTGCCCATGAGCAGGTCGAAGATCTGCTCGGAGGCGTCCAGGTCGCTGATGTTGATGCGCCGCAGCGTGCGGTGGCGCGGGTCCATCGTGGTCTCCGCCAGCTGGTCCGCGTCCATCTCGCCGAGGCCCTTGTAGCGCTGGATCGAGTCCTTGTACCGGATGTTCTTGCGCTGGAACTCCAGCAGCGTCTGTCGCAGCTCGGCGTCCGAGTACGTGTAGACGTAGCGGTCCTGGCCCTTCTTCGGCTGCACCAGCTCGACCCGGTGCAGCGGCGGCACGGCGGCGAAGACCCGGCCCGCCTCCACCATCGGGCGCATGTAGCGCTGGAACAGCGTCAGCAGCAGGCAGCGGATGTGCGCGCCGTCGACGTCGGCGTCCACCAGCAGCACGATCTTGCCGTACCGCGCCGCGTCCAGGTCGAAGGTCCGGCCGGACCCCGCTCCTATGACCTGGATGATCGCCCCGCACTCGGCGTTCTTCAGCATGTCGGAGACGGACGACTTCTGGACGTTGAGGATCTTGCCCCGGATCGGAAGCAGCGCCTGGAACTCGGAGTTCCGCGCGAGCTTGGCGGTACCGAGCGCCGAGTCGCCCTCCACGATGAACAGCTCGCTGCGGTCCACGTCGTCGCTGCGGCAGTCGGCGAGCTTGGCCGGCAGCGAGGACGACTCGAGCGCGGTCTTCCTGCGCTGGGCCTCCTTGTGCTGGCGGGCGGCGATGCGGGTGCGGGCGGCCGCCACCACCTTGTCGAGCACGGCGCGCGCCTGCGCCTTGGCGTCGCGCTTGGTGGAGGTCAGGAACGCCTTGAGCTCCTTGGCGACGACGTTGGCGACGATCCTGTTGGCCGCCGAGGTGCCCAGCACCTCCTTCGTCTGGCCCTCGAACTGGGGCTCGGCGAGCCGCACCGTGACGACAGCGGTCAGGCCCTCCAGGGCGTCGTCCTTGACGACGTCGTCCTCGGCCACGCGCAGCAGCTTGGTGGAGCGCAGGACCTCGTTGACCGTCCGCGTCACCGAGCGTTCGAAGCCGGTCACGTGGGTGCCGCCCTTGGGGGTGGCGATGATGTTGACGAAGGACCTGAGGGTCGTCTCGTACCCCGTGCCCCAGCGCAGGGCGATGTCGACGCCCAGCTCGCGGGTGACCTCGGTCGGGGTCATGTGCCCGCGGTCGTCGAGGACCGGCACGGTCTCCTTGAAGGTGCCCTGGCCGCTGAGCCTGAGGACGTCGCACACGCCCTTGTCCTGGGCCAGGTACTCGCAGAACTCGCTGATGCCGCCGTCGTAGTGGAACGTCTCGACGGACGGCCTGCCGTCCTCGGCCGCCTCGGCGAACCGCTCGTCCCTGACCACGATCGTCAGTCCGGGCACCAGGAAGGCCGTCTGCCGGGCCCGCTGGTGCAGGGTGTCCAGGGAGAGCTTGGCGTCCTTGAGGAAGATCTGCCGGTCGGCCCAGTACCGCACGCGGGTGCCCGTGCGGTTCTTCGGGATCCGCTTGCCCTTGCGCAGGCCGCCCGCCGGGTCGAAGGGCGCGTCGGGGCCCTGCTCGGTGAAGATCCCGGGCACGCCGCGGCGGAAGCTGACGGCGTGCGTGGAGCTGTTGCGGTCCACCTCGACGTCGAGCCGGGCGGAGAGCGCGTTCACGACGGACGCGCCGACGCCGTGGAGGCCGCCGGAGGCCGCGTACGAGCCGCCGCCGAACTTGCCGCCCGCGTGCAGCTTGGTCATCACGACCTCGACGCCCGACAGGCCCGTCTTGGGCTCGACGTCCACCGGGATGCCGCGCCCGTTGTCCCTGACCTCGACGGATCCGTCCTCGTGGAGGACGACCTCGATGTGGTCGCAGTATCCGCCGAGGGCCTCGTCGACGGAGTTGTCGATGATCTCCCACAGGCAGTGCATCAGGCCCCGGCTGTCGGTGGACCCGATGTACATCCCGGGCCGCTTCCGTACGGCCTCCAGGCCCTCAAGGACGAGCAAATGCCGCGCGGTGTAGTTGGAACCGTCACGGTCCGCTGTCAGCAGCGCGGTGGACGGCACGGACGTATCGGCGGTCACTCGGTTCGCTCCTCGCTGAATTTGAGATATGGCCCCGTGGGGTAAAGGCCCGGCTCGTGTCATCGCTCAGAGGGTACAGACGCCTGGTAGAGCCGTTGTCACGCCACCCTCGTCCGGCACCATGCTAGTGCACGCTCGCATACGTGTTCGATCACGGACGGCCGTGCAGCACAGCTCACGTTCCCTTCCAGGCATGAACCATTTAGGCTCCGGGCACGTCCTCATCAACAACCGGCAAGCCCGCCGGGCGGACACAAGCCCAGGAACCACCCACCGACATCGATGCGAAATCCGTAAAGCTCAGCAATACGGCTCATTCGCCGCCAACCGTCAGCACTCCAGCACTTCGGAAGAAAATTTCGAGGAATGGCGCCGCGAGCGGGAACGTTTTCGGCCTGGTTGGATGTTGACCCTGGTACGACAGCTCGTCGAGCTAGAGAAGAGGCGACGTGACTACTGTTCTGACACCCGCGAGCCCCCTGACGGCGGGCGACCGCTGTGACCGATGCGGCGCCCAGGCCTACCTGCGTGTCCTGCTGACCAGCGGCGGTGAGCTCCTCTTCTGTGCCCACCACGGGCGCAAGTTCGAGCCGGAGCTCAAGAAGATCGCCGCGGAAATACAGGACGAGACCGACCGGCTGACGGCGGTTCCCGCCGTGGCCGGTGACGAGGAGCGCTGACGCCTCGCACCACCGACGACGAGCCGAGCGCCGTCCCCGGACGGCCGACGGGCGGCCGCCACCGCTTTCCGCGGTGGCGGCCGCCCGTTCTCGTAGCGGCACGCGCCCTTCCCGGCCCTGAGCGGCGCGCTGCGGCCCCGTGCGGCGCCGGGCCGTACGGGAGGAGCACGCGGGCGAGGTCCGGGATCCTGAGGCGGCCCCCTGCCCCGGCACGCGGGCCGGGGCGGTCTACCGGGTCCCCGGCCCGTGCGCGGGGCGGCCTACCGGACCCGGGGCCCGTACGTGGGGGCGGCCTTGTGGACCCGGGACCCGTACGCGGAGGCGGTCTTGTGGACCCGGGGCCCGCGCGGGGGCGGTCTTGTGGACCCGGGCCCGGCGCGGGGGCGGCCCTCCAGCCCCGCGCCCGCGCGCCGCGGGGGTTCTTCCGGGCCCGAGCCCGTGCGTCGGAACCCGGGAACCGTCCTCAGCGCCCGACCGCGTCGGCGACCGGTGGCAGGTCGGACGTGACCCTGGCGTAGACCCCGGGGGCGTCGGCGAGCCCGCAGCCGCTCCCCCACGACACCAGGCCGATCAGCCGCCCCTGCGCCACCAGCGGGCCGCCGCTGTCGCCCTGGCAGGCGTCGTGGCCGCCCCGCGGATCACCCGCACAGAGCATCGAGGACGCCGCGTAGCGCGCCCCCGAGCCGCCGCCCGGGTACGCCTTCTCGCACTGGGCGTCCGGCAGCACCGTCACGGGCGAGGCGCGCAGCGTGGAGGCGTAGTCGCCGCGGCCCGTCGTGTCGCCCCAGCCGAGCACCTGCGCCCCGCTGCCCGGCGCGGCCGCCCGGTCGCCGGGGGCCGCGGGCTCGATGGCCGAAGAGGCGGGCAGCGGCGTCCTGAGGGTGAGCACGGCGATGTCGTTCTCGTTGCTGCTCGCGTGGTACGCCGGGTCGACCTCGTACGACGCGACGGCGACGGAGTGGCCTCCGGTGCCGGTGAGCCGGTCGCGGCCCGCGATCACCCGCAGGTCGCCCACGTTGTCCGGGCCCTGCCCGAGCACGTCGTCGCTCATGCAGTGCGCCGCCGTGAGCACCTTCGTGGGCCCGACGAGCGCGCCCCCGCAGAACTGCCCCGCGCGCCCGGACCCGAACCGGTCGGGGCTGACCAGTGCCACCACCCACGGATGGGCGGCCGTCGTCGTGGGCCTGCCGCCCACGACGACGCTGTCGGCCTGGGCCGGGGCCGCGGAGGCGAGCGGCAGCAGCGCTGAGGCGCTCAGGGCCGCGAGCCCCGCATACACCGCTCGGGAGGGCCGTACGGCCCGGGTGCGGCACGTGGCACGGAAGGCGCTGGCAAGGGGGCGACGCATAGGTTCTCCTGACTCTCCGTGGAAAGGTCATCCACTCGGAGTCATCCAACCTGTCCTTCGGCCCGAGCGCGAAACGAAGCGGACCCGGAACCCCTCGAAAGGGGAACCGGGCCCAACCAGGTGTGCGGGTGCCGCGGCGGATCAGTCCAGGTAGTCCCGCAGGACCTGCGAGCGGGACGGGTGGCGCAGCTTCGACATGGTCTTGGACTCGATCTGGCGGATGCGCTCGCGGGTCACCCCGTAGACCTTGCCGATCTCGTCCAGCGTCTTCGGCTGCCCGTCGGTGAGGCCGAAGCGCATGGAGACCACGCCCGCCTCGCGCTCCGAGAGGGTGTCGAGGACGGAGTGCAGCTGCTCCTGGAGGAGGGTGAAGCTGACCGCGTCGGCCGGGACGACCGCCTCGGAGTCCTCGATCAGGTCGCCGAACTCGCTGTCGCCGTCCTCGCCGAGCGGGGTGTGCAGCGAGATGGGCTCGCGGCCGTACTTCTGGACCTCGATGACCTTCTCCGGGGTCATGTCGAGCTCCTTGGCCAGCTCCTCAGGGGTGGGCTCGCGGCCCAGGTCCTGGAGCATCTGGCGCTGGACGCGCGCGAGCTTGTTGATGACCTCGACCATGTGCACCGGGATACGGATGGTGCGTGCCTGGTCGGCCATGGCGCGGGTGATGGCCTGCCTGATCCACCAGGTGGCGTACGTGGAGAACTTGTAGCCCTTGGTGTAGTCGAACTTCTCGACCGCGCGGATCAGGCCGAGGTTGCCCTCCTGGATCAGGTCGAGGAAGAGCATGCCGCGGCCGGTGTAGCGCTTCGCCAGCGAGACCACGAGGCGGAGGTTGGCCTCCAGCAGGTGGTTCTTGGCGCGCCTGCCGTCCTCGGCGATGATCTCCAGCTCGTGCTTGAGCTTCGGCGCGAGCTTGTCGGTGCCGGCCAGCTTGTCCTCGGCGAAGAGGCCCGCCTCGATCCGCTTGGCGAGTTCGACCTCCTGCTCGGCGTTGAGGAGGGGGACCTTGCCGATCTGCTTGAGGTAGTCCTTGACCGGGTCGGCGGTGGCACCGGCGACGGCGACCTGCTGCGCGGGCGCGTCGTCCTCGTCGTCGTCGGAGAGGACGAAGCCCTTGGCCTCGCCCTCGGTCTCCTCTTCCTCCGCCTTGCCCGCGGGCACGTCCTCGACCGGCTCCTCGGCCTCGCCGAGCTCGTCGGTGTCCTTCTTGGCGGCGGTCTTCTTCGCCGTCGTCTTCTTGGCCGCGGTCTTCTTCGCCGTGGCCTTCTTGGCTGCCGCCTTCTTCGGCGCCGCCGCCTTCTTCGCGGGGGCGGCCTCCTCGTCGGCGGGCGCCTCGACGACCTCGGCTGCCGGCGGTGCGGTGGCGGCCGCCGCCACCGTCTTCACCGGGGCGGGCTTGGCCGCGACAGGCTTGGGGGCGACGGTTCGCTTGACCGGACTCTTCGCAGCGACGCTCTTGCGGGTGCGCTTCGGCGACTCCGCGGCACTGACCATCAGCGTCACACCCTCTTCCTCGAGGATCTGATTGAGGCTGCGCAGAACATTCTTCCACTGGGTTGGCGGAATCTGGTCGGCGTCGAAGGCCCGACGCACGTCATCGCCGGCGATCTGTCCATCAGCCTTACCCCGCTCGATGAGCGCCATCACAGACTCGGACTCGGCGATCTCCGGCGGGAGCGTACGGGATGTGCTGGCCGACACGAACAACCTCTCGGAACGATGGGAAGGGCTTCCGGCCCCGCCCGACAACGGACCGGAGCCGACGACCGACGGCTGGGGATGTCACCGACGGCGCGGGCTTGAGCCAGGGGAGGACCACAGCCCCGCCTGCGGCGGGCGTATTCCTCTCTCGGCTGCCACCTCTTAGGTCATCGCACTGCCTCGGGGAGTGTTACGCCCAATCCGCGTGGCCCGAGTCACACCACATATGCGACATATACGCCAAGTATCGGCAAAGCGCCCCTTGTGGCGCCCTGCCATGGCGCGCGGCACCCCGCTTCCGCGCCGCCGGACCACACCTGGGCCCGGCGGCCCGCCGCGCGGGGCACCCGGACATTGCCCGGCCCCGCGGCGGGTGCGCCAGGGGTCAGTGCTCGCGCGGGGCAGGCACCACTCGCTCGACGTCCGGGTGGACGGTCAGCAGCTGGCGCATCGCGGCCTCGGCCGCCGCCCCGTCCCCCGCGCCCAGCGCGTCGGCGATACGGGCGTGGTGCGCGAGCGACGCCTCGCCCGGGCGGTCGCAGCCGGTGGCCGGGCCGCCGGAGACCTGGAGGGCGGCGGCGACGATCCCGGAGAGGTGCTCCAGCATGCGGTTGCCGGCGAGCTGGATGAGCAGCGAGTGGAACTCGGCGTCGGCGCGGGCGAAGGTGATCGCGTCGCCCTGCGCGAGAGCGTGCCCCATGATCTCGACCATGTCGGTGAGGCGGGCCTGCACGTCCTCCCTGCCGTGCCCTGCGGCGAGGCGGGCGGCCAGGGGCTCGATCGTCCAGCGCAGCTCGGTGAGCTCGCGGCGCTGGTCGTCGCGCTGGGGGCCGAAGGCGCGCCACTCGATGATGTCGGGGTCCAGCAGATTCCAGTCGCTGACCGGGCGGACCCGGGTGCCGACGTTGGGCCGGGCGCTGACGAGGCCCTTGGCCTCAAGCACCCGGAGGGACTCGCGCACGACGGTGCGCGAGACCTCGAAGCGCTGGCCGATCTCCTCAGGCACCAGCGGACGGTCCGCGCCGAGGTCGCCGGAGACGATCATCTGACCGAGCTGCTGGACGAGTTGGCCGTGGAGTCCACGGCCCCGGCTGCCCGTGGGGCGCCGGCCCGTGCGGGAGAGGTCCACGTCCGGGCCCTCCCAGACGGGGGCGGCCGCGCGGTCGGCGCCGGTGGCCTGGGAGAAGGGGTAGCGGTCGAGGTCACCCGGTCCCGTCAGGCCGGAGTCGGCGGAACGGGCGGAGGTCATCATGGTGTGCGCAAGGGTACTCACGCATCCTTTGTCGGCGTTGCTCCGACTGCCCTTGAGGGCTTTGGTGAAAAGCACACGAAAGGGTGATCTGCGCCCGCGGCTTCATTGACGGACCGTGATTTCTCCGCCCGAAACGCCTGCTTTGCCCGGCGAGTTATGGCCATGGCGATCAGAGTCGTACCGATAGCGCTCACCAACGGGCCCTACTACGAAGACTGGTGAACACGAACGCGCAGAACAGGACAGTCAGGGAGAGCCCGAGAGCCGTCGCCTCGGGCCGCGTCACCAGGCGCAGCATCCCGATCAGCCAGCTGTCCGTCTCGTGCGGCCGCCCCAGCCTGACGAGTTGGCGCACGGGCTCGGGAAGTCCGGCCAGGGAATGGGCGGAAGGCCCGGCCGGCACCTTCTTCACGAGCGGGACCACCAGCACCGGGACGGCGATGACGGCGGTGACACCCGCGGCGGTGACCCGGAAGATGCCCGCGCCCAGCAACCCCGCCCAGGCGCAGCCGAGCGCGAGCCCGGCCCAGCCGGCGCCGAGGGCGGGCCACGCGCCGGGGGCCGGCAGGGCGTCCGCGCCGTGGAGAAGCCGCAGCGCCGCCCCGTCGACGGCGGCGGCCGCCAGCGCGAGCAGTACGGCGACCGCACCGGTGACCGCGAGCTTCGCGAGCAGCAGTCCGAGCCGCCTCGGCACGGTGCCGCGGGCACCCGCGAGCGCCGGGTGGCGGTACTCGTCCCCGTACGCGAGGGCGCCGATGAGCCCGGCCCCCATGGCGGCGGGCGGCAGCGGGAGCAGGGCGGGCCAGGCGGCGAGCAGCCCGGCGGGCGGCGTGGTCCCGGTGTGCGCGAGCGGCAGGGCGAGGGCAAGCGAGACGAGCAGCGCGGCGGCGGCGATCAGCGGGGAGGTCCTGACGCCGAACATCCGCCGCAACTCGTAGCGGAGGGGCCGCAGCGGACCCCGGGTGGGCCGGGCGTCCAGCACGGGCGGCAGCGGGGCGGCACGGCCCGTGCCCGCCTGGACGGGCAGCAGCGCCGTGGTCTCCCGCCCGTCGTCCTGCGGGTCGTCGCCGCTCTGCCGGGCCGCGGGCACCGGGCCGCTGTCCCCGATCTCGTCGGCGAGCTGGTGTACGAGCACGCCGTGCCGGAAGGCGGTCTCGCCGATCTCGGGGCAGCTGCTGCCGTAGACGGTGAGCCGGGTGCCGCCCTCGGCGACCACCTCGACGGAGCGCCGGCCCGCGCGGGCCTCCTTGCTGAGGGCGTCGGCGAGGCGGGCCGCGTGCGGCGTCCTGATCGCCACGCGGGGGCGCAGCCTCGTGCCGGAGAAGGAGGCGGCGTCCTGGTCGGCGACGAGGCGGCCCGCGTCGATGGTGACGACGTGATCGGCCGCGCGCGCCGCCTCCTTGGGGTCGGCCGTGGTGTACAGGACCGTGCCGCCCTGGGCGGCGTGCGCGCGCAGCAGTCCGTGCAGCCAGCTGGTCTCGCGGGGCGAGAGGTCGGCGGAGGGGGCGTCGAGCAGCAGGGTGTGCGGGTCGCCGAGCAGCGCTGCGGCGATGCCGAGGCGGCGGTCCATGCCGAGGGAGAGGTTGCCGAGGCGCTCGTCGCGCAGGGGGCCGAGGCCCACCACGTCGAGCAGTTCGTCGGCGCGGGAGGCGGGCACGCCCGCCGCGGCGCACAGCATGCGCAGCTGCCCCTTGGCCGTACGGCCGGGATGGCCCGGCACGTCGCCGAGCAGGACGCCGACCTCGCGCGCGGGATGCGCGATGCGGTGCAGCGGCCTGCCCCTGAAGTAGGCGACGCCGCGGCCCTGTTCGAGGCCGAGCATGAGGCGCAGGGTGGTGGTCTTGCCGGCGCCGGGGGCGCCGAGGAGCGCGGTGACCGAGCCGGGTCTCGCCTCGAAGGTGAGGTCGTCCACGGCGGGCTGCTGGTCGCGACGGGGGGCACTGGTCAGTCCGATGGCCTGGAGCATCGTTCATCTCTCGCAGGGGGTGAGACCGCTCCGCGGCAGAGCGAGTACGCCAGCACGATAACGCTATATGTCCGATTTGCTACGTAACCAGAAGTGTGCTGTGTCCTTCGCGGGGAGGACGGGGGCGTGCGGCCGGGGGGCCGCCCGGCCCGAACGGGGGTCCCGCCCATGGCCGGTGGCCGCTGGGCGGGGGCCCGCCTGGTCCGAATGGGGTCACGTTCACGGCCGGTGGCCGCCGGGCGGGCGTGCCGCCTGGCGAGGGGGCGTCCCATCAGGTGCTGCGGCACCCCGTCAGGTGCCGATGGCGCCCCCGCGAGGTGACACAGGGTTCAGGTGACACAAGGTCAAGGCCGGGCGACACGGGTTCGAAGGGAGGGGACGGGGCTCAGATCTCCGGGCGGAGCATGGGCGGGTTGAGCACGGTCGCGCCTCCGGCCCGGAACAGCTGGGCGGGCCTGCCGCCCTGACGGGTCGTCGTACCGCCGGTGGGGACAAGGAAGCCGGGCGTGCCGGTGACCTTGCGGTGGAAGTTGCGCGGGTCGAGCGCCACACCCCACACCGCCTCGTAGACCCTGCGCAGCTCGCCCACGGTGAACTCCGGGGGGCAGAACGCCGTGGCCAGCGAGGAGTACTCGATCTTCGAGCGGGCGCGCTCCACACCGTCGGCGAGGATGCGCGCGTGGTCGAACGCCAGCGGGACGGGCGGCTCCCCGTCCGGTCCCGTGGCGCCGTCCCTGCCGAGGAGGTCCACGACGGGCGCCCAGCGCGCGCTGTTGGCGTCGCCTCCCGCGCGCGGCGCCGGCAGGTCGGGCGCGAGCGCCAGGTGCGCCACGCTGACGACCCGCATCCGGGGGTCGCGGCCAGGGTCGCCGTACGTGGCCAGCTGTTCGAGGTGAGCCGTGTGCGCGGCCTCGGCGCCTCCCGCGTCCTGCACGCACAGGCCGGTCTCCTCGGCGAGCTCGCGGGCTGCTGCCTGGGCGAGGTTCTCCTCGCCGCGCACGAAACCGCCCGGCAGGGCCCAGCGCCCCTGGAAAGGGGGCTCGCCGCGGCGGACGGCCAGCGCGCACAGGCCCTGGCCGCGCACGGTGAGCACGACCAGATCGACGGTGACGGCGAACGGGAGAAAGGCCGACGGGTCGTAGGGCGACATGGCGCCGATCATAGTCGTCTGCCTGACGATAAACACTCCGCTCGCCCACACCGGCCGATCACGCCCCGGCGGCCCCCACGCCCGCCCCGCGCGGCCGGTGGTTTCTCTCCGCCCTTGCCTACACGCCGAGTTGGAGTCGCGCGGCCGCCTCCTCCACGACGCCCATTCCCGTACGCCCCACCCGGACGGCGAACGGCTCCCCCGCCACCCGCAGGCCGGTGATCCGCACCGCGCCGAGCGGCGCCTCCCGCAGCGGGTGCAGCGCGACGAGCCCGCCCGGCGCGTCGGGCCCGATGCCCGCGAGCGCCGCGACCACGTGGACGCCCGCGGCCGCGGCCACCGCAGCCGGGCGGCACGCGGCCGGGTGCGGCACCGGCATCCCGCCCTCGGCCCGCCGCCGCCCCGCGTACATCTCGGGCAGCCGGTACCCGAACGCCTCCGCAGCATCCAGCAGACCCCGCAGCAGCAGGCCCGCCTCGGTCCCGTGCCCCGCGGCGGCCAGGCCGGCGAACGCCACCGCCGTCTCGTGGACCCGGACGGCACCGGCGCGGTGGCCGAAGGGGTTGTGCCCTGGGTCGCGGCCACCGAGGCCCCGCAGCCCCCAGCCCGAGTCGAGGGCGGGGCTCGTCAGCAGCTCGGCGACCCGGGCGCGGCGCGGGGCGTCCAGCAGCCCCAGGGCCCTGCCGCCGCCTGCGGCGAGGCCGGTGTCCAGCAGATGGGCGAGGTCGGCCCCCGGGAAGGGCAGCAGCCTGCCGTCCGCCGTACGGGCAACGGCCGGGCGCCCGCCGGAGGCGTCGTCGATCCAGAACGTGCGCAAGAACCGCTCCCGCAGCTCCTCCGCGGCCGCACGCAGGTCGTCGGCGCCGGGTCTGCCGCAGGCCGCGAGCAGGTCGGCGCCGAGCAGCGCCGCCCGGTGTGCGTGGGCCTGGGTGGCAGCGCGCCGCGGCCCCTCGGGACCGGGCTCACCCAGCGGCTCCCCCTCGCCGAGGGCCGTGCGCAGCCACCGCAGGCAGCGCTCGGCTGACGGCAGGAGCTCCTCCAGGTCCTGCTCAGGCAGGCCCCAGAGCCTGGCCTCGGCAAGGACGACGGGGAAGGCGAGCGTCGCCTCGATGCCCGTGCAGCTCGGCGGCAGGTGTGGTCCCGCGTCCCGCAGGGGGCCGGGGATGCGTCCGGCGTCCGCTCCCCTGCCGCGTACCTGGCCGCGGGAGACCGCGCGCAGGGTCGCTGCGGTGAGTCCTGTGCCGAGCGGCAGCGCCATCCTGACCGCCCAGAGGGCCTCGGCCGCCGGCGGCCCGCAGCGCCAGGGGACACCGGCCGCCGGATAGATGTCGGCGGGGCCTGCGGGCCCACGCTGGAGCAGGGCCCTGAGGTCGTCGATGCTCGCCGCGAACAGCCGGCCCACCCGGTGGTCGTCGCCCTCCGCCGCGGCTGCGGCAGGCAGCAGGCCGGGGCTCCGGCCCGGTGCCCTGGCCGGACGGTCGGCCCGCACGCGCAGCTCGACGGTGCGGGAACCGCCGGGCGGCAGTTCGAACGCCCAGCGCAGCAGGCCGGGCGCGGCCAGCGCCTCGTGGGGCGGCGGCTCGGCCGTGACGACGGCCCCCGCGCCGTCGTCGGCGGTCCAGCGCAGGCCGCCGCCGTGCACCGTGGCCGGGAGCTCGGGGCCCGCGCGGCCCGCGGCGATCGCCGCCAGGTCGCTCAGGTCCGTCCCGAGCGCGATCTCGACGGGGAAGCGCCGCACCGCCCTTGACGCGTTGTGCACGGTGATCCGCTCGGTGCCGTCGGCGTCCCTGAGCCGCTCGACGCTGAGCTCCGGGTCGGGGCCCGCGTCGGTGGGCGTCCTGACCACCGCGAGGAAGTGCGCCCGGTCCGCCGGCCCCATCCGGCCCTGGAGTGCCATGGGTTCGCGGTCGGCGACGCGGAGCCGACAGCGGGCGAGCACCCGCCGCCCCGCCTGGTAGCAGCCTTCGACCCCGCTGCCGGTGAGCTGGCCGTGGTCGGCGCTGATGGCGAGGTGGGGCAGCGCGACGCAGAGCAGCAGCCGGTGCAGGGGCGGAGGGCCGCCGGCGGGGGCGCGCGGCAGGTCGCCGCGTACGGGAGGAGGAGCGGTGAGCGCCATGGGTGGTCTGGTCCGCCTTCTGTGCACCGGGCCGCTGTGGTGGCGCGGCTCGTACTCCGACGCCTGGGTGAACGCGTGGGGGCGCCGGGTGGTCACGCTCCTCATCGCGCGCTCCCCGCCCCGTCGGGGCCGCCGCGCAGCCGGGGGCGTCGCCGCGCGGCGCCCTCCGCTGCTCGGCCGGCGGGCCCTGCCTGCGCGTTCCTGCCCGGTGGCCTGGACGGCCCCGGCCGGGTCCTGCGCAGCAGTCCGCGCCGGCCGGAGCGGACCGGAGCGGCCGGAGCCGGGCTGTCCGCAGCGGGGGCCGAAGCGTCCGAAGCCGGGGCGGCCGGGCCGGCCGGGAGCGCGGGCGGAGTGGCCGGAACGGGGGTGTCCCGACCGTCCGGGAGCGCGGGCCGCGCGGGCGGGGCGACCTCCGGTGACGGGCTCGCGGGGGCGGGTCCGGGAGCGTGGGCCGCCGCGCCCCCGTCGGCCGGGGCGCGGTCCTCGCGGGACGGGAACGGGAACGGGAACGGCGCGGCACCGGGCAGGTCCGGCTCCTCGACCAGCCACTCGATCTGGCTGACAGCTGTCAGCGTTCTGCGCGCCGCGGCCATGCCGTCCCGCACGATCTCCTCGGGGGATCGCGGGCGCCTGGGCCTGGGGAAGCGCCACGGCCGGGAGCCGCCGGGCTGCCTGACGCCCGGGTCCGGGTCGCCCGGGCCGGGCTCCCGCGCGGGCGCCGGGTCGAAGCAGGAGCGCAGGGCGGCCGTGTCGACGCCCCTGTCGTACGCCTCGTTCAGCAGCCGGGCGAGCTGGTAGTCGGGATCGACGGCCAGCGCCCGCGACACGGCGGCCCGCGCCGACGGTTCGTCCCCCGCGGCCCAGGCGTACCACCCCGCGAGCGCCAGGGGCGCGGCGCCGTACTCGACGTAGACGCCGGAGCAGCGGCGGGCGAGCGCACGCCACAGCCGCAGCGCGGCGCCGGCCTGCGGGTCGTCCGTCCAGGCCGCGGCCCGGTCGCGGGTGTCGCGGTCCTGGAGCCCGACCACGACGGCCGCGACCTCGGCGTCCTGGAGGAGGGCGTCGTCGAGGGCGTCGGCGGCGGCCTCCGCCGCGGGCTCGCCACCGGGGACGGCGGGCGGCGGCCCCTGGACCGTGGCGAGGCGGCGGATCAGGTCGCGGGCGAGGCTCAGTGTCCGGTCGGCGACGGCCTCCCGCCCGCCGCCGAGGATCTCCGGCACGGCGGTGCCGCCCGCCCTGTCGAAGGCCCGCGCCTGCGCCTCGGGGCAGGTACGCGAGCGCGGGGTGATTCTCGCTTCGAGTTCCTCGATCGAGCCGCGGACCCGCAGTCCCGCGTAGGCGGCGTGCGCCGCGATCACCGAGGTGCCAGGCAGCATCGCCTCCCCGCCATCCGGCGGGCAGCACCGCGGGTCCTCGCAGCAGTAGGACCAGAAGCGGCCGCCCGAGACGCACAGCGCCTCCATGACCGGCAGGTCGCGCGTGCCGCAGGCGGTGCGCAGCAGTTCGGCGAGGGGTCGCAGCCGCTCCATGACCTGCCGGCCGGTCTCGCCCGCCGCGGTGTCGGGGTCGCGCCAGAGGAAGAGGAGAACGCCGTCGGGGCGGGCGCGGCGCCGGCCTGCGGCCTCCACCGCGTGCGCGACGGCGTGGTCCGCCGCGGCCTGCCACCCCTCGGTGTCCGCGGGGATACCGAGCCTGAGCCTGCTGCCGAACCTGGCCTGCCTACCGTGCAGCGTGATGACCACGACGGAGTCGGTGGGCCTGAAGCCCAAAATGTACGGGAGTGCGTCGACGAGCTCCGCCGGACCGCGCAACGTGATCGGCTGCTCGCCCGCCGGACCTGATGTGTGCTGGTGCTTGCTCATGACCCGACCGTCTCGCGCCGACCCCCACCACCGCGACCCCTGTGGATAACCTTATCCACAGCCCTGATCAGCTCATATGCCCGCATACAGCCGACCGCTATTACGCATGCAGTTGGTCGGCGGTCAGGTTGTAGCGGTCCGCTGATTCCGGTGTCGTGCGGGCGGCGAGGAGGGTGACCTTGGTCGAGGTGTCCGTGATGAGGGCGTGGCCCGGCTCGAGGCAGCCCGCGAGGTCGCAGCCGTGGCTCTGCGAGACATCCGACAGCCGGGTCGGTCGCCGGGCCCGGTTGGGTGCCGGCGTCCGTCGCCGGGTGGTCGCATGCACGGCGTCGCATGCGGTCGGCCGGTGTGCCGATCGGACCTACTGCCTGGTTGTCCACAGGCCGTTCGCCCGGGGCGCGGCGGATGCTGTTGCATGGGCGTATGACGAACGCAGACCGAGCGGCCCTGCGGGCCGAGGCCGATGCCGTGCTTGCCAGGCTGGTCGGGGACCCCGGCGGCGCTGCCCGGCTGCGCGAGGACCAGTGGACCGCGATCGAGGCGCTGGTCGCCGAGAAGCAGCGGGCCCTGGTCGTGCAGCGCACCGGATGGGGCAAGTCGGCGGTGTACTTCGTGGCCACCTCCCTGCTGCGCGCACGCGGCAGCGGCCCCACCGTGATCGTCTCGCCGCTGCTCGCCCTCATGCGCAACCAGGTGGAGGCCGCGGCGCGGGCCGGGATCACGGCGCGGACGATCAACTCGTCCAACCCCGAGGAGTGGGACGCCGTGCGCGGCGAGGTCGCAGCCGGCGCGGTGGACGTGCTGCTGGTGAGCCCCGAGCGGTTGAACAACCCGGACTTCCGCGACCAGGTGCTGCCCGCACTCTCCGCCGCCACCGGGCTGCTCGTGGTCGACGAGGCGCACTGCATCTCCGACTGGGGCCACGACTTCAGGCCCGACTACCGGCGGCTGCGGACCATGCTGGCCGAGCTGCCCGCCGGGGTGCCGGTGCTCGCGACGACCGCGACGGCCAACGCCCGGGTGACGGCCGACGTCGCCGAGCAGCTCGGCACCGGCGCGGGCACGGGCACCCTGGTGCTGCGCGGCCCGCTCGACCGGGAGAGCCTCAGCCTGCACGTGCTGCGGCTGCCCGACGCGGCGCACCGGCTCGCCTGGCTCGCGGACCACCTCGACGAGCTGCCTGGCTCCGGCATCGTCTACACGCTCACGGTGGCCGCCGCGGACGAGGTGGCGGCATATCTGCGCCAGTGCGGGCACCCCGTCGCCTCGTACACCGGCCGCACCGAGGACGCCGAGCGCCGGCAGGCCGAGGACGACCTGCTGGCGAACCGGGTCAAGGCGCTGGTCGCGACGTCCGCGCTCGGCATGGGCTTCGACAAGCCCGACCTCGGGTTCGTGGTCCACCTCGGCTCGCCGTCCTCCCCCATCGCCTACTACCAGCAGGTGGGGCGCGCCGGACGCGGGGTGGACCACGCCGAGGTGCTGCTGCTGCCGGGCAAGGAGGACGAGGCGATCTGGCAGTACTTCGCGTCGGTCGCCTTCCCGCCCGAGGAGCTGGTGCGGCGCACCCTCGACGTGCTGGCGCGGTCGGAGCGCCCGCTGTCGCTGCCCGCGCTCGAACCACTGGTGGAGCTGCGCAGGACCCGGCTCGAGACCATGCTCAAGGTCCTCGACGTGGACGGCGCCGTGCACCGGGTCAAGGGCGGCTGGACGGCGACGGGTCGCCCCTGGGAGTACGACGCGGAGCGTTACGCGTGGGTGGCGAGGCAGCGCGCTGCCGAGCAGCAGGCCATGCGGGACTATGCGGCGGCGGACGGCTGCCGGATGGAGTTCCTGCGCCGCCAGCTCGACGACGAGGAGGCCGCTCCCTGCGGCCGCTGCGACAACTGCGCGGGGCGGCGCTTCGACGACAAGGTCGCCGAGGCGGCGCTGGACGCGGCCCGCGGTGAACTGGGCAGGCCGGGCGTGGAGGTGGAGCCGCGCCGCATGTGGCCCACCGGCCTCGGCGCGGTCGGCGTCGACCTCAAGGGGCGCATCCCGCAGGGCGAGCAGCCGTATCCGGGCCGCGCGCTCGGCCGGCTCTCCGACATCGGCTGGGGCAACCGGCTGCGCCCTCTGCTGGCGCCCGGCGCGCCGGACACCGAGGTGCCGCGCGATGTGCTGGACGCGGTGGTGACGGTGCTCGCCGACTGGGCGAAGGGCCCGGGAGGTTGGGCCTCGGGCGCGCAGGGCGCGCCCCGGCGGCCGGTCGGGGTGGTGGCGATGGCCTCGCGGGGGCGGCCCCGCCTGGTGGGTTCGCTCGCCGCGGGCATCGCGGAGATCGGCCGGATGCCGCTGCTCGGCTCGGTGGCGTACACCCAGGACGGCGCGGAGGCGCCGCTCCTGTCCAGGACGAACGGCGCGCAGCGGGTGCGCGGGCTGCACGGCGCGCTGACGGTTCCTCAGGACCTGTCGGCGGCGCTGGCCGGGGCAGGGGGACCCGTCCTGCTGGTGGACGACCTCGCCGAGAGCGGCTGGACCCTCGCGGTGGCGGCGCGGCTGCTGCGGGGCGCGGGCGCGGAGGGCGTGTTCCCGCTGGTGCTCGCCGTCCAGGCGTGACCCCGGCGCGCGGGGCATGCCGGTGCGCCGTCCCGCTGTGACGAATATGACGGACATAGCGGATCATTCCGGCCAGCTGCCCCAATTGCTCGTTGCCGCATTACCTCCGGGCAGCGAGAATTGGTCATGCCTCCGCGTGCTCCCGCATCCCGGCTCGTGTCCCGGGCGGCTTCCGCGGTGCGCCTCCTACTGGACCCCGCCCGCAGCGTGGGCGCGTTTGCGAAGGGAGAACCGTGACCTTCGGATTCGCTTCGTCCGCGGCCGCCCCGGTCACCACGGGCGGCGGGCACTCCGGCCACCAGGCGAGGACGCTCGAACCGTCGGAGTGGGCCGCCGCGGGGATACCGCTGCTGCGCAGCCCGCGCGAGCTCGTCGGCGGCCTGCACAGCAGGCACCGGCCCGTCCTCGGCACGGCGGTGGTGGCGGTGCTCGATCCGGAGGAACGTCTCGTGGCGAGCGCGTCGTTCGCGCGCCGCGCCGGGCACGCGGACGGGTGGGAGTTCCGCAACGCGCTCCTCGCGCACCTGCGCCGCGTCATCCCGCACGACCTGCGCCGCCGCACCCCGGTGCGTACCGCGGCGCTGCTCTACTGCCGCGAGGGCGACGAGCGGTGGACGGAGGAGGACGGCGCGTGGATGTGGGGCCTGCGGGACGCCTGTACCCTGCACGGCCTGCGGTGCGGCGCGTACCTCACACTGACGGAGGTCGGCTGGCAGGTCCTCGGTGAGGGCAGGGGCGGCAGGCGGCCGCACGCGCACTCCGTGCCCGCCGACCTCGCGTGGGCGGCGGAGCAGGACCCCGTACCGACGAGCACGGGCGGCGGTGCCGCGGCGGCGATGAGCCGCGCGGCCGCGCGCTGACCCGGGCCCTCCTCGCTTCCGGCACACGTCTTCTTCGCGCGTCGGCAGGGCGTACCCCGAGAAGCGTCGGGAGCGCCGGGCGGGCCCGTTGCCGGGAAGCGTCGACAGGCACCGGGCGGGCGCGCCCCGGCAAGCATCGAGAAGCACCTGGCAAGCGCCGGGGACGCCTCCGCGGACGCCCCGACGCCTCCGCGCACGCGCGTACACACCGGTCCCCGCGCCGCGAGGCCGCGGCAGGGCGGGCACGCGGGCGGCACGGCAGGACGGCCCGCCGTGCCGCCGCGCGGGCCCGGCCGCCGCCCCTCACGGGACCGGCAGGCCGGGTCACGTACGGCTCAGACGCCCGCGCCGAGGACGGAGTCGACGCGCTCCGGGTCGCCGCACACGACGAGCAGCGCCGTGGCGCGCTCCCGTGCCGAGCGCACCACGGAGGCGGCGGAGTCCTCCGCGCCGTTGACCGCGACGACGACCACCGGCCGGGCCTGCGCCCGTGCCACGGCCGAGCCGTCGGCGAAGAACACGTCCTCCCTGGCGTCCTGCTGCGCCCAGTAGGACGCCTCGCCGAAGGAGAGCTCGTGCGTCGCCCACGGATGCTGCTCACCCGTGGTGAGCACGAGGACGTCGCCGGGCGCGCGGCCCGAGTCGAGCAGCAGGTCGACCGCTTCCTCCGCGGCGGCGAGCGCGCCGTCGACGGGGGCGGGGATCAGCTGGATCTGGGGCTTGGCGGCCGCGTTCTCGCGCGCGGGCGCCTGGGGCTGCCCGGCGGAGGCGTGCGAGCGCTGGGCCGGCGGTGCGGCCGGCCTCGCGGGACCAGGGCCCGGTCGCCCAGGCCGCGGGGTGGCCGCCGATCGCGGCCCTGGAACGGGACGCGGACCGGGTACGGGACGAGGGGTCGGCGCGGCGTGGCCTGCGGTCGGCGTCGCGCGGGGACCCTGGGCTCTCTCGTGAATCTGAGGCTCCTCGGGGGTGAGAGGCATGAGTTGATGTCTATCAAACGCCGGCCTGTCGAGCACCGGCGGGTGGGCACATTTGTGCCCATGTAGCGGGCTGTACCCATGTCTGTGGCCGTAAGGCACAGAAGAACGGGAGGCTTTGTCGGAAGTTTCAGAAATCGAGACCGAGTTGGACTCCGCCCCCGCCTTCCGGACTCCCCGGCACAGCCGTGTCCACCGGGACGCGGATCTTCTTCAGGTGACGCCATCTGGGCAGCGCGTCGAGATAGGACCACGACACCCGGTGGTGCGGTGTCGGACCCCATTCCTCCAGCGCGGCCCGGTGCACCGGCGAGGGATAGCCGGCGTTGTCCCCGAAGGCGAACGGCTCGTACGCGGCGGTGGTGGCGCCGAGTTCGGCCATCATCGAGTCCCTGCGGACCTTGGCGAGCACGGACGCCGCCGCGACGGACACGCAGGACTGGTCGCCCTTGATGACCGTGCGGACGTGCCAGGGCCCGCCCAAGTAGTTGTGCTTGCCGTCGAGGATCACCGCGTCGGGGACGACCGGCAGCGCATCGAGGGCGCGCACCGCGGCGAGCCGCAGCGCCGCGGTCATCCCGAGGTCGTCGATCTCCTCGGGCGAGGCGTGGCCGAGCGCGTGGCAGGTGACCCAGTCGCCGAGCACCGCGGCCAGTTCGTCGCGCCGCCTGGGGGTCAGGAGCTTCGAGTCCGTGAGCCCGTCGGGCGCCCTGCGCAGTCCTGTGACCGCCGCGCACACGGTGACGGGACCCGCCCAGGCGCCACGGCCGACCTCGTCGATGCCCGCTACGGTCTTCGCGCCCGTGGTGGCGCGGAGCGAGCGCTCGACGGTGTGCGTGGGTGCTTCGTACGGCATGGCGCCAGCAAGCGTACGCCGCGCGGACGGCCCGCGACAGCCGGGGGCCCGACATCGTGTGCGCGGGGGCCGCGCGCACGGCGCGGTACGCGTCGGCCGGCCAGGTCTGCCCGGGCCGACGGCCTTGTGCAGCAGGTCGGTTGGGACGAGCAGGGCCCGGCGGCGGCAAGCGCGCCGGACGCGCGACCGGCCCCCGGGCGTCAGGCGACGTCGTAGCGCTCCGGCTCGCGCCACCGGGCGAAGGGGCGGTCCAGGGTGTACCTGCCGTCGTCGCCGAGCAGCAGCGTCCTGGTCTCCGCGTTGTCCGGGTTGGCCAGCGCCTCGAACTCCGCGACCGACCAGTGGAACCACCGCATGCAGAACAGCCGCATGGTCAGGCCGTGCGTGACGATCAGGACGTTCGACGGGGAGTCCGGCTCCTCGAAACCGCGGTGCAGGCTTTCCAGGAACGCGCCGACCCGGTCGTACACGTCCGCGCCCGACTCGCCCTGCGCGAAGCGGTAGAAGAAGTGGCCGTAGGCGTCCCGGTACGCCTTCTGCCTGCGCACGTCCTCGCGGTCCTGCCAGTTGCCCCAGTCCTGCTCGCGCAGCCGGGGCTCCTCCCGCACCCTGACCAGGTCGGGGTCGAGGCCGAAGGCGCGCAGCGTCTGGTGTGTGCGCCGGTACGGGGAGACGTACACGCTCACCCGCTCGGAGCCGAACGCCTCCCGCAGCCGGCCGCCGGTCTCCTGCGCCTGCCGCTCGCCGCGCGCGGTCAGGCCGAGGGCGTGGTCGGGGACGCGCTCGTACACCGAGTCGTCGGCGTTGCCCTCCGATTCGCCGTGCCGTACGAGGACGATGCGCCTGGGTCGTGCCATGTCACCGACCCTAAGGGCGCCGGGTGCCGCGGGCCGCTCCGGGGCCCTGCCCGGCCGTGTCGGAGGGGGGCGCCCCCGCCGGTGCGGGCCTCACACCGTCCAGGAGGCTTCGAGGTCGACGATGTCCCCGGTCAGGGCGGCCACGTCGGCCGCGGTCTGCGCGCGCAGCGTCAGCCGCTCCACGCGCTCCACCCGGTACTTGCCGTGCTCGGCTGCGGACTGCCACATGGAGAGCACGAGGAACTCGTTGCCGGGGGCGTCGCCGAACAGGCCGCGCACCATGCCGGGCGAGCCGGCCATGGCGGGGTTCCACACCTTCTCCTGCATGAGGGCGAAGTGCTCGACGCGCTCCTCGTGCACCCTGCTGTGGGCGACCCTGACCACGTCCGCCTCGGTGAAGCGGGGCTCGAAGCCGGTCTTCACGTCGAAGCGGTGGTCGAACAGCTTGGTCCTGCCGTCCCTGAACGTCCCCGACTGCGCGGCCGCGAGCCGGTCGTGGGAGCGCGCCATGAACGAGTCGTAGAACGCGCGGCTCTCCCAGAACGCGAAGACGTGGGCCACCCCCGGACGCGTCCTGCTCCAGCCGCCGCCCTGCCCACGGAATCCCGGCTCACCGAGCAACCCCGCCCATTTCCGCTGCCCGCGTTCGAATCCTCGACGGTCGACGACGGTGCAGTGCGTCCACTTGACCAGCACCGCGCCATCGTACGGCCAGGGGCGTGGCGCCGGTCACGGTCCCGGCCTCGTGGCCCGCTGCCGGTGGCGCCCACTAGCCTGGTCGACACAGGGCCGTTCACACGGGAGTTCGGCCCGCCGCCCGGGGAGGGACACGGTGGGAAGCGCCAACAAGGGACTCTCGAAGATCGAGGTCGTGCTGAAGTGGGACCCGAGCCCGCTGGGCGAGCCCGACCATGATCTCGATCTGATCGCGGGCACGTTCACTGCGGACGATCCGCACGGCGCGCCCGACTATCTGGTGCACTTCGACAGCCGCTCCCCCGACGGCACGATCACACTGAACCGCGACAGCAGGACGGGCCAGGGGTTCGGCGCCGACGAGGAGATGACGCTCGAACTCGACCGGCTGGGCGACGCGTACGTCCGGGTGATCGTCGGCGTCGCGATCCAGCAGGGGGACGGCGACCTGACCTTCGGCGAGGTCGCGAACCCCGAGATCTCGGTGGTCGAGGACCGCGACGAGCTGCTGGCCTACGACTTCGGCACCACGCCGGGCGCGACGGCGGCCACCGTCGCGGAGTTCTCCAGGGAGCCGGGCGGGGTCTGGGGCTTCCGCAGGGCGGTGCGCGGCTTCGAGCAGACCGACCCGCAGACCTTCGGCCACCGCATGGGCGAAGCCTGAGACCCGCGCAGGCCCGGGCCGGCGGTGGCCCGGGCCCCCGGGTCAGCGGTGGCCCAGCACGTTGACCACGCGTCCGTCGGGGTCGCGGACGAGGAACCGCCGCACGCCCCACTCCTCGTCCTGCAGGGGGTGGACGATCTCCGCGCCGCTCTCGCGCACGATCGCGTAGGCCGCGTCGACGTCGTCCACCTCCACGCTCAGGTCGGGGGTGACGGGCGCGGTCTTGTCGCCGGCCATGACGCTGAGCTGCGCCGCGGGGCTCGACGGTGAGGCGAGCGTGAGGATCCAGCCGTGGTTCATGACCTCGGCAAGGCCCAGCAGACCGTAGAACTCCCGGTTCTCCTGGGCTGCCTCCGACCGGAGGTTGGGCACGACTCGGCGAACGGCCATCGACGACTCCCGGACTGAGAACGGACCTGTTGTCACACCCCCAGCAGTACTACGCCGCGCCCACCGCGCGCGAGAGGGGGCGCAGGCGCTGGGCGGCCTGCGCCCCCTCTCGTGGAGGCCGTGCCCCGGGCGCGGTCACGCCGGGTCTCCCGGCGTGACCGCGGCCGGTGTCAGCTGCAGCCGCTGGTGGAGCCGCAGCCCTCGCAGATGTAGCAGGAGCCGGCGCGCTGCATCTTGGTGCCGCAGGAGAAGCAGAGCGGGGCGTCCGCGCTGATGCCGAGCTGCATCTCGACCAGCTCGGCGGAGGTGTGGGCCTCCTGCGGCGCGGGCGCTGCGGCGGTCTTCGGCGCGCCGGGGGTGACGACCGCCTTCAGGGCGGGCTCGGGCTTCGTCGGGGCCGACTGGGCCAGCGACTCGGCCTGCACCTCGTCGTCGATCTCGGCCACGGGCTCGTACGAGCCGGTGTCGAGGTGGCGCTGGCGCTCCTCCGCCGAGTGGATGCCGAGCGCGGAGCGCGTCTCGAAGGGCAGGAAGTCCAGCGCGAGGCGGCGGAAGATGTAGTCCACGATGGACTGCGCCATCCGCACGTCGGGGTCGTCCGTCATGCCCGCGGGCTCGAAGCGCATGTTGGTGAACTTCGAGACGTACGTCTCCAGCGGCACGCCGTACTGGAGGCCGACGGAGACGGCGATGGAGAAGGCGTCCATCATGCCGGCGAGGGTCGAGCCCTGCTTCGACATCTTCAGGAAGACCTCGCCGAGGCCGTCGTCGGGGTACGAGTTCGCCGTCATGTAGCCCTCGGCGCCGCCGACCGTGAAGGACGTCGTCAGGCCGGGGCGGCCCTTCGGGAGACGCTTGCGGACCGGGCGGTACTCGATGACCTTCTCGACCGTCTCGCGGATGGCCTCCTCGGCCTTCTCGGTGACGGCCTTCTTCTCTTCTTCCTTCTTCTTGGCCGACAGCGGCTGCCCGACCTTGCAGTTGTCGCGGTAGATCGCGAGCGCCTTGACGCCCATCTTCCACGCCTCGAAGTAGATCTCCTCGACCTCTTCGACGGTGGCGGACTCGGGCATGTTGACCGTCTTCGACAGGGCGCCGGAGATCCACGGCTGGATGGCCGCCATCATGCGGACGTGGCCCATCGCGGAGATGGAGCGCTCGCCCATGGCGCAGTCGAAGACCTCGTAGTGCTCGGGGCGCAGTCCCGGCGCGTCCACCACGTTGCCGTGCTCGGCGATGTGGGCGACGACCGCCTCGATCTGCTCCTCCTGGTAGCCGAGGCGGCGCAGGGCCTGCGGCACGGTGCCGTTGACGATCTGCATGGAGCCGCCGCCGACGAGCTTCTTGAACTTGACCAGTGCGAGGTCGGGTTCGAGCCCCGTGGTGTCGCAGGACATCGCGAGGCCGATGGTGCCGGTCGGCGCGATCACGGACGCCTGCGCGTTGCGGAAGCCGTTCTTCTCGCCGAGCCGCTGCACGTCCTGCCACGTCTCGGTGGCCGCGGCCCAGATCGGGGTGTCGAGGTCGTCCATGCGGACGGCCGCGGCGTTCGCGTCGGCGTGCTGCTTCATGACGCGCCGGTGCGCGGAGGCGTTGCGCGCGTAGCCGTCGTACGGGCCGACGACCGCAGCGAGCTCGGCGGAGCGCCGGTAGGCGGTGCCGGTCATCAGGGAGGTGACGGCCCCGGCGAGGGCGCGGCCGCCGTCGGAGTCGTACGCGTGGCCGGTCGCCATCAGCATGGCGCCGAGGTTGGCGTAGCCGATGCCGAGCTGGCGGAAGGCGCGGGTGTTCTCGCCGATCTTCTGCGTCGGGAAGTCCGCGAAGCAGATCGAGATGTCCATCGCGGTGATGACCAGCTCGACGACCTTGGCGAACCGCTCGGACTCGAAGGACTGGTTGCCCTTGCCGTCGTCCTTGAGGAACTTCATGAGGTTCAGCGAGGCGAGGTTGCAGGACGTGTTGTCCAGGTGCATGTACTCGCTGCACGGGTTCGAGCCGTTGATCCGGCCGGACTCGGGGCAGGTGTGCCAGTGGTTGATCGTGTCGTCGTACTGGATGCCGGGGTCGGCACAGGCCCAGGCGGCCTCCGCCATCTTCCGGAACAGCGACTTGGCGTCGACCTCCTCGATGACCTCGCCGGTCATGCGGGCCTTCAGGCCGAACTTGCCGCCGGCCTCGACGGCCTTCATGAACTCGTCGTTGACCCGGACGGAGTTGTTCGCGTTCTGGTACTGGACGGACGTGATGTCGTCGCCGCCCAGGTCCATGTCGAAGCCCGCGTCGCGCAGGGCGCGGATCTTCTCCTCCTCCGTGACCTTGGTCTTGATGAAGTCCTCGATGTCGGGGTGGTCGACGTCCAGGATGACCATCTTGGCCGCGCGGCGGGTGGCGCCGCCGGACTTGATGGTGCCGGCGGAGGCGTCGGCGCCGCGCATGAAGGAGACGGGGCCCGAGGCGTTGCCGCCGGAGGAGAGCAGCTCCTTGGAGGAGCGGATGCGGGAGAGGTTCAGGCCGGCGCCCGAGCCGCCCTTGAAGATCATCCCCTCTTCCTTGTACCAGTCGAGGATCGAGTCCATGGAGTCGTCCACGGCCAGGATGAAGCAGGCGGAGACCTGCTGCGGCTGGGGCGTGCCGACGTTGAACCACACCGGCGAGTTGAAGCTGAAGATCTGGTGCAGGAGGGCGTACGCCAGCTCGTGCTCGAAGATCTCCGCGTCCGCGGGGGACGCGAAGTAGTGGTGGTCCTCGCCCGCCTTGCGGTACGTCTTCACGATCCGGTCGATGAGCTGCTTGAGGCCGGTCTCGCGCTGCGGGGTGCCGAGGGCGCCGCGGAAGTACTTGCTGGTGACGATGTTGACCGCGTTGAGCGACCAGAAGTCGGGGAACTCGACGCCGCGCTGCTCGAAGTTCACCGACCCGTCGCGCCAGTTGGTCATGACGACGTCGCGCCGCTCCCAGGCCACCTCGTCGTACGGGTGCACGCCGGGCGTGGTGTGGATGCGCTCGACCCGGAGCCCCTTGCCGGCCTTGGAGCCCTTGGACCGGGAACTCCGGGCCGGGCCACTCGTCGTCTCTGTCATGCCGCCTCCCATATACGTACAAAACACTCGCCGACGCCGCACTGTTCCGCGGTCGAAGGCATATGCGTGACACCTCGGGCGCGCGGCTGCGCGCCCGGGGCGAGTCCTTGTGTCCGCCGCCGTCCCGCCGGGCCCTGGGGCCCGGCCGGGTCAGCCGGCCGCGGTGGCGGCGGGCGCGGGGTCCCCGTTGCCCCCGCCGCCGGTGCCGCCGTTGTCGGCGGGCGGCCGCTCGCGGAGTTCCGCGATGGCCGACTCGAAGTCTTCGAGCGAGTCGAACGCCCGGTACACGGACGCGAACCGCAGGTATGCGACCAGGTCCAGGTCGCGCAGTGGTCCGAGTATGGCGAGACCCACGTCGTGGGTGCTCAGCTCGGCGCTCCCGGTGGCCCTCAGCTGCTCCTCGACCCGCTGGCCGAGCTGGGCGAGCGCGTCCTCGGTGACGGGCCGCCCCTGGCAGGCCTTGCGCACGCCGGTGATGACCTTGGTGCGGCTGAAGGGCTCCGTCACGCCGCTGCGCTTGATCACCATCAGTGACGCGGTCTCCACCGTGGTGAACCGGCGGGAGCACTCGGGGCACTGCCTGCGGCGCCTGATGGCCGTGCCGTCATCGGTCGTACGGCTGTCGACGACCCGGCTGTCGGGGTGCCTGCAGAAAGGACAGTGCACCGTTCCCACTCCTCCCTGACCGCATGGCTGCATAGCTCCGCAATGGCCGGAAAGCGACCCTTGAGAAGCTGCTCCCCAGCATAGCCGCACCACAATCTGTGGGCGACAGCGCCTAGCCAACCACTACATGTAGGGCTTGGGGCGGACTTTGCACTCTCGCGCGTGTCGGGCGCCCCGGGGCCCGGCCGACCGGGCAGCACCGCAGGTCGGCCATGACATTACGTGACGTGAGGGGTGGCCGGGACGCCGGGGGCACCCGTCCGCAGGCGTCCCGGAGAGTCCACGCGGACACAGGACCGGCACGCTCCGCGCGTTCCCGCCACGGGCCGCGCCGCGGATTGCGGCGGATCGCGCGGGCGGCAGCCGCCCGGCGGGGCGGAGCGGGTACGGTGATCCCGCGCGGCGCCCTCCGCGCCTGCGGGCACCCCGTACTGTCCCGCAGTCGCTCCCGCACCCTCCGGCGGCACCGACCCCTCTCCCCTCGGTACCCCGGGCGCCCCACGGGACGCGGTCACCCGCACCCGGGGCACCACCCGCACCGGGCGCGGTGTGCGACCGGGCGCTCACGGAACGTGCCCATACACCCAAGTGAGGCGCTCGCGAGCAGGACTTGGGACTTTTTCACTCGAACGTGTGTTTGGCGCAACCTTTCGAAAGCCACTACCGTTGTGCAGCAGGGAGAACACACCTGAGAGGGGCCGATGTGACCACGACCGCCGACAGTGCCGCCATCACCGCGCAGGACCACGCCGCGCGCCGCTTCGAGCCGGTGCACGCCGTGACGGAACCCGCCACCGCGGACCAGGAGGGCCTCGCCAAGGCGACCAGGTCGCTCCCCGGCCGACCTCCCGGGATCAGGGCGGACAGCACGGGGCTCACGGACCGTCAGCGCCGGGTCATCGAGGTCATCAGGGACTCGGTGCAGCGCAGGGGGTACCCGCCCTCCATGCGGGAGATCGGCCAGGCGGTCGGCCTTTCGAGCACCTCGTCCGTGGCCCACCAGCTGATGGCGCTCGAACGCAAGGGCTTCCTCCGCCGCGACCCGCACCGCCCCCGCGCGTACGAGGTCAGGGCGTCGGACCAGCCGACCACCCAGCAGACGGACACCACGGGCAAGCCGGCCGCCTCGTACGTGCCGCTGGTCGGCCGGATCGCCGCCGGCGGACCGATCCTGGCGGAGGAGTCCGTCGAGGACGTCTTCCCCCTCCCCCGTCAGCTCGTCGGCGACGGCGAGCTGTTCGTGCTCAAGGTCGTCGGCGACTCGATGATCGAGGCGGCCATCTGCGACGGCGACTGGGTCACGGTGCGGCGCCAGCCCGTCGCGGAGAACGGCGACATCGTCGCAGCGATGCTCGACGGCGAGGCCACGGTCAAGCGTTTCCGCCGCGAGGACGGCCATGTCTGGCTGCTCCCCCACAACGCCGCCTACCAGCCCATCCCCGGTGACGAGGCGACCATCCTCGGCAAGGTCGTGGCGGTCCTCCGCCGCGTCTGAGCCCGCCGGGCGCCACCACCGCCTCCGGGCACCAGGACCGCCTCTCCCTCACCCTCCCTCGCGATGCATCCCCCGCGCGATACGCGGCGGTCGCGTGCGCGCGTACGGCCCCGGGCCGCCGCCGAGCCCCGAGCACGGCGGCGGGCCGGGGCCGTACGGCCGACCGCGGGACCGCCGGCGGAGGCCGCCGCCTCCGCGCGTCACATGCCGTCCGCGCGGGCCGCCGCGTCGATCGCCGCCAGCGACTTGCGGACCTGGTTGCGGTCCGTGGTGTACCAGAAGTCGGGCAGCGAGGACCGCAGATAGCTGCCGTAGCGCGCCGTCGCGAGCCGCGGGTCCAGCACGGCCACCACGCCCTTGTCGCCCGTCGCGCGGACCAGGCGCCCTGCGCCCTGGGCCATCAGCAGGGCCGCGTGGGTGGCGGCGACCGCCATGAAGCCGTTGCCCCCGGCCTCCTCCACCGCCTTCTGGCGTGCGCTCATCAGCGGGTCGTCAGGCCGCGGGAACGGAACCCGGTCCATCACCACCAGCTGGGAGCTCGGCCCCGGCACGTCCACGCCCTGCCACAGCGACAGCGTGCCGAACAGGCAGGTACGCGGGTCTGCCGCGAACCCCTTGATCAGCTCGCCGAGCGTCTCCTCGCCCTGGAGCAGGATCGGCAGGTCGAGGCGGACCCGCAACTCCTCGGCCGCGGCCTGTGCCGCCCGCATCGAGGAGAACAGGCCCAGGGTGCGCCCGCCCGCGGCCTCCACGAGCTCCGCGAGCTCGTCCAGCATGTCGGTGCGCGAGCCCTCGCGGCCCGGGGTGTTGAGATGCCTGGCCACGTAGAGGATGCCCTGCTTGCGGTAGTCGAAGGGCGAGCCGACGTCGACGCCCTTCCACTGCGGCACCTCGTCACCCCCGGTACCCTCGGGCGCGAGCCCCAGCGAGGCGCCCACGCCGTTGAAGTCGCCGCCCAGCTTCAGCGTGGCGGACGTCAGCGTCACCGAGCGGTCCTCGAACAGCTTCTCCCGCAGGAGGCCCGCCACGGACAGCGGAGCCACCCGCAGCGACGCGCCGAAGCGGTCGTGCCGCTCGTACCAGACGACGTCCCACTCCGAGCCGTTCGCGATGCGCTCCGCGACGGTGTGCACGGACTCGACCGAGGCCATCGCCTGCTTGCGCACCACGTCCTCGTCCTGCACGGACCGGTCGCGGGTGTTGCCGAGCGCCGTGATCACCGTGCGGGCCGCGTCGCGCAGCGCCATCAGCGCGTACGCCAGGTCCTCGGGGATCTCTTCGAGGCGGCCGGGCAGCGCCAGCTCCATCAGCCGCTCGAAGGTCTCAGCCGCCGTCTGGAGCGCGTCCGCCGCCTTCTCGTCGACGAGCTTCGCGGCCCTGCGCACCGCACGGTTCACCTGGCCTGGGGTCAGCTCGCCCGTGGCGACGCCGGTGACGCGGGAGACCAGCTCGTGCGCCTCGTCCACGATCAGCACCTCGTGCTGCGGCAGGACGGGCGCGCCCTCGATGGCGTCGATGGCGAGCAGCGCGTGGTTGGTCACCACCACGTCGGCGAGCTTGGCGCGCTCGCGTGCCAGCTCGGCGAAGCACTCCTGGCCGTAGGCGCACTTGGAGGCGCCGAGGCACTCCCGCGAGGAGACGGATACCTGCGACCAGGCGCGGTCGGAGACGCCGGGGGTGAGGTCGTCGCGGTCGCCGGTCTCCGTCTCGTCGGCCCAGTCGCGCATGCGCAGCAGGTCCTGGCCGAGCCTGCTGGTCGGGGCCGCCGCCTCGAACTGGTCGAAGAGGCCCTCCTCCTCGTCCTGCGGCATGCCCTCGTGCAGCCGGTGCAGGCAGAGGTAGTTGCTCCTGCCCTTGAGCATGGCGAACTCCGGCCTGCGGCGCAGCAGCGGATGCAGCGCCTCCACGGTGCGCGGCAGGTCACGCTCGACGAGCTGGCGCTGGAGCGCGAGCGTCGCGGTCGCCACCACCACCCGCTCGCCGTGGGCCAGCGCGGGGACCAGATAGCCGAGCGACTTTCCGGTGCCGGTGCCGGCCTGGACCAGCAGGTGGGCTGAGGTGTCGATGGCCTCGGCCACGGCCTCGGCCATGGCGGCCTGGCCTGGCCGTTCCGTGCCGCCGACGGCGGTGACGGCGGCGTGGAGCAGCTCGGGGAGAGATGGCTTCGTCATAGCGCGACCACCCTACGGCCCGCGACTGACAGCGGCGTCCACTCCCGGCCGTCTCACCCGCCCGTGCACGCTCCCGCGCGGGCCTGCCCGGTCAGGGGGCGGGGTGCGGCGGGGCGGCGAGGGGGTTGGGCACCGTGCCGTGCACGGCGGCGTGCGGCCGCTCCGCGCGGTCGCGGTACCCGTCGAGGTGGAGCCGGTTGCGGTTGAGGCAGAGGCGCTCGATGCGCTCGGTGAGCAGGTCGAAGGTCTCGAAGCGCTCCTTGAGTTCGGGGAAGCGCGCCTGGTGGTGCAGGATCTCCGCCCGGACAAGGCCCCAGAACTCCTCCTCAAGCACGCCGAGTTGCTCCTCGCACAGCGGGGCGAGGTAGCGGAAGACGCCGACGAAGAGACCCGAGTGGATGAACTGGGTGAGGAAGCCGGGGTCCTCCGTGAGCAGGATCTCCCGGACGTCGTCGGGCATGGAGGCGTGCTCCGGCAGCGGCACGGAACTGACGTTGACGTCGTCCACGAAGTCCTTCACCGCCAGCCGCGTGGGCCTGTCCCGCTCGTCGAAGACGACGATCGCGTTCTCGCCGTGGGGCGAGAAGACCGTGCCGTACCGGTACAGGAAGTGCAGCAGGGGCGGCAGCATGGCGTGGAAGAGGCGGCGCAGCCACTCCCCCGGCGCCAGCCCCGACCGCTCGACGAGCTCCGCTGTGAGGGCGCGGCCTGCCGGGTCCGTGTGCAGCAGCGCGGCCAGGGTGCGGGCCCGTTCGCCGGGGGCGAGGCCGGGCGGCAGGGGCTGCCGCCAGATCGCGCCGAGGAGCTCCTTGTACTGGTACGGGGCCTCGGGCAGCCGGTCGTACAGGGGGTGTTCGACGGTCACGGAGGCGACCTCGCCCTGGAGGATCACGCGGGTCTCGTCGCGCAGGAAGGGATCGTCGTCGCGCAGCCCGAGCACCCAGGCGGTGACGGCGGGCGCGGCGAGCGTGCGCCGCGTCGGCAGGCCGCGCCACACGAGGGTGTTGAGGATGGAGAGCGGGAGCTTCACGGTGTGGCGCTCGGGGCGGTCGAGGTTGAGGAACGTGCGGATGGACTGCTGCGGCAGGCGCAGGTCGCCGTCGGTGGGCAGCGGCACGATGGCGCCTTCCGCGATCGCGGGGGCGTACAGCTGCACGAGCACCTCGTCCCACTGCCAGGGGTGGACGGGCAGGTACAGGTAGGCGGCGGGGTCGAGGCCGCGCTCGGTGAGCACCGCGTCGAAGGCGGCGCGCACGTGCGGGTCGAGCTCGGTGCCGTACAGCGCCTCGGAGTCGCTCAGGCGGCCGGTGCCGCGGTAGGCGGCGAGCCTGGTCGAGACGGCGATCCAGGGCAGTGCGAGGGGGGTCCTCGCCTCGGGGGCCCAGCGTGCGGTGTCGGTGGCGGAGAAACCGACGCGGCCCTTGTTGAGGACGATCCAGGGGTGGCCCGTCTGGTGGCCCTCCAGCTCGGCGTAGCCGAGGTCGGCGAGGCGGGCTGCGGAGGCCGCGGTGTGGTCGAGCGCGGCGTCGGCGGCGAGGGTGGCGCTGAGTTCGCGTATGAGGTGGCCGAGGGTGTCGCCGTCGACGCCTATGAGGCGGCGGGCCAGCACGAGGAAGCGCAGCGGCTCGGTGAACGGCTGCTCGCCGTCCGGGTCGCGCAGGGTGAGGGAGTGCGGGTCGACACGCCAACTGCCGTACGCGCCGCGGCGCGCGTGGAACACGAGGCGGTCGCCGTCGTCCAGGACGAGCGTGTGGCGGCCGGGGGCGCCGGGATCCGGCTCGGGCCGCAGTATCTCTTCGTAGGCGAACTCGGCGAGGAGCTTGGCGAGGAGGCGGCGGGAGACGCGGGACCAGCGCTCCGGGGCGAGTTCGGGCGGCGCGTACAGCTGCGCGGCCGTATGGGCCGGGGTGGTGGTGACGGCGGTGGAGTCGCTGAAGTCATGCACAGGGAACGTCGACACGGGGACTCCTCGGAGCGGGTGCGGTGGGGCCGGCGGGTGCGCCTACGACTGTTCGGAAGCGTCGGGTCACTTACGGTAGTTCACCGGGAGGGCGCGGGTGCCGGGCCCGGTGATGTCGGCGTGGGGTCAGAGGTGGTCGCGCAGCGCGCGGTCGCGGACCATCAGCGCGGCGCGTTTGTCGGGCAGGTCGACCTCGGCGGCGAATCGGAAACCGCCGCTCAGAAATGCTGACACGGAGGGTGTGTTGCGCAGGTCGGGTTCGGCAAGTACGCGCGTGCAGCGGGGCCGATGGTCGAGAATGTGGTCGGCTACTGCCCGCAGCAGCGCGGTGCCGAGGCCCCTGCCCCGGTTGCCGGCGCCGCCGAGCAGCAGGTGGACGCCGGTGTCGTGGGGCCGCGCCGGGTAGTGCGCGGCGAGCGGGTCGAGGTCGGCCCGGTAGATCTCGAAGTAGCTCATCGGGGCGCCGTCGAGGAGGCCGAGGCAGGGGATGCTGCGGCCGTCGCCTTCGAGTTGGGCCCGCAGGTGCCGCTCGGTGACGGATTCCGGTCCCGCCAGCTCCCAGAAGGCCGCGACTGCCGGATCGTTCATCCACCCCGCGATCAGCGGGAGGTCGCGCTCGGCGACGACCGGCGCGAGCCGGAACTCCCCGACGGCTGACGCCGCGGGCCCCCACCCCGCGAGCCCGTCGAGCAGCCCGGCGTCGAAACCGCCGGGCGTCCCCTCGGCGCCGAACCCGCCGGGCGGGGGTGCGGGCCTCTCCTGCGCCGGGGGCGGGGGGCCTTCGGTGGGGTGGCTTCCTGCCGGGGCGGTCATCGCGGCGCTCTCCTCTCGACGGGCCGGGCGGCCGGATGCCGCCCGGCGGTGGGGTCGCGGCGCGGGGTCAGTCCCGCAGCGGGTTGGCGATCGTGACGTAGACGGACTGCGTGTCGACGGGTCCCACGAGTTCGTCGAGGCCGTGCAGCCGGGTGAGCAGGTTGGCCTTGCACCGCAGGGTCGGCGCGGCGAGCAGCTGCTCGGGCAGCGGGGAGCCGAGCGCGGCGGCCCCGGCGAGGAAGCGGCGGAACGCGGCGAGCAGCACGCGCTCGTCGGCGAGCCGCTGGGAGCCGAACGCGCCGATCAGGCCGAGGACGTTGTTGATGCCGAGGTAGTAGGCGAACCGCTCGTCGGTGACCGCGTCGGAGACGAACGTGTCGGACTCCTGCCCGATGCCGGGCAGCCTGCGGTCGAGCGCTTCGCGGTGCGAGGCGCGGAAGTAGTAGCCCTGGTTGTCGCGGTAGCGCCCGCCGATGGGCCAGCCGTCCGCGTCGAGGTGGACGAGCGTGTTCTGCTGGTGGGCCTCAAGGGCGATGCCCGCGTTCCCGTCGAGCCAGAGCACGGGACGCACCACGTGGTCGAGGTAGCGCAGGAACCACTCGGCGCCGACCGCGGCGCGCGGCCTGCCGGTGCGCTCGGCGAGCCGGCCGACGATGTCGCCGAGCCGTGAGCACATGCCGGGCCTGCCGGGATAGGGCCGCGGCGCGGTGAGCCCGGCGACGCACGCGGCGTCGTCTGCGGGCCCGAAGGGGTTGTGCCGCAGGATGACGTCGAGCCCGGGCACCGGGGCTCCGTCCTCGGTGTCCACGGCGAGCCAGGCCGGGTCACGGACGATGTCGAAGCCGGGGTACGCGGCCCGCCACTGCCTGCCGAGCCCGGTGCGCAGCAGCCGGTGCACCTCGACGCCCCTGCGCAGCTCCTTGCGGAGGTTCTCCCTGCGGGAGTTGGTGATGCGCACGCCGAGGGAGAGCTTCAGCATGGCGGGCGCGCCCGGCCGGTGCACGGTGCGGATGGAGGAGGTGGGGTGCCAGGGGGCGCCGTGCGCGCCGAGTTCGTGGACGAGCCCCGCCTCGCGCAGGCGCCGGTAGGCCGGGCGGTGCGTCATGTCCCGGGCCTGCCAGGGGTGGAGGGGCAGCGGGACAGTGCCCTCGGGCAGCGGTACGTCGCCGAGCAGGCGGGCGGCGAGCTGCTCGGCGCCGACCGGGCGGCCGCCCTCGGTCCACGCGGACTCGGCGGCGAGCACCGACCGGTCGACGGCGAGCCAGTGCAGCGGGAAGGTGCCGTGCGTCTCGGGCGAGTAGCGCAGCGCCTCGGCCTCGGAGAGTCCCTGTCTGCTCTTGGGGGTGGGGTGCAGGGGGTGGCCGAGCACGAGGGACTGCTCGGCGACGAGGAACGGGTCGGCGTCGCGCGGCGGTTCGGGCCGCCGGCGGCGCTGGGCGAGGAAGAGGGCCGTGTGGTGGGCGGAGTCGGCGACCCTGGCGACGAGGTCGCCGCCCTGCCGGCTGCCGGACTCGCGGCCGATGAGCGCTGCGAGGGTGACGGCGTCGAGCGGCGGCGCGTCCTCGGGCGCGCCGTCGAGGAAGACGGGTCCGAAGCGGTGCCAGCCGGTCGGGGACCAGTAGCGCACGGGTACACGCAGCGCGGCGCCGCTCATCGGCAGGGGCAGCCGCAGGACGCCGTCGCCGGGAGCGCGGAGGTCGTTCTCCCTGACCCAGCAGCGCAACAGGTTCTCCGCGGTGGCGGCGTCCGCCGCGCGTTCGGCGTCGGGGTGCTCCAGGTGGTCGCGGTGGTCCGCGCGGTCGGGCTGCCCCGGGTGGTGCCGGTGCCCGTTCTGCGCGGGCCGCCGCCCGCCGGGGAGCTGGCGCGGCACCGTGGCGGTCTCGGCGGCGGGCGGCTCTGCCGTCGGCAGGTCGGACGGGGGGGTGGGGTTCACGGGGGCTTCCTTCGTGGGTCCGGGGTCCGGGTTCACTGCGACCGTCCTGCGGACGCGCGTGCGAGGGCGGCCCGCTCCGCGGCCGCCAACGCGTCGGCGAACCGGTCGAGCACGGCCACGGCCTGTTCGTCGGTGAGGGTCAGCGGCGGCAGCAGGCGTACGACCGCGCCGTCGCGGCCGCCGAGCTCCACGATGAGCCCGCGGTCGAGGCATGCCCGGCGCACGGCCACGGCAAGCTCCGGGTCGGCGGGCGCAGGTCCGGCGTCCGAACCCGCCTCCGGGTCGACGATCTCCACACCGATCATGAGACCGCGCCCGCGGACGTCCCCCACGCAGGGGTGCTCCTCGGCGAGCCGCCGCAGCCGCTCGGTCATCCGGGCGCCGAGGACGGCGGCGCGCTCGGCGAGGCCGTTCTCCCGTACATGGGCGAGGGTCGCGGCGCCCGCGGCCATCGCGAGCTGGTTGCCGCGGAACGTACCGGCGTGCGCGCCGGGGCGCCACAGGTCGAGGTCCTCGTGGTAGACGATCACGGCGAGCGGGAGCGAACCTCCGATGGCCTTCGAGAGCACCATCACGTCGGGGACGATGCCGCTGTGCTGTACGGCCCAGAACGTACCCGTCCTGCCGACGCCTGTCTGCACCTCGTCGGCGATCAGGGGCACCGAGCGGTCCGCGGTGATCTCCCGTATGGCGCGCAGCCAGGCGTCGGGGGCCGGCAGCACGCCGCCCTCTCCCTGGACGGGTTCGACGATCATCCCCGCGGGCAGCGGCACCCCGCTGTGCGGGTCGTCGAGCAGGGAGCGCGTCCAGCGCGCGGAGAGCTCGGCGCCGCGCGGGCCGCCGATCCCGAACGGGCAGCGGTAGTCCTGCGGATAGGGCAGGCGTGTGACCCGTACGTCGCGGGCGCCGCCCGAGACGGCGAGCGCCCCCTCCGTCATGCCGTGGTACGCGCCGGTGAAGGCGAGGATGCCGTCCCTGCCGGTCGCGGTGCGCACGAGCGTCAGTGCGGCCTCGACCGCGTCGGTGCCTGCCGGGCCGCAGAACTGGACGCGCGCGTGCTCGGCGAGCCCGGCGGGCAGGGTGGCGAACAGCTCGGTGACGAAGGCGTCCTTGACGGGGGTGGCCAGGTCGAGGGCGTGCAGCGGCGCCTCGGAGTCGAGGACCCGCCTGATGGCTTCGAGCACGACGGGGTGGTTGTGGCCGAGCGCGAGGCTGCCGGCGCCGGAGAGGCAGTCCAGGTAGCGCCGGCCGTCCGCGCCCTCGATGGTCAGGCCGCGCGCCCGCACCGGCACGATCGGCAGGGACCGCGCGTAGGTGCGGGCGGCCGACTCGCGCAGCGCCTGGCGCCGCAGGATGCCCTCGTGGGCGACGGTCTGCGCCTGGGGCGGGGTGCGGGTCGGCTCGGTCACGGCCACGTCGTTCGGTCCTCCGGCTGTCACGGTTGCGTCGCACGTCCGTACGCGGCTCGACCGCCGGGCGTCCGGCGGTGGACGCTGGCCGTGTCCCCCGCACGTACCAACGACGGCGGCTGCGGGGGATCACGGGTGCCCGGGGAAGATCTCGGGCCCGCGCGCCGGGACCGAACCGTGGACCTGCCGCGCACCGTGTGTCATGGCGCGGGCATAGTGGGGCCGGCCCGCCCGCCGCCGTCCGTACGGGGGACGGGTGTTCCGTGTGCGGGCGTACGGCACCTCGCGTACGCCGCCCTTCCGCTCGACCGTTCCAGGGGGAACCAGATGCGACCGACCCGCCCGATGCCAGCGCAGCGCGCCGCCCGAGGACGGCGGGGGGTGCGGATGCTCGCCGCCGGAGCCGCGGCCGCGGCGCTCGCCCTCACCGCGACGGCGTGCGGCCAGGGCGACGAAGGCGCCGCGGGCCCCGGGGCGTCCGCCGCCGCCTCCGCTCCCACGGCCGACCCGAGGATCAGCATCCCTGCCGACATCCGGGACAAGCTGAAGCAGCACGGCATCGACCTCGACAAGTGGAAGCACGGCGAGTGGAAGGACTGGGACCGCGACCAGTGGCTGCGGCAGGCCCAGGACTTCGTGAACCCGGTCATCAAGGGGCTGTGGGACCCGGGCCGCATGCGCAGGGCCGAGCAGACCCCGCAGCAGCCGGTGCAGCCGCACGACCTCACGGGCGACCAGGGCGTCACCGACCCTGAGCCCGCTCCGGTGCAGGCCCGGGAGGCGGCGACGCCGTACGCGGCCAGTGTGCCGGTGGAGGGGAAGCTGTTCTTCGACGGGCCGCAGGGCTCGATGGTCTGCTCGGCGACGGTGGTGACGGACCCGGCGCACCCCGGGAGGTCGAACCTGGTGTGGACGGCGGGCCACTGCGTGCACGCGGGCAAGGACGGCGGCTGGTACCGCAACATCGCGTTCGTGCCCTCGTACAACGACAAGGGGCTGCCGGCGTCCGCGCTCCAGGGCGCCGACCGGCAGGACCTCGCCCCGCTCGGGGTCTGGTGGGCCGACTGGGCCGAGACCTCGCAGCAGTGGATCTCGGAGGGCTCGGAGACCGGCGGCAAGGGGTCGCCCTTCGACTTCGCCGTGCTGCACGTGGAGCCGGAGAGCGGCGGGAGCGGCCGGTCGCTCCAGGAGACGGTCGGCGCTGCGGCGCCGGTGGACTTCGACGCGCCCGCCGTGCCGGACATCCCGAGGATCACCGCCGACGGCTACCCGGCGGCCGCGCCGTTCGACGGGCAGCGGCTGTTCCAGTGCACGGACCGGCCGGGACGCCTGTCGCTCGATGTGTCCGAGCCCACGGAGTACCGCATCGGCTGCACGATGACCGGCGGCGCCTCGGGCGGCGGCTGGTTCGCGGCGGGCGCCGACGGCAAGCCCGCGCTGGTCTCGAACACGTCGATCGGCCCGGTCAGCGCGGGCTGGCTCGCGGGCCCGCACCTCGGCAAGGAGGCGCAGGGCGTCTACGAGGGCGTCAGCCGGAGGTTCGCCGACCGGTAGCGCGTGCGGCGCAGGGCCCGTGCCCCCGGGTGTCCGGGGGCACGGGCCCTGCGTGTGCGCCCGCGGTGCGGGCCGCTGTCAGTGCGCGCGCGCCGGGGTGTACGGCGCGAGCGCCGCCGCGAGCACGTCGTGGACGCGGGCCTTGAGCCGGGTGCCCTCCGGGGTGTGCTCCTCGGACAGGACCTCGCCCTCGGCGTGCATCCGGGAGACGAGCCCGCCCTGCGTGTACGGGACGAGCACCTCCACCTCGACCTCGGGACGCGGCAGGTCGGCGTCGATCAGCGCGAGCAGCTCGGGGATGCCCTCGCCGGTGCGCGCCGACACGGCGATCGCGTTGCGCTCGGCGGCCAGCAGGCGCCCCAGCACCAGCGGGTCGGCCGCGTCGGCCTTGTTGACGACGACGATCTCCCGCACGCCGTGGGCGCCGACGTCCCTGACGACCTCGCGGACCGCGGCGAGCTGCTCCTCGGGCGCGGGGTGCGAGCCGTCCACCACGTGCAGGATCAGGTCGGAGTCTCCGACCTCCTCCATCGTGGAGCGGAACGCCTCCACCAGGTGATGCGGCAGGTGCCGGACGAAGCCGACCGTGTCGGCGAGCGTGTACAGCCGGCCGCTCGGCGTCTGCGCGCGCCGCACCGTCGGGTCGAGCGTGGCGAACAGCGCGTTCTCCACCAGGACGCCGGCGCCGGTGAGGCGGTTGAGCAGGGACGACTTGCCCGCGTTGGTGTAGCCGGCGATCGCGACGGAGGGCACGCGGTGGCGCCTGCGCTCCTGCCGCTTGATCTCGCGGCCCGTCTTCATCTCCGCGATCTCCCGGCGCATCTTCGCCATCTTCTCGCGGATGCGCCGCCGGTCCGTCTCGATCTTCGTCTCACCGGGGCCTCGGGTGGCCATGCCGCCGCTGCCGCCGCCGCCCATCTGCCGGGACAGCGACTGGCCCCAGCCGCGCAGCCTCGGCAGCATGTACTGCATCTGTGCGAGGGCCACCTGCGCCTTGCCCTCACGGGACTTGGCGTGCTGGGCGAAGATGTCGAGGATCAGCGCCGTGCGGTCGACGACCTTGACCTTGACGACGTCCTCCAGATGGATGAGCTGGCCGGGGCTCAGCTCACCGTCGCAGACCACGGTGTCGGCGCCGCTTTCGAGGACGATGTCCCGCAGCTCCTGCGCCTTGCCCGAGCCGATGTAGGTCGCCGGGTCCGGCTTGTCGCGCCGCTGCACGACCCCGTCCAGGACGAGCGCGCCCGCGGTCTCGGCGAGCGCCGCCAGCTCCGCGAGGGAGTTCTCCGCGTCGTCGAGCGTGCCGGACGTCCAGACGCCGACGAGCACCACCCGTTCGAGGCGCAGCTGCCGGTACTCGACCTCGGTGACGTCCTCCAGCTCGGTGGAGAGCCCCGCCACGCGCCGCAGCGCCGCCCGGTCGGAGCGGTCGAACTGGTCGCCGTCACGGTCCTGGTCGACGCCGTGGCCCCAGGTGACGTCCTCTTCCATCAGGGCATCGGCCCGGAGGCTGTCGGTGCGTGGGTCCGCGGGGCGGCCCCCCGCGGGGTGCCGCGTGTCCTGGGAACGCGTGTCCGTGGAGAAGGAGGAAGAGGAGGTCATTGGGTCCTTACGTCGTCGAGAGCGGCGGTCGTGTGCCGTCGAACGGGTCAACGCCCGCGCCGGCCGATTGATTCCCGCCGCGGCCCTGACCGGCCCGTCGATGGTGGCACGCGCCGGGTTCCCCGTCACGCGGGTTTCACGCACCGCCACCGGTCGGGGCCGCAGCGTGGCCTGCGGGGGCGGTGGGGGCCGCGGGGACGGCGGCGGGCCGCTGCCGCTTGCCCGCGCCGGCCGGCTTCCCCGGGCCCTGGGCGGGATGGGCGGTGGGCGCGGGCCGCCAGTCGGGGTGGCCGGGCATCGGGGGCGTCTTCGCGCCGTAGAGCCAGGTGTGGAAGAAGGACGTCAGGTCGCGGCCGGCGTCGCGGGAGGCGAGGGCGGTGAAGTCGGCGGTGGACGCGGACGCGTCGCGGTGCTCGCGCACCCAGTCGCGCTCGATGCGGGAGAACGCGGCGGCGCCGACCTCCTGGCGCAGGGCGTAGAGCACCAGCGCGCTGCCGTCGTAGACGACGGGCCTGAAGATGCTGATGGCCTGGCCGGGCTCGGGCGCCTTGGGCCTTGCGGGCGGGCCGCCCGCGGTGCGCCAGCCGTCGGACTGGGCGTACGCCTCGCGCATGCGGCTCTCGAAGGAGGGGCCGCCGTGCTCCTCGGCGTAGGTGCCCTCGTACCAGGTGGCGTGGCCCTCGTTGAGCCAGAGGTCGGACCAGCGGTGCGGGGAGACGCTGTCGCCGAACCACTGGTGCGACAGCTCGTGCACCAGCACCGAGTCGACGTACCAGGCGGGGTAGCCGCCGTCCGTGAACATGTTCCGCTCGAACAGCGACAGCGTCTGGGTCTCCAGCTCGAAGCCGGTGTCGGCGCCCGCGACGAGCACGCCGTAGTCCTCGAACGGGTAGCGGCCTACGCGCTTCTCCATCCACTCGATCATGCCGGGCGTCTTCTTGAGCCACGGTTCGAGCCGCTTCGCGTCGGCCGCCGGCACGACGTCCCGTACGGGCAGCCCGTGCGGCCCCGTGCGGCGCAGGACGGCGGAGTCGCCGACGGAGACCTGGGCGAGCTCCGTGGCCATGGGGTGGCGGGTGCGGTAGGTCCAGGTGGTGTCGGGCCCTTGGGCGGTGCGGGAGACCTGCTCGCCGCCCGCGACGACGGTGAGCTTCTTCGGCGCGGTGACGTGGAAGGTGAAGTACGCCTTGTCGTCGGGGTGGTCGTCGCAGGGGAACACGCGGTGGGCGGCGTCGGCCTGATTGGCCATCACCAGGCCGTCGCTGGTGCGGATCCAGCCGCCGGTGCCGCTGTTGTTGCCGGTGGGGTCGCTGGTGTGGCGGACGGTGACGCGCAGCGGGTCGCCCGCCGCGAGGGGCGCCTTCGGCGTGACGACGAGGTCCTCGCCCGCGGTGGCGAACGCGGCGGGCGCGCCGTTGACGCGGACCGAGCGGACCGTGCCGTGGGTGAAGTCCAGGTTGAAGCGGTCGAGGGGGCTGGTCGCCGTGGCGTCGACGGTGGTGGTGGCGGTGAGCGGCTTCTTGTTGTCGCCGCTGTAGTCGAAGCCGATGTCGTACGAGCGGACGTCGTAGCCCGGGTTGCCGAGGGTCGGGAAGAGGCGGTCGCCGACGCCGAGCGGGCGGGGCGCGGGCAGCGCCGCCGCGACCAGGGTGGCCGAGGCGGCGGCGAGCAGGGCGGCGCGCAGCCGGCGGGAGGTGAGGAGCATCCCCCACCGCTACCAGGGCGGGCGGGGCCCGCGGGGGCGGCGCGCGTCCCGCTCAGCCGATCGGGTGGGCGGCGGGCCGCGGGGTGGACGGGCGGCGCCCGCTGTGCGCGGGAGCGGGCCTCACGCCTCCGCGGGCTGCTGCGCGCGGCTGACGTCGTACACGCCCGGTACGTCCCGCATGGCGCGCATCAGACCCGGCAGCAGTGCGGCGTCGGGGAGTTGGACGGTGTACGTGTGGCGCACCCGCTGCCGGATCGGCGGCTCGACGGTGGCGGAGATGATGGCGGCACCCGCCGTGGACATGGCCTCCGTGAGGTCGGCCATGAGCCTGGGCCTGCCGAACGACTCGGCGCGCAGGGTGACATGGCAGTCCGCGGTGTCCCCGGCCGACCAGCTGACGGGTACGGGGGTGCGTTTGAGGGTCATGCGGCGCACGGCGGGGCACTCGGTGCGGTGCACGGTGACGGTGCCGCCGCGCACCTGGAATGCGGTGATCTCGTCCGGCGGCACCGGCGTACAGCACCCCGCGAGGCGTACGGGCGCGTCCGGCAGGTCGCTGACGACGCCGACGGGGCCGCGGGGCCCCGCGGAGAGCACCGCGGGCGGGCGGGGCGCGGCGTCCGGCAGGGCGGCGGCGTCGGGGTGGGCGGCGAGCCAGCCGGTGATCGCGATGCGCGCCGCGGGGGTGCGCGCGTGCTCGAGCCACTCGGGCGAGGGGCCGGAGGAGGTGTCGTGTGCGAGGAGGATCTGCACGGTGTCGCCGTCCTTGAGGACGGTGCCGAGTGCGACGAGGCGCCCGTTGACGCGGGCGCCGAGACATCGGTGCGCGGCCTCGCCGTGCTGGGCGTAGGCGGCGTCGACGCAGGTCGCGCCCGCGGGCAGGCCGAGCATGCCGCCCTCGGCGCGGAAGACGGTGAGCTCGCGGTCCTGGGCGAGGTCGGCGCGGAGCGTGGTCCAGAAGGTGTCGGGGTCGGGCGCGGACTGCTGCCATTCCAGGAGGCGGGAGAGCCAGCCGGGGCGCGTGGGGTCGGCGGCGCCCTCGCCCTCGCCTTCCGTGCTCTCGTTCGCGCCCGGCGCGGACGCGTAGGGGTTGCCGAGCGCGACGACGCCCGCCTCGGCGACCTTGTGCATCTGGTGGGTGCGGATCAGCACCTCGACGACGGCTCCGTCGGGCCCGACGACGGCGGTGTGCAGGGACTGGTACAGGTTGAACTTGGGGGCGGCGACGAAGTCCTTGAACTCGGAGATCACCGGGGTGAAGCAGGTGTGCAGCTCGCCGAGCACCCCGTAGCAGTCGGCGTCCTCGGAGACGAGGACGAGGAGGCGGCCGAAGTCGGTGCCGCGCAGCTCGCCGCGTTTGAGGCGGGAGCGGTGCACGGAGACGAGGTGGCGCGGCCTGACGAGCACCTCGGCGGAGATGCCGGCCTCGCGCAGCACCCGGCCCAGCGCGTCGGCGGTCGCGGAGAGCGCGTCGCCCGCCGAGGCGTTCTCGGAGATCAGGGCGCGGGTGCGGGCGGCGTCCTCGCGGCAGAGGATGGCGAAGACCAGGTCTTCGAGCTCGGACTTGATGGCCTGCACGCCGAGGCGCTCGGCGAGCGGCACGAGGACGTCGCGGGTGACCTTGGCGATGCGCTCCTGCTTCTCGGGGCGCATCACGCCGAGTGTGCGCATGTTGTGCAGGCGGTCGGCGAGTTTGATCGACATGACGCGGACGTCGTTGCCGGTGGCGACGAGCATCTTGCGGAACGTCTCGGGCTCCGCGGCGGCCCCGTAGTCGACCTTCTCCAGCTTGGTCACGCCGTCGACGAGATAGCGGACCTCCTTGCCGAACTCGCGGCCGACCTGGTCGAGGGTGACGTCGGTGTCCTCGACGGTGTCGTGCAGGATCGCCGCGGTCAGCGTGGTGGTCTCGGCGCCCAGCTCGGCCAGGATGAGGGTCACGGCGAGCGGGTGCGTGATGTACGGCTCGCCGCTCTTGCGGTACTGGCCGCGGTGCGAGGCCTCCGCGAGGACGTAGGCCCGGCGCAGGACGGAGAGGTCGGCGTCGGGGAAGTGCGCCCGGTGCGCGTCGGCGACGTGCCCTATGGCGTCGGGGAGCCGGTCGCGTGACGCCGGTCCGAGCAGGGCGGCCCTGCCCAGCCTGCGGAGGTCGATACGGGGCAGACCGCGCCTGCGGCCGTGGACACCAGGGCTGGTGGCCTCTGCACTCATGGGCACCTCCGGGCAGGATCGACCGGCGGTACGAGGGACAGGGGTACGCCCTCCGGGCCGGTGCTTGATGCTATCGAGCCCAACACGTGGACCAGACCCGCACTCGTTCAGCGTGAAACGGATCACCCGTTCAAGCGAACGTCTGCATGTGTCAACCGAAGGCCGATTCGAGCCATTCCGCGGCGATCCGTCCTTCCCCGACGAGGACGGCGGGGCCGGTCATCTCGATCTCCCCGTCGGGGTGCTCGGTGATCACCAGCCGGCCGCCGGGCAGGTCCACCGTGTACGTCACCGGCCGGCCGGTCCCCGCCGGGTCCGCGCCGTCCCTGCGGGACGCGGCGACGGCCACGGCGCAGGCTCCCGTGCCGCACGAGCGGGTCTCGCCCGAGCCGCGCTCGTGGACCCGCATGGCCACGTGGCGCGGGCCGCGGTCGATCACGAACTCGATGTTGACGCCGTCGGGGTAGACGGCGGCGGGCGCGTATCCGGGTGTGCTGAGCAGGTCGCCCGCGTGGGTCAGGTCCTCGACGAACGCGACCGCGTGCGGGTTCCCCATGTCGACGTGGTAGGCGGGCCAGCTGCGGCCGCCCACGGTGACCTCCACGCGCTCGGCCGGCAGGGCGGCGCGGCCCATGCGGACCGTGATGTCGCCGTCCTTGGCGAGGTGGACGTGCTTGACCCCGCCGCGGGTGGCGACCGCGAGGTCGCCTGCGCCGGTGTGCCCGGCGTGCTGGAGGTAGCGGGCGAAGACGCGCACGCCGTTGCCGCACATCTCCGCGACCGATCCGTCGCCGTTGCGGTAGTCCATGAACCACTCGGCCTCGCCCGCCATGGCGCGCGCCTCCGGGTGGGCGGCGGAGCGCACCACGTGCAGCACCCCGTCGCCGCCGATGCCCGCCCTGCGGTCGCAGAGCGCCGCGACGACGTGCGGGGGCAGGTCGCGGATGTTGTCCGGGTCGGGCAGGATCACGAAGTCGTTCTCCGTGCCGTGGCCCTTGAGGAAGACCCAGGGCGTGGTCGGTGTGGTGGTCACGCGTCCCATCGTAGGAGCAGGCGCGGGGAAGCGGCGAAGCTGCCTGCGGTCAGCGCAGCCGGGCGACGCGCCACACGGCGAGCGCGACGACGAGGGCGGCGATCGCCGTGTAGAGCGCCACGAAGCGCCAGTCGGCCCGCTCGCCTGAGGACTTGGCGGGCAGTCCCGGCCAGGTGTAGCCGACCTTGCGGGCGGTCGTCATGCCCCAGCCGGCGGCGCAGCAGCCGAGGAGGAGGCCGAGCATCGCGATCACCGAGCCGCCGTCCCCGGTACCGAAGGCGAGCGGGAAGGCGAACATCAGCGAGCCGAGCCCGGCGAGCACCACGATGGGCGCGACCTGCCAGATCCTGAACTTGCCGCGGGGCCGCAGCTCGACCTCGACCTCGGGGGTGGTCTGCTCGGCCTCGGGGTCCTGCTCGTCGGGGCCGTCGGAGGCGAGGCCCCCGGGCAGGAGCGCGGCGTCGAGCGGGCCGTCCTGGGAGAGCGTGCCCGGGTCGCGGACCGCCCGCGGGTCGGGGCCGGTGTCCCGGTGCGCGCCGTCGCGGTCAGGGCCGTCGGCGGATTCGCCCGGGGTCTTCGAGGGCGCGGGCACGGACGGCGGCGCAGCCAGGGGTCTGGGGTCTTCGGCGCCGTGTCCGGCGGGCGCGTCCCGCGTCGCGTACCGGGGATCGCGAGGGCCGGCCTCCATCGCCACGCGCCCTCCCAACTCGGACTCCACGGGTGGATAGATGCTCGATGATGGCACGGCCGTGGGGGCCGGAATGGCGGGCGGGGCGTCCCGATGCCATCACGTGATCAGGCTGTGACCGCCCGTTCGATCAGGGCGAGGGCGCGGTCGCGGAGTTCCTCGGCGGCCTCGTCGCCGCCGAGGAGCCAGTGCACCCGGGAGTCCCGCCGGAACCAGGAGTCCTGGCGGCGCGCGAAGCGTTTGGTGGCGCGCACGGTCTCCGCGCGCGCCTCCTCCTCCGTGCAGCCGCCGGCGAGCGCGGCGAGCACCTGCTGGTAGCCGAGGGCGCGCGAGGCGGTGCGGCCGTCGCGCAGGCCGCGCGCCGCGAGCGCCCGCACCTCGTCCACGAGCCCCGCCTGCCACATGCGCTCGACGCGCAGCGCGATGCGCGCGTCGAGTTCGGGGCGCGGCACGTCGACGCCGATCTGCACGGTGTCGTAGACGGCCTCGTGGCCGGGGAGGCTCGCCGTGAACGGGCGGCCGGTGATGGTGATCACTTCGAGGGCCCTGACGATGCGGCGGCCGTTGCTCGGCAGGATCGCGCGGGCCGCTTGCGGGTCGGCCGCGGCGAGGCGGGCGTGCAGCACGCCGGAGCCGCGCAGCGTCAGTTCCGCTTCGAGCCTGGCCCTGACCTCGGGGTCGGTGCCGGGGAAGTCGAGCGCGTCGATGGCGCCCCGCACGTAGAGGCCGGAGCCGCCGACCAGGACGGGGACGCGGCCCTCGGCGAGGAGCCGGTCGATCTCGACGCGCGCCAGGCGCTGGTACTCGGCGACGCTCGCGGTCTCCGTGACGTCCCAGATGTCCAGCAGGCGGTGCGGGACGCCCGCGCGCTCCGCCGGGGTCAGCTTCGCCGTGCCGATGTCCATGCCGCGATAGAGCTGCATGGAGTCGGCGTTGACGACCTCGCCGCCGAGTTCGCGGGCGAGGTGGACGCCGAGATCGGACTTGCCGGCCGCGGTGGGACCGACGACGGCGATGACCCGTGGTGCGGGAGCTGCGCTTGTCACGGCTCCAGTCTCGCAAACGCCGGGGGCCGCCATGGACCCGCTCGCCGCGGTGCGGGGCGCGCGCCCCGGCCGTAGCCTGTGACGAGGTGCGGAGTGTTCCGCGGCTCCGCAAGGCGGAAGGTGCCCCATGGGCTTCAAGGAGACGCTGAAGGCCAGGCTCGCCCCGGCGAAGGACAAGGTGTCGGATCTGGCGGCGCAGCACGGCGACCGCATCGGCCAGGGACTCGACAAGGCCGCACGCACGGTCGACGAGCGGACCGGGGGCAAGTACACCGAGCGCATCGAGACGGGCACGGGCAAGGCGAAGGACGCCATCGACCGGATGTCCCAGAAGGGCGACGACGGCACGCCGCCGCGCGACGGCACCCCGTAGCCCCGCGTCCCGCGGGGCCCCGCGGGGTCCTGGCTCTCGGAGGCGCCCTACGACCAGGTACCGACCAGGTATCCGACGCCGTAGGGCGCCTCGTCGTACAGCAGCCGCCCGGCCAGTCCCGCGCCTTCTCCGGCGCCCGCGAGGACCTGCCAGGGGGCGCGGCCTGCGGCCGACAGCTCGCGGGCGAGCGCGGGGTCGAGCGCGGCGAGCGCCGCGGTGTCGGCGGTGGCCAGCGCCCCCGCGGCGGCCGCGTCGAACCCGGCGGCGCGCTCGTCGAGGTAGCCCGGGGCCTTGAGGGTGCGGCAGGCGCTGCCGTCGCCCATCACGAGGAGCGCCACGCGGGGCGCGGCGGCGGCGAGTTCGCGGCCTGCCTCCAGGCACGCCGCGGTGGTGAGGCCGTCGGCGACGGCGAGCGCCGTGGGCGCGGGACCGGCCCAGCCGACCCGGTCGAGCAGCCAGGCGGCGACCGCGAGGGAGACCGGCAGGCCGGGGCCGGCGGCAGGCCCTGCCGTGGGCGCGTCGGGGCCGGGGAGCGCCACGTCGACGGGAACGCCGAAGCCGCGGAACGTGCCCGCGCTGCCCGCCGGGTAGGGGCCCGGCGCGCCGTCCCCCGCCGGGCCGACGACGACCAGCAGGTCGGCGCGGGCCGCGGCCGCCACGGCCAGCGCGTCGGAGGCCGCGGTGCGGGCGGCGTCGAGCTCGGGCGCCGCGCCGGCGGCCACCTCGGGCACGAGCAGCGGGGGGCAGGGGCATACGGCGGCGGCTACCAGCATGCAGCGACCCTAACCCGCGGCGATCACCCCGGCCGCCGTGGGCAGCTCAGCGGACGGCGCAGCCGTCGGCCGCGGGCAGCGGCGCGGGGACGCCCACGGTGGGCAGCCCGAGCATGACGCCCCGGGGCCCGCTCTCCTGCGCGGTGCGGCGCTCCCAGGCGTCGCCTGCGCGGGTGCGGCGCACCCGGGTCGTGGGGCCCTCGGCGAGCAGGTGGTGCGGGGCCGCGTAGGTGATGTCCACGGTGACCAGGTCGCCGGGGCGCACGTCCTCGTCCGGCTTGGTGAAGTGCACGAGGCGGTTGTCGGGGGCGCGTCCCGAGAGGCGGTGCGTGGCGTCGTCCTTGCGGCCCTCGCCCTCGGCGACCATGACGTCGAGGGTCCTGCCGACCTGCTTCCTGTTCTCCTCCCAGGAGATCTCCTCCTGGAGGGCGACCAGCCGCTCGTAGCGCTCCTGCACGGTCTTCTTGGGGATCTGCCCGTCCATCTCGGCCGCGGGGGTGCCCGGCCGCTTGGAGTACTGGAAGGTGAAGGCCTGCGCGAAGCGCGCCTCGCGGACGACGTGCAGGGTCTGCTCGAAGTCCTCGTCGCTCTCGCCGGGGAAGCCCACGATGATGTCGGTGGAGATCGCGGCGTGCGGGATGGCGGCGCGCACCTTCTCGATGATGCCGAGGTAGCGGTCCTGCCGGTAGGAGCGGCGCATGGCGCGCAGCACGCTGTCCGAGCCGGACTGGAGCGGCATGTGCAGCTGCGGCATCACGTTGGGGGTCTCGGCCATCGCGGCGATCACGTCGTCGGTGAAGTCGCGGGGGTGGGGCGAGGTGAAGCGGACGCGCTCCAGGCCCTCGACGGTGCCGCAGGCCCGCAGCAGCTTGGAGAACGCCTGCCGGTCGCCGATGTCGGAGCCGTACGCGTTGACGTTCTGCCCGAGCAGGGTGATCTCCGAGACGCCCTCGGCGACCAGCGCCTCGACCTCGGCGAGGATGTCGCCGGGGCGGCGGTCCTTCTCCTTGCCGCGCAGCGCCGGCACGATGCAGAAGGTGCAGGTGTTGTTGCAGCCCACGGAGACCGACACCCAGGCGGCGTACGCGGACTCGCGGCGGGTGGGCAGCGTGGAGGGGAACGCTTCCAGCGACTCGGCGATCTCGATCTGCGCCTCCTCCTGGACGCGGGCGCGCTCCAGCAGGACCGGCAGCCTGCCGATGTTGTGCGTGCCGAAGACCACGTCCACCCAGGGGGCCTTGCGCACGATCGTGTCGCGGTCCTTCTGCGCGAGGCAGCCGCCGACGGCGATCTGCATGCCGGGCCGCCGGGTCTTGGCGGGGGCGAGGCGGCCGAGGTTGCCGTAGAGCTTGTTGTCGGCGTTCTCCCGTACGGCGCAGGTGTTGAAGACGACGACGTCGGCCTCCTCGGCGCCCTCGGGGGCGCGCACGTAGCCCGCGTCCTCCAGCAGTCCCGAGAGCCGCTCCGAGTCGTGCACGTTCATCTGGCATCCGTACGTGCGGATCGCATAGCTTCGGTTGGCGCCCACGGTCCGGGCCGGCTCACTGCTGCTCATGGGACAAGGGTAGGCCGTGCGGGTGGGCGCCCGGGCCCGGCCGGTGCGCGGCGGCCCGGCACGCGCCCTGGCCGCACGCCGGGCGGTGCTGGCAGGATCGCCGCATGTCCGCACAGCCCGCGCGCCGCCGCCGGCGTCTCGCACGGGGCGCGGGCGCGCTGCTCGCGGTGGCTGCGCTGCTGGTGTGGTGGGTGGTGCCGAAGGGGCCGCCGGTGCCGCACGGCTCGGCGGTCTTCAGCACGGGCGTGCGCTCGGGCGTCTACCACAGGTACGGGGACCTGCTGGAGGAGTACCTGCGCAGGGACCTGCCGCGCGTGCGGGTCTCGCTGGTGCCGAGCGAGGGCTCGGGGCAGAACCTGGAGCGGGTGGCGACCGGTGCGGCGCAGTTCACCTTCGCGACGGCCGACGTGGTGGCCGCCTACCGCCGCGGGCACAGGACCGGCTGGGAGCACCTGCGCGGCTGCGCCCGGCTCTACGACGACTATGTGCAGCTGGTCGTACCGCGCGGGTCGCGGGTGCGGTCGGTCGCGGACCTGCGGGGGCTGCGGGTCGGCGTGGGGCAGGCGGGCTCCGGCGTACGGCTCGTCGCCGACCGGCTGCTGCGCGCGGCGGGCGTCGACCCGGGCACCGGCCTCACGGAGGTGCTGCACGGCATCGACCGGATGCCGGACGAGCTGGCGGCGGGGCGCATCGACGCGTTCTTCTGGACGGGCGGGCTGCCGACGGCTGCGGTGCAGCGGCTGACCGAGCGGTTCCCGGTGCGCCTCGTCCCGCTGGAGGCGGGGCTGCTGCGGCGGCTGCACGCGGCGACGGGCCCCGACGGCGCGTTCTACCGCGCCGCCGACATCCCGGCGGACGCGTACGGGCCGACCGGCGGCGCCGCCGCGGTGCCCACGGTGGCCGTGGCCAATCTGCTGGTCACGACGGACCTGGTGGGCGAGGACCTGGCGGAGGGGTTCACCAGGACGGTGATCGGCAGCAGGGACAGGATCGGCCGGGTCGTCCACCCGGCCCAGCTGGTGGACCTGCGCACGGCGATCTACACGGACCCGCTGCCCCTGCACGAGGGCGCGGTCCGCTATTACCGGTCCTCGAAGCCCTGAGTGTGCGGGGCCGAGCGGGGCAGCGCGAGGGTGGCCCGCAGCCCCTTCGGGGCGGCGCGCGCATGGCTGAGGGTGCCGCCCGACGCGGCGAGCAGGGCGCGGGCGATCGACAGGCCGAGACCTGAGCCCGCCACGTTTTGGTGGCGCCCGCTGCGCCAGAAGCGGTCCCCGATCCGCGCCAGCTCCTCGTCGGTGAGCCCGGGGCCGCCGTCCTCGACCACGACGGAGACCGACTCGCTCGCGGCGGCGGCCGACACCGTCACCCGTTCGCCCCTCGGGGTGAACTTCAGGGCGTTGTCGATGACCGCGTCCAGGGCGCTGGAGAGGGCGACCGGGTCGGCCCAGGCGGCGACGGCGGCGCCGCGCCAGGCGAGCCGTACGCCGCGCTCGTCGGCGAGCGCACGCCATGCCGCGACCCGCTCGGCGGCGAGCGCGCCCACGTCGGTGACGCGGGCGTCGGCTGCCGAGTGCTCGGCGAGCGCGAGCCCCAGCAGGTCGTCGAGGACCGCGCCGAGCCGCTTGCCCTCGGTGCGCACGGAGGCGATCTCCGCGCTGTCGTCGGGGAGTTCGAGGGCGAGCAGCTCGATCCGCAGCAGCAGCGCCGACAGCGGGTTGCGCAGCTGGTGCGAGGCGTCGGCGACGAACGCCCGCTGCTGTTCGAGCACGTCCTCGACGTTGTCGGCCATCTCGTTGAAGGAGCGCGCCAGGCGCCGCAGTTCCGGCGGGCCTCCGGCGGGCGCCACGCGTGCCTTCATCCGTCCGGTGGCGATCGCGTGGGTGGCGGCGTCGAGAACGCGTACGGGCAGCAGGACCCAGCCGGCGAGCCGCACCGCGGCGCCGACGGCGACCAGCAGGGCGGCCGACTCGCCTGCGGCGATCAGCAGCCAGCCGCGCAGGACGCGGGAGCGCAGTTGACCGGTGGGCGAGTCGGTGACCACGACGGCGACCACGTCGCCGTCGCGCACCACGGGCGAGGCGACGAACAGGCGCCGGTGCTGCCAGGGCCACACCTGCTCCGGGTCGTCGCTGCGCCGGCCGAGCAGCGCCTCGCCGAACGCGTCGCGCCCCTCCCCCGCCGCGGGCGGCCGCCAGTCGGCGGGGGCCTTCGCCAGGGCGGTGCCGTCGCGCAGGAAGACGCCCGCCCTGATCTCGTACACCTCGTGGTAGCGGGCGAGTTCGGTGGCGAGCGCGGCCCTGCGCTCGTCGCCGCCCGCTGCGGGCCCCGCCTCGTCCACGGCGAACTGGGCGAGCGCGGCGACCCGCGCCGTGTCGTCGATGCGGTCGACCACGACGTGCTGCTGCCTGGCGGCGGCCATGCTGACGGCCAGCGGGACGCCGAGCGCCAGCAGCACGGCCGCCATCAGCACGAGCAGCAGCGGCAGCAGCCGTGAGCGCACGCCGTCCCTTCCCTTCCGCCTCGCGTCCTGTCCCCCGCCGTCCCGTGTCCCGCCCCGCCGCTGTTCCGCGTCAGGCGCTCTGCTGCGGCGCCGCGGGCGCGGCGATCCGGTAGCCGACGCCCCGGACGGTCTCGATGAGTTCCGGCAGACCGAGCTTCTGCCGCAGCGAGGCGACATGGACTTCGAGGGTGCGGCCCGTCCCCTCCCAACTGGTCTGCCACACCTCGCTGATGATCTGCTCGCGCCGGAACACCACGCCGGGGCGCCGGGCGAGCAGCGCGAGCAGGTCGAACTCCTTGCGGGTGAGCTGGACATCGGCGCCGTCCACGGTGACGCGGCGGGTGGCGGGCTCCAGCACGACGGGGCCGAGCGCCACGGCTTCGGCGGCCGGCCCGTCCGCGGTGTCGGCCGCGGTGCGCGGCCCCGGCGCCCGGCGGCTCACGGCGTGGATGCGGGCGAGCAGTTCGCCGATGTCGTACGGCTTGACGACGTAGTCGTCGGCGCCGAGGTGCAGGCCGTGGATGCGGGAGCGCACGTCACCCCGCGCCGTCACCATGATCAGCGGCGTGTCGGTGACCTTCCTGATCCGGTCGCACACCTGGAAGCCGTCCAGGTCGGGCAGGCCGAGGTCGAGCAGGACCACCCCGAAGGCGCGGGCCGGCGCCGGCAGCAGGGCCCGCAGCGCCTCCTCCCCCGAGCGCGCGTGCACGGTCTCGAAGCCGTGCCGGGCGAGGACCGCGCACAGCGCGGCGCCCACATGGTCGTCGTCCTCGACGAGCAGCAGTTTCACCCGTTCCCCCCTGTGTCGTCGTACACCTGGCATCCACCCCGATGACGCCCGCCGCGTCAAGTGCGGCGCCGGCCGGCACCCCTTCCGTCACCGGCCCGGTACGCCGCGTTCCGCGGGTCCCCGCAGAAGGCGGGGCCGCGGCGGCGCGAGACGGGATCGTGATGCTCAAGCTTCGCTCAGATGTGCTGACGGCGCCGCGGGCCGCTGCCTACTGTCCGGGGCAGACCGAGGAGGACGGAGCGTCACCGATGGGCGAGGTACGAGTGGTCGAGGAACCTGCGGACGGCGCACGCGCCGCGGACGGCCTGGTCGTGCTGCGCGGCGTGGACAAGCACTTCGGCGCGCTGCACGTGCTCCAGGACATCGATCTGAGCGTGGCGCGCGGCGAGGTCGTCGTGGTCATCGGCCCCTCCGGCTCCGGCAAGTCGACGCTGTGCCGGACGATCAACCGCCTGGAGACGGTCGACTCGGGCAGCATCACCATCGACGGGCGCCCGCTGCCCCAGGAGGGCAGGGAGCTGGCGAGGCTGCGGGCCGACGTCGGCATGGTCTTCCAGTCGTTCAACCTCTTCGCGCACAAGACCGTGCTGGAGAACGTGACCCTGGGCCAGGTCAAGGTGCGCAGGCTCGGCAGGGCCGCGGCCGAGGAGAAGGCCCGCGTCCTGCTCGACCGGGTGGGCGTGGGCGCGCAGGCCGACAAGTACCCGGCGCAGCTCTCCGGCGGGCAGCAGCAGCGCGTCGCGATCGCGCGGGCGCTCGCCATGGACCCGAAGGTCATGCTGTTCGACGAGCCGACCTCCGCGCTCGACCCCGAGATGATCAACGAAGTCCTCGACGTCATGCAGCAGTTGGCGCGGGACGGCATGACGATGATCGTCGTCACCCACGAGATGGGCTTCGCGCGCTCCGCCGCGAACCGGGTCGTCTTCATGGCGGACGGCCGGATCGTCGAGGAGGCCGCCCCCGACGCGTTCTTCAGCAGTCCGCGCAGCGAGCGCGCCAAGGACTTCCTGTCGAAGATCCTGCACCACTGACGCCCGCGGGGCGCGCCAGGCGCCCGCGGCACACCACCGAGACCGCTCAACTCACCGAGGGAAGACCCGGCATGAAGCTTCGCACGGCAGGCACGGCCGCCGCGGCCGCACTCGTCCTGTCCCTGGCCGCCACCGCGTGCGGCAAGGGCGGCGGCGACGAGGGCTCGGCCGACGGCGGCAAGAAGATCGCCATCGGCATCAAGTACGACCAGCCCGGCCTGGGCCTGAAGAAGCCGGACGGCAGCTTCTCCGGCTTCGACGTCGACGTCGCCACCTATGTGGCCGGGCAGCTCGGCTACAAGGCGGACGACATCGAGTGGAAGCAGACGCCGAGCGCCGAGCGCGAGAACATGATCGCCAACGGTGACGTCCGGTTCGTCGTCGCCAGCTACTCGATCACCGACGAGCGCAAGCAGAAGGTCGACTTCGCCGGCCCCTATCTCCTGGCCCACCAGGACCTGCTGGTGCGCGCCGACGACAGGTCGATCACGAAGGCCGCCGACCTCAACTCCAAGAAGCTGTGCTCCGTGACGGGTTCGACCTCGGCGCAGAACATCAGGCGGGACCTGGCCCCCAAGGCCGACCTCCAGCAGAACGGCGGCTACTCGGAGTGCCTGACCGGCCTGGAGAACAAGGCCGTCGACGCCCTCACCACCGACGACTCCATCCTCGCCGGCTACGCGGCGCAGAAGGAGCACCGGGGCAAGTTCCGGCTCGTGGGCCTCAAGCTGAGCGACGAGAACTACGGCATCGGCCTGAAGAAGGGCGACACGGCGCTCAAGGACAAGATCGACGCGGCGCTGAAGAAGATGGTCTCCGACGGCTCCTGGCAGAAGGCCGTCACCGCCAACTTCGGCCCCGCGCACTACAAGAACGAGCCCGCTCCCGCCCTCGCGGACTGAGCGCGGGGGCATCGTGTTCGACTTCCTCGGCAATCCCGACTACGACGTGCTCGGCGCCTTCTGGGTGACCGTGCAGCTCACCCTCTACTCGGCGGCGGGCTCCCTGGTGTGGGGCACGCTGCTCGCGGGGATGCGGGTCAGCCCGGTGCCCCTGATGCGGGGCTTCGCCACCGGCTATGTCAACGTCGTGCGCAACATCCCGCTGACCGTGGTCATCGTGGCGTGCTCGCTCGGCCTCAACCAGACCCTCCAGATCACCCTGGGCGGGCAGACGTTCAGGGAGACGGGCTTCCGCCTCGCGGTGCTCGGACTCGTCGCGTACACCGGCACGTTCGTCTGCGAGGCGCTGCGCTCCGGCATCAACACGGTGCCGGTGGGGCAGGCGGAGGCGGCGCGCGCGCTCGGCCTCGGGTTCTTCCAGGTGCTCACCCTGGTGGTGCTGCCGCAGGCGTTCCGCTCGGTGGTCGCACCGCTCGCCAACATCCTGATCGCGCTGACCAAGAACACCACGGTGGCCGCGGCGATCAGCGTCGCGGAGGCGGCGGCGCTGATGAAGGACATGACGGAGAACGAGAGCGACGCGCTGTTCGCGGTGTTCGCCGTGTTCGCGTTCGGTTTCGTGGTGCTGACGCTGCCGGTCGGGCTGCTGCTCGGCTGGGTCGGCCGGAGGGTGGCGGTGAAGCGATGAGCGGTCATTCCGTCCTGTACGACGCGCCGGGGGCCCGTGCGCGGCGGCGCAACATCCTCTACACGGCGGTCTTCCTGACCGCTTTCGCCTTCGCCGTCTGGTGGCTGCTGTCCGCGATGGCGGACAAGCAGCAGCTGACGGCGGCGAAGTGGCGCCCGTTCGTCACGGACCCGGAGGTCTGGACGACCTATCTGCTGCCGGGACTGCGGGAGACGCTGCTCGCGGCGGGGCTCTCCATCGTGATCGCGCTGCCGGTGGGCGCGCTCCTCGGCCTCGGCCGGCTGTCCGACCACGCCTGGGTGCGGGTGCCGGTGGGCGTCGTGGTGGAGTTCTTCCGCGCCGTCCCCGTCCTGCTGATGATGGTCTTCGCCGCCCAGCTGTACGTGCAGTTCAGCTCGCTCTCCTCGGACGTGCGGCCGCTGTACGCGGTGGTGACGGGGCTCGTCCTGTACAACGCCTCGGTACTCGCGGAGATCGTCAGGGCGGGCATCCTCTCGCTGCCGCGCGGGCAGAGCGACGCGGCGCTCGCGATCGGCATGCGCAAGGGCCAGACCATGGTCTCCGTGCTGCTGCCGCAGGCGGTGACGGCGATGCTGCCGGTGCTCGTCAGCCAGCTGGTCGTGATCGTCAAGGACACCGCACTCGGCGGCGCGCTTCTCGGCCTGCCGGAACTGCTCTCCCAGAACCGCACGATCACCGCCAACTACGGTGCCAACACGATCGCCGCGTTCACCGTGATCGCCCTCCTGTACATCGCCGTCAACTCCTCGCTGACGCGATTCGCCGGGTGGCTGGAGCGGCGCCTGCGCAGGGCCAGGCGCTCCGGCGGCGTGGTGCTCGCCGCCGACGCCACCGACGGCGTCGAGGAGATCGCCGCGACCACCGCCAAGGGCGCGGGGCCGCGGGAGGGCTGAGGCGGAGGTGACGGGGGATCAGCTCGACTTCTGGCCGAGGGTGTACGCGCCGCCGAGGCCGTCGCTTGACGCGGGAACCCCCAGTCGGTTGCATACGTTCTGTGATCACGCACCGGGCGGTAGCCGCCACTGACCGCAAGACCGTTCGGGCCGGAGAGGCGGCTCCGTGGACCCGGTGATCGTGGTCGGCGCGGGCCCCGTGGGGCTCACGCTCGCCCTGGCCCTCGCGGCGGCGGAGGTCCCGTCCGTCGTGCTGGACGAGACGGGCGGTGAGGAGGACCGCCGGGCCGCGCGCACGGTCGTGCTCAGGCCGGACACCGCAGCTCTGACGGCACGTCTCGGCTGCGCCACTCTCCGTGACGAGGGGGCGCGGTGGGAGGCGTGGCGGCTGATGCGGCGCAGACAGCTGGTGCGCAGGCTGCCGCTCGGCGTCGAGGGCTTCCCCTCCCCCGTGCACATCGCGCAGCACGCGCTGGTGCGCGGGCTGCGCGCGGCGGCGGCGAAGACGCCCCTGGTGCAGGTCGTCGCCGACAGCCGCGTCGACACCCTGGAGCAGGACGGCTCGGGCGTCACGGCGCACATCCGCGGCCCGGGGAAGGCGTACTGGCGCGGCAGCTACCTGGTGGGGTGCGACGGCGCGCGGTCCACGGTCCGCAAGCTGCTCGGCGTCCGCTTCCCCGGCCGCACGGGGGTCGAGCGGTACGCGGTGGCCGCGCTGAGCGCAGAGCTGCCATGGCCGCGCGAGGCGGTCCTGCACCGGCAGCCGCCCTGGCGCACCGGGGGCGAGGAGGTCGCGGCGCGGCCCCTCCCGCGCGGCGGCTGGCGGGTCGACTGGCTGCTGCCCTCGCGCGGGGAGCTGGTCACGCCGGACGCGCTGGTGACCCGGGTGCGGGAGGCGCTGGCCGGCTGGTGCGGCGAGACCCCGCCGTACGAGCTGCTCGACACCGGCGTCCACACCGTCCACCACCGGCTGGCGCAGCGCTGGCGGGTCGGGCGCGCGTTCCTCGCCGGCGAGGCGGCGCACCTGCTCGGCGCGGTCGGCACCCAGGGCCTCGACGAGGGCGTGCGGGACGTCGACAACCTGGCGTGGAAGCTGGCGCTCGCCTGGCACCAGGGGCCGGGCGAGGCGCTGCTCGACAGCTACCAGGCGGAGCGGCGCACGGCGGTGGCGGCGCGGCTGCGGGCCGCGGACCAGTCGCTGCCGATACTGCGCGGCGGGGGCGGCCTGCGGGGGCTGCTGCCCGGCTCGGCCGGCAGCAGGGAGGCGCTGCTCGCCGACGGCCACCTGGGCCAGGGGCCGCTGGGCGCGCCCCCCGCCTACCCCAACTCGCCGCTGGCGCCCGCCTGGACGGACGGGGCCGCGGACGTCGGCACGGCGCCGGGCGCGCAGGTCACCGATGTGCGGGTGACGGCGCCCGACGGCACGGCGGGGCGGCTGCGGGAGCGGCTCGGCCGCGGCAGGCTGCTGGTGGTGCTGGTGGCGCCGGGCACCGCCGTGTGGGACCGCAGGCACTGGGTGACAGCGGGGGTGATGCCGCGGCTCGCGGCGGCCGTCGACGGCCTGCCGGTGGACGCGGAACTCCTGGTGGCGGAGGCGTATCCGGGGGCCGCCGCCCACCATGTGCTGGTCGTACGGCCCGACGGGCACCTGGCGGCCGCCTTCGCCGGCGTGCGCCCCGCCCAGCTGCGGGCGGCGGCGGACGCGGTGCGCGGCGGGGAGCCGTCGGACGACCGGAAGGACGCGGGGGGCCGTACGGCTCCGGTCAATTGACCGGAGCGGACACGCGTGGTGTACTCCGGATCGTGACCGACACCTGTGTGCGCCTGTGGCGGAGGGTCCATATGGACCTCGTCCGCTATGCGGGCTGTGTGTGTCGCCCCTCCTGCTGATTCGCCTTCTCCTCCCTCTCGCGCGCTCCGCGCCGCACCGCCCTGCCCGCGTACCGGGCGGTCGGGGGCGGCCCCTCGCGCGCATCGCGAACTCTTCTCCAGGACGGCGCCATGTCTGTTTCCGCATCCCCCGCCCCCTCGTCCGACCCCGCCGCACCGGCCCGCTCCGCCGCGCGGACCGCGGGCCCCTCGGCGGCCGAACTCCTCGCCTTCGTCCGTGCGACGGCCGCGGACGAGACGCTGGTCTCCTCGCTGCCGCTCGACCCCGAGGGCCGTACGTGGATCCGCCTCCGAGGCCCCGCGGGCAGCGAGGCCTGGCTGATCGGCTGGCCGCCCGGCACCGGCACCGGCTGGCACGACCACGGCGGCTCGCACGGCGCGTTCGCCACGGCGGCGGGCGCGCTCAGGGAGGACTCGCTGGCCGCCCGGCTGCCCACCGAGGGCTGGAAGACCCTGGAACTCGCCGAGGGCGTGGACCGCGGGCGGGTGCTCGACGCGGGTGACGCGCGGGCGTTCGGCGAGCACCATGTGCACGAGGTGCGCAACGAGTCGGGCACGCGGCACGCCGTCTCGGTGCACGCCTACTACCCGCCGCTGCCCCTGATGCGCCGCTACAGCAGGACCGGCCAGGTGCTGCGGCTCGAAGAGGTCGAACTTCCCGAGGAGTGGCAGTGAGCGCAGCGGCAGAACCCGCGGGCCCCGCATCGGTCGACGAGGTGCTGGAGCGTGCCAGGGCGGGCCTCGACAGGGTCGGCCCCGACGAGGCGCACCGCGCGGTCGCGCGGGACGGCGCGCTGCTCGTCGACATCCGCTACCAGCAGCAGCGGGAGCGCGACGGGGTGATCCCCGGCGCCCTCCAGATCGAGCGCAACGAGCTGGAGTGGCGCCTCGACCCGCAGGGCAGCCACAAGGTCCCCGAGGCGACGGACCACGACCGCAGGATCGTGCTGTTCTGCAACGAGGGCTATGCGTCATCGCTGGCGGCGGCCTCCCTCAGGCAGCTCGGCCTGCACCGCGCGACGGACCTCGTGGGCGGCTTCCAGGCCTGGCGCGCCGCGGGCCTCCCCCTCACCCCCTGACCACGCGGCGGAACCGCTCCGCGCGGGCCCGGCGCCACGGGCCCGCGCGCCGTCCGCCCGGCACCGCTCCGGGCCGGGTCGGAGTGCGCGCGTGGCGGTGTCAGTCGGGGAACGCCTCGTCCAGGCCCTCCGTGTCCTCCCCCTCTTCCTCCAGCGCGCGGCGCACCACCCGCAGCGCCAGCCCCTGGCCGTAGCCCTTGCGGGCGAGCATGCCGACCAGGCGGCGCAGGCGGCGGTCGCGGTCGAGGCCGCGGGTGGAGCGCAGCTTCGCCGCGACCAGGTCGCGCGCCGTGGCCTCCTCGCGCTCCGCGTCGAGCTGTCCGACCGCCTCGTCGATGACCGCGGACTCGACCCCCTTCGTCCGCAGCTCCCGGGCGAGCGCGCGCCGGGCGAGCCCCCGGCCGTGGTGGCGCGACTCCACCCAGGCGCCGGCGAAGGCCGCGTCGTCGACCAGCCCCACGTCCACGAAGCGGGAGAGGACCTCCTCTGCCACCTCGTCCGGGATCTCCCGCTTCCGCAGCGCGTCCGCGAGCTGCTTGCGTGTGCGCGGCATGCCGGTGAGCTGGCGCAGGCAGATCGCCCGCGCCCGCTCGGCCGGGTCCTGGGGCGGCGGCTCCGCCCCGGCCCTCGACGGGTCGGAGCCGCCGCCCGGCCGTGCTGTCCGTCCCCGCTTCCCGCCCCGGCCGCCGGGCACGGCGCGGGAAGGCTCCTCCTCGGGCACGGACGGGTCAGCTCTTGGCGGCCGCGGCCTTGGCCGTCTTGGCCTTGCCCGCAGACGTGGCCGTGGCGGTGGCCGCTCCGGTCGCCGGCGCCGGCACCTGCTTGGCCGCATCGACAGCGGGGGCCGCGAGGCCGGCCGCGCTCTCCGCCGGCTCCTCCGGCCGGACGCCGACCCCCAGCTTCTCGAGGATCTTCTTCTCGATCTCGTTCGCCAGGTCGGGGTTGTCCTTGAGGAAGTTGCGCGCGTTCTCCTTGCCCTGGCCGAGCTGGTCGCCCTCGTACGTGTACCAGGCGCCGGCCTTGCGCACGAAGCCGTGCTCCACGCCCATGTCGATCAGGCCGCCCTCGCGGCTGATGCCCTGCCCGTAGAGGATGTCGAACTCGGCCTGCTTGAACGGCGGGGCGACCTTGTTCTTGACGACCTTGACCCGGGTGCGGTTGCCGACCGCGTCCGTGCCGTCCTTGAGCGTCTCGATGCGGCGGATGTCGAGGCGGACCGAGGCGTAGAACTTGAGGGCCCGGCCACCCGTGGTGGTCTCGGGCGAGCCGAACATCACGCCGATCTTCTCGCGGAGCTGGTTGATGAAGATCGCCGTCGTCTTCGACTGGTTGAGCGCGCTGGTGATCTTCCGCAGCGCCTGGCTCATCAGCCGGGCCTGGAGGCCCACGTGCGAGTCGCCCATCTCGCCCTCGATCTCGGCGCGCGGCACGAGCGCGGCGACGGAGTCGATGACGATCAGGTCGAGCGCGCCGGAACGGACGAGCATGTCCGTGATCTCCAGGGCCTGCTCGCCGTTGTCCGGCTGGGAGAGGATCAGATTGTCGATGTCGACGCCGAGCTTCTTCGCGTACTCGGGGTCGAGCGCGTGCTCCGCGTCCACGAAGGCGACCGCTCCGCCCGCGCGCTGGGCGTTCGCCACGGCGTGCAGGGTGAGGGTCGTCTTGCCCGACGACTCCGGGCCGTACACCTCGACGACGCGGCCGCGGGGCAGCCCGCCCACACCGAGCGCCACGTCGAGCGCGGTCGAGCCGGTGGGGATGACCTCGATCGGCTCGTTGGGCCGCTCGCCTAGGCGCATCACCGCGCCCTTGCCGAACTGCCTCTCGATCTGAGCGAGTGCGGCGTCGAGCGCCTTCTCGCGGTCCGTACCTGCCATGGGTTCCACCCGATTTGCTTGAGTCGATCGCTTCACGTCGATGACGCTATCCCCTGCCACTGACAATGGGTCCGGACGACCGGCAGAGCCTGTGGCGCCAGCACCCCCATAAGAATGGATGTTCGATTTTGATGTCAAGCGCACCACGCGGCACCCGAAGCGCTCTCTCCCTCGGCGGCACCCTGGAGGTCCCCCGCGTCGGCTTCGGCGCCATGCAGCTGCCCGGCCGCTGGGGCGGCGCGCCGCGCTCCGCCGACGAGTCGGCCGCCGTCGCCCGCAGGGCGGTGGAGCTCGGCGCCCTGCACATCGACACGGCGGCCTTCTACTTCGCGGGCGGCGTGCGCGCCAACGACATCCTGCGCAGCGCCCTGCACCCGTACGCCGACGGCGTCTCGATCGCCACCAAGGTCGGCCCGGTCCGCAACCCCGAGGGCGAGATGGTCGGCGAGGCCGAGCCCGGGCAGCTGCGCACCGCCGTGCAGCAGAACCTCAGGGAGCTCGGCCTCGACGTCCTCGACCTCGTGTACCTGCGGGTCGGCGGGGCGGGCGCGCAGCTCGGCGACCGCTTCGCGGCGCTCGCCGAGCTGCGCGACGAGGGGCTCATCCGGCACCTGGGCGTCAGCAACGTGACCGGCCCCCAGCTCGCCGAGGCGCGCGCGATCGCACCGGTGGCCGCCGTGCAGAACCGCTACGGGGTGCTCGACCGGGAGGACGACGCGCTGGTCGACACGTGCACGGCCGCGGGGATCGCGTTCGTCCCGTTCTTCGCGCTCGGCGGCGCGGGCGGCTCGCTCGCCGACGACCGGCTCGCCAAGGTCGCGGAGCGGTACGGCGCGACGCCGCACCAGGTGGCACTGGCCTGGGGGCTCGCCCGTTCGCCGTGGATCGTGCAGATCCCCGGCACGGCCTCGCTCGCGCATCTTGAGGAGAACATGGCGGCGGCCGACCTGGCCCTGACCGACGAGGACATGGCGCTGCTCGCCGCGTGAGCCCGGCCGCCGGGCCGCCGCCGCTGTCGGCGCGCCGGGAGCGCGCGCCGGCCGCGGCCCGGCGGCTCAGAAGACGCGGATCGCGGTGCTCGCCGGGTCCTCGAGCAGCCCGGTGATCTCGTCGTCCAGCCGTACGAGGGTGATCGAGCAGCCCGCCATGTCGAGCGAGGTGCAGTACTCGCCGACGTAGGAGCGGCCCACCGCGATGCCCCGGTCGGCGAGTTGCCTGTGGGCCAGGCCGTAGACGAGGTACAGCTCGCCGATCGGGGTGCCGCCGAGGCCGTTGACCATCAGCGCGACCCGGTCGCCCGAGGCGAACGGCAGGTCGTCGGCGACCGCGGTCACCAGCTCGGCCACGATGTCCCTCGCGGGCGCCAGCTTCTCCCGCCGCCTGCCGGGCTCGCCGTGGATGCCGACGCCCATCTCGACCTCGTCGTCGGGCAGATCGAACAGCGGCGAGCCCTTCGCCGGCGGGGTGCACGCGGTCAGCGCCATGCCCATGGTGCGGGTCACGGAGTTGACCTTCTCGCCGATCCTGCACACCTCGTCCAGGTCGGCGCCGCGCTCCGCCGCGGCCCCGCACGCCTTCATCACGAAGAAGTTGCCCGCGACGCCCCTGCGGCCGACGGTGTAGGTCGAGTCCTGGACGGACACGTCGTCGTCGATGAACAGGGTGCGCACGCGCACGCCGTCCGCCTCCGACAGCTCCTGCGCCATCTCGAAGGCCATCCGGTCGCCGGTGTAGTTGTTGACGAGCAGCAGGACGCCCTTCGGGGAGGCGACCAGCCTGACCGTCTCGTACACGTAGTCGGTGGGCGGCGCGGAGAACACGTCGCCGGGGCAGGCGGCGTTCAGCATGCCCTTGCCCACGGACATCGCGTGCGCGGGCTCGTGTCCCGATCCTGAGCCCTGGACGAGGGCGACCTTGTCGGCGTCCGGCGCATCGGACCGCATGATCAGGTTGAACTCGGGGACGTACCGCAGGCTGTCCGGGTTGGCGAGGGCCAGCCCCTCCAGCATCTCGGGCACGTAGTCCTTGGGGTCGTTGACGAACTTCTTCATCGGAGCGCTCCTGGGTCTCGTCGTCGAGGTGTCGAGGTGGGGCTGCCGGTTTCGGGGGGCTGCGGGCTCAGGGGCGTCCCGGCCACGCGTCGGCGACGCGTTCCGCCATGACGGCCACCGCGACGGCGCCGGCGTCGGGCGAGCCGATGCTGCGCTCGCCGGTGTAGCTCGGCCTGCCGCGCATGGCCTGCATCGCCGTGGTGGCGTCGGCCGCCGCCCGCGCGGCGGACGCGGCGACGCGCGCCAGCTCTGCGGGGGTGCGGGCGGCGTCGGGGGCGCCACCGCCCACCTGCCGCTCCAGCGCGTCCGTCATCGGGATCAGCGCGTCGAGCAGGGTCTTGTCGCCGAGGTCGGACCTGCCGCGCACCTTGATGCCCTCGATCGCGGCCCTGAGCATCGCGACCGCGTCGTGCGCGGTGAGGCCGGCGAGCGACGGCCGGTCGTTCACCGCGGACGCGGCACGCAGGAACGCGGTGCCCCACAGCGGCCCCGAGGTACCGCCCACACGCCGGGAGATGACCAGCGCGACCTTCTTCAGGAACTGGGCGGGGGTGGTGCGGTCGAGGCCGTCCCAGTCCGCGAGGACGATCTCGAAGCCCCGCGCGAGCGAGTAGCCGAAGTCACCGTCCCCGACGACCGCGTCGAGGTCACAGAAGTACCGTTCGTTGTCCACGGCCGTCCTCGCCATGGTCCTGACGACGTGTTCGAGGTCGCTGTCTTCCTGCGGCATGTCCCTCTGCCTCTCCTGGATCGGTCGGGGCCGCGGCCTGCGCGCTGCCGCGCGGCGCGGCGCTCAGGCGCGGCCGCGCGCGGTCCCCCTCCCCCGCAGCGCCGCCAGGTCCGCGAGCCGTACGAAGGGCTCGGGGCGCAGGCCGAGCGGGTCGGCCCGCACCTCGGTGACGGTCTCCTCGGGGGGCGGGTCGCCGAGGGAGGAGACGACGAGCGAGGCACCGGTGAAGTCCTCTTCCGCGGTGTAGGCGCTGGTCGTGACGGCGCAGCCGAGTCCGGCCGCGAGGGCGGCGAGCATGCCGTTCCTGCTGTCCTCGACCACGACGGTGGCGGAGCGGTCGGCGCCGAGGCGCTCCACCGCCAGGTCGTAGATGTCGGGTGCGGGCTTCTTGCGGTCGACGACGTCGCCCGCGAAGACGGCAAAGCGGTGGGCGAGCTCCTTGCCGACGGCGAGGTCGAGCACGCTGCGCACGGAAGGCTCCGCCGAGGTGGAGGCGACCGCGAGCGTCCATCCCCCGTCGGCTGCCTCCGCCGCGATCCGCCGCACGCCGGGGCGCGGCGGGATGGCGCCGCCCGCGATGATGCCGGTGTAGATCTCCGTCTTGCGCCGGTGCCACGCCGCGACCTCGGCGTCGAGGGCCGCCGGGTCGTCGGGCAGACCCGCGGCCGCGCGGAAGTCGGGGGTCAGCAGGGTCCTCATCCGCTCCTTGCCGCCGCCGACCGCGACGAGGCGCGCGTACGCGGCGTCGCTCCAGCGGACCGGCAGGCCGAACTCCTCGAAGGTCTGGTTGAACGCGGGCAGATGGCCGTGGCGCTCGGTGTCGGCGAGGACGCCGTCGCAGTCGAAGACGAGGGCGGGCACGGCGCTCACCCGGCCCCGCCCGCGGGGGCGTGCGCGCGGCCCGCGCTGCCGAACAGCGTCATCAGGGACCCGGCGAGCTCGACGACATCGGCGCGCACCGCGCGGAACAGCGCGGGCGGGTCCCACGTGCCGCGCTCGGCGGCCTCGGTGAGGAAGGCGAGGTTGGACTGCATGTACGTCTCCTTGAGCGCGGTCGATATGTTGACTTTCGCGCAGCCGCGGGAGATCAGCTCGTGGAACTGGGCGTCGGACATGCCGCTGCCGCCGTGCAGGGCGATGGGCAGCGGGTACGCGGCGACGATGTCGGAGACCCGGTCGAAGTCGAGCACCGGCGCCCGCTTGTAGTGGCCGTGCGCGTTGCCGATCGCGGGCGCGAAGACGTCGACGCCGGTCGTGCGCAGGAAGTCGAGCGCGACCCGGAGGTCCTGCCGCGCGGCCTCCGTCTCGCTGCCGACGCCGTCCTCGACGCCGGTGATGGACTCGATCTCGCCCTCGACGTCGGCGCCGTGGCCGCGTGCCTCGGCGACGACCTCGACCGTCTGCCGCATGTTCTCCTCGACGGGCAGGTGGGAGGCGTCGAAGAGGACGGAGTTCCAGCCGGTGCGCAGGCACTCGGAGATCACCGCACGCTCCGGACAGTGGTCCAGGTGGAGGGTGACGGGCACCTCGATGCCCGCCGTCATCGCGGCCCACATCGCGTACAGCACGTCGCTGCCGATGGACTTCACGGTCTTCACCGAGGTCTGCACGATGAGCGGGGACGCCTGCTCCACGGCGGCGCCGAGCACCGCCTCCAGGGTCAGGTCGTTGACGATGTTGATCGCGGGGACGCCGTAACGCCTGTCGAAGGCGTCGGACAGGATGTCGGTCAGCGGTACGACGGGCACGGCACGCTCCAGGGTTCTCCGGCCGCGCCGCGCGCGGCGCTCGCATGCGCCTGACGCCCTCGACGCTAGGCGCAGGGGGCGCGCGGGTCGCGGGGGAATCTCCCCATCGGCGAGTAGGGAATCCCCGCAGGCGGCGGCTCAGTGCTGGGCGGCCCGGTGGGCGAGCGCCGTGCGGTTGGGCGCGCCGGTCTTGCGCAGCACGGCCCCCACGTGCTTCTCGACGGTCTTGACGGAGATCCCGAGCGCCGAGGCGATCCTCTTGTCCGGCAGCCCCTGCTCGACCAGCGCGCGCACCTCGCGCTCCCGGTCGGTGAGCGACTCGGGCCGCGGCCCGTCCCGGTCGGCGAACCGGCGCAGCACGCGCTCGCTGAGCAGGGCGTCCCCGCGCACCGCCGCCAGCACGGCGCGGACCACGGCGGGCCCGTCGAGGTCGGAGCCGACACAGCCGCGCGCACCCGCCTGCACGGCCTCCTTGAGCAGTTCGTCGCCGAGGTCGTCGGTCATCACGAGGACCGCGGTCGCGGGGCTCGCGGCCCGTACGTACGAGGTCAGGCGGGCGCCGTCGAGCCCCGGCATCCGCAGGTCGAGCAGGACGACATCGGGTTCGAGCACACGCACGGCCTCCACGACCTCCCGCGCGTCCCCGACCTCCCCGACGACCTCGACGCCCGGCTCCCCGCCGCCGAGGAGGCGCACCAGCCCCGCCCTCACGACGGGCCTGCGGTCCACGACGAGCACCCGGCAGGCCCGCACGGCGCCCGCGCCCGGCTCCGCACCGTCGCGGGCGTAGGGGATCCGCAGCCTGATGCGGGTGCCCCAGCCGGGCGTGGACTCGACCTGGAGCTCCGCGCCGAGCCGGCGGGCCCGGGTGACGATGCCGGTGAGCCCGAGCCCGGCGCGCCGCACGGACGGGTCCTGCGGGTCGAAGCCGCGGCCGTCGTCCTCCACGACCACGGACAGCTCGGCGTCCCCGTACAGCACGCCCACCCTGACCTGGGAGGCCGCCGCGTGCGCCACCACGTTGGTCAGCGCCTCCTGGGCGAGCCGCAGGGCCGTGGCGCGCAGGTCGGGGTCGAGCGGCCTGGGCTCGCCCGTGACGACGAGGTCCGTACGGACCGGGGCGGTGGAGCGCACCCAGTCGAGCTCGACGGCGAGCGCCTCGTCGAGAGAGGCCAGGTCGAGCAGCGAGGGGCCGAGGCCGAGCACGGTGCGCCGGGTCTCGCGCAGCGCCGCGCGTGCGGCGGCGCGTGCCGCGTCGAGGCGGCCGCCGGGGTCCTGGACGGCGGCCGCGTCCATATGGGTGATGATCGAGCCGAGGGCGCGGGCGACGGTGTCGTGCACGTCCCGCACCACGCGCTCGCGCTCCGCGCCCACGGCGAGCCTCCTGGCACGCTCCTCGGCGTCGCGATGCAGGCGCGCGTTGGCGATGGCGATCGCGGCGTGCCGGGCGAAAAGACCGAGGAGGTCCACGTCCTCGCAGGTGAAACGGGTCGCGGGCTCGGTGCTGAAGACGACGCAGACGCCGATGATCGCGCCGCGCCACTCGATGGGGACGGCGACGGTCGCGTGCAGCCGCTCCCGGTCCGCAGGGTCGACATGGCCGCCGCGCACCTCGCTGTAGCTGTCGAAGAGGCAGGGGCCCCGGCGGGCGACGACGGCGCCGGTCGCGCCCTCGGCCAGCGGGAACACCCGGCCCTCCTGGCAGCCGACGCCCAGGTCGGCCTCCTTGCGGTAGGTGCCGGCCCGCTCGTCGACGGTGCTGATGGATCCTGCGCCGGCCCCGAGCAGCGCGACGGCCCTGCGCAGGATCCGGTGCAGCAGGGGCTGGAGCGCGAACTGCCCCGCGAGGTCCTCCACGGCGCCGCTCAACGCGTCGAGCTGCGCGTCCGTACTGGCACGGCCGGCGCGGACGCTCCGTACGGGCTCACCCGTGAGCCCGCCCACAGATCCCATGCGATCAGCCTAACGGCGCCGCTCGCTCCACGCCCCGGCCGTGCGGGGAGGGTGGCGGGCCTCCGCCGCGCCGGCGGCCGCGGCCCGCCTCCGTGTGGATGCGGCGTGCGGTCGCCCGGGGCACACTGCCAGGACGTAAAGGCCGACGCCGGCGCGTCCCGGCCCGAGGAGGCAGTCGTGGCGAGGCCAGCGGTACCCCGCACACCGGCCCTCATACCGGCGCTCGCGCTGGGCGGTGCCTGGTGGTGGGCGGTGGTGCGGCTGGCCCTGGCCCCCGAGCGCACCGGGGCCGTCGAGCGGGTCGTCGTGGCGGGTGGCTGGGGGCTGAGCCTGCTCCCGGTGCACGTGGCGTCCAGGTCCGCCCTGGCCGCCGAGCGCGCGGCCCGCGACCGCCGCAGACGGGACAGGGCGCGCGGGCCGCGCGAGCCGGGCTTCGCGATGCCGTACACGCCGTACGAGGGCGGGTACGGGTACGGATACGGCCCGGCGGACTACGGGGGCTACGGGGACTCCGGGTACGGCCCCGAGGACGGTGGCTGCGGGCCCGGCTACCCGTACCCGTACGGCGCGGACCCATACGGGTACGGGTACGGGCCCGAGGCCGGGGCGCCGGGGGAGCCGCCGTACGGGCCCGGGCCCGGGCCCGGGCCCGGGGAGCCGCCCTGTGCCGGCGGGCCGTACCCGTACGGGCCGTACGAGGGCCCCGGCGGCACCGGCAACGGGGACGACGGCAGCGGCGGCGCGTACCGCCCGCCGGGCGCGCGCTGAGCGGCGGCCGGCCGGCCGGGTCAGACGGCGCCGGGGGCCGCGAGGACCGCCTTGCGGTGGCTGAAGGTCTCCATCGAGTAGGGGCCGTGGTAGCGGCCCATGCCGCTCTCGCCGACACCGCCGAACGGCAGGTCGGGCACGCCGAGGTGGGCGACAGGGGCGCCGAAGGTGACGGCGCCCGACGAGGTCTCGGTGAGCAGCCGCTCGCGGGTGGTGGCGGAGCCCGTGAAGGCGTACAGGGCGAGCGGCTTGTCGCGGGCGACGATGAACGCGATGGCCTCGTCGAGGCCCTGGACCTCCACGACCGGCAGGATGGGGCCGAAGATCTCCTCGCGCATCACCGGCGCGTCGGGCGAGACGCCGGTCAGCACGGTCGGGGCGAGGTAGCGCGTGGCGCGGTCCCGGCCGCCGCCGACCGCCGCGGTGCCGGAGTCGAGCAGGCCGCTCAGCCGGTCGAAGTGGCGCTCGTTGACGATCCGCCCGTAGCCGGGCGACGTCGCGGCGTCCTCACCGTGGACGGCGCGGATCTCCGCGGCGAGCGCCGCCACCAGGCGGGGCGCGGTGCCGGGATCCGTGAGGACGTAGTCGGGCGCGACGCAGGTCTGGCCCGCGTTCATGAACTTGGTGGCGACGAGGCGGGTGGCCGCCTCGGCGACGTCGGCGTCCCGGTCGACGAACACCGGCGACTTGCCGCCCAGTTCGAGCGTGACCGGAGTGAGGTGCTCGGCCGCCGCCCGCATCACGATGCGGCCCACGGTGCCGTTGCCGGTGTAGAAGATGTGGTCGAAGCGCTGTGCGAGCAGGGCCGTGGTCTCCGGGATGCCGCCCTCCACGACCGCGACCGCCTCCGGGTCGAGGAAGCGGGGCACGAGCCGGGCCAGCAGGGCCGAGGTGGCGGGGGCCAGCTCGCTCGGCTTGACGAGCACGCAGTTGCCCGCGGCGAGGGCGCCGGCCAGCGGAGCGAGGACGAGCTGCGCGGGGTAGTTCCACGGGCCGATCACGAGGGCCACGCCGAGCGGTTCGAGCACGCTCCAGGCCGTGGAGCCCGCGAGGCGCTCGGGGACCGGCGCAGGCGTGGGCCGGGTCCACGCGTCGAGGTGGGCGAGCGCGTGGTCGATCTCCCGAACGGTGAAGGCGACCTCGGTCCTGACCGCCTCCTCCTCGCCCTTGCCGAGGTCGGCGTGGAGCGCGGCCACGAAGTCGCCCTGGTGCTCGGTGAGCAGCGCGCGCAGCGCGGTGAGCTGCCGCGTCCGCCAGTCGTTCCCCTTGGTGCGGCCGGTGCGGAACGTGGCGCGCAGCCTGGCGGTGGTGTCGGTTACGGGATCGGACACGGGTCGTGCGCTCCTTCGAAGATGTCGCTTTCTTATGGTCTTGTGCGTTTCTGACCGTTTGCACAACGCATCACAGGACGGACCTCATCCGTCCCGGGCGGCGAGGTGGCTCACATTCCGGACCGGTCGCCGGGGCCGCTCCCCGGGCGCCGCCGGTCCAGCAGCCTCCCGCGCAGCGCGCGCAGGCCCCGGGGCAGCGGGCCGTCGGGCCGCGCGCCGCCGCCGCGCCCGGGCTCCCCGCCCGTGCGGGGGCCTCTGCTGCCGGGGACGGACGGCTCGTCGAGCACGTCGTAGCGCCGCACGTACGCCCCGAGGAACGCCTGGAGCGTGGCGACCGCGGGGATGGCGATGATCGCGCCCACGGCGCCGAGCAGCGCGGTCCCCGCGATCACCGAGCCGAAGGCGACCGCGGGGTGGATGTCCACGCTCTTGGCGGTGAGCTTCGGCTGGAGCAGGTAGTTCTCGAACTGCTGGTAGACCACGACGAAGCCGAGGACCCACAGCGCGTACCAGGGGTTGACGGTGAACGCGACCAGCATCGGCAGGGCGCCCGCGAGATAGGTGCCGATGGTCGGCACGAACTGCGAGATGAGCCCCACCCACACGCCGAGCACCGGCGCGTACGGGATGCCGAGGATCTGGAGCAGCACGTAGTGCGCGACGCCGGAGACCAGGGCCATCAGACCGCGCGAGTAGAGGTAGCCGCCGGTCTTGTCGACCGCGATCTCCCAGGCGCGGCGCACCTCGGCCTGCCGGGCCGGCGGCAGCACGGAGCACAGGGCGCGGCGCAGCCTGGGGCCGTCGGCGGCGAAGTAGAAGGAGAACAGCAGGACCGTCAGCAGCCGGAACAGTCCGCCGAGCACCGTTGTGGAGACGTCGAGCACGCCGCTCGCGCTGTTCTGCACGTACCGCTGGAGCCAGTCCGAGTGAAGCAGGCTGTCCTGGATCTGGAGGCGGGAGAGGCTGGTGTGGAAGTGGCCGTTGGTCCAGCTGATCACCGAGTCCAGGTACTGCGGGAAGTCGTCGATCATCTGCGTGATCTGTCCTGCGAGCATCGAGCCGAGCATCACGACGAAGCCGGCGCTGAACGCCACGACGCCGAGGAAGACCAGGAACGTCGCGAGCCCCCTGCGGATGCCGCGCGCGGCCATCCTGCTGACGGCGGGCTCGACCGCGAGGCCGAGGAAGAAGGCGATCAGCACGTTGACCAGCAGACCGACCAGCTGGTGGAATGCCCAGCTGCCGAGCTGGAAGCAGGCGTAGAGCCCCAGCACGAGCACGGCGGCGCGGGGCAGCCAGCGCGGCATCCGGGCACGGCCGTCCGAGGGCGGTGGTGCGGTCTGGGAGGAGGTCAGGGGCGCGGCGGCGCCGGCCGCGCTCTCGTCTGTGGGTGCCACGGTGCAAGTCTCGCCCACCGGCGGGGCGAACCCGGCACGCGCTGATCACGAACCGGACGCAGATTCCGCCGCGGGCCGCGCGCGGCCCGCCGGGCCGCCCGGCGCTTCGCCTCCGGGACCGCCGTCGCCGTGCCTAGCGCTTCTCCTCGGGGACCGCCATCGCCTCGCAGACGGCACGCCACACGTCCTTCGCGTCCCAGCCCGCGGCCAGGGCCTCGTGCACCGTGCGGCCGCCGAGTTCTGACATCACATGGTCGCGCGCGAAGGAGTCGGCGTAGGCGGGGCCGAAGTGCTCGGCCATCCGCTCCCAGAAAATCGTCAACCGCATGCGCCCCAGTATCCCGCCGGCGCTTCGGTCAGCCGCCGAGGGCCCGGACGCCGGCGGTGACCGCGACGGCGGCCCCGACCACCACGAGGAACGGCGCCCTGAGCACCAGCGCGAACACCGCCGCGCCGAGCCCCGCCGCGCGGGCGTCCAGCACGAGGTGGCTGCCCGTGCTGAACGCCTGCTGCGCGGTGAGCGCCGCGAGCAGCGCCACCGGCAGCAGGGCGGCGAGCCGCCGCACGAGCGGGCGCTCCAAAGCTCCCGCGGGCACCAGGAGCCCCAGCAGTTTCACGAGGTAGCAGCCCGCAGCGGTGACCAAGATCGCGATCCAGCCGGTCATGCGCCCCCTCCCTCTTCCGGGCCGCGCCCGCGCACCGCTTCCGGCCCGTGCCCGCGCACCGCGCGGAACCCGAGCACCGCCGGTGCGGCGAGCGCCGCAGCGAGTACCGGGACGCCCGCGGGCAGGACGGGCAGCAGCCCGAGCCCCAGCGCGACGGCGAGCCCGGCGACCGCACGCTCGGTCCCGGTGCGCAGCATCGGGGCGAGGAGCGCGAGGAAGACGGCGGGGCCCGCCGCGTCGAGACCCCAGGCCGAGGTTTCGCCGAGCGCCCTGGCGCCGAGCGCGCCCGCCCAGGTGGTGAGGTTCCACAGCGCGTACAGGGTGGCGCCCGTGACGGTGAAGCCGATCCTGGCGCCCCGCCGGTCCTTCCGGGTGAGGGAGACCGCGGTCGTCTCGTCGATGACCCAGTGCGCGGCGAGCGGCCGCACCGCGCGCGGCAGCCGCAGCAGCTGCGAGAGCCGCAGGCCGTAGAAGGTGTTGCGCACGCCGAGGAAGAGGGCGCCGGCCGCGGCGGCGAACGGCCCCGCGCCGCCGGCGAGCGCGCCGACCAGCGCGAACTGCGAGGCGCCCGTGAACACCAGCAGGCTCAGCGCGCACGCCTGCCACACGGAGAGCCCGGCGCCCGCCGCGGTCACACCGAACGCGAAGCCGGACAGGCCGACGGCCACGCCGACGCCGAGCGCGTCCCGTACGACGGCCGCGTCCCCGCGGGCCTCGGCGTCCTGCGGGCTCTGGGACCCCGGCGGGCGGGGCGGGGCGGTTTCCTGTGCTCGTTCCACGCCCGCACGCTACGGGCGGGGGTGCCGCGCGGTCTTGTACGTTCTTGCGGCCGCGATCCGCTCGCGCCTGTAGGCGCCCGGCGGCACGCCCACGATGCGGCTGAAGTGCCGGTTGAGGTGCGGCTGGTCGCTGAAGCCGACCTCGGCCGCGGTGTGCGCGGGCGCGTGCCCCGCGTCGAGCAGCCGCCGCGCCGCCCGTACCCTGGCGTCGGTGAGCCAGGCGTGCGGCGGCATCCCGTACGCCTCCTTGAAGGCGCGCAGCAGCGGGAAGGGTCCTGTGCCCACGGCGTCGGCGAGCTCGGCGAGCGACGGCGGGTCCGCGAGCCGCTCCAGCAGTACGGCCCTGGCGCGCGCGGCCGCCCTGGCGCCGGCCCCGCGCACGGTGCGCGCGGGCAGCCTGCCGCCGTTGCTGCGGATCAGCCGCGTCACGACGGTCCGCAGCAGGGTGTCGGCTGCGAGCGCGTTGCCCTCGTCGGCTGCGCGCAGCACCCCGTGCACCAGACGCGCGGTGTGCGCGTCGTCGAGCACCGGCGAGACGAAGCCGGGGGCGCCGCGCAGGCCCGTCGTCTCCGCCGCGATCGCGGCGACCACGTCGGCCGACGGGTAGAGCGCCCCGTACCGCCAGCCCTCCGGCTCCTTGGCGAAGCCGGTGTGCGGCGTGTCCGGGTTGATCAGGGCGAGGCCGCCGGGGCCCGCGTAGCGGTCGGCGCCGCCGTGGTGGAAACCCTCGACGCCGTGCGAGATGGCGGCGATGACGTAGGTCTCGTGGGTGTGGCGCAGGAACGTCTTGCGGACGTAGCGGGCCCGCAGCAGGTCGACGCCGGGCAGATCGGGGTAGAGCCAGTGCCGTGCCTGCTCGCGCCCGGCCGCGCCGGGGCCCCGCGCGGGCGCCGGCCCGCCCGCCGCCTGCGCGTCGGCCGCTGCGCCGTCCCCCGGCCCGTGTGCCGGGCGGCCCGTACCCGTTCCCATCGCTCCATTCTGCGGTGTTGTCGGTGGCGGGGTGCACGATGGGGGCATGGCAGGCAGCGCGCTCGACTCGTTCTCCCCCGCGACCCGCGGCTGGTTCTCGGGCGCCTTCTCCGCGCCCACCGCGGCGCAGGAGGGTGCGTGGCGCGCGATCGGCGAGGGCTCGGACGTGCTGGTGGTGGCGCCGACGGGCTCGGGCAAGACGCTCGCCGCGTTCCTCGCGGCGCTGGACCGGCTGGCGTCGGTGCCGCAGCCCGCCGAGGCGAAGAAGCGCTGCCGCGTGCTGTACGTGTCGCCGCTGAAGGCCCTCGCGGTGGACGTCGAGCGCAATCTGCGCAGCCCGCTCACGGGCATCAGGCAGGAGTCGGTGCGGCGCGGGCTGCCCGAGCCCGACATCCGCGTCGGCATCCGGTCGGGCGACACGCCCGCGGCCGACCGGCGGTCCTTCGCGACCCGGCCGCCGGACATCCTGATCACGACGCCCGAGTCGCTGTTCCTCATGCTGACCTCGTCGGCGCGGGACGCGCTCGCGGGGGTGGAGACGGTGATCCTCGACGAGGTGCACGCCGTGGCGGGCACCAAGCGCGGCGCCCACCTCGCCCTGTCCCTGGAGCGCCTCGACGAGCTGCTGCCCCGCCCGGCCCGCAGGATCGGTCTCTCCGCGACCGTGCGCCCCGTGGAGGAGGTGGCGCGCTTCCTCTCCCCGCAGCGCCGGGTGGAGATCGTGCAGCCGCCCTCGGGCAAGGAGTTCGACCTGTCGGTGGTCGTGCCGGTGGAGGACCTCGGCGAGCTCGGCGGCCCGCCCGCCGCCGGCAGCGGCGGCGAAGGGCCCGCGGGCGGCGAGAAGCCGTCGATCTGGCCGCATGTCGAGGAGCGCATCGCCGACCTCGTCCAGGCCCATCGCTCGACCATCGTCTTCGCCAACTCGCGGCGCCTCGCCGAGCGGCTGTGCAACCGGCTCAACGAGATCGCGTACGAGCGCGCCACGGGCGAGGCCATGCCCGCCGACCACGCGCCCGCCGAGGTGATGGCGCAGGCGGGCGCGGCGCAGGGCGCGCCGCCGCTGCTGGCCCGCGCCCACCACGGCTCGGTGTCGAAGGAGCAGCGGTCCCAGGTCGAGGAGGACCTGAAGGCGGGCCGCCTGCCCGCGGTGGTGGCGACGTCCAGCCTTGAGCTGGGCATCGACATGGGGGCGGTCGACCTGGTCGTGCAGGTCGAGTCGCCGCCCTCCGTCGCCTCCGGGCTCCAGCGGGTGGGGCGCGCGGGGCACCAGGTGGGCGCGGTCTCCACCGGCGTGGTCTTCCCCAAGTACCGCGGCGACCTGGTGCAGGCGGCGGTGGTCACAGAGCGCATGCGGGAGGGGGCGATCGAGGCGCTGCGGGTGCCCGCCAACCCGCTGGACGTGCTGGCGCAGCAGCTCGTCGCGATGGTCGCGCTCGACGCCCGGCAGGCGGATGACCTGCTGGCGACGGTGCGGCGGGCCGCGCCGTTCGCCTCGCTGCCGGAGTCGGCGTTCACCGGGGTGCTCGACATGCTGGCGGGCCGCTATCCCTCGGACGCGTTCGCCGAGCTGCGCCCGCGCGTGGTGTGGGACCGCGTCGCCGGCACGGTCACGGGGCGGCCGGGCGCGCAGCGCCTCGCCGTCACCTCGGGCGGCACGATCCCGGACCGCGGCCTGTTCGGCGTCTTCCTCGCGGGCGCCGACCCGAAGAAGGGCGGCGGCCGGGTCGGCGAGCTCGACGAGGAGATGGTCTACGAGTCCCGGGTGGGCGACGTCTTCACGCTCGGCACGACCTCGTGGCGGATCGAGGACATCACCCGCGACCGGGTCCTGGTGACGCCCGCGCCCGGCACGCCGGGCCGACTGCCGTTCTGGAAGGGCGACCAGCTGGGCCGCCCGCTGGAGCTGGGCCGCGCGGTCGGTGCCTTCCTGCGCGAGATCGGCGCGCTCGGCGACGAGGACGCCAGGCTGCGGCTGATGACGGCGGGCCTCGACGCCTGGGCGGCGGGCAACGTCCTGTCGTATCTGGAGGAGCAGCGCAGGGCGTGCGGGCATGTGCCCGACGACCGGACGATCGTGGTGGAGCGCTTCCGCGACGAGCTGGGCGACTGGCGCGTGGTGGTCCACTCGCCGTTCGGCGCGCAGGTCCACGCCCCGTGGGCGCTGGCGCTCGGCGCCCGCCTCGCCGAGCGGTACGGGATGGACGCGCAGGTGATGCACGCGGACGACGGCATCGTGCTGCGCCTGCCCGACGCCGACCTGATGGGCTTCGACCTGCTGGACGCGGACCCCGCGGCCGCGGAGGCGACGTACGACGGCGAGCAGGCCCCGATCGGGGCGGGCGACGTGGCGTTCGACGCGGGGGACGTGCGCGGCGTCGTCACGGACCAGGTCGGCGGCTCCGCGCTGTTCGCGGCCAGGTTCCGGGAGTGCGCGGCCCGCGCGCTGCTGCTGCCGCGCCGCAACCCCGGCAGGCGCACCCCGCTGTGGCAGCAGCGGCAGCGGGCCGCGCAGCTGCTCCAGGTGGCGAGCGAGTTCGGCTCGTTCCCGATCGTCCTCGAAGCGGTGCGCGAGTGCCTCCAGGACGTGTTCGACGTGCCGGGCCTCACGGAGCTGATGGGCGACATCGAGGCGCGCCGGGTCCGGCTCGTGGAGGTCACGACGACGGAGCCCTCGCCGTTCGCCCGCTCGCTCCTGTTCGGCTATGTCGCGCAGTTCCTGTACGAGGGCGACTCTCCGCTCGCGGAGCGCAGGGCCGCCGCGCTCTCGCTCGACTCCCGGCTGCTCGCCGAGCTGCTCGGCCAGGCCGAGCTGCGGGAGCTGCTCGACCCCGAGGTGCTCGCGGAGCTGGAGCGCGAGCTCCAGTGGCTGACGGACGACCGGCGGATCAAGGACGCCGAGGGCGTGGCCGACCTGCTGCGGGTGCTCGGCCCGCTGACCGGGGCCGAGCTCGCCGGGCGGGGCGCCGAGCCAGGCTGGGCCGAGGAGCTCGAAGCGGCGCGGCGCGCGATCCGGGTGCGGATCGCCGGGTCCTGGCACTGGGCCGCGGTCGAGGACGCGGGCAGGCTGCGGGACGCGCTGGGCACGGCACTGCCCGTCGGGGTGCCCGAGGCGTTCACCGAGCCCGTCAAGGACCCGCTGGGCGACCTGCTCGCCCGGCACGCCCGCACGCACGGGCCGTTCACCTCGGCCTCGGCAGCGGCGCGCTTCGGCCTCGGCACGGCCGTCACCGACGGCGCCCTGCACCGGCTCGCGGCCACCGGCCGGGTCGTGCAGGGCGAGTTCCATCCTGAGGGCATCGGCCAGGAGTGGTGCGACGCGACGGTGCTGCGCCGGCTCAGGCGCAGGTCGCTCGCGGCGCTGCGGGAGGAGCTCGAACCGGTCGCGCCGGCGGCGCTCGCGTCGTTCCTGCCGCAGTGGCAGCACCTGGGCGCGCACCGGCTGCGCGGCGTCGACGGTCTGGCGCGCGCCGTCGAGCAGCTCCAGGGCGCCGCGGTCCCCGCGTCCGCGCTGGAGCGGCTCGTCCTCCCGTCCCGGGTCGCCGGCTACACGCCCGCCCTGCTGGACGAGCTGACGACCACAGGCGAGGTGCTCTGGGCGGGCGCGGGCGCCCTGCCGGGCAAGGACGGCTGGGTGGCGCTGTATCCGGCGGACTCCGCGCCGCTGCTGCTGCCGCCCGCGCACCCGCTGGAGACCACCGCGCTGCACGAGTCCGTCCTGACGGCGCTGAGCGGGGGCTACGGCCTGTTCTTCCGGCAGATCGCCGAGCAGGTGCGCGCCACCACCCATCCGGACGCCACGGACCCGCAGCTCGCGGACGCCGTCTGGGACCTGGCCTGGTCGGGCCGGCTCACCAACGACACGCTCGCGCCGCTGCGGTCCTTCCTCGGCTCGGGCCGTACGGCGGGCTCGACGGCGCACCGCGCCCGCAGACCCGTCCCCCGCGGCCGGTACGGGTCGCTGACGGCCGCCGCGCGCACCGCGTCGCGCGCGGGCCCGCCCACGGTCAGCGGGCGCTGGTCGCTGCTGCCCGGCAGGGAGCAGGACCCCACGCACCGGGCGCACGCGCTCGCGCACGCCCTGCTGGACCGGCACGGCGTGGTGACGCGCGGCGCGGTCGCAGCGGAGGGCGTCGAGGGCGGCTTCTCCGCGGTGTACCGCGTGCTGTCCGCGTTCGAGGACAGCGGGCAGGCGCGCCGCGGCTATGTGGTGGAGGGCCTCGGCGCGGCGCAGTTCGCGATGGACGGCGCCGTGGACCGGCTGCGGGCGGCGGCCACCGCGCGGGAGCGCGCCGCCGAGTCGCCTGAGCCGCAGGCGGCGGTGCTCGCGGCGGCCGACCCGGCGAGCGCGTACGGCGCCGCCCTGCCGTGGCCCGAGCCGCCGGAGGGTGCGAGCCACAAGCCGGGCCGCAAGGCGGGCTCGCTCGTCGTGCTGGTCGACGGCGAGCTGACGCTGTACATGGAGCGCGGCGGCAGGACGCTGCTGTCGTGGGCGCCCGATCCGGACTCCCCCGCGCTGCGCGCCGCGGCCGGGGCGCTGGCCTCGGCGGCAGCGGCGGGCGCGATCGGCACGGTCACCGTGGAGCGGGTGAACGGCGCCGCGGCGCTCACCTCGCCGTTCGGCCGGGCGCTGGAGGCCGCGGGCTTCCACGCGACGCCGCGCGGCCTGCGCCTGAGGGCGTGAGGAGGGGTGCCGGAGGGAGACACGGTGTGGCGGGCCGCCAGGGCGCTGCACGCCGCGCTCGCGGGCCATGAGCTGGTCCGCAGCGATCTGCGGGTGCCGAGGTTCGCGACGTCGGACCTGACGGGGCGGGCCGTCCTCGATGTGACGCCGCGCGGCAAGCACCTGATGACCCGCGTCGAGGGCGGTCTCACGCTCCACTCCCACCTCGGCATGGAGGGCGCGTGGAAGGTGTACGCGCCGCAGCGGCGCTGGGGCGGGGGCCCGGCGCACGAGATCCGGGCGATCCTCGGCGTTGCGTCGGCGACGGCCGTCGCGTACCGACTGAAGGTCCTTGAGCTGGTCCGCACGGAGCGGGAGGCGGCCGTCGTCGGCCATCTGGGCCCCGACCTCCTCGGCCCCGACTGGGACGCGGACCTGGCCCTGGCCAACCTGCTGGCACAGCCGGCGCGGCCCGTCGGCGAGGCCCTGCTCGACCAGCGCAATCTGGCCGGGATCGGCAACATCTTCAAGTCGGAGGCGTGCTTCGTGGCCCGCGCCCACCCGTGGAGCCCCGTGGGCGAGGTGCGCGGCCCCGAGCGTCTGGTGGAGGCCGCAAGGCGCCTCCTGGAACTCAACAAGCGGGTGTCGAGCGGCAGCCGCCGCCTGCATGTCTTCGGCCGCAGGAACCTGCCCTGCCCGCGCTGCCGCACCCTGATCCGCAGGGACCCGCAGCTGGACCGGCCCACGTACTGGTGCCCGCGCTGCCAGCCGCCCCCGGCGCCCTGAGCGGCCCTCCTGGGCCGCGGGCGCGGGTCCCGGCACGGCGAAGCCCCCGGCAGGTACCGCGGGGTACCTGCCGGGGGCTCGCTTCTGACCTGGGGTGCCGCTAGGCGGCGACCACGTCGACCGCTTCGGTCGGCGCCTTGATCGTCACACGTTCCGTCGGCACCTTCGGCACCGATGTCACGGGCACGGAGCCCAGCATCGGACGTACTGGTGCGGGCACAGGCTCGTCGGCCGCAGCCGACGCCGCCAGCTCCGCCAACGACAGCTCGTCGCTCACTTCCCTCATGAGCTCGGACATCCGTACGTCAAGCGCGTCGCAGATGGCGGAGAGCAGTTCGGAGGACGCCTCCTTCTGCCCCCGCTCCACCTCGGAGAGATAGCCGAGTGAGACTCGGGCGGACGAGGAGACTTCGCGCAGAGTACGGCCCTGGCGTTGGCGCTGCCGACGCAGCACGTCACCCAGCAGGCGACGGAGCAGGATCATCGGTGGCTCCCTCCTCGGACCGCGTAGCCGCATCCTTCACGCCCCACCGTACCGCCTCGCGACGCGGCCGTGCGGGGAGCGATGTCGTGTTCACTCAGGGCTGCAAACATCAAGTCCCCCCGTTCTGTTCCGTATCCTGTGCCCGCCCGTTCCGGGGCAGTTCGCCGAGCAGCAGGGCGAGGACGGACCGGACACTCTCTCTACGGATGTCCGCGCGGTCGCCGTTCAATCGCAGTGCGCGCACTTTGTCCTGTCCTGTCGGTCCCGACACCGCCACATAGACGGTGCCCACCGGCTGTCCGTCCTGCGGCTCGGGCCCCGCGACGCCGGTGGTCGCGACGCCCCACTCGGCGCCCAGCGCCCGCCGTACGCCTGCGGCCATGGCCCTGGCCACGTCCGGGTCGACCGCGCCGCGGGCCGCGAGCAGTCCCCCGTCGACGCCGAGGACGTCGCGCTTGAGCTCCGTCGCGTACGCCGTGACGGAGCCACGGAAGACCCGCGAGGCGCCCGGCACGCCCGTCACCGCTGCGGCCACCAGGCCGCCCGTGAGGGACTCGGCGACCGCCAGGGTCGTCCCCAGCTCCGCGAGGAGCCGCACGGCGTCCTCTGCGGCCGTGGGGGCGTCCGCGGCCTCTGTGGCTTCCGTGGCTGCTGGGGCTGATGGGGCTGCTGCGGCTTTCGGGGAGGTGCTCACCGCTCCCCCTCCTGCCGCTGCGGGCGCCGCGCGGACGCCTCGGCCGCGGCGGCGCGCTCCGCCGCCAGGCCCTTGCGCCGCAGCACCACGGCCTGCCGTACGTAGTCGAGCCCGGTGAGGACCGTGAGGACGACGGCGACCGCCATCACCCAGAAGCGGAACGTGGCCCACCAGTCGACCAGCGCGAGGACGTACATGCCCACGGCGATGCCCTGGGCGAGCGTCTTCAGCTTGCCGCCGCGGCTCGCCGCGATCACCCCGTGACGGATCACCCAGAACCGCATCAGGGTGATCCCCAGCTCCCGGACGAGGATCACCGCCGTCACCCACCACGGCAGGTCCCCGAGCGCGGACAGGCAGACCAGCGCCACCCCCATGATCGCCTTGTCGGCGATCGGGTCGGCGATCTTCCCGAAGTCCGTGACGAGGTTGTAGGTGCGGGCGAGGTGCCCGTCGAACACGTCCGTGATCATCGCGACGGCGAAGGCGGCCCACGCCCAGGCCCGCCACACCGGGTCGTAGCCGCCGTTCTGCAGCATCAGCACGACGAAGGCGGGGACGAGCAGCAGGCGCACCATGGTCAGCAGGTTCGCCACGTTCCACAGGCTCGCCTGGTCGACGGCGGCCCCCAGCTTCCCGGCGGGCGCCTGCTTCGAGCCGGCACCGCCCGTCGCGGACGCGGGGACTCCCGTCATCTGGCGGCCTCCTCGACGGCGGTCCTGGGCTGATCCCCCGGACGGACGGTCAGGTGCTCGGCGACCAGGTCCACGCCCTCGCTGCCGGTCACCTTCGCCTCGACCATACGACCGGGACGCAGCTCCGCGCCCGAGGTGAGGACCACCTGGCCGTCCGTCTCCGGCGCCTGGTGCGCGGCGCGGCCCACCGCGACGGCGCCCTCGACGCCGGTGTCCGCGGCGTCCGCCGACTCGACCAGCACCTCGACGGTCTCGCCGAGCCGGTCCTGGGCGCGCTGGGACGTCAGTTCCTCGCCGAGCCTGGAGAGATGGGCGAGCCGCTCGGCGACCACGTCCTCGTCCAGCTTGGTGTCGTACCCGGCGGCCTCGGTGCCCTCCTCGTCGGAATAGCCGAAGACGCCGACGGCGTCGAGCCGTGCCTCGGTGAGGAACCGCTCAAGCTCGGCGAAGTCCGCCTCGCTCTCGCCGGGGAAGCCGACGATGAAGTTGGACCTGACGCCCGCCTGCGGCGCCTTGGCGCGGATGGTCTCCAGCAGGCCGAGGAAGCGCTCGGTGTCGCCGAAGCGGCGCATGGCGCGCAGCACGCCGGGGGCGGAGTGCTGGAACGACAGGTCGAAGTACGGGGCCACCTTCGGCGTCGAGGTGAGCACGTCGACGAGTCCCGGGCGCATCTCGGCGGGCTGGAGGTAGCTGACGCGGATGCGCTCGATGCCGTCGACCGCGGCCAGTTCCGGCAGCAGCGTCTCCAGGAGCCTGATGTCGCCGAGGTCCTTGCCGTAGGAGGTGTTGTTCTCCGAGACGAGCATGACCTCCTTGACGCCCTGCTCGGCCAGCCAGCGCGTCTCGCCGAGCACGTCGCTCGGGCGGCGGGAGATGAAGGAGCCGCGAAAGGACGGGATGGCGCAGAAGGAGCAGCGCCTGTCGCAGCCGGAGGCGAGCTTCACGGACGCGACGGGGCTGGTGTCGAGCCGTCGGCGCAGCGGCGCGCGGGGCCCGGACGCGGGGGCGACCCCGGCGGGCAGGTCGGCGGGGCCGGGCGCGATGTCGCCGTGGCCCGGCAGCGCGACCCCTGCGGCCTCCTGGCGCTCCACGGGGCTCAGCGGCAGCAGCTTGCGGCGGTCGCGCGGCGTGTGGGGGGCGTGGACGCCGCCGGACAGGATGGTCTGGAGCCGGTCGGAGATGTCGGCGTAGTCGTCGAAGCCGAGCACGCCGTCCGCCTCGGGCAGGGCGTCGGCGAGCTCCTTGCCGTACCGCTCCGCCATGCAGCCGACGGCGACCACGGCCTGGGTTCTCCCGTGGTCCTTGAGGTCGTTCGCTTCGAGGAGCGCGTCGACGGAGTCCTTCTTCGCGGCTTCGACGAAGCCGCAGGTGTTCACGACGGCGACATCCGCGTCGGAGGCTTCCTGGACGAGCTCCCAGCCGTCCGCCGCCAGGCGGCCTGCGAGCTCCTCCGAGTCCACCTCGTTACGGGCGCAGCCAAGCGTGACGAGAGCGACGGTACGGCGTTCGGGCATGCGCTCAAGACTACGTTGTCCCGGCGCCGCGCAGCTCGCGCAGGGTCCCGGCGGCGCCAGGACCCCGCACAGAGCGGCCCGTCAGCCGGCCGTCGGGTCGCCCTGCGTGTAGGAGAGACGCTCGACCTGGCCTGGCTGGAACTCGTCGTCGACCTTCTTGCCGTTGACGTAGAGCTCTATGGCCCCGGCGTTGCCGAGGATGAGGTCGACCTGCTTGTCGTCCTGGAACGTCTTGGACTCGCCCTTGGCGAGGATGCCGTCGAACAGCAGTTTTCCGTTGTGCGCCTTGGCCGAGATCCAGCTCTTGTCGTCGACGGCCGAGAGCTTCACCGTCACCTTGTCGCGGGGCGCGGCGGCGATGGCGCTGTCCGAGGCTCCCGGCTTGGGCGCGGCCGGCTTCTCGGGGGCCGCCGGGTGCGACGGCGTGCCCGCGGAGCTGCCCGGGGTGGGGCCGCCCGCCTCCGATCCCCCGCCGCTGCCCGCGACGGTGTCGGAGGAGCTGCCGCTGTGCAGGGCGGTGAAGCCGGCGAAACCGGCCACGGCGACGATCGCGGCGACCATGGCGGCCGTCCAGTTGGGGCGGCGGCGCTCCGGCCTGATCCGCTCGGCCTCGAACAGCGGGGCCGCCGGGGTCGGGGTGGGCGCGGGCCGCCCGCCGTGCTCCGCGTCGAACCGCTCGACGAGCGGCTCGGGGTCGAGGCCGACCTCGCGCGCGATCATGCGCAGGTGGCCGCGGGCGTACACGTCGCCGCCCGACCGGGAGAAGTCGTCGTTCTCGATGGCGCGGACGATGGGCGCGCGGACCCGGGTGGCGGCGCTGACCTCGTCGATGGTCAGGCCGGCGGCGAGCCGCGCCTGCCGCAGGGTCTGCCCGAGCGGGACGCGGTCCTCGGGGGCGGACTCCGCGGGGCGGGGTTCTTCCTGTGGTGAGGTGCCGTCAGATGAGTTGCCGATGGACACGGGTGGGCCTTTCGAGCGTGTAGCCACCTGCTGGACGCTCAGTCTAGGGGTGGTACGAAAGGGTGGGGCAGGCGGGAGGACTCAGCTTCGTGCGCCGCGGGTGCGGGCCTGCGGCGCGGGCAGGGAGGGCCGTGCTGTCCCTCCCTGTCCACCTTGACGTACGGGTGTCGAAAAGGGTTGCCCCGCCACTTGTCTCTACGAAGACTCCCCCCGGATGACCGACAGCACACCGTCGAGTTCGTCGGCCTTCACGAGGACGTCGCGGGCCTTGGAGCCCTCGCTCGGCCCGACGATGTTGCGCGACTCCATCAGGTCCATCAGCCGGCCTGCCTTGGCGAAGCCGACGCGCAGCTTGCGCTGGAGCATGGACGTCGAGCCGAACTGCGTGGAGACGACCAGCTCGGCGGCCTGGCACAGCAGGTCGAGGTCGTCGCCGATGTCCTCGTCGATCTCCTTCTTCTTCTGCGTGCCGACGACCACGTCGTCCCGGAAGACCGGCGCCATCTGGTCCTTGCAGTGCTGGACGACTGCGGCGATCTCCTCCTCCGTGACGAAGGCGCCCTGGAGCCGGGTCGGCTTGTTGGCGCCCATCGGCAGGAAGAGGCCGTCGCCCTTGCCGATCAGCTTCTCCGCGCCCGGCTGGTCGAGGATGACGCGGCTGTCGGCGAGCGAGGAGGTCGCGAACGCGAGCCGCGAGGGCACGTTCGCCTTGATGAGGCCGGTGACGACGTCCACGGACGGCCGCTGCGTGGCCAGCACCAGGTGGATGCCGGCGGCGCGGGCGAGCTGCGTGATGCGGACGATGGCGTCCTCCACGTCGCGCGGCGCGACCATCATCAGGTCGGCGAGCTCGTCCACGATCACCAGCAGGTACGGGTAGGGCTGGAGCTCGCGCTCGCTGCCCTCGGGCTGCTTCACCCTGCCCTCGCGCACGGCCTGGTTGAAGTCGTCGATGTGCCGGAAGCCGAAGGCGGCGAGGTCGTCGTAGCGCAGGTCCATCTCGCGCACCACCCACTGCAGGGCCTCGGCGGCCCGCTTCGGGTTGGTGATGATCGGCGTGATCAGGTGCGGGATGCCCTCGTACGCGGTGAGCTCGACGCGCTTGGGGTCGACGAGCACGAGCCGTACGTCCTCCGGGGTGGCCCGCATCATGATGGAGGTGATCAGGCAGTTGATGCAGGACGACTTGCCGGAGCCGGTGGCGCCCGCGACGAGCATGTGCGGCATCTTCGCGAGGCTGTGCATGACATAGCCGCCCTCGACGTCCTTACCGAAGGCCACCAGCATCGGGTCGGTGTCGTCGTCGCCCGCGAGCCGCAGGACGTCGCCGAGGTTGACCATCTCGCGGTCGGTGTTGGGGATCTCGATGCCGACCGCCGACTTGCCGGGGATCGGCGAGATGATCCGCACGTCGGGGCTGGCGACCGCGTAGGCGATGTTCTTGGCGAGCGCGGTGATGCGCTCGACCTTGACGGCGGTGCCGAGCTCGACCTCGTAGCGGGTGACCGTCGGGCCGCGGGTGAAGCCGGTGACGGCGGCGTCGACCTTGAACTCGGTGAAGACGGTGGTGAGCGACCTGGCGACGGCGTCGTTGGCGGCGGTGCGTGTCTTGCCGGGGCCGCCGCGCTCCAGCAGGTCTATCGACGGCAGCGAGTAGGTGATGTCGCCGGACAGCTGGAGCTGCTCGGCCCGGGGCGGCAGCCCCTCGGCCGGCTCGGGCGCGGGCTTGGTCAGGTCGGCGACGCCGCCCGCCCTCTCGCCCGCGGGCTTCGCGTCGGTCCTGCGGCCCGCGGCGCCGCGGGCGGTGGGCACGGAGGCGGCGTCGGCGGAGGCGTCGGGCTCTGCGGGCTCGGCTCCGGCGTCCTCGCCCGCCTCGGGGCGCCGCACGGAGCCGCTCACGCCCTGGGTGAGGTCGGCGACCACCGGCGAGGGCGAGATGCCGTTGAGCACGGCGCCGTCGAGCGCGGCGGCGGCCGCGGCCGCCACGTCGACCGGGTCCATCTCCCGCCCGGCGAGCGGGTCCTGGGCGGGCCTGCGGGACCTCCTGCCGCGCCGGGCGAGCGCCTCGGCCTCCGCCTGGTCGTGGTCGAAGACGGCCTCCTGGCCGCGCCGTGCCGCGCCCGAGCGGCGGGGCGCGGGGCGGGCGTCGCGCCACGCGTCGTCCGTGTCGTAGAGGTCGGCGTCGTCGTCCTCGGCCTCCGCGGCGAGCGCTGCGGCCTCCTCCTCGGTGGGCGTGACGATGCGCAGCCTGACCCCGAGGAGCCGCAGCCGCTGCGGGATCGCGTTGACGGGGGTCGCCGTGACGACGAGCAGCCCGAAGACCGTCAGCAGCAGCAGGACGGGCACGGCGAGCGCTGCGCCCATCGAGAAGATCAGCGGCTCGGAGACCGCCCAGCCGATCAGGCCGCCCGCGTCCCGCAGGGCCTGGGTGCCCGCGTCGCGCCCCGGCGCCCCGCAGGCGATGTGGACGAGCCCGAGCACGCCGAGCACCAGCGCGGACAGGCCGATGACGATGCGCCCGTTGGCCTCGGGTTTCTGCGGATAGAGGATCAGCCGCACGGCGATCGCGCCGAGCAGTATCGGCACCAGCAGGTCGAGGCGGCCGAAGGCGCCGGTGATGAGCATGGTGACGAGGTCGCCCACCGGGCCCTTGAGACTGGACCAGGTGCCCGCGGCGATGATCAGCGCGAGCGCGAGCAGCAGCAGGCCGAGGCCGTCCTTGCGGTGCGCGGGGTCGAGGCCCTTGGCGCCACGCCCTATGCCGCGCATCGCGCCGCCGACGCCGTGCGCGGTGCCGAGCCACATCGCGCGCACCAGCCGGTAGACGCCGCCGGTCGGCGAGGGCGCGGGCCTGGGCGCCGCCTTCACGCCCTTCCGTGCCGGCGCCTTCTTCACCGGTGCCTTCTTGGCGGGCGGCTTGCGGCCCGCAGCCGACTTCTGCGCTGCCTTCCTCGCGGGCGGTGCCGCTGCCTTCTTCGCCGCGCCGGTCGTACGGCCGGGCCGCGGCTTCGCGGTGCCCGCCGCTGGCTGAGAACCCTTGCCGGACGTACGTGAGGCCATGGTGGTGAGGTTACCGGGGCGGGGCGCCGGGGACACGCGCGACCGCCGCTTCACCCGTTCGTGTCGAGGCGGCGCACCGTTCGGGCTGAGCGCCCGTCAGCGGCTCGGCACGCCCCGCCCGTACGGCCTGCGCCGGGACGGCGGGCCGCGCGGGGCACGGCCGGTGGCGGGGCGTCAGGGCGCGCGGAGGCGTCAGAGCTGCGGCGGTACCGCGGGGCTCGCGCCTGCCGTGCCGGGGCCGAGGGCGTCGAGGGCCCGGCGCAGCGCGGTGAGTTTGCGCTCCAGGTGCGCGGCGGTGGCGACGGCGGACGCGTCAGCCGCGTCGTCGTCGAGCTGCTTGGACAGCGCCTCGGCCTGCTCCTCGACGGCGGCGAGCCGCGCGGACAGCTCGGCGAGGAGCCCCGCGGGCTCCTGCTCCTTGGCCTCGTCCGCGCCGGCGAGCTGCAGCCTCAGCAGCTCCGCCTGCTCCTTGAGCTGGCAGTTCTTCATGTACAGCTCGACGAAGACGGACACCTTCGCGCGCAGCACCCAGGGGTCGAACGGCTTGGAGATGTAGTCGACCGCGCCCGCCGCATAGCCCCTGAAGGTGTGGTGCGGGCCGTGGTTGATCGCGGTGAGGAAGATGATCGGGATGTCCCGCGTCCGCTCGCGGCGCTTGATGTGCGCCGCCGTCTCGAACCCGTCCATCCCGGGCATCTGGACATCCAGCAGGATGACCGCGAAGTCGTCCGTCAGAAGCGCTTTGAGTGCTTCCTCCCCTGACGATGCCCGCACCAGCGTCTGATCGAGCGCGGAGAGGATCGCCTCCAGCGCGAGCAGATTCTCCGGCCGGTCATCGACCAGGAGGATCTTGGCCTTCTGCACCATGGCCGCCCGCCCTCCTCGCCCCGGCAGCGGCTGTCCCCCGGCTCTGGGGCCCGGTCCGAGACCGAACTGCCCGCCGGGCGACGTGATCCGCGCGCCGTCCGTCCTTGTGCCGGTCATGGTAGCCGCACCCCGCCCGTCGCCACACCCTGTCACCGCGATGTCACGGCGTACGAACGGGGTAACGCGGCACGGAGGCCGAACGTTCCCGGCACCTGTGTCACCCCACCGTGCCACATCCCCTCTACCACGGCGGGGGTACCCCCCACGAGGGCGCCCCCGCCGGGCAGGGGCCTCACTCCTGCCGCATGTACTCCCCCATCATGGCCAGCAGCCGGTCGGAGTCGACGGGCTTGGTCACATAGTCGGAGGCGCCCGACTCGATGGCCTTCTCTTTGTCGCCCTTCATCGCCTTCGCGGTCAGGGCGATGATCGGCAGCCCTGCGAACTGCGGCATCCTGCGGATCGCGGACGTCGTCTCGTAGCCGTCCATCTCCGGCATCATGATGTCCATCAGGACCACCGTGACGTCGTCGTGCTGCTCGAGCACCTCGATGCCCTCGCGGCCGTTCTCCGCGTAGAGCACGTTCAGCCCGTGCGCCTCCAGGACGCTGGTGAGGGCGAAGACGTTCCGCACGTCGTCGTCGACGATCAGCACCTTCTCCGCGTGGAAGGAGACCGGCACGCGCGGGGCCTGCGGGCTCTCGCCCGCCTCACCGTCGGCCTGCTCGTCCTGCGGTACCACGGCGGGGACATGGCCGGGCCGCGCGGGCGCGCGCTCGGCCCGCGCCCCGGCCGCCGGCTCCTGCGGCTGCGCCGTGGAAGCGCCCTCGGGCAGCTCGGGCAGCCGCTCGGCCGCCTCCACGCCCGCCGGCGCCTCCGCGGCGCGCCCGGGGCCCGAGAGGGCCGCGCCCTGGTCGGGGCGTGCCATCTGCGCGTAGCCCTGCGGCGGCAGCTCGCTCGGGTGCAGCGGCAGGTAGAGGGTGAACGTCGAACCGCGGCCCGGCTCGCTCGCCGCGTGGATCTCGCCGCCCAGCAGGCGCGCGATCTCCCGGCTGATCGACAGGCCGAGACCCGTACCGCCGTACTTGCGGCTCGTGGTGCCGTCCGCCTGCTTGAACGCCTCGAAGATCACCCGCATCTTGCTCGCCGCGATACCGATGCCGGTGTCCGTGACGGAGAACGCGATCAGGTCGCCGTCCGCCTCCCGCAGGGAGCCTGCTTCGAGCAGCTGCTCCCTGATCGCCAGCGGCACGTCGGCACCGGCCGGCCTGATCACCAGCTCCACGGCGCCGGTGTCGGTGAACTTCACCGCGTTCGACAGGAGGTTGCGCAGCACCTGGAGGAGCCGCTGCTCGTCCGTGTGCAGCGTCGCCGGCAGCTCGGGCGACACCCGTACGGAGAAGTCGAGGCCCTTCTCCGCCGTCAGCGGCCGGAACGTCGCCTCCACGTAGTCCACGAGCTGCACCAGCGCGATCCGCGTCGGGCTGACGTCCATCTTGCCCGCCTCGACCTTCGACAGGTCCAGGATGTCGTTGATCAGCTGGAGCAGGTCGGAGCCCGCGCCGTGGATGGTCTCGGCGAACTCGACCTGCTTCGGCGAGAGGTTCGCCTCCGCGTTGTCGGCGAGGAGCTTCGCGAGGATCAGCAGCGAGTTGAGCGGGGTGCGCAGCTCGTGCGACATGTTCGCGAGGAACTCCGACTTGTAGCGCATCGAGACGGCGAGCTGCTCGGCGCGCTCCTCCAGCACCTGCCGCGCGTCCTCGATCTCGGTGTTCTTGAACTCGATGTCGCGGTTCTGCCGGGCCAGCAGCTCGGCCTTCTCCTCCAGCTCCGCGTTGGACGCCTGAAGCGCCTTCTGCCGGTTCTCCAGCTCCTCGGAGCGCTCCCTGAGCTGCTCCGTCAGCTCCTGCGACTGCTTCAGCAGCACCTCCGTCTTGGAGTTGACGCTGATGGTGTTGACGCTGGTCGCGATCATCTCCGCGATCTGCTTCAGGAAGTCGCGCTGGATCTGTGTGAACGGCTGGAACGACGCCAGCTCGATCACGCCGAGCACCTTCCCGTCGAACAGCACGGGCAGCACGATCACATGCGCGGGCGCCGCCTCGCCGAGCCCCGACGAGATCTTCAGGTAGCCCGGCGGGACGTTCATCTGGATGGTGCGCCGCTCCTGCGCCGCCGTGCCGATGAGCCCCTGTCCCGGCCGGAACGACGTGGGCATCGAGCCCGCCGAGTAGCCGTAGCTGCCGCGCAGGCACAGCTCGAAGTTGCCGTCGTCCGGGTCGGCGCCGATGTCGGCGCCCGCGCCCGTCTGCATCGCGAGGAAGAACGCGCCGTGCTGAGCCGACACGACGGGCGTCAGCTCGCTCATGATCAGCGAGGCCACGTCGTCCAGGTCGCGGCGGCCCTGCATCAGGCCGGAGATGCGGGCGAGGTTGCCCTTGAGCCAGTCCTGCTCCTCGTTGGCGATCGTGGTGTCCCGCAGGTTCGCGATCATCGTGTTGATGTAGTCCTGCAGGTCCTTGATCTCGCCCGCCGCGTCCACGTCGATCTTCACGCCGAGGTCGCCGCGGGTCACCGCGGTGGCGACGTTGGAGATCGCGCGCACCTGGCCGGTGAGGTTGCCTGCCATCTCGTTCACGGACTCGGTCAGGTCGCGCCAGGTGCCGTCCACGTCGCGGACCCGCGCCTGGCCGCCCAGGATGCCCTCGGTGCCGACCTCGCGCGCCACCCGCGTGACCTCGTCGGCGAAGTTCGACAGCTGGTCGACCATCGTGTTGACGGTGTTCTTGAGCTCCTGGATCTCACCGCGCGCGTCGATGTCGATCTTCCGCGTCAGGTCGCCCTTGGCGATGGCGGTGGTGACCGTCGCGATCTGCCGCACCTGCCCGGTCAGGTTCGACGCCATCAGGTTCACCGAGTCGGTGAGGTCCTTCCAGGTGCCGGAGACGCCCGGGACGCGCGCCTGGCCGCCCAGCTCGCCCTCCGTGCCCACCTGGCGGGCGACCCTGGTCACCTCGTCGGCGAACGACGAGAGCGTCGTCACCATCGTGTTGACCGTGTCCGCGAGCTCCGCGACCTCGCCGCGCGCCTCGACCGTGACCTTCTTCGTCAGATCGCCGTGGGCGACGGCGGACGACACCCGCGAGATGTTCCGCACCTGGCTGGTCAGGTTGTTCGCCATCGTGTTGACGTTGTCGCTGAGGTCCTTCCAGATGCCGACCACGCCGCGCACCCGCGCCTGGCCGCCGAGGATGCCCTCCGTGCCGACCTCGCGGGCCACCCGGGTCACCTCGTCCGCGAAGTTCGACAGCTGGTCGACCATCGTGTTGACCGTGGTGACCAGGTCGAGGATCTCGCCCCGCGCGTCCACCGTGATCTTCTTCGACAGGTCGCCCATGGCGACCGCCGTGGTGACCTCGGCGATGTTGCGGACCTGCGACGTCAGGTTGTTCGCCATGAAATTGACGGACTGCGTGAGGTCCTTCCACGTACCGGCGACGCCCTTGACCTCGGCCTGGCCGCCGAGGATGCCCTCGGTGCCCACCTCGCGCGCCACCCGCGTCACCTCGTCGGCGAAGCTGGACAGCTGGTCGACCATGGTGTTCAGCGTCGACTTCAGCTCGAGGATCTCGCCCTTCGCGTCGACGTCGATCTTCTGCGACAGGTCGCCGCGCGCGACCGCCGTCGCGACCTGGGCGATGCTGCGGACCTGGTCCGTCAGATTGCCCGCCATGCCGTTCACGGAGTCCGTGAGGTCGCGCCACACACCGGCCACGCCCGGCACCTGCGCCTGGCCGCCCAGCCTGCCCTCGGTGCCCACCTCGCGCGCCACCCGCGTGACCTGGTCGGCGAAGGCGGAGAGCTGGTCGACCATCGTGTTGATCGTGTTCTTCAGTTCGAGGATCTCGCCCTTGGCGTCGACGTCGACCTTCTTGGACAGGTCGCCGCGTGCCACGGCCGTCGTCACCTGCGCGATGCTGCGGACCTGGCCGGTCAGGTTGCCCGCCATCCCGTTGACGGAGTCCGTCAGCTCCTTCCACGTGCCGGAGACCCCGGGGACGCGCGCCTGGCCGCCGAGACGGCCCTCGGAGCCCACGTCCTTGGACATCCGCGTCACCTGGTCGGCGAAGCTGGAGAGCTGCGCCACCATCGTGTTGACGGTGTTCTTCAGCTCCAGCATCTCGCCCGCGACCTCGACCTTGACCTTCTGCGACAGATCGCCGTTGGCCACCGCCGTGGTCACCTGCGCGATGTCGCGCACCTGGCCCGTCAGGTTGCGGAACGCGTTGTTCACCGAGTCGGTGAGGTCCTTCCACGTGCCGGCCGCGCCCGGCACCCTGGCCTGGCCGCCGAGGCGGCCCTCCACGCCGACCTCCCGCGCGACCCTGGTCACCTCGGAGCCGAACGACTGGAGCTGGTCGACCATCGTGTTGACGGTGTTCTTGAGCGCCAGCATCTCGCCGGCGACCTCGACCTCCACCTTCTTGGACAGGTCGCCGTTGGCCACCGCGGTCGTGACCTGCGCGATGTCGCGGACCTGGGTGGTCAGGTTCCGGAAGACCGTGTTCACCGAGTCGGTGAGGTCCTTCCAGGTCCCCGCGGCCCCCGGCACCTGCGCCTGCCCGCCGAGCAGCCCCTCGGCGCCGACCTCGCTCGCCACCCGGGTGACCTCGTCGGCGAACGTCCGCAGCGTCTCGGTCATCTGGTTGATCGTGTCGGCGAGCTGCGCGACCTCGCCGCGCGCCGTGACCGTCACCTTCCGCGACAGGTCGCCGTTGGCGACGGCCGTCGTCACCGACGCGATCCCGCGGACCTGGCTGGTCAGGTTGGTCGCCATCGTGTTGACGGAGTCCGTCAGGTCCTTCCAGACGCCCGCGACCCCGGCCACCTCCGCCTGGCCGCCCAGCTCGCCCTCCGTGCCGACCTCCCGCGCGACCCGCGTCACCTCGGAGGAGAACGACGACAGCTGGTCGACCATCGTGTTCACGGTGTTCTTCAGCTGGAGCATCTCGCCCGCCACGTGCACCGTGACCTTGCGCGACAGGTCGCCCTTGGCGACGGCCGTCGTCACCAGCGCGATGTCCCGCACCTGCGCCGTCAGCCGGTACGCCATGGTGTTGACGGAGTCCGTCAGGTCCTTCCAGGACCCCGACATGCCCCGTACCTTCGCCTGGCCGCCGAGCTTGCCCTCCGTGCCGACCTCAAGGGCGACCCGCGTCACCTCGTCGGTGAACGCGGACAGCTGGTCGACGAGGTTGTTGACCGTACGGGCCACCTTCAGGAACTCGCCGCGCAGCGGCCGCTCCGCGACGGAGCCCTGCGCCCCCTCGCCCGGCGAGCGCAGCTCCATCCGCTGCGACAGGTCGCCCTCGGCGACCGCGGAGAGCACCCTGCCCACCTCGGACACCGGCCGCGCCAGATCGTCCACCAGCGCGTTCGCCGCGTCGATCGCGGTGGCCCAGGATCCCTCGCAGGTGCCCGTCTCCAGGCGCTCCGTGAGCTTTCCCTCACGGCCCACCATCCTGCGCACCCGCGCGATCTCGCCCGTGAGGTGCAGATTGCGGTCGCCGACCTCGTTGAACACGGCGGCGATCTGCGCCATCGTGTCGTCACCCGTCACCGTCAGGCGCTTGCGGAAGTTCCCGTCCCGCATCGCGACCAGGGCCGTCAGCAGTCTGTTCAGGGCCGCCGAGTCCACCTCGGTCGTCCCGCCGCTCCGGGACCGTCCGCCTTTCGCGTGCGACCGCTCGCCGCGCGCTGCCACGCCAGACTCCACCGCGTCCCTCCCACAGGGGTCGACCGTACCGCTCCGGTCTCTCACCGGAAGCCTGCCCAGTGTTTCACCATGCTCGAACCAGGCGATAACAGTTCGGCAGCTTCCTCCAGCGTCGCATCCTCGAAGGACGGAATCAGAGCCGACCGGCATCCACCGGGACAGCGAAGGTAAGTAACCTGGCATGCGGCTGTCCACCCGTCCCGGTCGCCCGGCAAGGGGCGGTGTGACTGACGTACTACACCGGGCGCCGGGAGGGGCGGGGCCGTTTCATGGCGGAGCCGGGCGTGGAAACGCTTACGAGGAGTTCTGTGATCACGGCGCGGGCGGCTGCCACCTTCGACCCCGAGGGGCGGTCCGTCGCGGCGGCCCGGGCCTTCGTCCGCGACACCCTCCAGGGCTGGGGCTGCTCCGACGTCGTGGACGACGCCGTCGTGCTGACCAGCGAACTCGTCACCAATGCCGTGGTCCACGCGGGCACCGCGGCCGATGTGCGCTGCCTGCGCACCGACGACGGCGTACGGATCGAGGTCGCGGACCGCTACCCCGAGCGCGAGGTCCCCGTGCAGGCCACGGGCCCCTCCTTCGGCAACCTCGACAGCGAGCACGGCAGAGGACTGCTGCTGTGCGCCGCGCTCGCCTCCCGCTGGGGCGTCGAGTACACCCCCTCGTACAAGCAGGTCTGGTTCCAGCTCGACATGCCGGAGCGGCCCGTCGGCACCCGCTCCGCCGGGCCCGCCCTGCCCACGGCGCTGCTGCCCGTCGCCGAGGAGGACCGGGTGCGTGTCGCGGTCCTCCAGGTCGACCAGGCCGCGACCGTCGCCGGGTGGAACGAGGACGCGGAGGCCCTGTTCGGCTACGCCCCGGAGCAGACCCTCGGCAAGCCGCTCACCGAGTTCGCCGCCTGGCCGCACACCCCCGGCATCAGCATGGGCATCGTGGAGGCCCTCCAGCTCTCCCGCTGGGAAGGCAGCTACGGCATCCGCCGCTCCGACGGCCGCGTGATCCCCGTCTACGCCTCCCACCTGCGAGTACGCGACACCCACGGCGAGCCGTCCACCGTCTGCCTGCTGGTGCGGGACAGCGAGCGCGCCGTCATCCAGACGCCCCCGCGGCAGAGCGCCAACGACAACGGCGGCGAGAACCGCAGCGCGGACCCCTTCGAGGTCTTCATCGGCTCCCCCGCCCCCGACGACCTCGACGGCCTCCTCCAGCGGACCGTTGAGCGCTCCCGCGACATGCTCGACGCCGACGCCGCCTTCCTCCTCCTCGCCACCGACGACGAGACCGAGCTCGAAGTGCGGGCCACCACCGGCCTGCCCTCCGCACGCCAGCGCTTCGCCCGCGTCCCCGTCGAGGCGGGCACCGGCCGCTACGGCTCCGCACGGCTGCCCGCCGTCCACGACGACCTCGGCGCCGTGCCCGGCGCCGTGCCGCTGCTCGCCGGCACCGGCATGCGCTCCGTCGTCACCGTGCCCCTCAAGGTCGAGGGCCGCCTCACCGGCTCCCTCGGCGTCGCGTCCGAGGCACCGGGCCGCTACTCCAACGAGCAGGCCCTGAGGCTCCAGTTCGCGGCCGACCGCATCGCGCTCGCCGTCGAGTCCGCGCGCCTCGGCGAGCTGGAGCGGCTGCGCCGCGGCTCGCTCTCCTTCCTCGTCGAGGCGTCCGACCTGCTGGCCGGGACGCTCGACCGCGACCAGACCCTCGCGCTGATGGCGCAGATGACCGTCCCCACGCTCGCCACCTGGTGCGCCGTCTACACCATCGCCGACCAGGCCTCGGAGCCCGAGCTCTCCTTCGTGCTCCACGAGGACGAGGACCGCATCGACGGCCTCAAGTCGCTGCTCACCAAGATCAACCCGCCGGAGCCCGTGCCCACGCCGGGCGCCCGCATCTGGACCGCGCCCGCCGACGCCGCCCACCAGTCGGCGCTGCGCTCCTCCATGCGGGAGCTGGCCAGCGGCTCCGCGACCGCGGGCGCCGGCGTCGGCCCCTCCCTCGCGACGGCCGCCGCGGTCGGCGGCGAGACGGTCGTCCTGCCGCTGGTCGCCCGCAACCGCGTCATCGGCCTGCTCACCCTCGGCAAGCCCTCCGACGACCACTTCCGCCAGGAGATCCTGGAGCTCGCGGAGGACCTGTCCCGCAGGGCCGCGCTCGCCCTCGACAACGCCCGCCTCTACTCGGAGCGCACCGCGATCAGCCAGTCGCTCCAGCGCAGCCTGCTGCCGCCCGAGCTGCCGGTGATCCCGGGCGTCGAGGTCGAGGTCATCTACCGCGCGGCGGGCGAGGGCAACGAGGTCGGCGGCGACTTCTACGACCTGTTCCCCATCACGGACGGCACGTACGGCTTCGCCATCGGCGACGTCTGCGGGACGGGCCCCGAGGCCGCGGCCGTCACAGGCCTCGCCCGGCACGCCCTGCGCCTCCTGGCCAGGGAGGGCCTCGGCGGCCCCGCCGTCCTGGAGCGGCTCAACGCCGCCATCCTCGACGAGGGCCCCCGCAGCCGCTTCCTCACCCTGCTGTACGGCGAGCTGCGCCCGCAGGACGACGGCAGCGCCAAGCTCACGATGGTCTGCGCGGGCCACCCCCTCCCGCTGCGCCTGCGCCAGGACGGCTCGGTGGAGCCCGCGGCCGAGCCGCAGACGCTGCTGGGCGTCATGGACGACCTGGGGCTGTACGAGCAGACCGTGACGCTCGACCCCGGCGACGTGCTGCTCTGCGTCACGGACGGCGTCACGGAGCGCCGCGAGGGCTCCCGCATGCTGGGCGACGACGGCCTCGCCGAGGTCCTCGCCACATGTACGGGCCTGACGGCCGGTGCGGTCGCCGCGCGGATCCTGCGCGCAGTGGAACGGTTCGCCGCGGCGCCTGCCTCCGACGACATGGCGATCCTGGCGCTGCGCGTCCCCGAGCCGCAGAACTGACCGGTCCGTGCCCTGTCCGGGCCCCGGGCCGACCCGGGCCCAGGGCGCAGGCCCTCAGGTGCGGGCGCCGTCGTACGCGGCGCGCGCCGCGAAGACCTCGGGCAGGCTGCCCTCGGCCCAGCGCGCAAGCGCCCACACCTGCTCGGCCGCCTGGCGGCCGAGCCCCGTCAGCGAGTAGTCGACGCGCGGCGGGATGACAGGCTTGGCGTCCCGGTGCACGAAGCCGTCGCGCTCCAGGGTCTGGAGGGTCTGCGCGAGCATCTTCTCGCTCACCCCTCTGACCTCACGCCGCAGCTCGCTGAACCGGTACGACCGGTCGAGCAGCGCGGCGAGCACCAGTACGCCCCACCGGCTCGTCACATGCTCGAGAACGAGCCGCGACGGGCAGTCGGACAGGTTGACGTTCGGCCGCGTCCCGGGTGCCGGCGTATGGCCGGTGATGAAGCGGTTCACCTCGGATGTCCCACTCACGTTCACACCAGTACCTTACTTCAAAGTGGGTACTTACAAAACTTCCTGTACCCAACCTACGGTGGGTGCTCAGGGACCGTGCCGCGGCACGGCCCGGCGAACGTACAGCGTGCGCAAGCGCGAGGAACGGAGAGATGGACGCGATGAGCATCGTGATCACCGGGGCGACAGGGCACCTGGGCCGACGTGTGGTGGCCGATCTGCTGGCTGCCGGTGTCCCGGCGGACGGCATCACGGCGGTGGCCCGCACGAAGGAGAAGGCCGAGGGCCTGGCGGCGGACGGCGTGCGGGTGCACATCGCCGACTACGACGACCCGGCGTTGTTCGAGGGCGCGTTCCACCCCGGCGACCGGGTCCTGCTGATCTCCGGTACGGACATCGGCAGGCGCGCGGCCCAGCACGCCGTCGTGATCGACGCGGCAAAGGCCGCGGGGGTGGCCCAGCTCGCCTACACGGGCATACTCGGCGGCCCGAAGGCGGACTTCCTGCTCGCCGCCGACCACCGGGAGACGGAGCGCCTGATCCTGGAGTCGGGGCTGCCGTACACCTTCCTGCGCAACGGCTGGTACACGGAGGCCCCGACGATCGTCGGCGACCTGGGCGGCGTCCTGGAGCGCGGCGAGATCACCAGCAGCACCGCCCCCGGTGCGCGGATCGCGGCTGCGCCGCGCGCCGACTTCGCCGAGGCCGCAGCCCGCGTGCTGCGCGAGGACGGCCACCTCGGCACGGCGTACGAGCTGAGCGGCGACACCGCGTGGACCATGGACGAGATCGCCGACGAGGTGTCACGCCAGTCCGGCCGTACGGTCGTTCACCGGCGGGTGACCCCCGAGGAGCAGAAGGCCGCCTACGTCGCCGCCGGCCTCCCCGAGACCTTCGCCGACATTCTGGTGGACGTGGACGCGGCCATCAGCCGCGGTCTGCTCGCGGCGACGCCCGGCGATCTGGCGCGCCTCCTGGGCCGCCCCACGACCCCGCTCGCGGACTCCGTCCGCACGGCGCTCGCGGAACTCGGCTGACCGCCCTCGCATATGAGGAAGGCCCCCGCCGACTGGCGGGGGCCTTCCTCATATCAGAGCCCCAATACGGAATCGAACCGTAGACCTTCTCCTTACCATGGAGACGCTCTGCCGACTGAGCTATTGGGGCGCAGCGACAAGAAAAGCATACCCGATCAGGGGGCCTGCTCGAACCATCCGCAGGGCCACCGTACCGTGAACGCAGAAAGGGCCCGCACCACCCGGCGCGGGCCCTCCCTCTTTATTCAATGATTGTTCGGCGGCGACCTACTCTCCCACAAGGTCCCCCTTGCAGTACCATCGGCGCAATAAGGCTTAGCTTCCGGGTTCGGAATGTAACCGGGCGTTTCCCCTACGCTATAACCACCGACACCCTAATGGATCGGCGAACAAGCACTCTCTTCAGTTGAGTAATGCATGACGCACATAGTCACCGGCAGCGACTGTTCGCAATCCGGGAACCACACAGTGGACGCGAGTCTCTATGGACAAGCCCTCGGCCTATTAGTACCGGTCAACTCCACCAGTCACCTGGCTTCCATCTCCGGCCTATCAACCCAGTCGTCTACTGGGAGCCTTAC